>NZ_CP053346.1:0-600000 GCF_013113735.1 Sphingomonas sp. AP4-R1
CGAGGTCGCCCGTACCGGGATCGCCGCCATCGCCCGCGGGCGGGAGGCGATTTAAACCAGAGGCCATGAAGCTCACCCCGTTCGCTTCGAGCGGAGGTCGAGCTTGTCGAGACCGCAGTCGAGAAGGCTTCTCGACGGTCGCTTCTCGACAAGCTCGAAGCTGCTCGAAGCGAACGGGTTTTAAAAGGAACCCCTCCAATGCGCGTTTATTATGATTCCGATGCCGATATCGGCCTGATCAAGACCAAGAAGGTCGCGATCGTGGGCTATGGCTCGCAGGGCCACGCCCATGCCCAGAACCTCAAGGATTCGGGCGTTCCCGAAGTCGCCATCGCGCTGCGCCCCGGTTCGGCCACCGCCGCCAAGGCCGAGGCCGCCGGCTTCAAGGTGATGACCGGCGCCGAAGCCGCCGCCTGGGCCGACATCGTCATGATCCTCGCGCCCGACGAGCATCAGGCCGCGATCTGGGAGAATGATCTCAAGGGCAATATGAAGCCCGGCGCCGCGATCGCCTTCGCGCACGGCCTGAACGTGCATTTCGGCCTGATCGAGCCGCCCAAGGACATCGACGTGTTCATGATCGCGCCGAAGGGCCCGGGCCACACCGTGCGCTCCGAATATCAGCGCGGCGGCGGCGTGCCCTGCCTGATCGCGATCCATCAGGACGCCTCGGGCAACGCGCATGACGTGGCGCTGTCTTATGCGTCGGCGATCGGCGGCGGCCGTTCGGGCGTGATCGAGACGACCTTCAAGGAAGAGTGCGAAACCGATCTGTTCGGCGAGCAGGCCGTTCTGTGCGGCGGCATCACCCACCTGATCCAGGCGGGCTTCGAAACGCTGGTGGAAGCCGGCTACGCGCCGGAAATGGCCTATTTCGAGTGCCTCCACGAAACCAAGCTGATCGTCGACCTGCTCTATGAGGGCGGCATCGCCAACATGCGCTATTCGATCTCGAACACGGCCGAATATGGCGACATCCACACCGGCCCGCGCATCATCACCGCCGAGACCAAGGCCGAGATGAAGCGCGTTCTGGCGGACATCCAGTCCGGCCGCTTCGTCAGCCGCTTCGTCCTCGACAACCGCGCCGGTCAGCCAGAGCTGAAGGCCGCCCGCAAGCAGGCCGAAGCCCACCAGATCGAAAAGGTCGGCTCGGAGCTGCGCGCGATGATGCCCTGGATCGCGAAGAACAAGCTGGTCGACAAGACCAAGAACTGATCCCGCTTTCCCGGCCGCATGCCGGGATTGGATCGATGGCGCCGGGCCTCCGCACTGCGGGCGCCCGGCGTTTTCGCGTCAGCCGAAGACGATCCGGCTGCCGACGACGGTGCGGAACACCTGATCGGGCATCTGCGCGATGGCCGCCGCCATGAAAGCCTCGCCCGTGCAGTGGCCGGGCAGGATATAATCGGGCTTCAGCGCGCGCATCAGCGCCAGCGTTTCCAGCGCCTGGGCGGGCGTCTGCGGCGGCACCAGATGGAAGCCGCCGACGATCGCGTGGACACGCTCCACGCCCGAGGCAGCCTGCGCGGCGCGCACCGTGTTGATGATGCCCCGGTGGCTGCACGATCCGATCACCACCAGCCCTTTGCCCTTCAGGTGGAAGGCCGTGCCGAGTTCGTGGACCGCATCGTCCACGAAGAAATCCAGATCGCGCCGGTCGGGGTCCAGCGCGTCGCGCCGACAGCCCTGCCCCGGCAGCATCGCGGTCGGCACGCGCGGCCTTTCGGGCGAGACGAACGGGATGCGCCCCGTCGTCAGCGCCGATCCGGCGATCGTGGCGGGCGCTGTGGCGATCCGCACGTCGATCCCCGCGGCGAGCAGATCATGCCGGTCGATCTGGCCAAAATCGGCCCCGTCGCGATCCACGCCGCGCAGCCGCGCGCAGAAAATCTCCTCGCCGCCCACATAGAGCGGCGTGCCGCGCTTCACCCGCCCGATGATCGCGGGCATGCCGCCGAAATGATCGTAATGGCCGTGGCTCAGCACCATCGCCTCGATCGTCGCGGGATCGACCCCGAGGATCGCCATGTTCCCGGCCAGGCCTTCGGGCGTGTAGCCGAAATCGATCAACAGCCGATGCGACGTGCCTCCGGCCGTGGCGTCGGCCAGCACCGAATAGCCCCACTCGCCGCGCAACGTCAGCCGATAGGAAGAGGCCGCGCGCGCCGGCGCGAGAATCCGGAAGCCGGGCTTCTCCACCGCCTGCGCGAAACTGGAGACGGTGCCGTCGGCGAGGATCGTGAGCTGCAGCCGATCCAGTTCCGGTACGACGGGGGTTGCGGCGAGAACACCGCGCCAGGGGAGCGATGCCGCGAGGGCCGATCCGATCACTGCCCGTCGCGTCAGCATCCGCCCCTCCCCGTCAGGCCATCGGCCTGCTTGCCCTAGCGCCGCAGCCGCTCGATCGCCTGCGCCAGCACCACGTAAAGCTTGCCCATGTCGGACGAGAGCAGGGTGACGCCCATCGCGGAACCCTCGCGCACGGCCAGCACGCGGCGCAGCATCGCCTCGAAATCGTGGACGTAGCGATTGACCTGCGCGCGGAACTCGCCGTCGTCATTGTAGCGCGCGGCGATCGCCTTGGTGTCGCCCGGATCGATCAGGCGGGTGGCGCGGCGCGTGAAGACGCTGCGATCGCCCTTCAGATAGGCCGACCATTCGGCGTCGGTCGCCTCGTTCGAGAAGATCTTGGCGACGTCGATCGCGGTGGAATTGAGCGCCTCGATCAGCAGGCTCACCTGCCGCGCGAAGCTCTGCTCGTCGGTGGCCGACGCCGCCGCCTGATGCTCGGCGATGCGCGCCTCGACCGATCGGGTCGTCTCGGTCAGCGTCACCAGCTGGCGGGTCAGCCGCTCGGACGCGGCGGTGGCGGCATCGGTCGCCTTCGCGCTGGCCGCCTCGACCTTGTCGATCTCGGCCTGGCCGACGCCGTCGAGCGCCTTCGCCATCGCCTCCGCGCTGGCCGAGGCAAGTTGCTGGGCCGCGGAGGGGATCGCGCCCGCCAGCGTTTCGCGCGCATGGGCCGCCGCCTGCGCCGCCGTCTCGCGCACGCGCAGCAGCGCATCGACGAGCTTGACCGAAGCCGTCTCGGCCAGCCCCGATATCTCCTGATCGGTGCGCGCGACGAGGCCATCGAACGACGCGATCTGATCGCGCAGCGCCGCCAGTTTCTCGTCCGACTGAGCCGTGAAGCGGGCAACGCTCTCGCCACCGCCCGCCGCCATCGCCTCGATCCCGGCCCGCACCGCATCGATCCGCTGATCCGCATCGGCCGAGAAACGCGCGAGATGCTCGCCGCCGCCGTCCACTGTAGCGGCGATGCCGTCGCGCACGGCGGCGATCGTCTGGTCGGCCTGTTCGGAGAAGCGGGCGAGCCGCGCGTCGCCACCATCCACCACCGCCGTCATCTGATCGCGCACCGTGGCGATCCGCACGCCCGCATCGGCCGCGAAGCGCAGGATCCGCTCGCCACCGATCTCAATCAGCGCGCCGCTTTCGGCGAGCTTGCCCTGCAGATCCTCGGCCGCGCGCACCAGATCGTCCGCACGGGGAGCGGCCGCGCGCAGCAAGGCGATCGCATCGTCCGCCTGCGCGCGCAGGCGCGCCAGCGTCTCGGGCAGGTCCGCATCCAGTTGTTCGTTGGCGGAGGCCGCCTGCTGGCGCAGGGCCACGATCTGGCCGAGCGCGGTTTCCGCCGTCTCGCCGCTCTTGCCCAGCAGAGTGCCGATCTGATCGCCATGTTCGGCCAGCATCGCCAGAGTCTCGGCCAGATCCGCCACGCGCTCGGCGCCCGTATCGCCCAGCCGCTCGAACCGGCCCTCGATCGCGCCCAGCGCCTGTTCGAGCTGGCCCAGCAGAGCGCGGGCGGCCGATTCATGCTGCGCGATGCGGACGCTGGTTTCCTCGATCCGGCCGCTCAACTGATCCAGCCGCGTCGCCAGCATCCGCGCGGATTCATCGCCCGAGCGGCCGAGCAATTCGCGCGCCTGCGTGACGAGCGCGGTCAGCGCATTGCCCTGTTCGGAAACGCCACGCCGCACGAGGTCCAGCGTGCCGGCCGCATGAACGAGCGCGCCATCGGCCGCCTCGCCCAATTTGCCCGCCGCTTCCATGATCCGGCGATCGGCGGCGGCGGCGCTGCCCTCGATCCGCTCCAGCTCGATCGCGAGGCGGCGCGCGGCAGCCACGCTCGACTGATCGGCCGAGCGCGCCAGCGTCTCGATCCCGCCGAGCGTGCCGGCCAGGGCCTGCGCCTTTTCGTCCACGTCCTGACCGATGAAGCGCAGCCGCTCACCCAAGGCGCCCGCGCGCGATTCCAGCGTCGGCAGATCGGTGAGCAATACGCCCAGGTCGGTGCGGGCGGTGGCGGTGGCATCGTCCAGCTTCGCGGCCGTCTCCGCCACCAGCCCCATGTCCGATCGCAAGGCTTCGCCCGCGCGGCCGAGACGCTCGCTCGTCTCCTCGCCCATCGCTGCCAGTTCGGCGCCATGCTTGGCGAGGCCCTGTCGCGCGGTGGTGATGCGCCGATCGACCAGAGTGAGCAGTTCGGCCAGCCGCAGCGATTCCATGCGGAGATCGCGCGCGGCGCGGGCATAGCGCGTCGCCTCGGTCCGTCCCGTCCGCAGCATCACCAGCGCGAGCAGGCCGATCAACGTGAGCGGCCCCGAACCCACGCCGATCCAGGCGGCGGCGCGCGAAAGATCCAGCCGCCCCGCCGGCATCGTCGTGACGACCAGCAGGATCAGCACCGCCACCCACGCCACGGCCAGCACGAGCATCGCGACGACGAGCGTGACGTCTTTCCAGCGGCTGCGGCGTTCGGGCTCGGCGGCGGCCTCTTCCAGCCAGTCGCTATCGCCCAGCGGAAGCGCGGTCTGCGCCTCCTCCGTCTCTTCAGGCGGGGTTTCCCGCCACTGCATGCCGCCCGCCATTTTAACCTTCTATCAGCTTCCGAGCGGCGGGGAAGGTCGATCGATGCGACGGGCGCGGTTTGCGCGAGGTTTGCGTAGGGGCCGCTTCGCCGTACAGATGCGCGCGATGAGAGGGGCACACGCATGACCTTGGCCGCACTGGTGGCCGCGTTCGATGTGGAGGCAGGCGTGCCGCGCGCCGCTTTGCCTCTGGCAGGCGCCACGTTGGTGGAGCATCAGATCCGCCGTCTCGCCACGGCGGGCGCCGAACGGCCCATTTTGCTGGTCGAACAGATGGCGCCCGCGCTCGCCGCGCCGCTCGCCCGGCTGCGCGCGGACGGCATCGCCGTGAAGGTGGCCACCAGCATCGCCGCCGCCGCCGATCTGCTCGCCGCGGAACCGCGCGTGCTGATCCTGGCCGACGCCTGCCTGCCCGATCGCGCGCTGATCGATCGCATCGCCACAGCCCCCGTGCCGGCCCTCGCCGTTCTCGACGACATCCCCGTCCATGCCGCGTTCGAGCGGATCGACGCGCAGCATCGCTGGGCGGGCATCGCGATCCTCGACGGGCGGCGCATCGCCGAAGTGGCGCAGATGGTGGGCGACTGGGATCCGATCTCGACGATGCTGCGCGCCGCCGTGCAGGAACATGCCGCGCGGATCGAGGCCGGGCGCGACATCCCCGTCCTCGCCGGATCGGCCGACGCGGTCCACACGGCCGAGGCACGCCTGATCACCGCCTCGCGCGAGGCGAGCCGCAGCTGGAGCGACCGCTTCGTCGAGGCGCCGATCACCGAGGCGCTGCTGCCCCAGTTGTTCGCGCGCGCGATCCAGCCCTCGCTGCCCGCCACGCTTTCGGCCCTGCTCGCCGTGGGCGGCGCGCTGGCGGCGCTCGCCGGCTATCGCTGGTTCGCGCTGCTGCCGCTGCTGCTGGCGGGGCCGCTCGCGCGGATGGGGCAGCGCCTTTCGCTCATCCAGGCGCGGCGCGTGCGGAGCGATGCGACGCTGCAGGCGATCCGGCTGGGCAGCCGGGCGCTGGCCGCGCTGGGCCTCGGCTGGTGGCTGATGCGGAACAGCGGCCAATGGGGCTGGCTGCTCGCCGCGCTGCTGCTGGTGGTGGCGATGGCGGGGCTTTCGGCCGCGCGGCGGATCGTCGCGTGGCTGGGCGATGGCGAGGATCCCATCTGGTATGCGACGCCGCCCGCGCTCGGCTGGGTCATCCTGCCCTTCGCCGCGCTCGGCCTGTGGACCTGGGGCCTCAGCGCGATCACCCTCTATGCGGGCGCCACCTTCGGCTGGACGATGATCCGCGCGCTCCGGCTGGCGCGGTAGCGACGGGCCATCGCCCGCGCCGCTCTGTCCTCCAGGGGAGAGCAGCGCGGGCGCCGAAGCTCAGGCGTTTTCGAGCAGCTTCTCTCGCGCGATCTTCTCGCGCCACACGAGCGGGCCGGTATTGTGGACGCTGGTGCCCGTCGCATCGACCGCGACCGTCACCGGCATGTCCTTCACGTCGAACTCGTAGATCGCCTCCATGCCGAGATCGGCGAAGCCGACGACCTTGGCCGCCTTGATCGCGCGCGCCACCAGATAAGCGGCGCCGCCCACGGCCATCAGGTAAGCCGACTTGGCCTCCTTGATCGCCTCGATCGCGATCGCGCCACGCTCGGCCTTGCCGACCATCGCCAGCAGGCCCTGATCGAGCATCATCTTAGTGAACTTGTCCATGCGCGTGGCGGTGGTGGGGCCGGCCGGGCCGACCACCTCGTCCCGCACCGGATCGACCGGGCCGACATAATAGATCACGCGGCCCTTGAACTCGACCGGCAGGTCCTCGCCCTTGGCCAGCATATCCTGGATGCGCTTGTGCGCGGCATCGCGGCCGGTGAGCATCTTGCCGTTCAGGAGCAGGCGATCGCCAGGCTGCCACGAGGCGACCACCTCCGGCGTCAGCGTATCGAGATCGACGCGGATCGACTCCTTCGACGGCGCCCATTCCACCTTCGGCCAATCGTTGAGATCGGGCGTCTCCAGATAGGCCGGGCCCGAACCGTCGAGGTGGAAATGCGCGTGGCGGGTGGCGGCGCAATTCGGGATCATCGCGATCGGCTTGGAGGCCGCATGCGTGGGATAATCCATGATCTTCACGTCGAGGATCGTGGCGAGGCCACCCAGCCCCTGCGCGCCGATGCCGAGCGCGTTGACCTTGTCGAAGATCTCGATGCGCAGTTCCTCGATCTTGGTCTGCGGCCCGCGCGCCTTCAACTGCGCCATGTCGATATCGCCCATCAGCGATTCCTTGGCGAGCGTCATCGCCTTTTCGGCGGTGCCGCCGATGCCGATGCCGAGCATGCCCGGCGGGCACCAGCCCGCGCCCATCTGCGGGATCATCTCCAGCACCCAGTCGACGATCGAATCCGAGGGATTCATCATCTTGAACTTGGACTTGTTCTCGGACCCGCCCCCCTTGGCCGCGACCTGCACGTCGACATGATGGCCGGGCACCATCTCCACGTTCAGCACGCAGGGCGTGTTGTCCTTGGTGTTGACGCGGCCGAAGGCGGGATCCTTCAGGATCGAGGCGCGCAGCCGGTTCTCCGGGTTCAGATAGGCGCGGCGCACGCCCTCATCGACGACGTCCTGCAGGCTGCGGCCCTCGGGATCGTCGAGCGTGCAGCCCATGCCCCACTTGATGAAGACGGTGACGATGCCGGTATCCTGGCAGATCGGACGATGCCCCTCGGCGCACATGCGGCTGTTGGTGAGGATCTGCGCGATCGCATCCTTGGCGGCCGGGCCTTGCTCCACCTCATAGGCCGCGCCGAGCGCGCGGATATAATCCATCGGGTGATAGTAAGAGATATACTGGAGCGCGTCCGCGACGCTCTCGATCAGGTCGGCTGCCTTGATGATCGTGGCCATGGGGATCCTCGGAAATGTCGCGATCCCCTTAGGCCCAACATGTCCCTCGACCAAGTTTAGTGTTTGCGAACCGCTCGCAACACCACGGGCTGGGTTGCACCGCCCGTCGCCCGATCGCCCACGGCTCGTCCCGTTTTTGCGCGGCTGCGAACAAGGTGTGACAAATCGGAGACACCCATTTTCCGCTCCGCGCGTTTCCCGCGTCCCCGTGTAAGTGGGATTAAGGACCTAAGATTATGTACAAGTTGATGTTTTTCGGCGTGGCCGCGATGACCGCCGCCGGCGCCGCCTCCGCCCAGACCGCCGACGCTCCGACCTGGTCGGGCCCCTATGCCGGTCTTCACGCTGGCTATGGCATCGATGGCGATGCCCATATGGATATCAGCGGCACCAGCACCGCGACCAACAACGCCATCGCCTCGGGCACGCGCCCGCGTGCGATCGGCCAGGATCGTGAAGGCTTCGTCGGCGGCGGCCAGGTCGGCTGGAACTTCCAGCGCGGCAACTGGGTGTTCGGCCCCGAGGGCGATTTCTCCTACATGCGGACGCGCGGCACCAACAGCGTCTACACCAACGCCACCGGCGGCGGCGTGCAGGAGACGCTGGCCCGCTCGCGCATGGAATGGATGGGCTCGGCCCGCCTGCGCGCCGGCCACACGCTGGGCAACGGCCTCGTCTATGCCACCGGCGGCTATGCGTTCGGCAAGGTGAAGGGCAGCGCCACGTTCAACACGCCGACCGGCGTGCAGAATTATGCGGGCCGCAACTCCTACACCGCGCAGGGCTGGACGGCCGGCGGCGGCGCGGAATTCCGCCCGTTCCACGAGGGCAACCTCAGCAAGGTCTCGTTCGGCCTCGAAGCGACCTATTATGATCTCGGCCGCAGCCACATCTACAATGGCGGCACCAACGCGGCGACGATCAACAGCGGCGCCTATGTGATCGGCCGCGACACGCGCGGCTATAACGGCGTGGTGAAGGTCAACTACGCCTTCTGATGCTGTCGTGATGGCCGGGCGGATTGCCGCCCGGCCATCATTCCATCCGATCCCGTGCTCCTGCGAACGCAGGAGCCCCGGGCAGCGAGCCGTACGTTCGAAGCTCCGGACTCCGGCGTTCGCCGGAATACGGATCCAACGCGCCCTTAGCCCGCGTCGCCGAACAGCCCCAGCGTGGCCACCTCATCGGCGGTGAAATCGATGCCGAACATCAGGCTCAGCCGCATCCGATAGACGCGCGGATCCGCGATTTCTCCCTCGGCCGACTGATCGCGCGTGTTCCGGCGATAATGGCGTCCGTTGAGCGTGGCGAAGCCGTGGGGCAGCGGAATGCTGACGATCAGCCCCTTCACGAAGCGGCTCTCGGGCGCATTGTTCACCCAGAAATTGGAAACGGCGAGATCGGCGGGAAAGACCGGATCCAGCGTGAAGCTGTACTGATCGTGCCAGCCCTCGCCCGCGCTGCGGCCGTCCGTCATGCCGAGATGACCGTTGCGGCTGAGCATCCAGCCGAATTCGGGATCGCGCGCGAGGCGGAACCGGGCCCCGTCCGGCGCCTCCACTTCCTCGCCCTCGGCCAGCGGCATGGGCGGCGTGTAGCTGCCGCCGAAGCCCGTATCCGCGATCCAGTCCTGCCCATCGATCGTGACGAGCGCGAAGGTGTGCGTCAGCGCCGGCACGCTCTCCGGCTTGCCGATCCAGACCCGCGCGAGCAGCGGCCGCGCCTGAAAGCCCAGCGCCTCCAGCGCATCGAGGAACAATTGCCCATGTTCGAAGCAATAGCCGCCGCGCTTCATGCTCACGAGCTTGGCGAAGACGCTGGTGGAATCGATCCCGATCGGACGACCGAGCGCGATATCGAGATTCTCGAACGGGATGGTGAGGCGATGCGCGCGCTGCACCGCCGCCAGCCCCACCGCATCGGCGGCCGGTCGTTCGGGCAGAGCGATGCGGGCGAGATAGGAATCGAGGGCGAAGGGGAGCGCTGGAAAATCCATGACCGCCCTATCGTCCGCGTGAAGCACGGGTGCAAGCACGGCTTCGATCCGCAAAGTCGGCAGCCCCGACGGGAGCGGATGTCAGGCCGTCGCCCTCGCCCCGGAAACGTCACGCTTCCGCGCCGAAGCCCGCGGGCGGAGGTCAGGCACCCCGCAAAGCCGCCCGCCGCTCGGCGAGCCGCGCATCATAGCGGCCCGACGCAACCGCATGATCGGCGAGCCAGCCCGCCTCCCCCTCCAGCCAATGCTCGACCAGCGCGCCCCATGTCACGGGCAGTTGCAGCGCATCCCACGCCGCCGCGCCGCCTTCGGACAAGGCAGCGTAGAGCGCCGGCGCCCGCTCCAGCCCCGCCAGCGCATCGGCCAGCGCGCGCGGGGAGCCGGCCGCGAAGATGCGCGCGCTGCGCCCGTCGACCAGCGCGCCGCGAAACATCGGATGGTCGCTCGCCACCAGCGGCGTGCGGCTGGCCAGCGCCTCGTAAATGGTGAGCGGCAATCCTTCCGGATATTCATGCCGCGATGGCACGACGACATAGTCCGCCGCCGCCATGATACCCGGCACATCCTCGTTCGCGACCAGCCCGGCGAAACGCACGACACCGCCGAGCCCGAGCCGCTCCGCCATCGCCGGCAGGTCCGGGGCTTTCACCGCGCCATAGAATGTCGCCTCGGCGGCGACGCCCTCGCCCCTCAGCAGCGCGACCGCCTCCAGCACATCGCCGACGCCCTTCGCCTCCTCGATCGCGCCGACATAGACGATGCGTGCGGGCCCGGCCGCGCGAGCCTTGGCCGCGCGATCGTGCGGATTGAACGAGGGTGGCCAATCCCAGGGGATCACCTTGCGCGGCGACGCGCCGATCGAAAGAAGCGACAGGCAGGCGTTCAGCCCGTGATTGCCGATCCATTCGACGCGATCATGCGCCAGCAGGCGCGCGAGGCGCCATGCGCGCAGCTTCTCGCGCAAGCCCGCCGTCTTGAACGAATCGGCGAGCGTGAGCAGCATGGGCAGGCGCTGCGCGATGCCCCACCGGATCAGCCCGGCGACGGGCGTGACGATGCAGAGGCGATCCGGGCGCGTCGCCGCGACGGCCTGGAGCAGGCGATCGACATCGAGCGGCTCCCCGAGGCCGACATTCACCGCCCGCACGCCATTGGCCAGAACGACATCGGACGGTGTATCGCCCAGCGCGCACACGACCGAAACCTGCTCCAGCCGGGCCGCCAGGCTGCCGACGAAATCGACCGAATAACGCTGGGCCTGATAGGTCGCCTTGCCGCCCGACGCGAAACGCTCGAACGCTTCGCGATAATCGCCGGCATATTGGACGATCGTGAGCCTCATTGCGCCGGCACGGCGACGCGCGCTTCCAGCTCGTCCACGCGAACCATGCCTACTCTCCGCAGCGGCCGGGCATGACGCCGGACCGCGCATCCGGTCGTAAGCCGGGCATGCCGCTTTTCAAGCGCCAAGTTCGAGCCGATTGCCGGGACGGCCCCTGCACCCCATATGTTCCACATGGCGATCCAGATCCGCACGAGCCTCGACGAGCCCGATACGGGGCAGAGCTTCATCCCGCATCGCCCGGCGCGGCCCGAGAAGAGCGAGGGCGGAAGGCCCTTCGTCCTGAAATCCGATTATGCGCCCGCAGGCGACCAGCCCGCCGCCATCGCCGAACTGGTGGCGCAGGCCGAGGCGGGCGAGCGCGATCAGGTGCTGCTGGGCGTGACGGGTTCGGGCAAGACCTTCACGATGGCCAAGGTGGTGGAGCAGATGCAGCGCCCCGCGCTGGTGCTGGCGCCCAACAAGATCCTCGCCGCCCAACTCTATGGCGAGTTCAAGAGCTTCTTCCCCGACAATGCGGTGGAGTTCTTCGTCAGCTATTACGATTATTACCAGCCGGAGGCCTATGTCGCCCGGACGGACACGTATATCGAGAAGGAAAGCTCGATCAACGAGGCGATCGACCGGATGCGCCATTCGGCCACCCGATCCTTGCTGGAGCGCGACGACGTGCTGATCGTCGCCTCCGTCTCCTGCCTGTACGGTATCGGTTCGGTCGAAACCTATTCGGCGATGATCTTCGATCTGAAGAAGGGCCAGACGGTCGACCAGCGCGAGATCATCCGCAAGCTGGTCGCGCTCCAGTACAAGCGCAACGATCAGGCCTTCCAGCGCGGCAATTTCCGCGTGCGCGGCGACAATCTCGAGCTGTTCCCCTCGCATTATGACGACAGCGCCTGGCGGATCAGCTTCTTCGGCGACGAGATCGAGCAGATCACCGAATTCGATCCGCTGACCGGCAAGACCAGCGCCACGCTGAAGGAAGTGCGCGTCTATGCGAACAGCCATTATGTGACGCCCGGCCCGACGTTGAAGCAGGCGAGCGAGGCGATCCGCTTCGAGCTGACCGAGCGGCTGAAGGAATTGCAGGCCGAGGGCAAATTGATCGAGGCGCAGCGGATCGAACAGCGCACCAATTTCGACCTCGAGATGATCGCCGCCACCGGCAGCTGCGCGGGCATCGAGAATTACAGCCGCTTCCTCACCGGCCGCCTGCCCGGCGAACCGCCGCCCACCCTGTTCGAATATCTGCCCGAAAACGCCCTGCTGTTCGTGGACGAGAGCCACCAGACGATCGGCCAGATCAACGGCATGTCGCGGGGCGACCATCGCCGGAAGATCACGCTGGCCGAATATGGCTTCCGCCTGCCGAGTTGTATCGACAATCGGCCGCTCCGCTTCAACGAATGGGATGCGATGCGCCCGCAGACGGTGTGCGTCTCGGCCACGCCCGGCCCGTGGGAGATGGAGCAGACCGGCGGCGTCTTCACCGAACAGGTGATCCGCCCCACCGGCCTGATCGATCCGCCGGTGGAGATCCGCCCGATCGAGAGCCAGGTCGACGATCTGGTCCACGAGGCGATGGAGACGGCGAAGAAGGGCTATCGCAGCCTCGTCACCACGCTTACCAAGCGCATGGCCGAGGATCTGACCGAATATCTGCACGAGGCGGGGTTGAAGGTCCGCTACATGCACTCCGACGTCGAGACGCTGGAGCGCATCGAGCTGATCCGCGATCTGCGGCTGGGCGTCTATGATGTGCTGGTGGGCATCAACCTGCTGCGCGAGGGCCTCGACATTCCCGAGTGCGGGCTGGTCGCGATCCTGGATGCGGACAAGGAGGGCTTCCTCCGCTCCGAAACCTCGCTGATCCAGACGATCGGCCGCGCCGCGCGCAACGTGGACGGCAAGGTGATCCTCTATGCCGATCGCATCACCGGATCGATGGAACGCGCGATGGCGGAGACCGAGCGCCGCCGCGAGAAGCAGATGGCCTATAACACCGAACACGGCATCACGCCGGAGACGGTGCGCCGCAGCGTGACCGACATCGTCGCGCATCTGTCCTCGAAGGATCAGGTGACGGTAGATACCGGCATCGAAGAGCGGCCCCACATGGTGGGCCACAACCTGCGCGCCTATATCGAGGAACTGGAAGGCCGGATGCGCGCCGCCGCCGCCGATCTGGAATTCGAGGAGGCCGGCCGGCTCCGGGATGAAATCCGCAAGCTGGAGAATGACGAGTTGGGCCTGCCGAACGAGCCGAGCAAGGCGCCGATGCGGGGCAACTCCACGCTCGGCAAGCCGGGCACGCGGCAGACGCGCTATGGCAAGGCCAAGGCCGCGCGGGCGGAAAAGCGCGGACGCGGGCAGCACTGACGGCCGCGCACGGGGCTTTTCCCCGTTAACCCGGTTGTCGCGATTCATCGATTATGCAAACAGGCTTGGGGCAATAGCGGGGCGCCGTTGAATGTTGGGGCTAACGGACGCCGTTCGGTCGCAGGTGCTGGTCGTCGATCTGGACGGGACGCTGATCCGATCGGATCTGCTGATCGAGACGGCTTTCTCGGCGCTGGGCCACAATCCGCGATCGATCCTTCCGATCCTGTCCGCATTCGGCCGGGGCAAGGCGCAGCTCAAGCAGTGCATCGCCGACGAGGTGAAGAATTTCGATCCGGCGACTTTGCCTTATGATCCCGCCGTCCTCACGCTGATCCGCGACGAGAAGGCGGCCGGGCGCCGCGTCTATCTCGCATCGGCCAGCAATGAGCGGCTGGTGAAGGCGGTGGCCGATCATCTGCAGTTGTTCGATGGCTGGTTCGGATCCTCCGCCACCGAAAATCTCAGCGGCAGCGCCAAGAGCCGCCTGCTGGTGGAGCGGTTCGGCGAACAGGGCTTCGACTATGTCGGCAATGATGCGGTCGATCTGAAGGTCTGGCCACAGGCCTCCCGAGCGATCAGCATTCGCGCGCCGGGCGCCGTGCGGCGGGAACTGGACGCCCGCCACACCAGCGCCGTCCATCTGGAGCATGAGAAGACCGGGCTGAAGCCGTGGCTGAAGCTGCTTCGCATCCATCAATATGCGAAGAATGCGCTCGTCTTCCTCGCGCTCGGCACGTCGCACTCCTTCAATCCGCAATCGGCCCTGCTGTGCCTGCTGGCATTCGTCGCCTTCAGCCTGTGCGCGTCGGCCGTCTATGTGCTGAACGATCTGGTCGATATCGGATCGGACCGGCTCCACCCGAGCAAGAAGCGCCGCCCGCTCGCCAGCGGCACGGTGTCGCTGGCGCGCGCGATCATGGCCATCCCGATCCTGTTGGTGGCGGGCTTCGGCGTGGCGCTGACGGTGTCGCCGTTGTTCGCGGGGGTCGTGCTCGGCTATCTCGCTTTGACGACCGCCTATTCCTTCTCGCTCAAGCGCAAGATGATGCTGGACGTGGTGGTGCTGGCCTCGCTCTACACGGCGCGCGTGCTGGGCGGCGCGGTGGCGATCCAGGTGCCGGTATCGCAATGGCTGATCGCCTTCGCGATGTTCATCTTCACGGCGCTGGCGCTGGTGAAGCGCTACATCGAAATGACCGCGCGACTGGACGCCAGCCTGCCCGATGCCTCCAATCGCAATTATCGCAACGACGATATCGACGTGGTGATGGCGATGGCCGCCGCCGCCGGCTTCAACGCGGTGACGGTGCTGGCGCTCTATATCAATTCGGATGCGGTGGGGCCGCTCTACAAGCGGCCGGAACTGCTGTGGCTCGTCTGCCCGCTGCTGATGTACTGGATCGGCCGCCTGCTGATCCTCGCGCATCGCCGGATGGTGGATGACGATCCGATCGTGTTCGCGCTGCGCGATCCGATCAGCCGCTGGGTGATCCTCAGCATCCTGATCGTGGCGGCGGTGGCGATCTGATGGCCCTCGCCGACACGCTTCGCACGCTCTGGGGCTCCGGCCTCGCGCGCCAGTTCCGCAGCTTCGCCGCGATCGGCCTGCTGGCGGTGGCGACGCATTACAGCGTGTTCCTGGCGCTGCTGACCTGGGGCGGGATGCCGCCCGTCGCCGCCACCACGATCGGCTTTCTGTCGGGCGGCGTGGTCAGCTACGCATTCAACCAGTGGCTGACCTTCACGGACCGGCCGCACCTGCTGCGCGGGCTCGCCACCTTCTTCGCGCTCATCTCGATCGGGGCGGTGTTCAACGCGCTGATCTTCGGCGGACTCGTCCGCATCGGCGTCCACTATCTGCTGGCGCAGGCGGCGGCGACGGGCCTCGTCCTGTTCTGGAATTTCTTCGTCTCGCGCACCTTCGTGTTCAAGGCGCGCAGCCCGTCACCCACGCCCGTCGCACCGTCCTGAGGGGCCCGCCTGACAGTGGCGAGCCCCTCCCCGGATCAGGCGGCGAAACGGACCGCGGCGGGCTTGCGGCGGTAGGACAGGCCGACCAGGCCGAAGCCGAGGATCATCATCATCCACGTCGCGGCCTCCGGCACGGCGGCAGCCGCATCGCCCGTCCACGAAAGCGTGTAGCTGAAGTCGGCCGGCAGATCGTTGCCCTGCGAGAAGGTGGTGATCGTGGCGAAGCGCTCACCGGCGAGCAGTTCGCTGCCGGCATCGGCCGTGTAGGTGATCGCCGTGCCCGCCGCGTTCACCGACGCATTCCAGACCGACAGGATCGAGCCGTCCGCCGCAAACGTCTCGAAATAATTGCCGAAGTTGCGGTCCAGCGGAAGGATCATGTCGGTCGAACCGGTGATCGTCAGCGTGAACGAGGTGGCGTTCGCAAGGCCGCTGCCGGTCGGATCGAACAGCACCTGCTGCGTATCGTCGGCCTGATGGCCGGCCGTCTCCTGAAACTGCACCAGACCACCGCCGCTGGGGCCGGTGACATAGGTGCCGCCCAGCGGATCGGTGCCGCCCGGAATGCCACCGTCGAACGTCACGACGGTCGCCTGTGCGGCGAACGGCGCGAGCGCCATCATCGCCGGTGCTAGAAACATGGAAGCTTTACGCGAAACGCTTTTCTTCGACACGGTCATGCTGCGGGTCCCTTCGGATAATTCGCAGTTAACCGCGTAAAAAGAAGATCATGACGCGCCCGTGACGGTTCAATTTCAGCGACGGCCGGGTGCGATGAGGCGACGGCTGGGCGCTATGAATTGTTAACCATGTGTTGCTGAAGCGTGCCTTCGTGCAACCGCACGACCCGGTCCATCTGCGCGGCGAGCCGCTCGTTATGCGTGGCGATCAGCGCGGCCGCACCCTCGCCGCGCACGAGTCGCACGAATTCGGCCAGCACCCGATCGGCGGTGGCCTCGTCGAGATTGCCGGTCGGCTCGTCCGCCAGCACCAGCAAGGGCCGGTTGGCGAGCGCGCGGGCGACGGCCACGCGCTGCTGCTCGCCGCCCGACAGCGCCGCCGGGCGGTGATCGAGACGTTCGGCCAGCCCCAGCGTCGACAGCAGATCGTTCGCGCGCGTCTCCGCCGCGTCCTTGGCCGTGCCGCGCACCAACTGGGGCAGCACGACATTCTCGGTCGCGGTGAAATCGGGCAGCAGATGGTGAAATTGATAGACGAAGCCGAGCGTATCGCGACGCAGCCGCGTGCGGCCCTTGTCGTCGAGCGAGGCGGCCTCGACGCCGCCGATCCGGATCGAGCCCTCGAAGCCGCCTTCCAGCAGGCCCACCGCCTGCAGCATGGTCGACTTGCCCGAGCCCGAGGGGCCGAGCAACGCGACGATCTCGCCAGCTTGCACGGAGAGATCGACCCCACGCAGCACGTGGATCGTCTTTCCGCCCTGCGTGAACGAGCGCGCCAGCCCCGTCGTGCCCAACACCTCACTCATAACGCAGCACCTGAACGGGATCGGTCCGCGCCGCGCGCAGCGCCGGATAGAGGGTGAAGAGCAGAGACATCACCATCGTCAGCACGATCACCGCCACCACCTCGAACGGATCGGTGCGCGACGGCAATTCGGTGAGGAAGCGGATCGAGGGATCCCACAGATTCTGCCCCGTCAGCAGCTGGACGAGGTTCACCACGCCCTGCCGGTAGTAGAGGAAGATCGCCGCCAGGATCAGCCCGCCGATCGTGCCGAGCGCCCCGATCGTAAGCCCCACCGTGACGAAGATCCGCACCATCGAGGATCGATCCGCGCCCACCGTGCGCAGGATCGCGATGTCGCGCGTCTTGGCGCGCACCAGCATGATCAGCGACGAGAGGATATTGAAGGCGGCGACGACGATGATGATCGAGAGCACGATGAACATCGTCACGCGCTCCACCTGCAGCGCCTCGAACAAACTCGCATTCATCTGGCGCCAGTCGCGCACCTCGGCCACGCCCTTCGCGGCGACGGCGACGGGCTTCAGGATCTGCTCGACGCGATCGGCATCCACCGTCTGCACCTCGACCATGCCGACCGCATCGCCCAGCATCAGCAGGGTCTGCGCGTCCGCGATGGGCATGACGACGAAGGCGTTGTCATAATCATAGATGCCGACTTCGAACACGGCCGCCACCCGATAGGAGACGATGCGCGGCACCGTGCCGAAGGGCGAAGCCTCACCCGCCGGGCTGATCAGGCTGATGTCGCCGCCGACGCCCACGCCCAGTTGCTCGGCCAGCCGCGCGCCGATGGCGACGGTGCCGGAGCCGGGCACGACCTGCCTGATATCCCCCGCGACGACCTTGCCGCCGATCTGCGGACCCTGGATATCCGGCTCGCGCATGCCGCGCACCAGCACGCCTTCGACACGGCCGGCGGCGCTCGCCATCAAGGGCTGCTCGATCAAAGGCACGGCCGAGGTGACGCCCGGCGTCTTCTGCGCTACGTCGACGATGCGGCGCCAGTCGGGCAATTTGCCGTCATAGCCCTGGATCACGGCATGGCCGTTCAGCGCGGTTGTCTTGTCGAACAGTTCCGCACGGAAGCCGTTCATCACGCTCATCACCACGACGAGCGCGGCCACGCCCAGCATCACGCCCGTCAGCGCGAAGCCGACCACCACCGCGATGATCCCCTCGCCCTTGCCGGGCCACAGGTATCGGCGCGCGATCATGCGTTCGTACGGGTTCAGGAACATGGCGTTGCCCGCAAAATCCCGTCATGCTGAACTCGTTTCAGCATCCATGACCCGACCGGTCCGCACAGGACTCGCGTACGAGGAAGCTCCCGGTCGATGGATCCTGAAACAAGTTCAGGATGACGAAAGAAGATCATCCGCTGACCTTCGCCAGCGCATCCTCGGGCGACAGTTCGACCTTCTCGCCGGTCGCACGCCGCTTCAGCTCGACCACGCCGGAGGCCAGCCCCTTGGGGCCGATCACGATCTGCCAGGGCAGGCCGATCAGATCCATCGTGGCGAACTTGGCGCCGCCGCGCTCGTCGCGATCGTCATAGAGCACCTCGACGCCCGCCGCCTGCAGCCTGGCATAGAGATCGTCCGCCGCCGCCGCGCAGGCGGGATCGTCCGCGCGCATGTTGATGAGGCCGACCGCGTAAGGCGCGACCGCATCGGGCCAGATGATGCCCTTGTCGTCATGGCTCGCCTCGATGATCGCGCCCATCAGGCGCGACACGCCGATGCCGTAGCTGCCCATCTGCGGCACGACCTCGGTGCCCTCCGGCCCCTGCACCTTCAGCCCCATCGCGGCCGAATATTTGGTGCCGAAATAGAAGATGTGGCCCACTTCGATGCCGCGCGACGTGCAGAGATCCTCGCCCGCCTCGCGCTCGCGGCCCTCGTCGCGCTTCTCGTCGGTCGCCGCATAATCGGCGGTGAGGCTGGACACGAAATTCTGGAGCGCGACCGCATCGTCCGCATCCACGTCCAGCACGCGATCCTGCTCCCAGGCAGTGTGGTAGAAGACCTCGCTCTCGCCGGTGGGCGCCAGCACGATGAATTCGTGGCTCAGATCGCCGCCGATCGGGCCGGTGTCGGCCTGCATCGGGATCGCGCGCAGGCCCATGCGCTTGTAGGTGCGCAGGTAAGCGACGAACATGCGATTATAGCTGTGGCGCGCGCCCGCCTCGTCCAGATCGAACGAGTAAGCGTCCTTCATCAGGAATTCGCGGCCACGCATCACGCCGAAGCGGGGGCGCACCTCGTCCCGGAACTTCCACTGGATATGGTAGAGCGTGCGCGGCAGATCGCGATAGGAGCGGGCCGCGTCGCGGAAGATCGAGGTGATCATCTCCTCGTTCGTGGGGCCGTAGAGGATTTCGCGATCGTGGCGATCGGTGATGCGCAGCATCTCCGGGCCATAAGCATCGTAGCGCCCCGATTCGCGCCACAGATCGGCCGACTGCAGCGTGGGCATCAGCAATTCGATCGCACCCGCGCGATCCTGTTCTTCCCGAACAATGTTGGCGATCTTCTGCAGCACGCGATTGCCGAGCGGCAGCCAGGCATAGATTCCGGCGGCGGTCTGGCGGACGAGGCCCGCCCGCAACATCAGCTTGTGGCTGACGATCTGCGCCTCGGCGGGCGATTCCTTCATGACGGGCAGGAAATAGCGGGAAAGGCGCATGATCATCCGAACGGTGGGGAATTGGAAAGGCGCTGCTTAGAGCCTGATCGCCCCGTGTGGAAGCACATGTCCGCGGATGACAGGCGTGTGCGCTTATGTTGCGCGGAAAACACAGGGTGCGGCCTTTCGTATCGTTAGCCTCTCATTCACCATGACAAGCCCGCAAACACTCCGCTAACCAATGCCCACGGACAACGGCCAAAGGCTAGGGTTCGGGGAGGCTACGGCCCCGCACGGCGTGAAGCCGGAGCGAGCGGGCCGGGCACAGATCGGGGGCTGACGAGCGATCGTCACGCAGGCGCCCGGATCACCTCAAAAGGGGTGGTCCGGGCGTTTGCTTTTACAGGCCCCGGCTTAATCCCGGATGACGGGCACAACCACGTTATTCCCGCGTTCTTCCCGAAACGAGGAGACGCATGATGGCCAGCCAGCCCCCTGTCCCGGACAGCCCCGTGCCGGGCCCGATCGACGATCCCATTCCCACGCCGGTCGATCCCATACCGGCCGAGCCGAGCGATCCGGTCATCCCCGCGCTGCCGGTCTAGCGGCGATCGGTCGCATGGTCTGCATCTTTCCCCGAAATTGTCATGCTGAACTCGTTTCAGCATCCATGACCCGACCGTTTACGCTCGATGCGACGGTCGGGTCATGGACCCTGCAACGAGTTCAGGGTGACGGCATTTTGATCGGTAGGCCGGCATCGGGCCAGGCATGACCGGCCAGCCATGTTCTCAAGCAACCGCGCCCTTCACCCGGCCTTAACCCCGCCGCGGCATCCTCTAGCCATGATACCGCTTCGCTGGATCTTCCGCAGCCGCTGGGCCGCGCTCGTCTGGGCCGGGGGCATCTGCTTTTCGGCGGTGCAGTTCGCCGGTGGCGATCATGCCAAGGTGGACGCCGGCCAGTCCGCCGACAGCGCCAAGGCGATCGCCAGCGCGCTCAACGCCGAAGATCCCGAATAAGCCGAACACCCTCCGGCGGGTCTCACCCCGCCGATGCTTCGCCCACCGTTCCGCCATCCGGCGCGCACGCCTTGTCGCGCGCATAACTGTCCAGGATCGCCGGGATCAGGCCAGGAAAGCGCTTTTCCACCTCGCACAGGCGCGAGGCGTTGCGGATCTCCACGCCGTGCCGCTCGGAGCGGATCAGCCCCGCCTCACGCAGCACCTTGAAATGCTGCGACAGCGACGATTTCGGAATCAGCCGATCGCCGACCATGGCGAAGGACGAGCAATTCTGGATGCACGTCCCGCCCGCAATCCCCGCGAAAATCCCCGCCCTGACCGGATCGGACAGAGCGTGGAGGATCGCCTCGGGGCGCACATCCTCCACGGAGGGATGAAACAGCGGTCTCATTTTTTTTACTTAGGGGGGCTTGATCGCCGGTTCAATAGTTCCAACTTTCCGAACTATCGGACTATGGCGCGTCACTCCGGCGCACCGCGTCCCGATAGGGAACAGATCATGTCGAAACTCGCAGGCAAGGTCGCCGTCGTTACCGGCGCGTCGAAGGGCATCGGGGCGGGCATCGCCAAGGCGCTCGGGGCCGCAGGTGCCGCGGTCGTCGTCAATTACGCCTCCAGCAAGGATGGCGCGGACGCCGTGGTGCAGGAGATCGTTGCGGGCGGCGGCAAGGCCGTCGCCGTGCAGGGCGACGTCGCCGATGCCGCGCAGTCGCAGGCCATCATCGATGCCGCGATCGAGAATTTCGGCCGGCTGGACGTGCTGGTCAACAATTCGGGTGTCTATGGCTTCGCGCCGATCGAGGAGATCACGGTCGACCAGTATCGCCAGATGTTCGACGTCAACGTGCTGGGCGTGCTGCTGACGACGCAGGCGGCCGCCAGGCATCTGGGCGAGGGCGGCAGCATCATCAACATCTCGTCCGCCGTCACCAGCGTGATGATGCCCAGCTCGGCCGTCTATACCGGCACCAAGGGCGCGGTGGACATGATCACGGGCGTGCTGGCCAAGGAACTGGGGCCGCGCAGGATCCGCGTCAACGCGATCAATCCGGGCGTCGTGGAGACTGAGGGCACGCACACGGCGGGCGTGATCGGGTCGGAGATGGAGGACGCCTTCATCAGCCAGACCCCGCTCGGCCGCACCGGCCGGCCCGACGACATCGCCGACGTGGCGGTGTTCCTCGCCTCCGACGATGCGCGCTGGGTGACGGGCGAGAAGATCGTCGTCAGCGGCGGCCTGCGCTAGGCGCAGGTCCGAAGGCCCTCCCCTGCTTGCGGGGGAGGGACATCGGGCGAATCCCGACGCCGCGCGTCAGTGGACGATCTTCAGGTCCGCGCCCCGCCGCATCATGCCCGTCGCGCGTTCGGTCGCGTGGCGGGTATCGCCGGCGAGTTTCTTCACCTCGTTGGCGACGACGGCGAAACCACGCCCCGCCTCCCCGGCACGCGCCGCCTCGATCGTGGCATTCAGCGCGAGCAGCCGGGTCTGCACGGCAATGCCGCCGATCGCGGTGACGATCGTGGCCAGTTCGGCCATCGTGCCCTCCAGTCGCTCCTTGCCGCGCTGAAGCTCCGCCTGGAAGCGCTGCCCCTCCTCCAGCCGTGACTGCACTTCCCGCTCCAGCTTCACCTGCCGGGTCACGTCGGTTGCGATCTTCACCACCTTGCGCGGGCGGCCCTCCGCATCCAGGATCGGATTGTAGCTGGCCTGGATCCAGATCTCGCGCCCGCCCCGCCCGATCCGGCGATAGCGGCCCGCATTGAATTCCCCCCGGCTCAGCCGTCGCCAGAAATCGGCATAGGCCGCCGATCGCGTCTCGGCCTCGTCGCACAACAGGCTGTGATGCTGGCCGAGGATGTCGGCTTTCTCATAGCCGAAGACGGCGAGGAAATTGCGGTTCGCCTTCGTAATCCGGCCATCCAGATCGAATTCGATCACCGCCTGCGAACGATCGATCGCATCCAGCCGCCCGGCATATTCGGCATCCCGCTCGCGCGTGGCCGTGATGTCCGTCGCGAACTTCACGATCTTGACCGGCCGCCCCTCGGGATCGAGGATCGGATTGTAGCTGGCCTGCAGCCACACATCCCGCCCCTCCTTGTCGATGCGCCGATACAGACCCGCATCGAAGGCGCCCCCGGCGAGCTTGACCCAGAAAGCGGCATAGTCCGCGGAACGGGCCGTTTCCGGCGCGCAGAACATCCGGTGATGCCGCCCCACCACCTCTTCCAGCGAATAGCCGACCGCGCGCAGGAAATTGGCGTTGGCATGAAGCACGGTGCCGTCGAGCGCGAATTCCACCACCGCCTGCGATCGATCCATCGCCGTCGAGCGCGCCGCATATTCGGCGTGCTGCAGCTTCACGTCCGTCACGTCGCTCGCGAACTTGACGACCTTGAGCGGCCGCCCTTCCGGATCGAGGATCGGATTGTAGGTGGCCCTCAGCCACACTTCGCGCCCGCCCTTGGCCAGCCTCTTGTAGACGCCGCTCGTATAATCGCCGCGGCCGAGCGCGCGCCAGAAGGCCTGATAGTCGGCGCTCGCGACCTCTTCTCCGCCACAGAAGATGCTGTGATGGCGGCCGATGATCTCCGCGCGGGCATAGCCCATCGCCTCGAGGAAATTGTCGTTGGCGTCGAGGATCGTACCGTCCAGCGCGAATTCGATCACGATCTGGGAGCGCTCGATCGCGGCGGACATCGCCTGCAATTCGGCCCCCCGCCGCTGGCTGTCGCTGATGTCAGAGGCGATCTTCAGGATGCGCTCGGGGCGCCCGTCCCCGTCCAGTAGCGGCGTGTAGGTCGCCTGCAGATAGACGGTCGCGCCATCGCGCGTGCACCGCGCATACTGGCCGGAATGGCATTCTCCGGCGGCGAGCTTGCGCCAGAACGCTTCATATTCGGGCGATGCAGCCAGATCGGGCGCGCAGAACAGGCGATGATGCTGCCCCACCACCTGATCGAGGCGGTAGCCCATCAGATGCAGGAACAGATCGTTCGCCCACAGCACCTGCCCGGCGGCATCGAATTCGATCACGGCCTGCGTTCGGCAGATCGCCGCCCATGCCGCATCCGATCGGCGCTGCGTGTCGCGTTCGTGCATCAATCGCCTACCTTCACCTTCACAGGCGGCAGATAGGCAACATTTGGTTAAGCGACCGTTGACCGAAAATCCTAGAAATCCAGGCTTTTCGACGAAACGAGCCCGATCGCCCCGCGATCAGACCAACCGGCTCTGCCGCACCGCCGCCTCGATGAAGCTGGCGAACAGGGGATGCGGCTCGAACGGCTTGGACTTCAGCTCCGGGTGGAACTGCACGCCGATGAACCAGGGATGGTCCGGCCGCTCGACGATCTCGGGCAGCGTCCCGTCCGGTGACATGCCCGAGAAGCGCAGGCCGCCCTTCTCCAGCGCGTCCTTGTAATGGACGTTCACCTCGTAGCGGTGGCGATGCCGCTCGGAGATGGTCGTGGCCTCGTAGATCGAGGCGACGTGGCTGTTGCCGGCGAGGGTCGCCTCATAGGCGCCCAGCCGCATCGTGCCGCCCAGATCGCCGCCTTCTTCCCGCTTCTGCAGGCCCTCTGCGGTCATCCATTCGGTGATCATGCCGACGACCGGTTCGTCCGTGGGGCCGAACTCGGTGGTGGAGGCGTTGGCGATGCCCGCCGTGTTCCGGGCCCCCTCGATACAGGCCATCTGCATGCCGAGGCAGATGCCGAAATAGGGCACCTTGCGCTCGCGCGCGAAGCGGACCGAGGCGATCTTGCCCTCGCTGCCGCGCTCGCCGAAGCCACCGGGCACGAGGATGGCGTGGCAGGGCTCCAGCTTGGCCGCCAGCTCTTCCGAATCATGCTCGAACATCTCGGCATCCAGCCAGCGGATGTTGACCTTCACCCGATTGGCGATACCGCCATGGACGAGCGCCTCGCTCAGCGACTTGTACGCGTCCGCGAGGCCGACATATTTGCCGACCACGCCGATCGTGACCTCGCCTTCGGGATTGGTGACGCGATCGACGATGTCGTCCCAGCGGCGCATGTCCGGCGCGACGCCGGTATCGAGGCGGAACGAGCGCAGCACCGCCTCGTCGAGGCCCGCCGCGCTATACTGGATCGGCACCGCATAGATGCTGGAGGCGTCCAGCGCCGGAATCACGGCATCCTTGGGCACGTTGCAGAACAAAGCGATCTTGGCGCGCTCATTGTCCGGCAGGGGATGCTCGCTGCGGCAGACCAGCACGTCCGGCTGGATGCCGAGCGAGGTCAGGTCGCGCACGCTGTGCTGGGTGGGCTTGGTCTTCAGCTC
The DNA here is from genome assembly GCF_013113735.1 of Sphingomonas sp. AP4-R1. Classification (NCBI taxonomy): domain Bacteria; kingdom Pseudomonadati; phylum Pseudomonadota; class Alphaproteobacteria; order Sphingomonadales; family Sphingomonadaceae; genus Sphingomonas; species Sphingomonas sp. AP4-R1. The sequence continues at coordinate 24,968 of NZ_CP053346.1, forward strand.
GCCGGCCGCCGCGATATACGGCACCAGGGTCAGGTGGACGAAGCAGGTATTGTCGCGGCCCAGATCGTTCCGCAGCTGGCGCAGCGCTTCCATGAAGGGCAGCGATTCGATGTCGCCCACGGTGCCGCCGATTTCGCACAGCACGAAATCGAGGCCCTCGATATCGTCCTGCGCGAACGCCTTGATCTCGTTCGTGACGTGCGGGATCACCTGGACGGTCGCGCCCAGATAGTCGCCACGCCGCTCCTTCGCGATGATGTCGCGATAGATGCGGCCCGACGTCACATTGTCCGATTGCCGGGCGGAAACGCCCGTGAACCGCTCATAATGGCCGAGATCGAGATCCGTCTCCGCGCCATCGTCGGTGACGTACACTTCCCCATGCTGATACGGGCTCATCGTGCCCGGATCGACGTTGAGATAAGGATCGAATTTCCGGATCCGGACGAGGTATCCACGCGCTTGCAGGAGCGCCGCAAGCGACGCCGCCATGAGGCCTTTGCCAAGCGAGGAGACCACGCCGCCGGTTATGAAGATGAACCGCGTCATGGGAGAAAACGCCTAGCCGCCCGAATCCCTGCGTGGCAAGCCCACGCCGTCAAACCCGTTCATTCGATCCACAGGAAAGCGGATGAACACGGCCCCTTTCCCCGTTTGTGTCGAGCGCAATCGAGACACGCCCGCTTCGGGTGAAGCCGAGGAGCGGAACGGATCGATCCTGCAATCCCTCGACTAGGACGGATCGACATTCGGATAGCTTGAAAGAATGTGCCGGATATTATTCCAGATTGTCATGCTGAACTCGTTTCAGCATCCATGACCTGAAGGGTCGGCCTGGTTCAACGGTCGGGTCATGGACCCTGAAACGAGTTCAGGGTGACGATTTCTCCAAAGCCGCCGTTTCCAATCGCCGAATGTCGATCCGCCCCAGGCTCGGGACAAACGGGCGTTGCTTTGGCTTACTTCGCCAGCGGAACCGCGCCGTTGTCGGCGGGTGCCTGCGGAGCGGGGGCGGCGGCCGGAGCCGGCGCGGCCTGCTTGCGGGCGAGCGACGTATCGATCGTGCGCGGACCGCTCTGCATCGTCGCGAGCGCGGCGAGGCCGATCGACATGACGATGAAGATCGTGCCGAGAATCGAGGTGGCGCGCGTCAGGAAGTCCGCCGCACCGCGTGCGCTCATCAGTCCGCCGGGATTGCCGCCGGACGTAAGCCCGCCGCCTTCCGACCGCTGGATCAGGATGACGCCGACGAGCGAGGCGGCGATGAGGGCATGGACGACGAGAAGGAAGGTGAACATGGGTCGCGGCCGTTACAGGAAGCGCGGCTCCGGGGCAATGGTGGAGCGCGCATCGCCCGTGCCGCCGCAGGAACAGGCTCTCAATTTTTCGGTGTCGTTTCCGCCGACGTTTCGGCGCGCGGTTCCGATCCCGAACGACGGCGCGTGCCGACCGGCTTCTCCTTTTCGGCGTGCACGGCCTCCAGATCATGATCCAGCGCCGCCGCCAGGATGCGCGGGCGCCACGCATCCTCCAGGCTCTTCGCCATCTGGCGCGCGAAGGACAGATCGAACAGCAATCGCCCGTCCTGCGTGATCTTCAGCAGATGACCGCGATAGGCATGCTCGACATCGACGCAGCGCCCCATCGCGCCATCGACGATCTCGCCCCGCCCCGGCTTCAAGTCGGCCCAATGGGTGATGCTTTCGAGCGCGCACAATTTCCAGTCGTTCAGCGCCTGATCGGCGGCGAGCGCCTCGGGATCGCCGGTCGCCCCCTGATGGCGCGCGGCCATTTCCTCCGGCGTGAAGGCGGGCAGTTCCTGCAGGCCGAGGAAAAAGGCGGCGCTGACCTTGCCCAGCGCGAGCGCCTTCGCATCGGCGCGCGACACGGGTGCGGTGACGATCACCGCGGGGCTTTGGGCGGGCGCCTGAGCGGACGCGATCGCGCCACCGGACAGGGCCACCAGCGCGGCGAGGCCGGAGCGGGCGAGAACGGAAAGATCGTGCATGACGCCGAAACGATCCCGCCTGCCGGAAGGTCCGCCCTTCGGCGCATGCGGGCGCATTTCCGATCGGGGGCTCAGAGCGCCGCGGCCGCTTCGATGATCGGCACGAATTGCGCGGCGGTGAGGCTGGCGCCCCCGACCAGCGCGCCATCCACATCCGGCACGGCCAGCAGCTCGGCCGCATTGCCCGGATTGACCGAGCCGCCATAGAGGATGCGGACCCCGGCGCCCTCGATCCCCAGGATCGCCTCCAGCTTGGCGCGGATCAGCCCGTGCATCTCCTTCACCTCCGCCAGGGAAGGAGTGCGACCGCTGCCGATCGCCCAGACGGGCTCATAGGCGATCACCAGATTGGCCGCCGTGCCCGTGGCCGGAATCGATCCTTCCAGCTGGCCCGCGACCACGATGCCCGCGCGGCCCGCATCGCGCTGGGCGCCCGTCTCGCCGACGCAGATGATCGCGGTGAGCCCCGCCGCGAACGCGGCCAGCGCCTTGCCGCGCGCGTCGCGGTCGGTTTCGTGCTGGTCGGTGCGCCGTTCGCTGTGGCCCAGGATCACGTAGCGCGCGCCCAGATCCACGATCATCTCTGCCGAGACGCAGCCGGTATGCGCGCCCTGCACCGCATGATGGCAATCCTGCGCGCCGATCGGCAGCGAGGGGGCCGCCGCGACCGCCGCATCGATCAACGTGAAAGGCGGGCAGATCGCGACATCCACGCCCGGCGCGGCATCGGCCGCCGACACGATACCGTCCAGCTCCGCCAGCTTGGCGCGCGTGCCGTTCATCTTCCAGTTGCCGGCCACAAGCTTACGCAACGCCATCGTGTCCCCCGAAGACAATGATTCGCCAGCCCGGCTAGCAGCCGGATTCGTTACCGCCAACGCCTGATCTCCCATTCAATCCCGCATTTCCGCCTTTGCGCCGGCGGCCGGCGAAACCGGCGGACGCCGGCAAACCTTGTCGGCTGAACGGGCGCGGCCTAAGGGCGATCCCTTCCCCGCCCTCTTTCGGGTTGTTCGATGCTCGCCTTTTTCCGCCGTGCCCTTGGTTCCTGGATCGTCATCGCCTTGCTGGGCGTGATCATGATCGCCTTCATCGTCACGGGCGTTTCCAGCCCAAGCGGCCTCAGCGGCCTGACCGGGCCGGGCGCGGACAGCGTCGCCACCGTGGACGGCAAATCGATCCCGACGGCGGACGTGCAGCGCCGCGCGCAGAATCAGCTGCAGCAGGCGCGCCAGCAGCAGCCCGATCTGGACATGCCCAAATTCATCGCGGCGGTGGGGGGCGCGGGCCAGCTCGTCGATCAATATCTGAACGGCCGCACGCTGGAGGCCTGGGCCACGCGCCACGGCATCGTCGCCAGCGATCGGCTGATCGACGGCGAGATCGCCAGCATCTCGGCCTTCCAGGGCACGACCGGCCGTTTCGACGAAAAGACGATGCGCGCGGTCCTCGCGCAGCAGCGCATTTCCGAATCGTCCCTGCGTGACGGCATTCGCGGCGACATGCTGCGCCGCCAGCTGCTGATCCCGATCAGCTCCGGCGTGCACCCGACGCCCTCGATGATCGCGCCTTATGCCGATGTGCTCGTCGCCAATCGCACCGGCCTCGTCGGCCTCGTCCCGGCCAAGCCGGACGCGGTGAAGCCGCCGACCGACGCCGAGATCGCCGCCTGGTACAAGAGCCACATCGCGCTCTATTCGCTGCCGGAGCGGCGCGTGCTGCGCTATGCCGCGCTGGCGCAGACGGTCGCCGCCCCCACGGACGCCGAGATCGCCGCCCAGTACAAGGCCGACGCCGCCAAATATGCGCCCAGCCAGGCGCGCACGCTGAGCCAGGTGGTGCTGCCCACCGAGGCCGCCGCCAAGGCGCTGGCGGCCAAGATCGCCGCCGGCACGCCTTTCCCGAAGGCCGCCGCCGATGCGGGCTTCGCCGCCGCCGACATTTCGCTCGGCGAACAGCAGCGCGACATGTTCGAGACGATCACCTCCAAGGCGATCGCGGATGCGGCCTTCTCCGCCGCCGCCGGCGCCACCACCGCGCCGATGAAGTCGGTGCTGGGCTGGCATGTCGTCCATGTCGACGCGATCAACGACAAGCCTGGCCGGACGCTGGAGCAGGCCAAGGCCGATGTCGCCGCCGATCTCGTGAAGAAGAAGCAGGCCGAGGGCATGTCCACCCTCGCCACCAAGATCGAGGATGCGATCGGTGACGGCGCCACCTTCGACGAGGTGGTGAAGGCCAACAAGCTCGCCGTCGTCACCACGCCGGCCTTGACCTCCACCGGCGTCGTCCCCGCCGACGCCGCCTACAAGCCCGATGCGACCGTGACGGCGCTGCTGAAGCCCGGCTTCCTCGCCGGCGTGGACGACGAGCCGACGCTGGAGCGCACCGCGCCCGACGCGGCGGCGGTGCTGGACGTGGTGCGCGTCGATGCGGCGGCGCCCCTGCCGCTGGCGCAGGTGAAGGATCGCATCGTCCAGGCAATGATCGTCGATCGCGCGCAGGCGACGGCGCGGGCCACCGCGCAGAGCCTGCTCGACAAGATCAACAAGGGCGCCGATATCGCCGCCACCTTCGCCACCGCCGGCCTGCCCGCGCCGAACCCGATTTCGGCCAGCCAGATGGAGCTGAGCCGGCTCCAGCAGCCGCCCGCCGCCGCGCGCACCCTGTTCCAGATCCCGCCGGGCAAGGCGACCTTGGCGCCCGCGCCGAACGGCTGGTTCGTGATCAAGGTGACGAAGATCGATCCGCCCGCGCCGCAGATGCGCACCGCGATCGCCCAGCAGATGCGCGCCGAACTCGGCCGCGCGATGGGCGACGAGATGCTCGACCAGTTCGCCCGCGCCGCCAGCAAGGATGTGACGGTGAAGCGCAACGGCAAGGCGATCGCCGATCTCGGCCGCCAGCTGAGTGGGCAGGCGCCCGCCGACGGCCAGTGATCGCCCACGCATGACAGGCGGAGACGACGCGGCCGCACGCGCGACACTGGCAGGCGGGCGCCCCGCGCTCGTGTGGCGCCGGCAGCTGGCCGATACGGACACGCCGGTCGCCGCCGCGCTGAAGCTGATCGAGCCCGGCCGGGGCGATTTCCTGCTGGAGTCGGTGGAGGATGGCGCCACGCGCGGGCGCTACAGCCTGCTCGGCCTGGCCCCCGACCTGCTGTTCCGCGCACGCGGCCGCGAAGCGGAGATCAACCGCGACTGGCTGACCGATCGCGAGGCCTTCACGCCCGTCTCCAGCGATCCCGTCGACGCGCTGCGCGCGCTCGTCGCCGAATGCCGGATGGACGTGCCCGAGGGTCTGCCTCCCGCGCTCGCCTTCCTCGTCGGCTATTTCGGCTATGAGACGATCGGCCTGATCGAGAAACTGCCGCGCCCGGCGCCCAACCCGCTCGACCTGCCGGACATGCTGTTCGCGCGGCCGACCCTGCTGCTCGTCTTCGATCGCCTCGCGGACATGCTGTATCTGGTATCGCCGGTGTGGCCGGGTGCCGCCGATCCGGACGCCGCCGTCCCGGCCGCGATCGAGCGGATCGAGACGGCCGCCGCGCGCCTCGCCGCGCCCCTCCCCGCCGCCGCGCGCACGCCGGAGGCCCTGCCCGACATCGCGCCGATGCCCGCGCTGCCCGCCGGCCGCTATGGCGAGATGGTCGCCTCGGCCAAGGAGTATATCGCGGCGGGCGACATCTTTCAGGTGGTGCTGGCGCAGCGCTTCACAGCGCCCTTCCCGCTGCCGCCGTTCGATCTCTATCGCGCGCTGCGGCGGATCAATCCCTCGCCCTTCCTCTACCATCTCGATCTGCCGGGCTTCGCCGTCACCGGATCGAGCCCGGAAATCCTCGTCCGCGTGCGCGACGGCGAGGTCACGATCCGCCCGATCGCGGGCACGCGCCCGCGCGGCAAGACGACCGAGGAGGATGCGGCCAATCGCGAAAGCCTGCTCGCCGATCCCAAGGAGCGCGCCGAGCATCTGATGCTGCTGGATCTCGGCCGCAACGATGTGGGCCGCGTCGCCAAGGCGGGCACGGTGCACGTCACCGAAAGCTATGCGGTCGAGCTGTACAGCCATGTGATGCACATCGTCTCGAACGTGGCAGGGCGGCTCGATCCGGCCAAGGATGCGCTCGACGCCTTGTTCGCGGGCTTCCCGGCCGGCACCGTCTCGGGCGCGCCGAAGGTGCGCGCCTGCGAGATCATCGCCGAACTGGAGAGCGAGACGCGTGGGGCCTATGCCGGCTGCGTCGGCTACTTCGCGCCCGACGGCAATATGGACAGCTGCATCGTGCTGCGGACCGCCGTGGTGAAGGACGGCGTGATGCACGTGCAGGCGGGCGCGGGCATCGTCGCGGACAGCGATCCGGCCGCCGAGCAGCGCGAGTGCGAGCACAAGTCCGGCGCGCTCTTCGCCGCCGCGCGCGAGGCGGTGGCACAAGCCGGCGAGGCACGCTTCGGCCAGTAGGCAAGCTTCACCCCCTGAGACAAAGCATCTCATTGGACCGATCGGCCCCATGCCTATATCCTCGTCGCCGGAACGTCCGGCAGACAAGACATGGGCACGATATGGACAGGATCGGCTTCGGCGAGGGGATCAAGCGCGGATTGAAGCGGCATTGCCCGCAATGCGATTCGCCGACCCTGTTCGACGGCTATCTGCGCGTGCGCCCGATCTGCCCGGTCTGCGGCACCGACAATGGCCGCCACCGCGTCGACGACATCGCCTCCTATTTCACCGTGCTGCTGATGGGGCATCTGGTGATCGCGCCCGCGCTCGCCATCCCCTTCTTCTGGTATATCCCGCTCTGGGCGGCGATGGCGATCCTGCTGGGCGCGCTGACCGCGGCGACGTTGGCGGCCCTCCCGTTCATCAAGGGCGGCGTGATCGGCGCGCTCGCCGCGACCAGCCAGCCGGCGGCCTGACCCGCCGGCCGGGCGCGCATTCAGTCGGCTGGCGGCATCTTCAGGTTCGCGCGCAGGAATGTGTCCGTCTTCATCAGCAGGCCCGCCCGAACATCGCCATCCTCGATCTGATGATCGAGTCCGGTCTCGATGACCAATTCGCTCCGCTTGCCTGCGGCGCGAAGCGCCCGATCCATCGTCCGCGACTGGGCCACGTCGACATTGATGTCCTGATCGCCGTGGAACATCAGTACCGGCGCCTGGAAGCGATCGGCATGGCGAGCCGGTGAGCCGTCGGCGATATGGGCTCCGTCGCCGACATAGCGGGCCACCACGGCGCCGTTCGTATAGGCCGCATGCTCGGCCTTGAATTGCCCAAGGTCCGCGATGGGCGCGATGGCGACCACCGCTTTGAACAAGGCAGGATCCACCGCTGCGGACTGCAAGGCCGCATAGCCGCCGTAGGACCAGCCCACGATCGCCATCTGACCGGGATCGGCGACACCCTCCTTCACCAGCCAGTGCGCCCCGTCCGCAATGTCTCCGATCGCGGCCTTCCAGGATTTGAACCCATTATCGACGAACCACGCATCCCCATAGCCGGCGGAACCGCGAAACTCCGGCTGAAGAACTGCAAAACCGCGTTGGGCGAAGAATTGCGCCAGCCAATCGAAGCCGCCGTCATCACGCGAGGCAGGTCCTCCATGCGGCATGACGATCGTTGGCAGATGCTTGCCGTCGCTTCCCGGCGGAAGCGTGAGATAGGCCGGAACCATCTTTCCATCCGACGCGGGATAGGAAATGCTTTTCTGGGCGGAGAGCTTGGTCCCTTCCAGCTCGGGTCGTGCGGCCGTCAATCGATCCAGATGGCGCGTCGCCTTGTCGAAATAGAGATATTGCCCCGGATCGACATCGCTTCCCGCCCAGATCAGCAATTTCTGCTCATCGGCACTCGCGCTGATGAAGCGGATCACCGGCAAATTGGGAATGGCCCGTGCCAGTGCGGACTGGAGCTTGCGGTAGGCCGGATCGAAATATTCGACCTGCCGACTATCGGTAATGTAGCTCGCGCCGATCACCCGGCCGCTGCGCCCGACCATGATCGTGCCGCGCACGTCGACGACGGGATTGGCATAAGCGAGGTCCGCCTTCATCGATCCGTCCAGAGCCACGCGATACAGCGCATCGCGCCCATCGAGCGTCTTCAGGGCATAAGCGACGTTCGCCTCACCATCGACGGCAAGCGGGCGTAGAGCCCCGCTCGAGCCGGATTCCACCGTGCTGAACGGGCGCCAGGCCCTTTCGTTCGCGAGCCGATAGCTGTTGATCGTCGTTCCGCTGAGGATGGACTGCGCGCCCCGCGCCCGATCCGTGGACATGATCCGCACGACACCGCGCCCATCGGAGATATAATCGGCACGGCCTCGCACCGGCGGCTCGACCGTCTTGCTGATACCCGTTCTGGTATCGATCAGATCCACACCGATGCCATCCGCCGATGTCCCGCCCGCGCTTCCGGACTGGCTCACGTCCTGCGGCACATAATCTCGCGCCATCAGGATCTTGCCGTCGCCGCCGGAAAGCCAGTCGATCACTTCGCCGTCATATTGGCTGACGCGCAGTTCATCGTGCGTCGGGCGGCGGCCAAGATATTGGACGTTCTTGCCGTCCAGATCGAACGATACCGTCCTTGTGTGCGACGCCGGCACCTTCGCCCAGTCGGTAATGCCGTAGTAAATGCAGACGATCCGATCGGCAGCCGACCAGTTGCACCACCTCAGATTCAGCGGATCCCCGGCCGCCATCGCCGCAAGCTTGGGGTCCTTGCCATCGGCCCCGGTCACGAGGGCGATCGTGCCCTTTCCCTTGCCGGGAATGATATAGACGACATGCGCGCCGTCCGGCGACAGCGACGCATCCAGAATATGTTCCCGTGCCCCGAATTTCCTGGCGGTATCCTGCAAGGGAGGCAGTTCCGCCTGCGCCGACACAGCAACCCAAAGCAGCGCGGCAGCGCCACCGAACACCAAAAAACGCTGCAACTTTGCACCCCGGCCTTGGCACTATTCCTCCCCTGTGTCGCGCAGGCCCGGCCGCCGCACAAGTGGGGCAAAAGCACGCGACATCGTGCGCAAAGATAAAACTGGTGTGGCGCAGCCCAGCCCGCACACCCGGTAAAGATTGACAGCGGTCACCCTCTCCCCTGATCTAGCGGGCGCTGGTTCCAAGGCATCTCTCTGGGGGAGGAGGGGGTATGGCGAAGGCTCTTGCGGTCTGTTGCGACGGCACCTGGAATACCGCCGATCAGGCTGGCGGCCCCACCAACGTTACCAAGATGGCGCGCGCGATCCTGCCGGTCGCGGCCGATGGCAGCCCGCAGATCGTCTATTATGACGAGGGTGTCGGCGTGGGCAATTTCATCGAGCGCGCCGTGGGCGGTGCGCTCGGCAGCGGCCTTTCCGAGAAGGTGCAGCAGGCCTATCGCTTTTGCTGCCTCAATTACGAGCCCGGCGACAGCATCCTGCTCTTCGGCTTCTCGCGCGGGGCATTCACCGTTCGCAGCCTGGCGGGCCTGATCGGGCTGGTCGGCCTGCTGCGCAAGGGCGACCTCGAATATCTGCCGGACATCTGGAAGCTCTATCGCACCGTCCCCGCCAAGCGCTCCGGCCTGCCCGATCCGCAGTGGAAGGAGGCACGCCAGCCCAACATCGATCTCGTCGGCGTATGGGATACGGTGGGCTCCCTCGGCATACCGGGCAATTTCCTCGGCGGGCTCGGCCGCCAGCGCCATGCCTTTCACGACGTGCGCCTCACCGCGAAGACGTTGCGCGCCTATCATGCGCTGGCGATCGACGAGCGGCGCAAGAATTTCGCGCCCACGATCTGGGACACGAACAATCTGGCCAAAGGGCAGATCGTGGAGCAGCGCTGGTTCGCCGGCGTCCACTCCAATATCGGTGGCGGCTATGTCGATCGCGTCCTGTCGGACATCGCCTTCCTGTGGATGTGCGACAAGATCGGCAGCCTACTGGCACTGGATCAGGGGTATCTCCAGTCGCGCGTCCGCCACGTCGCCGACGGGATGGCCGAAGGAGAATTGGTGGATTCCAGCGCGGGGCTGAAATGGCGGCTGCTGGGGAAACTCGATCGCATTCTCGGCATGGACCGGAGCGAGGACGTCCATCCCACCGCCATCGCGCGCTACCGGGTGGGCCGCGCCCGCCACGATGCGGCGCCCTACGCGCCCTTCCCCTATGATCCGGCGAACATGCGCGCCTTCCTCGATCGGGTCCGTCCCGGCTGGGACAGCGCCCCCTGAGCAGGCCGGGCGGGGACGAGGCGGAGGCGGTATCACGGATCGCGCGATCCCTGGCCCGTCCACGATTGCCATCGGCGCAAAGCGCATTAAAGCGACGCCCATGATCCTCGTCGTCGACAATTACGACAGCTTTACCTGGAACCTCGTCCACTACCTGCAGGAGCTGGGCGCGGAGGTGGAGGTCGTGCGCAACGATGCGATCGGCGTCGGCCAGGCCATGTCGTCGGGCGCCGAGGCCTTCCTGATCTCGCCCGGCCCCTGCACGCCCAACGAGGCCGGCATCAGCCTCGATCTGGTCGCCGCCTGCGCGGAGGCCAAGCGGCCTCTCCTCGGCGTGTGCCTCGGCCATCAGGCGATCGGCCAGAATTTCGGCGGCACCGTGGTGCGCGCAGGCGAGCTGATGCACGGCAAGACGTGCCCCGTGCTCCACGACGGCACCGGCCTCTACGAAGGCCTGCCCTCGCCCTTCACCGCGACCCGCTATCATTCGCTGATCGTGCGCGAGGAGGATATGCCCGCCTCGCTGATCGTGAACGCGCGCGCGCCGGACGGCACGGTGATGGGCTTCCGCCACGAGAGCCTGCCGATCCACGGCGTGCAATTCCATCCCGAGAGCATCGCCACCGAACATGGCCATGCGATGCTCGCCAATTTCATGCGGATCGCCGGCATGAAGGTGCTGGAGCGGGCGTGAGCATCGTGGCCGGCGGGCTTGGGCTGGCCCTGTTGCCCGATCCGGCGTCGCCGCTGGACGGCGCCACCGCCGAGCAAGCGTTCAACGACATTCTCGACGGCAAGGTGACGGACGAGGCGGTCGCCCGCTTCCTCACCGACATGGCCGTGCGCGACGAGACGAGCGTGGAGATCGCCGCCGCCGCGCGCGCGCTGCGCCAGCGGATGGTGCCGGTGGCAGCCCCCGCCGACGCGATCGACGTGTGCGGCACGGGCGGGGACGGCGCGCACAGCCTGAACATCTCCACCGCCGTCTCGATCGTGGTCGCGGCCTGCGGCGTGCCGGTGGCCAAGCATGGCAATCGCGCCGCCTCCTCCAAATCGGGTGCGGCGGACGTGCTGGAGGCGTTGGGGCTCGATCTCGATCGCGCGACCGCGCAGGCCGAGGCGAGCCTGGCCGAGATCGGCATCGCCTTCCTGTTCGCGCAGAAGCATCATCCGGCGCTCGGCCGCCTCGCGCCGATCCGCCGCGCGATCGGCCGACGCACGATCTTCAACATCGTCGGCCCCCTGTGCAGCCCGGCGCGGGTGACGCGCCAGCTGATGGGCGTGGCGCGCGTCGATTATCTGCGCACCGTCTCCGAGGCGCTGGCCCTGCTGGGGATCGAGGCCTCGATGATCGTCTCGGGCGAGGAGAGCCTCGACGAGCTTTCGATCGCGGGACCCAGCCGGATCGTGGCGACCGGCCTGACCGGCTTCTCCGAAAGCGTCGTGACGCCGGAGAGCGCCGGCCTCGTCCGTCATCCGCTGGATGCGATTCGCGGCGGCGATCCGGCCTATAATGCGGCGGCGCTGGCGGCGCTGCTGGATGGCGCGCCCGGCGCCTATCGCGATGCCGTGCTGCTGAATGCGGCGGCCGCCCTGATCGTGGCGGGCAAGGCCGATGGCTGGCAGGACGGCGCCGGGATCGCGGCCGACGCGATCGACAGCGGCGCCGCGCGTAAGCTCTTCGACGCCTGGATCGCGTTCTAAGCTTCACACCGCCCCCGTCATTGCGAGCGCAGCGAAGCAATCCTGTTCCTCACGTTCGAGACTGGATCGCGTCGCTACGCTCGCAATGACGAAAATATGGAGGGGCGCCGCAGCCTTCGTCTCCAAACGTTGCACGCTGATTTTAGCGCTGAAACGCGCTGCAATTCCTCCGTGACGTGTCTTTCGGACAACATCGCCCACGGATCGCTTGCCCCCGATCGATCCGATCGCGTGCAACAGGAAAGGCGCCGGCGCCCATGAAGATGTTTCCCCCCATCACCCCGCCACAGACCGAGCCCGACATCCGGCTGATCGACAATACGTTCGCGCCCGAGCTGCTGGTGACGGGCGTTTCCGGCATGTCGCTGATGAACGGCATCGTCACGACGACGCTGGAAAGCCTGCATTGCGATCATTCCAAGTCGCCGCCTCCGATGGAGCGCGTGGTGGTGGCGCGGATGGGCATGCCCGTCGCCGCCGCGCAGGCTTTGCTGGTGGGGCTGCACCAGTTTCTCGGTCAGCATGGCCTGAGCCCGCTCACCGCCGGCACGGAGACACGCCAGTGACCTATCTCCCCGCCGTCCGTTTCCGCCCGATCGACCGCCACGTCGTCCCGCTGCCCAGAAGCGGTGCGCGCGACACACCCCCCGGCTATCGCCTGCGCGTGGCGTTTCGGAAGCGCTGAAGCAGGCTCCTTCAGAAGCGTTTGTGCTGAGCTTGTCGAAGCACCGTTTTTCTATCTGCCTGTTCGCTGCAAGAAGGAAGAACGGCACTTCGACGGGCTCAGTGCGAGCGGAGAACGGGATGGCGCGCCTCCGGTCTTTCGCCCGACCGGAGCGCTGGTGTAGGGCGGCGTCATGAGCAATCGTCTGACCGCCATCCTCGAGACCAAGCGCACCCATGTCACCGAGCGCAAGGCGGCGGTGACGCTCACGGCGCTCGAAGCGCAGGCCGCGAACCAGTCGCCCCCGCGCGGCTTCCGCGCCGCGCTGCAGGCGAAGGCGCGGACCGGCTATGGCCTGATCGCCGAGATCAAGCGCGCCTCCCCCTCCAAGGGGTTGATCCGCGCCGACTTCGATCCGCCCGCCCATGCCCGTGCCTATGAGGCCGGCGGCGCCGCCTGCCTCTCGGTGTTGACCGATGTCCCTTATTTCCAGGGATCGGACGATTTCCTCGTCGTCGCGCGCGCGGCCTGCTCGCTGCCGTGCCTGCGCAAGGATTTCATGATCGATCCCTGGCAGGTGCTGGAGGCGCGCGCGCTGGGCGCCGATGCGATCCTGATCATCGTCGCCGCGCTGGATGACGGGCAGATGGCCGAGATCGAGGATGCCGCACTCGGCCTCGGCATGGATGCGCTGATCGAGGTGCATGATGCAGCCGAGATGGAGCGCGCGATGGCGCTGAAATCGCGCCTGATCGGCGTCAACAATCGCGATCTGCGCGATTTCTCGGTCGATTTCGCGCGCACCTACGAACTGGTCGGCCGCGCGCCCGAGGGCTGCACCTTCGTGGCCGAAAGCGGGCTGACCAGCAGCGCCGATCTGGCGGCGATGGCCGAGCATGACGTGCGCTGCTTCCTCGTCGGCGAAAGCCTGATGCGGCAGGCCGATGTCGAGGCGGCGACGCGCGCGCTGCTGGCGGCCTGATGAACCGGCTGACCCATCTCGACGAGGCGGGCGCCGCGCATATGGTCGACGTGTCGGCCAAGGCGGCGACCAAGCGCGAGGCGACCGCGAGCGGCCGGATCGCGATGTCGGCCGAGGCACTCTCCGCGATCCGCGACGGCGCGCTCGCCAAGGGGGATGCGCTGGCGGTGGCGCGAATCGCCGGCATCATGGCGGCCAAGCGCACCCCGGAGCTGATCCCGCTCTGCCATCCGATCGCGATCAGCAAGGTCTCGGTCGACCTCACGATCGAAGCCGACGGCATTGCCTGCGCCGCCACCGTCGCCACCACCGGGCCGACCGGCGTGGAGATGGAGGCGCTGACCGCCGTCTCCGTCGCGCTGCTGACGCTCTACGACATGGCCAAGGCGATCGATCGCGGCATGCGGATCGAAGGGATCGGTCTGCTCGCCAAATCGGGCGGGCGATCGGGCGACTGGCGCGCCTGATGGCGATGCTTTCGGTGGCGGAGGCGCAGGCCCGGCTCCTCGCGCTGACCGAGCCTCTCCCGATCGAGACGGTTCCGCTCCGGAATGCGGCCGGGCGCTGGGCCGCCGCCGACGTCATCGCCCGGCGCCACCAGCCCGCCGCCGATCTGTCCGCGATGGACGGCTATGCGATCCGTTACGCCGACCTGCCCGGCCCGTGGACCGTGGTGGGCGAGAGTGCGGCGGGCGGCGGGCTCGATCGCGCGATCGGCGCGGGCGAGGCGGCGCGGATCTTCACGGGCGCCCCGGTGCCCGAAGGCGCGGACACGATCCTGATCCAGGAGAATGGGGCGCGGAACGGCGATCGGCTGACCTTGACCGGAGATGCGCCCAAGCGACCGGGCTATCATGTCCGCCCGCGCGGCTCCGATTTCGATGCCGGCGCCACGCTGATCGCGGCCGGCGCCCTTCTCAATGCGGCGCGCATCGCGCTCGCCGCGATCGGCGGACATGGCAGCCTCCCGGTCCGCGCCCGTCCGCGCGTGGCGATCCTTTCCACCGGCGACGAACTGGTCGCGCCCGGCACACCCACCGAAGGCGTGATGCTGCCCGCCTCCAACGGGCCGATGCTGGCGGCGTTGATCGGGGGGACGGCCGAGGTGCTGGACGGCGGGATCGTACGCGACGATCTCCATGCGCTGACCGCCGCCCTGCGCGATGCGGCCGCCACGTCCGACATCCTCGTCACAACCGGCGGCGCGTCGGTGGGCGATCGTGATCTCGTCCGGCCCGCCCTTTCGCAGGCGGGCGCGGAGCTGGATTTCTGGAAGGTGGCGATGCGGCCGGGCAAGCCGATCATGGCCGGGCGGCTGGGGCACACGCTCGTGCTGGGCCTGCCGGGCAATCCCGTCTCGGCGTTCGTGACCGCCACCCTGTTCCTCGCGCCGCTGGTGGCCCGTCTGGCGGGCGCGGCCGATCCGCTGCCGCGCGTGCGCGCGCTGCCCCTCGCCCATGACCTGCCGACCAACGGCCCGCGAGCCCATTATCTGCGGGCGACGATCCGCGACGGCGCGCTCGATACGCTGCCCGATCAGGACAGCGCCCTGCTGGCCGCCCTCGCCTCCGCCGACGGCCTCGTGATCCGCGCGCCGCACGAGCCCGCCGCAAAAGCGGGGGATATGGCGATGTTCCTGCCTCTCGCTTGACAGCGAAACGATCGTTTCCTACACGTTCCTCGTTCGTTCCTTCGGACCGGGATAATAAAGATGCTCACGGCCAAGCAACATGAGCTGCTCTGCTTCATCAACGATCGTCTGAACGAGACGGGCGTGTCGCCTTCGTTCGAGGAGATGAAGGAAGCGCTGGATCTCAAGTCCAAGTCCGGCGTGCACCGGCTGATCTCGGCGCTGGAGGAGCGCAGCTTCATCCGCCGCCTGCCCAATCGCGCGCGCGCTCTGGAAATCGTGAAGCTGCCCGACGCGGTGAAGACCCGCCCGCCCGCCGCCAAGACTCCGTCCGCTTCCAAGTCCGCGCCGGTTTCGGCGCCGTCGGCCGCGAACGACGTGCTGGAAATTCCGCTGCACGGCCGCATCGCCGCCGGTCTTCCGATCGAGGCGATGGAAAGCCAGAGCATGCTGTCCGTCCCCGCCGCTTTGCTGGGGCCGGGCGAACATTATGCGCTGGAAGTGTCCGGTGACTCGATGGTCGAGGCCGGCATCCTCGACGGCGACTATGCGCTCGTCCGCAAGGTCGATACGGCGCGCGATGGCGAGATCGTGGTGGCTCTGGTCGATGAGGCGGAGGCGACGCTGAAATTCTTCCGGCGCGAGGGATCGATGGTACGCCTCGATCCGGCCAATCGCGCCTATGATCCGCAGCGTTACAAGCCGAACCAGATCCGCATCCAGGGGAAGCTGGCCGGCCTGCTGCGCCGTTACTGACCGACCGCCGACGGAGAAAGACGATGTCACGCGGACGAATCGATTTCATCGAACTGGCCTGCGCCGATGTCGGCGAGATGCAGGATTTCTATTCCGCCGTGTTCGGCTGGGAATTCGAGCGGTTCGGGCCGACCTATGCCTGCACGATGACGGGCGATGTCGATCTGGGCTTCCAGGCCGACATGCCCGAACAGACGGTGGCGCCGCTGACGGTGATCCAGGTACCGGATCTGGAAGAGGCATTGGCATCGGTGGAAGCGGTGGGCGGCGTCGTCACGCGTCCGATCTTCGCCTTCCCGGGCGGACGCCGTTTCCACTTCCGCGATCCGGCCGGCAACGAACTGGCGGCGCACAAGCCGGATTGAAGCGGAATGGCTGGGCGTTAGGCTCTTCAAAATGCCGTTCGTGCTGAGCGAAGTCGAAGCACGTGCTTCAGATGGGTGTCGTGCGTGGCCCGTGCTTCGACTTCAGCCTGGAGAGCTGAAGTTCATCCTGAGCACCTGCCTTGGCAGGCAGTCGAAGGGCTCAGCACGAACGGAAAATGGTTCAGGAATTGCGTCGAGTTAGCAGCCTCGAAGGCTAGAGGCTGCGAGGTTTGGCGAGGGATTCGATGTCCTGGGCCGATCTTCCGGCCCGATTTCCAACGAAATCAGCCTCTTGTGCGACGCAGCAAAAAACTTTGCCGCTGGCGCTTGGCAAAAAGATACCCAGCGGTATAAAAGTCGTTGACGGAACGCCTCAGCGCTTTATATACCGCTTGGTACGAAACGCTTCCGGACCGACTCGATGGTCGATCCCGAGGCCCCGACGGGGAGCCGACAGCATGAAGACCCTCGCCCTCTAACAGCTGCCGGCGCTCGCGCCCGCACATCCCTTTTCCGATCCCGAGGCGATTCGATCGCCTTTCGGGACGAGCGAAATCGTGTCCGTTCCGGCGGGCGCGGGCGCCTCGTTGCGTCCGCCGCCGGAGGGACGCGCCTGACGAACACCCGATGAACAGGGAACCGAACATGGCTTATATGGATCTTTCCCAGGCATTTGCAGGCGGCGTCGCGCTGCCGCATGCCGAACCCGCCGCCGCCACGATGCAGACCGGCTTCTCCGCGATCGAGTGGAGCGTGATCGCGCTCGCCGCGCGCGACAAACTGTCGAGCCTCGGCGAACCCGGCCGTCTGTCCCGCGCGCTGGGCAGCCTGTTCGGCCTCGGCGGCACGTCCAAGCTCGCCGATCCTCGGCTGGAGGCGCTGCGCCAGACCGCCGTGCAGGCCTGGCATCACGGCTATCTGCTGCCCGCGTCCGAAATCGGCCGCTTCATCACGGCGGGCTTCAGCCTCGATCAGTTCGAGACCTTGCTCGCCAGTATCGCCACGCGCCGCAATGCGGCCCGCCAGAGGATCGCGGCATGAACATGGTGACCCGTATCGCCACCACCGACGCCGGGACGATCGACGCCGGCCAGCGCGGCCGCTGGAAGCGCAACGGCGCGCTCGGCATCGCCGCTGCCGCCGTCGCCTTCGGTGGCTATTCCCTCCTCCATCATTCGGCGGGCGCCGACGCGGCCCCGCCCCCGCCCAATGTCAGCGTTTCCCAGCCACTCGTGCGCGATGTGAGCCAGTGGGACGATTATATCGGCCGCTTCGCCCCCAGCCGCACGGTCGAGATGCGCCCGCGCGTCTCGGGCGAGGTGACCGGCGTCCACTTCAAGGACGGCGACATCGTCCGCACCGGGCAGTTGCTGTTCACGATCGATCAGCGCCCGTTCGCCGCCGCATTGGCGGAAGCGCGCGCCAATCAGGCGAGCGCGGCCAGCACGCTGGCGCTGGCCCGCGCCGATCTCGGCCGCGTCAACCGGCTGGCCGGTGACGAAGCCGTCTCGGCGGGCGAGATCGATGCGATCAAGGCGCGGGTGCAGGCGGCCGAGGCCGGCCTCGCGGCCGCCGCCGCACGGGTGCGCTCGCGCTCGCTCGATCTGGAATTCACGCAGGTCCGCGCGCCCATCTCCGGCCGCATCTCGGATCGCCGCGTCGATGCCGGTAATCTCGTCGCCGGCGGCGACAATGGCAGCGGCACCCTGCTCACCACGATCAACGCGCTCGACCCGATCTACTTCTCGTTCGACGGATCGGAAGCTTTGTTCCTGAAGGCGCAGCGCGATCGCAAGGCGGGCGCCGTCGCCCAGCCGGTCGAGATCCAGCTGCAGGACGAGACCGGCTATCGCTGGAAGGGTAAGCTCGACTTCACCGACAACCGGCTCGACAATCGTTCGGGCACGATCCGTGGCCGCGCCGTGATCGCCAATCCGGATTACTTCCTCACTCCCGGTTTGTTCGGTAACATGCGCCTCGGCCATAGCGGCACGGTGAAGGCGCTGCTGGTGCCCGATTCCGCGATCCAGACCGATCAGGCGCGCAAGATCTTGCTGGTGGTGGGCAAGGATGGCGAGGTTTCGGCCAAGGGCGTGACGCTCGGCCCGGTCGTCGATGGCCTCCGCATCATCCGCTCCGGTATCGAGCCCGGCGATCGGATCGTCATCTCCGGCGCGCAGGTCGCGATCCCCGGCGCCAAGGTCACGCCCCAGCCCGGCACGATCACGCCCGACAAGGCGACCGAGGCGGTGGCGGATGCAGGCACGCCCGCGGCCGCCGAGGCGACCTTCGCCCGCTGACCTCATGACCCGTTCGCGCTGAGCCTGTCGAAGCGCCGCCCTTCCTGCCTCCGCACGAGGAGGAAGAACGGTCCTTCGACAAGCTCAGGACGAACGGAGGAAATACGAAACGCGCGCTCGCGGGCGCGCGCCCTCCTTCCCGGAGACAGATCATGCGCTTCTCGCGCTTCTTCATCACGCGGCCGATCTTCGCCGCCGTGATCGCCGTCCTCATCACCATCGTCGGCGCGATCGCCTATTTCGCGCTGCCCATCTCGCAATATCCGGACATCGTACCGCCCACCGTGACGGTCACGGCCTCCTATCCCGGCGCGTCCGCCGAAACCGTCGCGGAGACGGTGGCGACGCCGATCGAGCAGGAAATCAACGGCGTCGACAACATGCTGTACCAGACGTCGCAATCGACGGCGGACGGCAAGCTCACGATCACCGTTACCTTCAAGATCGGCACGGATCTGGATGCGGCGCAGGTGCTCGTCCAGAATCGCGTGGCCATCGCCGTGCCGCGCCTGCCGGAAGACGTGCAGCGGCTGGGCGTCGTCACCAAGAAGACCTCGCCGGACTTCCTGATGGTGGTGAACCTCGTCTCCCCGGACGACAGCCTCGATCGCGGCTACATCTCCAATTACGCGCTCAGCCGCGTGCGCGATCGCCTTGCACGCATCGACGGCGTGGGCGACGTGCAGTTGTTCGGCAGCCGCGATTATTCGATGCGCGTCTGGATCGATCCGGGCCGCGCCGCCGCGCTGGATCTGACGGCGGGCGAGATTGTCGCGGCATTGCGTGCGCAGAACGTGCAGGTCGCCTCGGGCACGCTCGGCTCGCCGCCGTATGACCAGAAGAATGCGTTCCAGCTCAACGTGGAAACGCAGGGACGCCTCACCGATCCCAAGCAGTTCGCCGATGTCGTGATCCGCACCGATCCGGACGGGCGCCAGGTGCGCGTGTCCGATGTGGCCCGCGTCGAGCTGGGCGCGCAGGATTATGGCAGCAACACCTATCTCTCGGGCAAGCCGACCGTGATCGTCGCCGTGTTCCAGCGGCCGGGATCGAACGCGCTGGCGGCCGCCCAGGGCGTGTCGGCCGAGATGAAGGCGATGTCCGCCAAGTTCCCGAAGGGGCTGGCCTACAGCGTCATCTACAATCCGACCGAATTCATCGCGGAATCGATCGATGCGGTGAAGCATACCCTGATCGAGGCGATGGTGCTCGTCGTGCTCGTCATCCTGGTGTTCCTCCAGAAATGGCGCGCGGCGATCATCCCGATCGTGGCGATCCCGGTGTCGCTGATCGGCACGTTCACGATGCTGGCGGCGGTGGGCTATTCGCTCAACAACCTCTCGCTGTTCGGCCTTGTGCTGGCGATCGGCATCGTCGTCGACGACGCGATCGTCGTGGTCGAGAATGTGGAGCGCAATCTGGAGCGGGGCCTGTCTCCGCTGGAGGCGGCGCGCACCTCGATGGACGAGGTGTCGGCGGCTCTGGTCGCGATCGTGCTGGTGCTGTGCGCGGTGTTCATCCCGACTTTGTTCCTCAGCGGCCTTTCGGGCGCCTTCTATCGCCAGTTCGCGGTGACGATCTCGACCGCCACGATCATCTCGCTGGTCCTGTCGCTCACCCTCTCCCCCGCGCTCGCGGCGATCCTGCTCCGCAAGCATGAGCAGCATGACGACGCCCCGCGCTGGCAGCGCCTGCTGCAGTCCGCCGGGGACCGCTTCAACCACGGGTTCGAGCGGCTGAGCGAAAGCTATGGCCGGCTGACCTTGGCCTTCGTCACCCGCCCGAAGCGCGTGATGACGGCCTATGCGGGGCTTATCGCCGCCACGGTCGCCATCTTCTACGCGACGCCCGTGGGCTTCATCCCCGCGCAGGATCAGGGGTACTTCCTCACCGTCATCCAGCTGCCGCCCGGCTCCTCGATCGAGCGGACCGATGCGGTGATGCAGAAGGTGGCCAAGCGCATCCTGCCGCTGAAGGGCGTGAAGGGTTCGGTGATGCTGGCGGGCTTTGACGGCCCCTCGCAGACGCTCGCGCCGAACAGCGCGGCCGCCTACGTGCCGCTCCTCTCGTTCGAAGAGCGCAAGAAGCTGGGCGTCACGATCGGCAGCATCATGGCCGAGGCCGCCAAGGCGACCGCCGACATCAACGAAGCGCGCCTGCTGATCGTGCCGCCGCCGCTCATCCAGGGCATCGGCTCGGCCGGCGGCTATCGGATGATGGTGCAGGATCAGGGCAGCCACGGTTATGCCGATCTCGGCAAGACCAGCTTCGGCCTGATCGGCCAGGCCAACCAGACCAAGGGCCTGCAGCAGATCTACACCTTCTACGATCCCACCGTGCCGCGCATCTTCGCGGATATCGATCGGGCCAAGGCCGATCTGCTGGGCGTGCCGCCGGAGCGCGTGTTCGAAGCGCTGCAGGTGTATCTCGGCTCGTCCTTCGTGAACGACTTCAACCTGCTCGGCCGCACCTATCATGTGACCGCGCAAGCCGATGCCCGCTTCCGCAACACGACGGCGGATATCGCGAACCTGAAGACGCGCTCCGATCTGGGCGGCATGGTGCCGATCGGCTCGATCGCGACCTTCACGGACAAGGCCGGCCCTTACCGTGTGACGCGCTACAATCTTTTCCCGGCGGTGGAAGTGGATGGCGATACGGCGCCGGGTTATTCGTCCGGCCAGTCGCTCGATACGATGGACAGACTGGCGGATAGCCAACTGGGCACGGGCTATGCCCATGAATGGACCGGCATCGCCTTTCAGCAGAAGCTGGCGGGCAGCAGCTCGGCGATCGTGTTCGGCATGGCGGTGGTGTTCGTCTTCCTCGTGCTGGCCGCCCAGTATGAGAGCCTGACCTTGCCGCTCTCGATCATCCTGATCGTGCCCATGTGTCTGCTGGCGGCGATGGCGGGCGTGAACCTGCGCGGCATGGACAACAATGTCCTCACGCAGATCGGCCTCGTCGTGCTGATCGCGCTGGCCGCGAAGAATGCGATCCTCGTGGTCGAATTCGCCAAGCAGGCGGAGGAACTGGACGGCCTTTCCCCGGTGGAAGCGGCGGTGCGCGCGGCGCGCGATCGCCTCCGCCCGATCCTGATGACGAGCTTCGCCTTCATCCTCGGCGCGGTGCCGCTGGTGATCGCCAAGGGCGCCGGATCGGAACTGCGGCAGGCTCTGGGCACGGCGGTGTTCTTCGGGATGCTCGGCGTCACCGGCTTCGGCCTGCTCTTCACCCCCACTTTCTACGTCGTCTGCCGCGCGCTGGCCCAGCGCTTCGCCAAGCCGAAGCCCGAAGCCCCGCTCGCCCTGCAGCCGGCCGAATAGGACAGAGATGATGCAAGACTTCATCGACGACACGATCATCCTCCCCCGCCAAGGGGAGGTGGCAGGCGCCAGCCTGACCGAGGGGGAGGCAGCAGGTCGCTCGCCGTCCGCCCCCTCCGTCGCCTACGGCGCCACCTCCCCCTGGCGGGGGAGGATTATGCGGTGGCTGGCCCCGGTTTCCATGCTGGCGCTCGCCGCCTGCGCGGCCGGGCCGGATTATGTGCCGCCCGTCGCCAGCGCGAGCCAGCACGCGCCCCTGATCGCGGCGGGGGCGCCCGTCACGGACACGGAGACGCCCGATCGCTGGTGGCAGCTCTATAATGATCCGGTGCTGGATCGCCTGATCGCGGACGCGCTGGCCGCCAACACCGATCTGCGCGTCGCCGTCGCCCGGCTGGACAAGGCGCGGGCGGGCCTGCGCGAGGCGCGCAACGATCGGCTGCCGCAGACCGATCTGTCAGCCCAACCACAATATGGCCGCTTCCCCGCCAACCGCCGCCCGATCGGTGCGGATCGCGAGGACTGGAATGTCAGCCTCGGCCTGAACGTCGCTTACGAACTCGACCTCTCCGGCCGGGTGAAGCGCGAGATCGAGGCCGCGCGTGGCGATGTCGGCGCGGCGGCGGCCGACGCGCAGGCCGTGCGCATCGGCGTGGTGGCGGAGGTGACGCGCGCCTATGTCGAGGCGGCGGCGGCCGCGCAGCAGCAGGCGGTGGCGGAACATGTGCTGGAGCTGCTCGATCGCTCGCTCGGCGTGACCGACAAGCGTTTCCAGGCGGGCCGGGCCGAGCGGCTCGATGTCGCGCGGCTCGCCTCGTTGCGCGACCAGCGCCGCGCGGAGATCCCGCCGCTGATCGCACAGCGGCAGGCCGCGCTCTATCGGCTGGCGATGCTGCTCGGCCGCACGCCGGGCGAGCTTCCCGCCGAGGCCTCCGCGCGCACCGCTCCTCCCACGATCGCCCAGCCCATCCCGATCGGCGATGGCGGCGCCCTGCTCGCCCGCCGGCCGGACGTGCGCGCGGCCGAACGGCGACTGGCGGCGGACACCGCGCGGATCGGCGTGGCGACGGCCGAACTCTATCCGCAGATCACGCTCGGCGGATCGGTCAGCTCGAACAGCAACGGCTTCTCGAACATCTTCGGCGCCGGGCCACTCGGCTGGCTGCTGGGGCCGCTGATCCGCTGGAACTTCCCCAATCAGGAGGGCATCCGCGCGCGCATCGCAGGATCCAAGGCGGACGCGCAGGCGTCGCTCGCCACGTTCGACGGCACGGTGCTGCGCGCGATCCAGGAGACGGACACGGCGCTTTCCAATTATGCGCGGCTGATCGATCGCCGCCGCGCGCTCGCCAGCGCGCGGGACGAGGCGGCGACGGCGGTGAAGATCACGCGCGCCCGCCAGCGTGAAGGCGTGGTCGATTTCCTCGCCGTGCTGGACAGCGAGCGGACCTATGCCGACACCGAAACCGCGCTGGCAGAGGCGGACGCGGCGCTGTCGCTGGCGCAGGTGGACGTGTTCAAGGCGCTCGGCGGCGGCTGGCAGACGCCCGACGCCCCGGTGACCGTAGCGGCGAAATAGTACCCTCCCCTCCCTGGAAGGGAGGGGGCCGGGGGTGGGTCGAGGGGCTTGCAACGGTGGCAGCTACCGCCCTCCACCCACCCCTCAATCCCCTCCCTTCCAGGGAGGGGAAGTTCGTCTATGCTGCACCCAAAGGAGTGCCGCATGGCGAACTGGAACCGGCGCAAGACCATCATCCCCGAAGGCGGCATGGCGGCCGAACATCGCCTGGCCCGAACCCTGAGCTGGCCGCATCTGATCGCGCTGGGGGTCGGCGCGATCGTGGGCACGGGTATTCTCACATTGATCGGCGTGGGCGCGGACAAGGCCGGTCCCGCCGTGATCCTGTCCTTCGCCATTGCCGGTGCGATCTGCGCCTGCGCGGCTCTGGCCTATGCCGAAATGGCGACGATGATCCCCGCCTCGGGCAGCGCCTACACCTATACCTATGTGGTGATCGGCGAGCTGGTGGCGTGGGTGATCGGCTGGAGCCTGATCCTCGAATATAGCCTCGTCGTCAGCGCGGTCGCGGTCGGCTGGTCGGGTTATGCTGCACCTTTGCTGCAGGCCGGGCTCGGCGTGCCGATGAGCGTGATGCAGGGGCCGGAACTGGGCGGGCTGATCAACCTGCCCGCCATCTTCATCATCACCGTAGTCGCGGGGCTGCTGATTTTCGGCACGCGCGAGAGCGCCACGCTCAACGCCATCCTCGTGCTGGTGAAGATCGTCGCGCTGGCCGTGTTCGTCGCGGTGGCGCTCCCCTATTTCAACGCGGCGCATATGGAGCCCTTCGCCCCCTACGGCTTCGCCAAGTCGGTCGCGGCGGACGGAGCGGAGCGCGGCGTGATGGCGGCGGCGGCGATCATCTTCTTCGCCTTCTACGGCTTCGATGCGATCGCCACCGCGGCGGAGGAAACCAAGAAGCCCGAGCGCGATCTGCCGATCGGCATCGTCGGATCGATGATCGTCTGCATCCTGATCTATGTCGGCGTGGCCGCCGCCGCCGTCGGCGCGATCCCCTTCACCGGCTTCGCCAAGAGCCCCGAGCCGCTGGCGCTGATCCTGCGCGAGCTGCACCAGCCCAAGGCCGCCACCTTCCTCGCCGCCTCGGCCGTGATCGCGCTGCCGACGGTGATCCTCGCCTTCTTCTACGGCCAGTCGCGCATCTTCTTCGTGATGGCGCGCGACGGGCTGTTGCCGGGCGCGCTGGCGAAGGTCTCCGCGCGCGGCACTCCGGTGCGGATCACGCTCTTCACCGCCGTGATCGTCGGCGCCATCGCCGGGCTCTTCCCGCTCGACGAGATCGCGGCGCTCGCCAATGCGGGCACGCTCGCGGCGTTCGTCGCGGTCTGCGCCTGCATGCTCATCATGCGCCGCCGCGCGCCCGATGCGCCGCGCACGTTCCGCACGCCGGCCGCCTGGTTCGTGGGCGGCTTCGGCATCCTCGGCTGCTTCTATCTGTTCCTGAGCCTGCCTTCGAAGACCCAGCTCTATTTCCTGATCTGGAACGCGATCGGGCTGGCCGTCTACGCGGTGACGGCCGCGCGGCGGCGCGTTTGAAACGGTGCTCCTGCTTTCGCAGGAGTGCGGGCGCGGGCTTGGGAGATCAGCTCTTCTTCGGCTTGGTATAGGGCACGAACTCCCCGAGGCTGACGAAGCCGCGCGGGAAGCGGCTCAGCCGATCGACCGTGCGGACCTGATCGAGATTGCAGAGCTGCGATCCCCAGATCTGCGTGACGAGGATATCGTCATTGTCGAGCGCGTCCGCCCCGGCCGTGGGGCGGTTCACATAGAGGGTCCGCCCGGTCGACTGATAGACGATCGCGGTGCCGTCGAAGATCCGGCTCTGCTGCGAATCGGTCACGCTGATGCAGCTGACCGGCTTGCCCGGCACGCGCCCCTCCAGCACCTTGGCGAGCGCGGCCTCGCCCTTGAGATTGGTCTTGGGCGGCTTGGCATCCCTGGCCGCCGCACCGCTCGCGATCAGAGCGGCGGCGAGCAGAGCGGAAAGAGCGTAACGCATGAGACTCTCCTTGCGTCGTCAATGGCCTGCCATACGACATCGCGCCTGAACCGGCGGTGAGCCGTGCCACCTGTGCGTTATTCCGCCGGCCCGCGCCATGCCCTCTGGCCTTGGCCGCGCGAGCCAATTACCGAGGGGGCGAACGACTTGCCCGGCAGGTCCCAACCGCCGCGACAGGGGAATACGCCTTCATGGATCTCAGCCCGCTGCCCGTCGAAAGCGTCGTCGGCGCCTTTCTGCTGGCGTTTCCGGCGCTGTTCTCGATCGTGAACCCGGTGGGCGCGGCGCTGATCTTCAACGAGGTGATGACCGGCCGCACGCGCGCCGAGCGCCATCGCATGGCCGCCCGCATCGGCATCTATTCCACGATCGTGCTGCTCGTGTCGCTGTGGCTGGGCAGCTATGTGCTGAACTTCTTCGGTGTGAGCCTGGAGGCGCTGCGGATCGCCGGCGGCCTCGTCGTCGCTATCCGCGCCTGGACGCTGCTGATGCAGCCCGGCACGCATGAGGAGCGCAAGGCCAGCGCCGCCGCGCCCGCGCAGGATGCGGGCGAGGATGTCGCCTTCTTCCCGCTCACCATGCCCTTCACCACCGGGCCGGGCACGATCGCGGTGGCGATCGCGCTCTCGTCCCAGCGCCCCGCCAGCGGCATCGGCACGTTGCCCTTCTTCGGCGGCATGAGCCTGGCCGCCGTCGCCATCGCGATCATCATCTGGCTCGCCTATCGCTGGGCGGATCGGGTGGTGGCGTTGCTCGGCAATGCGGGCGCGCGGGTCTTCTCCCGCCTCGTCGCCTTCCTGCTGCTGTGCGTGGGCGTGCAGATCATCGTCACGGGCGCGATCGGCGTGGCGCACATCATGTTCACCCAGACCCCGCGATAACGGCACCGGGCGACGATGCGCGAGGCGGTGCGCCATCCCGGCTGGACGATCGCCGCGACGATGCTGGCCTCCAGCCTCGCCTTCATCGACGGATCGGTGACGAACGTGGCGCTGCCCGCGATCGGGCATGATCTGCAGGCGCGGGGCGAGGCGCTGCCATGGGTGATCAACGCCTATCTGCTGCCCCTCTCCGCGCTGCTGCTGATCGGGGGTGCCGCAGGCGATCATTTCGGACGGCGGCGGGTGCTGACCTGGGGCATCCTGCTGTTCGCGGCCGCCTCGGTCGCCTGTGCGCTGGCGGCCGATCTGCACGTGCTGCTGGCCGGGCGCGTGCTGCAGGGGATCGGCGCGGCTTTGCTGATGCCGAACAGTCTCGGCATCCTCGGCAGTTCGTTCGAGGGCGAGGCGCGTGGGCGTGCCGTGGGCACCTGGGCGGCGGCGGGCGCCATCGCCAGCGCGATCGGGCCACCGCTGGGTGGCTGGATGGTCGATGCGATCGGCTGGCGCGTGATCTTCTACATCAACATTCCCGTCGCCGCCGCCGCGATCCTGATCGCGCGGGCGTATGTGGCGGAAAGCGCCAGCGAAGAGGGCCGGCTCGACTGGCTGGGCGCGCTGCTCGCGACCGGGGCGCTGGGCGCGCTGACCTGGGCGCTGACTTTGTGGTCCGCGCATCATCAAGCCTCGCCCGCCAGCTGGACGGGATTGAGCGCGGGCATCGCGCTCCTGATCCTGTTCGTGGTGACCGAGCATCGGCTGGGCGAGCGCGCGATGATGCCGCTCTCGTTGTTCGGATCGCGACCGTTCGTGGGCCTCACCTTGCTGACCTTCCTGCTCTACGGCGCGCTCGGCGGGCTGATCGTGATGCTGCCCTATCTGCTGATCGTCGGCGGCGGCTACAGTCCGGCGCAGGCGGGGCTGGCGCTGCTGCCCTTCTCGATCGTGATCGGTACGGCCTCGCGGCTGGCGGGGCGGCTGACCGAACGGATCGGCCCACGCTGGCCGCTCACGATCGGACCGATCGTGACGGCGATCGGCTTCGCGTTGCTGCTGCGCGCCGATCCGCACGGCAGCTATTGGACGGCGATCCTGCCGGGCATGGCCGTGATCGCGCTGGGCATGGCCGGCACGGTGGCGCCGCTGACGACGGCGGTTCTCTCCTCGGTCGACGATCGCCACACCGGCACCGCCTCCGGCTTCAACAGCGCGATCGCGCGGACGGGTGGCCTGATCGCGACCGCTCTGGGCGGGGCGGTGTTGTCCCGCACTGGCGTGGCCCTGGTCGATGCTTTCCATGTCGCCGCGATCGTGGGTTCGGCGCTGGCGCTTGCCTCCGGCATCGCCGCCTTTGCCACGCTGGAAAGCTGAAAGACTTCCGTTCGTGCTGAGCTTGTCGAAGCACCGTTCTTCTTTTCAGCCGGATGAAGAAGGACGGTGCTTCGACAGGCTCAGCACGAACGGGAAGATTAGAGAAATACCGTATCCCACAGTTGGGCTAACGCGGTTTAGCGTGTAGGGGCGGCGCCCCATGTCAGCCTCCCCCCTTCAAACCCTCGGCCTCGATTTCGGCACGACCAACTCGGTCGTCGCGCTCACGCATGACGGGACGACCGATCCTGTCCTGCTCGATGCGCCCGGCGGCAAGACCACCTCCTTCCGCTCGGCCCTGTGCTTCTGGGAAGACGAGGGCGGGCGCGGCAAGCTCGCGTCCGAGGCGGGGCCGTGGGCGATCGCCGAATATGCGGAATTTCCGCAGGGCAGCCGCTTCATCCAGTCGTTCAAGTCGGTCGCCGCCAATGCCGCGTTCGAGCATGCGACGATCTTCGAGAAGCGTTTCCGCTTCGAGGAACTGGGCCGCCTGTTCCTCGACAAGCTGGCCGCACGCGCGGGCGGCGTGTTCAAGACCGCAGACCGGATCGTGATCGGCCGCCCCGTGGAATATGCGGGTCACCGTCCAGACGATGCGCTGGCGCGGCAGCGTTACGCCGCGATGTTCGCCGCGATCGGCGCCGAGATTCACTATGTTTACGAGCCGGTCGGCGCGGCCTTCAGCTACGCCTCCCGCATCAGCGATCCGGCCACGATCCTCGTTGCCGATTTCGGCGGCGGCACCAGCGACTTTTCGGTCGTCTCGATCGACCGGCCCGGTTCGGCGCACCGCTGCGTTCCGCTCGGCCATGCGGGCGTGGGCATTGCCGGCGATCGCTTCGATTATCGCCTGATCGATCATCTCGTGCTGCCGCTGCTGGGCAAGGGCGGCACCTATCGATCGTTCGACAAATTGCTGGAGATTCCGGGCGGCTATTTCGCCGATGTGGGCGACTGGTCGCGCCTCGCCCTGATGCGCAACCGCCGTACGCTGGCCGAACTGGAGAAGCTCCAGAAATCCGCGACCGATCCGGACTCGATCGGCCGCATGATCGCGCTGATCGAGCAGGAACTGGGCTTCCGTCTCTATGAAGCGGTGGACCGCGTGAAGCGGGACCTTTCGGCCAACGAGAGCGCGCACTTCCATTTCGCGGGCGGCGGCCTCTCGATCGAGGCGCCCGTAACGCGCGCCGAATTCGAGGCGTGGATCGCGCCGGACGTCGCGCGGATGGAGGCCGCCGTCGATCGCGCGCTGGCGACCGCCGGCACGCCCGCCGACCGGATCGACCGCGTGTTCCTGACGGGCGGGTCCTCGCTCACGCCGCGCATCCGCCGCCTGTTTGCGGACCGCTTCGGCGAGGACCGGATCGCCAGCGGCAACGAACTCTCCTCGATCGCGCACGGGCTCGCCCTGATCGGGCAGGAGGAGGATCTGGCGCCCTGGGCGGCCTGAAACGGGTCCCAAAACTGGCCGAACCCGGAACGCCCGCCTAAGACGCGCTTTCCACCCTCATCAACGGGAGATCGCGTCATGCAGGAGATCGGCGTCGGCCTGATCGGATACGGACTGGCGGGGCGCGCCTTCCACGCGCCTTATGTGGCGGTGACGCCCGGCATGACGCTGCACGCTGTCGTCTCGCGCGATGCCGCCAAGGTCCATGCGGGCCTGCCGGGCATGGATGTGGTGCCGGATGTCGCCGCGCTGGTGGCGCGGGACGATGTGGACCTCGTCATCGTCGCCAGCCCGGACGAGCTTCATGCCGAGCATGCGCTGGCGGCGCTGGCGGCGGGCAAGCATGTGCTGATCGACAAGCCCTTCGCCACCACGCTGGCGGATGCGCGCCGCATCGCCGCCGAGGGCGAGGCGCGGGGCCGCATCGTGACCGTCTTCCAGAATCGCCGCTGGGATGCCGATTTCCGCACGCTCCAGCGCCTGATCGCGGGTGGCGAACTGGGCGAGATCGTCGAGCTGGAAAGCCGCTTCGATCGCTTCCGTCCCACGTTCACCGATACGTGGAAGGACGCGCGCACCGCGGGACCGTGGCTGGATCTGGGCCCGCATCTGATCGATCAGGCGCTCACCCTGTTCGGACGCCCCATCGGCGTGACAACCGATCTGGCGACGCAGCGCGCAGGCGCGCCCGCTGCCGATTATGTACATGCGACGTTGCGCTACGAGACGGTGCGCGTACATCTCCACGCCAGCAAGCTGGTGGCCGCGCATGGCCTGCGCTTCGCCGCGCACGGCACGCGTGGCAGCTGGATGAAGCAGGGGCTCGACGTGCAGGAGGGCAAGGCCGTGGCGGGTCAGGCGCCCGCCGGCGAGGATTGGGGTCTCGATCCCGTGCCCGGCCTGCTGTTCCGTCCGGAGGATGGCCCGGAGCCCGTCGCGTTCGTCAACGAGAAGGGCGACTATCGCTTGTTCTGGCAGGCGCTGGCGGAAGCGATTCGCGGCGATGGCCCCAGCCCCGTGCCCGCCTCGGCCGGCGTGGCGGTGCTGGAGGTGATCGATGCGGGCCTGCGCAGCGCGGCCGAGCGACGCGAGATCCTGTTGTAAGACGGATGCGGAGCCTCAACGGCTCCGCAGCGTCACAGCCGGATCAGCGAAACGTCGACCACCGGCTTCTTGCCGGTCCATTCGGTCGCCTTGCGCCGCACGGCGAGGCGAATCGACTCGCGCAGCTTGGCCTCGTCCTTGCCGCCGGCCTGCACCGCCTTGGCCGCCGCCTCGCTGGCTTCCTGGATGAAGTCCGCGCGATCTTCCTCCACCGGCACGCCCTGGAAGCTGATCGCGGGCTTGCCCTTGAGCCGACCCGCCTGATCCAGCGCCACCGCGACCGCGATCACGCCGTGCAGCGAAATCTTGCGCCGCTCGTTCATCGTCGTGCCGTCGGCGGGCAGGATCACGTCGCCGTCAAGGATCAGGCGGCCAGAACGCTCGGTGCCGATCTTCTTCGGCCCGTCGGGCGCGAGGCGGATCACGTCGCCGTTCATCTGCACGATCGACTTGGGCACGCCGAGGCTGTCCGCCAGCCGTGCCTGCTCGGCCATGTGGCGCATCTCGCCGTGGACGGGCAGCACGATCTCGGGCTGGATCCAGCGATACATCAGTTCGAGTTCGGGGCGCCCCGGATGGCCGGACACATGGACATGCGCCTGCCGGTCCGTGATCATGATGATGTCCTTGGCGGCGAGCGCATTCTGGATGCGGCCGATCGCCATCTCGTTGCCGGGGATCTGCTTGGACGAGAAGACCACCGTATCGCCCTTCGACAGCTTCAGCTGATGGCTGTCGAACGCGATGCGGGCGAGCGCCGCGCGCGATTCGCCCTGGCCGCCGGTGGCGATGATCATCACGTCGCGCGGCGGCAGGCTCATCGCCGTATCGAAATCGATCACGGGCGGGAAATCGTCCATATAGCCGACGCTCTTGGCCACCTTCAGGATGCGATCGAGCGAGCGGCCCGCCACGCACAGCTGACGGTTCGTGTCGCGCGCCACCTGGCCCAGCGTCTGCAGCCGTGCCGCATTCGAGGCGAAGGTGGTGACGAGCACGCGGCCCTTGGCCTCGCGGATCACCGCATCCAGCCCCTCGCGCACCGCCGCTTCGGAGCCCGACGCGGATTCGTTGAACACGTTGGTGCTGTCGCACACCAGGGCCAGCACGCCCTTGTCCCCGATCGCGGTCAGTTCCTCGGCGGTGGCGGGCGTGCCGAGCAGGGGCTCGTCGTCCAGCTTCCAGTCGCCGGTGTGGAAGATACGGCCGTAGGGCGTATCGATCAGGAGCGCATTGCCCTCCGGGATCGAATGGGCGAGCGGCACATAGGTGAAGCTGAAGGGGCCGAGATCGAAGCTGGAATCGCGCGGGATGATGTTGAGCTTCACCTGCTTGGTGATGCCCTCTTCCTCCAGCTTGCCCTTGATCAGCCCGGCCGTGAACGGCGTGGCATAGAGCGGCACGCCCAGATCGGCGGCGAGATAGGGGATCGCGCCGATATGATCCTCATGCCCGTGCGTCAGCACGATGCCGAGGAGATCCTTGGCATGTTTCTCGATGAATTCGAGGTCCGGCAGGATCAGATCGATGCCGGGATAAGCGGGGTCGGCGAACGTCAGGCCGAGATCCACCATCACCCATTTGCCCTGGGTGCCGTAGAGATTCACGTTCATCCCGATCTCCCCCGAGCCGCCAAGCGCGAGGAAGAGCAGTTCGTTACCGGGTTTGGTCATGGAATTCCGATGATGGTGCGATCGCGGCCGCTGCGCCTGGGGAGCCGCGCGGACGTATTGTTTCGCACGCTCATGTAGAGGCTCCGCCATCAGTCGCAACCCCAGGTGACACTTGTTATCTTTCCCTATGCGTCAAAAAATTCCCGCTTGAGGAAATTGCAGCAAGATATTCGCATCTTGCCTGCCTGTATGATCGGACACCCCTGATCCTCTCCCTGAGATGGCCAATTTTAGGGATTTATGGAACCATTTTGCAGCGAGGCCGTTGCTTCCCGCAACCCCTGTTCGGCATGTCGGCGCCCCAGTAAAAGCCGTTGCTGTCAATCCTATTACCAATAATCGCGTTTACGCTTAGGTTAATCGATACGGTAACTATGGATTTGGCTTTTCGCAGTCGCAGCATAATTGGAGAAAAGGCCCGACCAATTTCACGAAATTGGCGGATTTTGATGATCTCGACAAATCTCTACTTGCACCCGAAGTAAAGCCCGTCTAGTCGCTAACGACCTCGGGAGCGCGGCGCCCGCAGAGCAAGCGAGAATCGGCCCCTGACAGGAGGGCCGCCGCTGGGAGAGGATGCCGCTAAGACAACGAGGATGTAGCCCGGCCGCGGCCGCGCCGGGCTACTTTCCAGTCCGGCCCGCCCCCTGCCGCCTCCCGATCAACGCCATCTGGATCGACACCATTTCGATCGAAGCCATTCCGATCGGCAAGGCTCCGCTTTCACGGATCGGCTCCAGCCGCTAAAGGCGCGCGATGACTTCCCCGTCCACCCGTCCACCCTCGCGCCCGTTGCCCAAGACCTTCAGCGTCAAATCCTTCGGCTGCCAGATGAACGCCTATGACGGCGCACGCATGGCAGAATTGCTGGAAGAACAGGGCCTCGTCGCGGTGGAGACGGACGAAGCGGATCTCGTCCTGCTCAACACCTGCCATATCCGCGAGAAGGCGGCCGAGAAGGTCTATTCGGATATCGGCCGGCTGACGAAGACCGCGCAGGGCAAGGGGCGCGCCAAACCGATGATCGCGGTGGCGGGCTGCGTCGCGCAGGCCGAGGGCGCCGAAATCCCGCGCCGCGCGCCCGCCGTGGATCTGGTGGTCGGCCCGCAGGCCTATCATCGCCTGCCCGATCTGATCGCCGAAGCCGCCTCCGGCAAGAAGGCGCTGGATACGGACATGCCCGCCGCCTCCAAATTCGATGCGCTGCCGAAGCGGCGGCGACAGGGGCCCGGCGCGTTCCTCACCGTGCAGGAGGGCTGCGACAAATTCTGCACCTATTGCGTGGTGCCCTACACGCGCGGCGCCGAGATTTCGCGCCCGTGGGGCCAAGTGGTGGACGAGGCGAAGGCGCTCGTCGATGCCGGTGCGCGCGAGATCACGTTGCTCGGCCAGAACGTCAACGCCTGGACGCACGAGGGGCGCGGCCTGCACGATCTGATCGAGGAACTGGCCAGGCTGCCCAGGCTCGCGCGCATCCGCTACACGACCAGCCACCCCAACGACATGGCCGACGGGCTGATCGCCGCGCATCGCGACATCGACAAGCTCATGCCCTTCCTGCACCTGCCCGTGCAGGCCGGCAGCGATCGCATCCTGAAGGCGATGAACCGCAGCCACGATGTGGCGAGCTACCTGAAGCTGATCGATCGCGTGCGCGCCGTCCGGCCCGATATCGCCATCTCCGGCGACTTCATCGTCGGCTTCCCCGGCGAGACGGATGCGGAATTCGAGGAGACGCTCTCGGCCGTCCGCGCGATCGGCCACGCGCAGGCCTTCTCGTTCAAATATTCGCCCCGCCCCGGCACGCCCGCCGCGACGATGGGCGATGCCGTGCCCGCCGCCGTGATGGACGAACGGCTCCAGCGGCTGCAGGCGCTGATCGCCGAGCAGCAATATGCGTTCAACCGCGCGACGCTCGGCAAGACCTGCGCCGTACTGATCGAGCGCGACGGCAAATTGCCCGGCCAGCGCCTCGGCAAATCCCCGTGGCTGCAATCCGTGCTGATCGATGGCGGCGCGATCGGCGATCTGGTCGACGTGACGATCACGCAGGCCGGCCCGAACAGCCTGCAGGGCGAGGCGAAAGTGCTGGCGGCCGCCTGAACTTCTGTTCCTCCCCAGCTTTGCTCGGGAAGGGAACCGCAGACAGTGCGGTGGAGGGGCAAATCCCGCCGCCGCGCAACTCCCCTACACCTCTCCCCATGTAGCCATGGAAAGGAGGAACGGCCCGGCTTGACTCCGCGCACTCCTGATAAGAACATATCAGGAACATGTATGCGCGAGTCGTCTTCCCTTCCGCCCGCCCAGAGCCGGCCCTATTCCGCTTTGCCCTCGGCGGAGAGGGAGCCCCGCACGCGCTTCCCGCTGGGTGCGGAGGCGCTGGATGCGCTGCTCGGCGGCGGGCTGGAGCGCGGCCGGCTCCACGAATTCCATGCGGCGACGGAAGACGATCTGCCGAGCATGACGGGTTTCGCGCTGACGCTGGCGCTGCGGGCGGGCGGACGCGACGGCCAGATCGTGTGGCTGGCGGAAGCGAAGCGCGGGGGTGGACTGCTTCATGGGCCGGGCGTGGCGGAGTTGGGCGCGGATCCGGCGCGATTGCTGTTCGTGACCGTGCCGGACGAGAAAATGCTGCTCAAGGCGGCGGCGGACGTGGTGCGCTCGCCCGCGGCGGGCACGGCGGTGATCGCGCCCTCCCCGCGCCCCCGCCATCTGGATCTCACCGCGACACGCCGACTGATGCTGTTCGCCGAGCGCTCGGGCGTCACCGTGCTGTTGCTGCGGGGGGTGAGCGCGGAGGCGCCGTCCGCCGCCGCCACGCGCTGGCGGATCGCCGCTGCCCCCTCGACACCGCTGGAGGCGAATGCACCCGGCGCCCCGGCCTTCGCGGTGGATCTCGTCCGCAGGCGCGGCGGCGCGCCCTCGCCCGGCTGGAGACTGGAGTGGGATCGTGACGCCGGACGCTTCGCCCCTCACGGCGGGACCTCGCCGCTATCTAGCGATCTGGCTGCCGATGCTCGCCGCCGACGCCTGGCGGGTTAGCCAGCCGATCCTCCCCGGCAAGCGAGCCGAACACTCGGCCGCACAGGCCGGGGGGCGGGCATCCCACCCTCGCGGCGCCAGCCCGCCCCCGGCCCCTCCCGCAAGCGGAAGGGGAGAAGCAGACCCCGTCATCGTCTTCACCGAGACGCACGCCAATGCGACGCGCCTCACCGCGCTCACCCGCATGGCCATGGCGGCGGGGCTCACCCCCGGCCTGACGTTGGCAGACGCCCGCGCACGCCTGCCCGATCTGGTCGCAATCCCGCGCGATCAGGGGGCGGAGGCTCGCCTGCTCGCCCGCGCGGTCGATGCCTGTCGCGCATATTCGCCGGTGGTCGCGCCTCAGCCTCCCGACGGCATCGCGCTCGATATCGCGGGCTGCACGCATCCCTATGGCGACGA
The DNA here is from genome assembly GCF_013113735.1 of Sphingomonas sp. AP4-R1. NCBI lineage: Bacteria > Pseudomonadati > Pseudomonadota > Alphaproteobacteria > Sphingomonadales > Sphingomonadaceae > Sphingomonas > Sphingomonas sp. AP4-R1. Next base: position 60,421 of record NZ_CP053346.1, read on the forward strand.
AAGCCGGCTCGCCGCCGATCTCGCCCGCCGCCTCGCGCGCCTTGGCCTCACGCTCCGTCTCGGGCTGGGCGACACGCCGGAGGCCGCCCGTGCCCGTGCCCGCTTCGGCGCGGATGCGGAGGCCGATCTGCTCGCGCTTCCGGTCGAGGCATTGGAGGCCTCGGCCGAAACCACGCTGGCGCTGCGCCGCGCGGGGCTGAAGCGCATCATGGATCTCGCCTGCCGCCCGCGCCGGATGCTGGCCGCGCGCTTCGGCGATCTCGCGCTCCATCTCGGCCGCCTGCTGGGCGAGGAGGATCGCCGCATCACCGCCGATCGCCCGCTGGATCCGGTGTTCGCGCTCCGCCGTTTCGCCGAGCCGATCGCGCGCGTCGAGGATGGCCTCGCCTGCCTCGATCAGCTTCTCGCGGAAGCCGCCGTCACCCTGCTGGAACGGCATGAGGGCGGCCGCCGCTTCGTCGCGCGCTTCTTCCGCAGCGACGGCGCCGTGCCCGGCCTCGCGGTGGAGACGGGCCGCCCGGTGCGCGATCCCGCCATCGTCATGCGCCTGTTCCGCGAGCGGCTGGAGGCCTTGTCCGATCCGATCGATCCCGGCTTCGGCTTCGACTGCATCCGCCTCGACATCCCCGTCACCGAGCCCCTCGCCCCCGCGCAGGATGGGCTGGACGGGAGCGAGCGCACGGCCGAGCCGCTGGCGGAACTGGTCGATCGCCTCGTCGCCCGGCTCGGCGCGGACCGGATCGCCCGCCTCGCCCCGCTCGACAGCCACATCCCCGAATGCGCGGTCGCGCGCGTCCCCGCGACGACCGCGCCGGACTGGCCCGCACCTTCGCCCGAAGATCCGCCGCTGCGCCCCCTGCGCCTGCTCGATCCGCCCCAGCCGATCGAGGTGACGTACGGTTTGCCCGAAGGCCCGCCCCGCCGCTTCGTCTGGCGCGCCCACGCGCATGAGGTGGCGCGCTGGGAAGGGCCGGAGCGGATCGCCGCCGAATGGTGGCGCCGGCGCGATCGGGGCGGCCTGACGCGCGATTATTATCGGGTGGAGGACAAGGCCGGCCACCGCTTCTGGCTGTTCCGCCACGGCTTGGCAGGCGGGGAAACCGAACGGCCCGATTGGTATGTGCACGGGCTGTTCGCGTGATGGGATTATCAAATAACCGTTTGGTTCGAGCAGCTTCGAGCACAGTCGAGAAGCGACCGTCGAGAACTCTTCTCGACTGCGATCTCGACAAGCTCGATCTCCGCTCGAAGCAAACGGGGGTGAGGGAATGAGATGCCTCTTTCTCCCCCGCCGTTCGTCGAGCTCGTCGCCGCCAGCCACTTCTCCTTCCTCCATGGCGCTAGCCACGGCAGTGATCTCGTGGCGACCGCTCTTGCCCTCAAGCATCCCGGCCTCGGCCTCGCCGACCGCAACACCGTCGCGGGCGTCGTCCGCGCGTGGAAGGCGCTGAAGGACGCACGCGAGGACGCCGCCGCGCTCGGCGCGCCGCTCGCCCCCTTCAAGCTCGCCACCGGCGCCCGCCTCGTCTTCGCGGACGGCACGCCCGATATCGTCGCTTACCCCGAGGACCGGCGCGGCTGGGGTCGGCTGACCCGCTTGCTTTCGGATGGCAATCTCCGTTCGGACAAGGGCGATTGCCTGCTCAGGCTGGACGATCTGCTCGGCTATTCCGAAAGCTTGCTGCTGATCGTGCTGCCCGAAAGCAGCCGCCGCGACGGCGAGGGGATCGCACGCAAGACGCCCACCATCCTGCCGGAAGACGAGGATGATTCCCTTCCCGCACAAGCGAGCATCCAGCCTCTTGAAGCCGGAAGGGGTTCACGCAGAGACGCAGAGACGCAGAGAGAAAAAGAAGAAAAAGAGGCAGCACCTGGCGATGAGGCTCACGCCTCCCTCTCTGCGCCTCTGCGTCTCCGCGTGAACACTCCTTCTCCCCGCCCTCGCGGGAATGATGACAGCAAGCACGGCAACGTCGTTCCCTTTCCCTCTCGCCTGCGGGAGGAGATCGAGGGGCGGACAGCACCAGCGGAAGGGCGCAAGACAGCCAATGTCGGAAGCCCACCTCCGGCCCCTCCCGCAAGCGGGAGCGGAGCCCTGCGGCGCACCCTCGAAACGCTCCGCGCCGCCTGCCCCGATCGCGTCTGGCTCGCGCTCCCCGCCACCGCTTCGGGAACAGACGTCCGCCGTCGCGCGCGCCTGCTCGCCCTCGCGCGCGAAGCCGGCGTGCCCCCGCTCGCCACCACCGACGCGCTCTACGCCACGCGCGAGGAGCGGCCGCTGCAGGATGTGCTCACCTGCATCCGCCTCGGCGTCACGATCGCGCAGGCGGGGCGCCGGCTGGAGGCCAATGCCGAGCGCCACCTGAAATCCGCCGCGGAGATGGCCCATCTCTACCGCGATTGCCCGCAGGCGATCGCCGAGACGACGCGCCTGCTCGCCCGCATCGCCTTCGATCTCGCCCAGTTAAAATACGAATATCCGCACGAGCCCGTGCCCGAGGGCTGGAAACCGCAGAAATGGCTCCAGCACCTCGTCGTCACCGCCGCACGCACATTATGGGGTGCAGGAAAAACGCCCCCCAAAGCCCTCCGGATGCTGCGCGAGGAATTCCGGCTCATCCGGAAGATGGGCTATGCCTATTACTTCCTCACCGTCCACGATGTGGTGCAATTCGCCCGCGAACAGGATCCGCCGATCCTCTGCCAGGGGCGCGGATCGGCCGCCAATTCGATGGTCTGCTACCTGCTCGGCGTCACCCCGATCGATCCGGCCGCGAACAACCTGCTCTTCTCGCGCTTCCTGTCCGAGGAACGCAGCGAGCCGCCCGATATCGATGTCGATTTCGAGCATGAGCGGCGCGAGGAGGTGATGCAGTACATCTACCGCCGCTACGGCCGCCACCGTGCCGGCATCGTCGCGACGGTGATCCATTATCGCTCGCGTTCGGCCGTGCGCGAGGTGGGCAAGGCTCTCGGCCTCACCGACGACGTCACCTCCCGCCTCGTCTCGACCGTGTGGGGCAGCTATTCCAGCCGGATGGAGGAGGAACGGTTTCACGAAACCGGCTTCCGCCTCGACAATCCCGAGATCGCACGGCTCAACCATTTCGTCGGACGCCTGCTGGAAGCGCCCTTCCCACGCCATCTCTCGCAGCATGTCGGCGGCTTCGTGCTGACCGAGGACCGGCTCGACGAGACCGTGCCGATCCATCACGCGGCGATGGAGGATCGCACCTTCGTCGAATGGGACAAGGACGATATCGACGCGCTCGGCCTGATGAAGGTGGATATCCTCGCGCTCGGCATGCTCACCTGCATCCGCAAGGCGTTCGATCTGATCCGCGATCATGACGGCACCGATCATTCGCTGCGCGACATCCCCAGGGAGCAGCCCGATGTTTATGCCATGCTACAGAAGGGCGACAGCATCGGCCTGTTCCAGGTGGAAAGCCGCGCACAGATGAACATGCTGCCGAGGCTCAAGCCCAAGGAGCTTTACGACCTCGTGATTCAGGTTGCGATCGTCCGGCCCGGGCCGATCCAGGGCAACATGGTCCACCCCTATCTGCGCCGCCGGCAGGGGATTGAAAAATGGAGCTTCCCCGCACCGTCCCCGCCGCATCCGGCGGACGAGCTTCACGATATTCTGGGCAAGACGCTCGGCGTCCCGCTCTTTCAGGAGCAGGCGATGAAGCTCGCGATCGTCGCGGCCGAATTTTCGCCTGTGGATGCCAACAAGTTCCGCCGCGCCATGGCCACCTTCCGCAACGTCGGCACGATGCCCGAATTCGAGGAGAAGATGGTCGGCGGCATGACGAAGCGTGGCTATACGGAGGAATTCGCGCAACGCTGCTTCAGCCAGATCAAGGGCTTCGGCAGCTATGGTTTCCCCGAAAGCCACGCGCAGAGTTTCGCGATCCTCGTCTATGCCTCGGCCTATCTGAAGCGCCGTCACCCCGCCGCCTTCTGTGCGGCCCTGCTCAATTCGCAGCCGATGGGCTTCTACGCCCCCGCCCAGATCGTGCGCGACGCGCGCGAACATGGGGTGGAGGTGTGCCCGATCGACGTGACGGCCAGCGGTTGGGACAATCGGCTGGAGGTGGGCGCGAAGGGACCGGCGGTGCGGCTGGGCTTCCGCCAGATCGACGGCTTCAAGGAGGAATGGGCGAAAGCGGTGGAAGAGGCCTTGTTCCTCCCCATCGCAGATGGGGAGGGGGACCATTTGCGCCAGCAAATGGTGGAGGGGAAAAGCCCAGCGCCGGGATATTGCCCCTCCACCGCCTTCGGCGGTCCCTCTCCCCCCGCGCCGCGCGGGGAGGATGTCGTCGAACGCCTCGCCCGCCTCATTCCCGCCCGTGCATTGCGCCTGCTGGCCGATGCGGATGCGTTCCGCTCGCTCGAGCTCGGCCGGCGCGACGCGCTGTGGGAGGTGCGCCGCACGCCGCACGATGCGCTCCCCCTCTTCGCCGCCGCCAAGGCGCGCGAACTGGCCGAGGAGACCGACGCGCAGCTGCCCGCCATGCCGCTGTCGGAGGAGGTCGCGGCCGATTATCAGATGACGCGCCTGTCGCTGAAGCAGCATCCGATGGCCTTCCTGCGCGGCCTGTTCCGTGACGAAGGGATCCTCAGCGCAGCCGAACTGGCGGCCCTCCCCGATGGCCGCGCCGCGCGCATGGCGGGGGTCGTCCTCGTCCGCCAGCGCCCCGGCGAGGGCAAGGCGATCTTCGTCACGCTGGAGGATGAGACGGGCGTCACCAACGTGCTGCTCTGGGCCGCCGATTTCGAGAAACAGCGCGCCGCCGTCATGGCCTCGCGCCTGATGGAGGTACGGGGCGTCGTCCAGAAGAGCGAGGAGGGAGTCGTGCATCTGATGACCACGCAGGTCGTCGATCGCACGGCCGAGCTGGACCGCCTCTCGGCCGATCACCAGACGAGACCTCTGCTCTCCCGCGCGGATGAATTCGCGCACCCCCAGCATCCGCGCAAAAAGGGCGCGGAACGGCGCCATCCGCGTAACGTGCGCGTCCTTCCGCCGTCGCGGGATTTCCATTGAAAGGCTGTTTGGGGATGCGCCTGTCGGCGCATGGCGGCACCGGCCCGCTCCCCCACCCGGCCTCCCAGCGGCAGTATCTTATGGGAGGCCGGGTGGGGGAGCGGGCTGGTGCGGCCTCGAAATGCGCTTCCGCGCATTTCGCAAACAGGCACTCGGGACGCGACCAATTGAGAGCCCTATCAGCCCGGATTGGATGAATTTTTAACCAAGACAGGCTAACAAAAGCCATGGTTAACGACAGCGTAGAAGCCGAGCGCCTCGCCACGCTCGCCGCCCTGCAGATCCTGGATACGCCCCCCGAGCGCGAGTTTGACGAGATCGTCACGCTGGCCCGCGATCTGCTCGGCGCGGAAACCGCGCTCATCTCGCTCGTCGACGATCATCGCCAGTGGTTCAAGGCCAAGGAAGGCCTGGATGCGCGGCAGACTCCGCGCGAATATGCATTCTGCGCCCATGCCATCCAGCAGGAAGACATCTTCCTGATTCCCGATGCGATGCGCGACGATCGCTTCGTCACCAATCCGCTCGTCACCGGCGCGCCCAACATCCGTTTCTATGCGGGCATGCCGATCCGCGCCAAACATCCCACCTGCGAGGAGCGCCTGCCGATCGGCACGCTCTGCGTGCTGGGGCCCGAGCCGCGCAGCCTCGCTTTCTTCGAGGAGCGCACCCTGCGCGCGCTCGCCCGCATCACCGAGGCATTGATCGAGGCGCGCGCCACCGCGATCGGCGCCACGCGCCTCGCGATCGAATATCAGGCGGCGCTCGAAAAGCTCGATCGTTCGCACCGCCTGTTCGCCCAGGCCGAGCGGCTCGCCAATATCGGCGCGTGGCGGCTGACGCTGGCCGACAACCAGCTGGTCTGGTCCGATCAGACCTATGCGATCTACGGCCTTCCGCCCGACCAGTCCCCTTCTCTCGAAACCGCGATCGCCCACTATCCGCCGCATGCGCGCGCCCAGATCGAGGAAGCCGTCGCACACACGATCAAAACCGGCCAGGCACTCGATGTCGAGGCCGATTTCTTCACCGCGCAGGGCGAGGCCCGCCGCGTCCGCAGTATGGGCGAACTGGAATATAAGGATGGCGAGGCGATCGCCCTCGTCGGCGTGTTTCAGGACATCACCGCGCGTTACCGGATGGAGCAGACGCTGCGCGATATCGCGGAGACGGACGAGCTGACCCGCATCGCCAGCCGCAGCCACTTCATCGCTTTTTTCGACGCCCGCATCGCCGAGGCGCGCGCGAACGGCACGCCGCTCGCCGTGCTGCTGATCGATCTGGATCACTTCAAGGAGGTGAACGATCGCTGCGGCCATGCGGCGGGCGACGATCTGCTGCGCCTGATCGCCAAGCGGCTGCGCGCGCCCTATCTGGAAACGAGCTTCGCGGCGCGGCTGGGCGGCGACGAATTCGTGATGGTGATCACCGATCCGGAGGCGCTGGCCGATCTGCCGAACCTGCTGCGGCGGATGCTGGCCGATCTGCGCCATACCGTCACGCGCGCGGGGCTCGCCATCCGGGTTTCGGCCACGATCGGCGCGGCCTGGCTGGGGGAGGGCGTCGACACGCGCGGCGTGCTGCTGGAGCGCGCCGACGAGGCGCTCTACGACGCCAAGGAACGCCAGCGCGGCGCGGCGATGATCGCCGGGCATGACGAACTGATCCACCCCGTCCGCCGCGCCCAGACCGATCGGATGCGCGCCCTCGGGTAACCCTTATCTCAACGCGGCGCTTGCACTCATCGTAGCCAACCCATAAGGCGCGGCCCGACCTCGGGGAGTGGCGCAGCCTGGTAGCGCATCTGGTTTGGGACCAGAGGGTCGCAGGTTCGAATCCTGTCTCCCCGACCACTTTATCGCTTTTTGCGAAGGAAATCCGCCTCTTAGCATGGGCTCGGCCGGTGTGTTGGAAACATAATCCACGCACATAACGCCAGCACATGCGGAAAGGCGAAGACCTATGTGCCGCATCCCCTATGCCGACCGAATTGACGGCCGGTATGTGTTCCGCCGCCGCATTCATTTCCGAAATCTTATCTCCAAGCCCGTAACCATCGCGTTGCGAACCGCCGATCCCAAGGCGGCCCGGAGGCGTGCCGCCATGTTGTCGGCCTGCTTCGTGATCGTGAAGGCGAAGGTTGAACGCATGCTGGAGACAGGCCCCGCGCTGACGGGGCAACAGATCGACGAGATTTTCCGGCTGGCGCTTGAGGAAGAGCTCAACAGCCTGCTGGACGACGCCTACAAGAACGCGCCTTGGTCCGACGCTGTGACGGATGTCGCCGCAGAGATCGCTGCGGCATGCCGAAACCTTCGGCGACCGAACCGACCGCTGAGTCCAGCCACGTCATGGCGTGAGGGTCCGCCCGATCCGGGCGAGTACCAACACCTGGACGGGGCGGATTTCTACGCCGCCCAGATTCTTGCCAACCTCGGCGACGACCGTGTGGCCGCCATTTTGCGAGCCGTCGGCGCGCCGGTGCATTCCGGAAACCTTGAGCCGGCCCGAACCCACATCATTCGTGGCATGGGCAGGGGCGCGGAATTGGCGCAGCGAGCTTTTGACGACAAGATTTGCGGGGCGCCCGTTCCCGCCGCCGCCCTGACCGCCGAACTCGGTCCGAGGATGGTCAGCGCGGTGCAGAACGTCCAGCCCCCTATGGCGGTGGCATTAACACCAACCGTTCCCGGTGAACAGGATTGCCAGTTTCTGCTTCACGACAAGCGACGCTTCAGCGAGATCATCGAGGAGGTGCTGGCAGAGCTGAAACGAAAGGGAATTTGGAAACGCGACCTGTCGCAATCGCGTCGAATTATGCAGACCTTCGCCTGGATCACCGGCGACAAAATGCTGGGCGATTATAACCACCTCGACGTCGCCAAATTCCAGAATGGGATACTGCGACTTCCAAAGGGGTTCCGTTTCGGAACCTTGACGAAAGGAGCCATGACGCGCCCGTTCGCCGAGGTTGTGGCCAAGCTGCCAGAGCCGAAGGACTCTCAAAAGCGCCACCTCAAGACGCTCAATCGTGACCTCAGCGTGATGCAGACCGTGTCGAAGCACCTTGAGATGGGTAGCTGGAAGGGGCGACACTCCGAGGCGCTCGTGCTCAATTTCGGCAAGTCCCGGGTGAGGATAAAGCGAGGCGGCAACGCGCGTCCCCCGTGGACGAAGGGGCATATCGCCTGCCTATTTCAATCACCTATCTACACAGGCAACGATGGCGCTCTGCGGCGATTGAAGAACGACGCCAGAAATCCGGTCATCTGGCACGATGCGGCCTATTTCGCGCCGCTGATCTGGTATTACAGCGCGGCCTGCCGCGAGGAAATCTGCGGCCTTGAACTACAGGACGTCATCCTCGACCATGAGACGCCTCATTTTCACATCCGAGATAATCTGACGCGAGGCCGAGATGGCGAGAAGGCCGGCGAGAAGACCGAAGCTCGCAACCGCCTTCTACCCATCCCATCAGAAGTGATGCGACTGGGTTTCGCGGATTACGTGCGGGCCATCGCCAAGGAAAAGCACGTCGCCCTTTTCCCCGAATTATATGCGACCGCGGAAAAGCGCGGCGGCGCGTTTTTCTATGATCGGGCTTGGCAGCACATGGTCGGATACATCGCCGACCGCATGCCTTTGCCGGAACCGATCAACGGCAAGGGTGCAGATATCCACTCGCTCCGCTCTCTGTTCAGCAGTTTTTACGAGGTCGACGGGGTCAATGAAATCCTGCGAGCCGACGTGATGGGGCATTCCAGGCGGGGGACGAACGCGGAAAACTATTCGCAAAGAGAGAGAACCGAGGGTCAAGAGGTCATTCTGAAAGAACGACTTGAGTTCATGAAGCGCTACGTTCCGGAAATCTCCAAGCACCTTGATCCCAGTCCAATCCGACTTCTGCCACTGAATCAACGATCCCGGGTGGGGTCATCCCGTATCCGACAGGTGCGCAGTGACGCGGGGAAGAAGCAGCGCTGACAATGATGGTGATGCGGCGGAGCCCCGCCGCATCACCCTTCGCCTTCTGTCTCTCGAATTAGCCGAATCCGGGCCAACGGTCGTTGACCGTGAATCCCGCGCTCTCGATGTCCCGCAGGTTCGCGCAGCGCCGCCGCCAGGCAAACTCCATTCTTTTCTGTTGCGCCCAACTGGCGATCCAGTTCGGATGGCGGCGGCCACGCCGATAATCATGGCGCCAGTGCCTGCCAGTGACGATCAGGTGGGCGTGCGGCGGGATGATCCAGTCGCCATCTCCGCCTTCTAAAGCGTGGATCGCCCACGCCACCGCCGCTCCCTTTGCGACGAACTGCGACTGGACGAAGCCCTCCACCATCCAGCGCCAATTCTCCGGGCGGTTGTGCTTCGGAATCTCCATCATGACGTGCCAGCCTGCCAGATCGGCGGGGTTACCCGACGCAACCGTCACCTGGTCTGCCTCCTCCCAAATCTGATACGGATTGGTCACAGCCCAGAGCGGCGCGGTCGCGGGAAGCGCGAGGCCTGCCGCTTTCAATTCGCACCGTCGTTCGGCGAAGCGCGCCGGCATCGGACCGAACCTGTCGACCGGCGCGCTGTCGCGCCAGATGTAAGCGACGTTGGCGGTCATCGTTCGATACGCAGGGACGCGCCCGACATATCGCCATTCCTCGGATACCGGACGGATTTTGAAATCCGGCCATTCGGTGCGCGAAATCGCGCGCGGCCGGACGACGAATTCGCGCCGGGCGGCCTTCAGTTGTTCGTGATCGATGAACATTCTTGTCTCCGGAAACGCCGACGCCGCCCACAAGGGGCGGCGTCAGAGGGGTTCATGCGGTGCAGACGGTGGCGCTCAGGCGGCGACCCTTAGGTTCGCGAGATCATGGGCATCGCGACAGGTGTCCCCCAGCTTGATGAACTTGCCGTCGACCACCTCGAGATCGGCCAGTGCCGCCGCCATTTTGCGCAGCCGCTGCCATGCGACCTGCTCGCCGCGCGGGATGAGATGTCGCGCCGGCAGCTTGTGGCTGACGAGCTGATTGCGCTCGTCGATCCGCCATCTTTTGTCGCCGTGGAGCATTTCGAGCGGCGCCTTGTCGCCCGCCGCGAACAGGCGGGCGTTAGGTAGCCAATGGACGCGGTCGATGCCCAGCAAGGCCATTCCGAATTCTAACGGCTCGGTCGCCTCGAGGTCGGCAAAGGTGAGATGGACGAAATCGCGCTGCGCCTCGAGCGCGACGGTCGCAAGATGCAGATCCTTCTCGCCGTCTCGCGGACCGCTAGAGGAAAATGAAACCGTGTGTCGCGCCGGCTTCCCGATCGGATAGCCGAGCAAGATTGCCAGGGCGAAAGACCATGACTGACCGGTTTTGATGTAGGGATGCGTCATCTCGTACTCCTTTTGATGGACGGCCTCTCGGCCGGGGATTTTTCCGCTCACCTGCGGTTCCCGCTTTCTCTGGCTGAAGATTAGGACCTGCTGCCGGTGGGGGTGACGACCCGCATCCGCCTGCGCCGCCGCATCCAGTCATCCGTGGCAGCCTCGGCACCGATGCCGGCGAGCCCCGCTGTGCGGACGAATACACGCCAGATCGCCAGCGCCTCGTCGGCGAGATCGTGGCCGAGTTGATCGGTGTCGCCGGTGGCCCAGGCGCTGAGGACGCTTTCGCGATCGAGATACGGCGATCGGATCGCCATCTCCTCTGCCACCGCCGTCAGCGGCGGCGCCCCGGCACCACCGCGGGGGAGGCTCAGATCGACAACACCGCCCCGCAACAGCCGGTGCAGACGAGCGAGAAAGTGATGCGCGACGACCGGCGGTGCGGTCTCGGCTGCGTCGAGCAGCAGCGGCACCAGAGCGTGATCGACGTTCCAGCCGATCAGTATCGCGTCCGCCGGCAAAAGATCGGCAGCCCATTCCAGCAGCGGTGCCTCGGATTCTCCGGCCAGGACCATCCGGCGGTGAAGAGCGAAGCGCCACCGCTCGAAATCATACTGCGTTGCGACGAAGAGGGAGAGGCCGACGAGTTGCCGCCCCGCCGGGTAGGTGCCGCCAGCCGATGGCGGGATCGCCACCATGACAGCGGTCATGGCGACATAGGTTGTGACGTTCATTTTCATATTGTCCTCAGGACGCACGCCGCCGCGCCGCCGTTTGACGGCGACGTTGCGGCGATGGTGATGTTGGAGGTGAAGCCGGGCAGCCGCCCGGATAGGTCAGAATGGGGTGGCGTCGCCGGCTGCGAACGCCGCCTCATCCCGCTCCTGGCTGACGCGAAGCTCCGCGTCTGCAAGTGCCGCAGCCACGCGGAGCGCCGGCGCCCTCTTCAGCGCAAGTTGGGCGGGTCGACATTCCGCGAAGGGCTTCAGATGGGCCAGCCCTGGTTCGGATTGAATCCAGGTGACCAGTTCTGCCAGCGGCAGGGTCAGCAGCTTTTCATCCGATTTCTGGAACGCGATGTAATGCCACCAGAGCACGGCCGTGCAGATCACGTCTTGAGCGACATATTCGCGAACGGCCTGACGCTGGCCGGTTCGCCAAAGCACCCCAACCTGATTGCCCGCCACGTCGATCTTGCAGGGAATGTCGAGCGCCTTGCAAAGCTCGACCATGGCGACCGAACGCGTGCCGCCGAACCCCGAATACGCGTCGGCGAGATCGCAATGTGCGCCGTCGAATCGTCCGGACGCGGCCTGCCGGGCCAGGTTCGGCAATTTGAAGTCCGGGACCCAGCGGCTCGCTTGCAGCGCGAGGCATCGGATGTCGAAACCCCGCCCGTTATACGTGATTGCCGTGGCGCCAGCGGGCAGGAGTTCGTCCACCTTGCGGTAAAACGCCTCCTCCGTGCCGGGCTGGCAGGACAGCGTGTCCAGCGCGAAGGCATATCCGTTCGGCGTCCACTTCGCCGTCAGGAATGCGGCCGCGACAGGCCTGTGCCGCGGCCAGGGCGGAAAGGATCCGTCGGCGGGTTCGTCATCGACGATGGTTTCAATGTCATAGGCGACGATCGCGTGCTCGTTGAACGCGTCGCGTTGGGGCTGCTGCCCTCGGCGCATGGCCAGTCTCCTGTTGGAAGACGTGCCGCCGGGTGGCGGTCACGGACCGATCAGGAGCGGTGGCCGCGACATACGGCTTTTCCCGAACGCCTGATCGATCGCAGGTCCCGCCGGGGCCGAAGACAGAAATGAGCTTGGGGGGATGAGCCAGCGCCGACCGCAGGGATGGCGCAACCCAAGGTCCGCTGGAGCGGGCCGCCCTGAGCCGTGCAACGGCGACGGAAGTCGTGCTTTGCCGACTGACGCCATTCCGACGCGGAGCGGAGGGTGCAGCTAAGTTGACGGGGCACCCGTCAACTTAGAGGTATTGCGCCTCGCTAACTTTACGCTTCTCTGCGTAACGTTAGCGGTATTGCGCCTGCAATTTTCGCCGACTTGGCAGTCGTCGTCGAGACCATTTTGGGCATGAAGGTCCGAAATGGCCTTTTCCATAGTCCGGATAAATAAAAAAGGCTCGCGATTATTCCGCAATCTGAAGCGCAAGTCGTGATGAAAGCTATTTTCCCGGACGCGCTGTCGCGAGGTTCCGGATAAATCACACGCCTACCTTCCGGATAAATCCATTTCATCTTTCGCGCGCCAAAACCATATGAAAAGGTTGGGTGTTTTTTCGCTTTCAGCGTTTCGGAAAAATCGACACCCGTCTATTCGGTGGCGTTGCGCGGCGCTTGAATTGAAGAATCCGCCCCCACGCTACCAACTTTTCCGGATAAATCGAAAATGCGCGGCTCTAGGCCCCTCCAGAGCGGCTTTGAGGCTGTTGGCGACCGCGGCGATGAAACCTGCAAATACGGATGAACACGATTTATCCGGAAAGTACCTTCCATCCGTACCGGCGATGAAAGCGATTTATCCGGAAACATGGGCCTGCAGCCACGGCACCGACGCGGCATGAACACGAATTATCCGGAAACGGTCAGCGGCGCCCGCAACACGCACCGCCAACACGCGCCGTCATCACGCTTGCGTCAGTATCCCCTCCAGATTTGTCGCGGTCACGAAGGGGATGCTCAGAGCCTCGAAATGCGCCTTGCCGCAGGCGATCTGCGCCTTCTCGGCTTCGCGCAGCGTGTTCAGATCGCCCTTGCTCTCGCTGACCAGATACACGTCCTCGCGATCGTCATGCTGGCGAACAATTGCCCAGTCCGGATTGTAGGTGCCGAGCGGCGTGGTGATCTTGAAGCCCTGCGGCAGTTTGGCGAACACCTTGATCGCACCACTGATGTCGAGCGCCTTGGCCAGTTCCGCCTCGATGTTCGAATCCGTGACGATGTGATCCAGCGGCGCGTGTTCCACCGCGACCAATCGATCAAGCGGCACGTCCGCTTCGGCGGCGAACAGGTTCTGCGCCCACCATTCTTCCAGCGGCTTGTAGACGATGCCGTCGGTCATCATCAGCCGCTTGCCTGCCTGGATGATCGCCGTCACCGCATCGACGAAGGCGGAGGGGTTCACCGCCGCGTCGGCGAGTCGCCCGGACTGAACGAGGATATCGGCCAGCACCTTTCGGGGCAGTTCGGTGCGGTTCTGCAATTCGCCGAGCAGGTCCGGCACATCAAGGCGCGTGGCCGCCAGACGCTGCGGTTGCGAGGTGCCGACCTTCTCGGGCGTGACGCCGTCGCGGCCAATCAGCATCTCGGCCAGTTCGAAGGTGACGCGTGCCTCACCGGGACGGGGCAGATCCCGAAGTGCCTGAGCGCATCGCGCCACCAGAGCGGCGGCGTCGACCAGATGCGCGCGGCGGGGCATCAGATTCCCCCACCCCCGGGAACGTGATGCAGGAGCAAAAATCGCCCCTCCGTATCAACATGATGATGACCAACTCCGGCTGAATGGCTAGGGTCAGCCCATCGTAAATTTGAGCTGGATGGAGCCGCGGCCGTCCGCGGGAAGCAGTTGATCATGAACGCCGTCGAAATCGAAGAAGCCGTATCGGATCTTGCCCTCCAGCCGTTCGACGCCGCGGAATTCGCCTTCCAGTTTCTCGCGGCTTTCAGCGCGCGGGACACCACGCTCAAGCGGCTGCGCAAGGGCGACTCGAACCAGTCCGACGTGGCCGGCGGCGTGCTTTGGCGCGGCAATATCCATATCGCCGTGGCGCCGGCGGGAGAGGTCGGCGCGACGCTGGCCGCGCTGCGCGCCAGCCCGAAGACGACGGCACAGAAGGCCAAGTTCATCCTCGCCACCGATGGCGATACGGTGGAGGCCGAGGATCTGGTCGTCGGCGACGTGATCGCCTGTGCCTATGCTGATCTGCCGCGCCACTTCGCGACATTCCTGCCGCTGGCGGGCATCTCCACCGTCAAGGAGATCAAGAACAACCCCATCGACGTGAAGGCGACGGGACGGCTCAACAAGCTGTATGTCGAGCTGTTGAAGGACAATCCGGACTGGGCGACCGAGGAGCGTCGGCACGAGCTGAACCAGTTCATGGCGCGCCTGATCTTCTGCTTCTTCGCCGAGGATACGGGTATCTTCGAGGCGAACCTCTTCACCAACACCGTATCGCGCATGAGCGTTGCCGGTCATGGCACGGGCGACGAGCAGTGGGGCAACACGCACGAAGTGCTGACCGAACTGTTCCGGACGATGGACATCGACACCCGCGATGGCGGAGCTGCTCGACGCGAGGCCGGCGTGAAATCCTGGGCTGACCAATTCCACTATGTGAACGGCGGCCTGTTCACCGGCGCGACCGACAGCCCGCGCTTCAGCCGCACAGCGCGCGCGTACCTGCTGCGCGCAGGCGAGCTGGACTGGAAGGAGATCAATCCGGACATCTTCGGATCGATGATCCAGGCCGTCGCCGACGATGGCGAGCGTGGCGAGCTGGGCATGCACTATACCAGCGTGCCCAACATCCTAAAGGTGCTGAACCCGCTGTTCCTCGACGATCTGCGGGCCACGCTGGAGGCGGCGGGCGACAGCAAGCAGAAGCTGCGCAACCTGCGGAAGCGGCTGCGCAGCATCCGCGTGTTCGATCCGGCCTGCGGCAGCGGTAATTTCCTTGTTATCGCCTATAAGGAAATGCGCGCCATCGAGGCGGCGATCGTCGCGAAGCTGGGCGGCGAGGAGAACCTGAAGCTGGCCGACCGCCGCAGCGTCATCCCGCTCTCCAACTTCTACGGCATCGAGATCAAGGGTTTCGCCGCCGAGATCGCCCGCCTTGCACTGCTAATCGCCGAGTTCCAGGCAGATTGCCTGTATCTCAGCCAGCAGGAGGCGCGCGCGATGGTGCTACCGCTGCACAAGACCGGGCAGATTACGATCGGCAATGCGTTGCGACTCGATTGGCGGGAGGTGTGCCCGCGTGCAGGGGCAGCAAGCAGCGGTGAACAGGATCTGGGCGGCCCAACAGGGCGCTTGGCGCTGGAGGCAAATGGGCTAGAAGATAGCGCGGAAGCGGAAACCTATATCTGCGGAAATCCGCCATACAAAGGAAGTCAGGATCAGACCTCAGATCAAAAGCGAGATCTTGAGATCGTTGCCGGATCTAAACTCAAGTCAATAAAATCGGCTGACTATGTCATCGGATGGTTTTTGAGCGCGTCCGCTTTCATTCGCACCGACGGTGGTCGATTTGCATTCGTAACTACTAATAGTGTTAATCAGGGTCGACAAGTTGCGTCATACTGGCCAGCGATATTGGGAAGCGATTTAGAGATTTCATTCGCTCACCCCTCTTTTCTGTGGCGTAATTTGGCGGCAAAGAAGGCAGCTGTCACTGTTTCCGTTGTTGGAATTTCAGCGCGATCCGATTCTCTAAAGATTATATTTGACAATGGACTAGCCACGAGTTGCCGTTCTATTGGACCGTATCTTAGTCCAAATAGTGAGGTGGTCGTCGACAGTCGCTCGCGTCCGATTTCAGATTTGTCTGATATGGAATTTGGATCAATGCCGAACGACGGAGGCGGTCTCCTTATTGATTCCAGCGACTATGTCGCATTCGAGAGATCGGACCCAAGAACAGCACGCTTCCTACGCCCTTTTATCGGTAGTCGTGACGTCATACATGGCCAGCGCCGCTTTTGTATCTGGATCAATGATGATCAAGTAAATGCAGCATCTGACATACCAATTATACGCGATCGCATCACACGCGTTAAGCGGCACCGAGAGGCAAGTGAACGAGAAAGCACCAAAAAACTCGCAAGCTCACCTCACGCATTTGGCGAGAGGCGATACCGATCTGTTCGCTCGATGTTGATTGCGCGCCATAGTGCGGAGGATAGGCCATATCTCCCATTTGATATAGTTGGAGAGAATGTTGTAATTGCTGACAGTGCTATAGCACTCCCAGATTACAGACTTTTCGAGGCTGCGGTTTATGCGTCGCGAATTCATCTTGTTTGGGTGGCAACTGTATGCGGCAAGATAAAGACCGATTTTCGTTACTCTAACACCCTCGGCTGGAATACCTTCCCGGTCCCGCGGCTCACCGCGCAGGACAAGGCCGATCTCACACGCACGGCGGAGAACATCCTGCTCGCCCGCGAGGCTCATTTCCCCGCGACCATCGCCGACCTCTACGACCCCGAGGCGATGCCGGACGATTTGCGCCGCGCGCATGAGGAGAATGACGAGGTGCTGGAGCGCATCTATATCGGCCGCCGTTTCCGCAACGACACCGAACGGCTGGAAAAGCTGTTCGACCTCTACACCAAGATGACCGCCAACGCCGCGCCCAAGGGCAAGAACATGAAAGGCAAGGCGGCATGATGGATCCGCTCGACGCGATCCGGCGCGACCCGCCGAACGTATGGTTGACGAGTTTCTACGGGTTCGACCCAGGAAGTTGGGGCTATTTGGGATTCAGCACCCCGGGCCAGAGGAAAGGCTTCATCACGCGCAGTGAACCAGGGGTTCTCGTCGTTGTGTATGGAACCGGCACCGCGGCACAGGATGAACTAGGCAAGGTTATTGGCGTGCTTCAGTGCAGCCACCGGGTCAACAACGCCAAGGCGTTCATGTCCCCTGTGGCTTGGACGGCGAAGGAAAAGTCCGCAGAGTCTGCCGGAAAGTGGGATCTGGGCGTGAAGGCGACGCGCGCCTGGCGTGTCGCGCCGGAAACCCGTCCGCCTATCGCCGACTTTGCGAACGAGACCTATACCCCAGGACGCGGTCAGGCGATCGGATCCCAAGGCATGCCGCTGACCGCTGCCGAAGCTCTCAAGTTGTTGGACCTCGATCTGCAGGAAGTGCCGGTATTCGGCGAGATCCCGATCCTTGAAGCCGCCTTCGGCAAGGGAGCCGATGTCCTGGTGCCGAGCAAGCCGGGACCAGTATCTCAATCCCCATTCGTGGTACGCGAGGCCGAGGGACCAAAAAGCCTCTACATTCTGGCCCTCGACGGCGACACGTCAGCTTTCCTTGGCCGAGATGCCGGTCTGCAAAAGATCATCAAGGTAGGTGTCTCCAAGACGCCGATAGGCCGGTGCGACGATCACAATCGTGCGCTACCGCGTGGGGCCTTCGCATGGCGGGTGTTCCGGTCGAACGATCACGTTGGAGCAATGCCATTCCCTAAGTCGCGTGCCGCTATCGAAGGGGAAACCGAAATGAAGCGTGTGCTGGTTGCACACGGGCAATCTCTGGGTGGCGAATTCTTCCTGGCGGATGACGAAGCCATCGAACAGGCATGGGAAAGCGGAATGAACAAAGCAAATGAGTGGGCAAGCCAGTGACCGAAAGCCGTTCAATTCCAGCCGTCCGCCTCGTCACCGCGCAGACCGGCGCATCCTCCAGCGCCAACGAACTCGGCATGCGCGTCATGCAGGCGCGCGCCTATGCCCATCGCGGCGAGCAGTATCTGCTGATCAAGTCGCCGCCCGCCTCGGGCAAGTCGCGCGCGCTGATGTTCATCGCCCTCGACAAGCTACATAATCAGCCCGTCTCGCAGGCGATCATCGTCGTGCCCGAGCGTTCGATCGGCAGCAGCTTCGCCGATGAGCCGCTGACCAAGGGCGGCTTCTATTGGGACTGGGCGGTCAAGCCGCACTGGAACCTGTGCAACACGCCTGGCGCCGACGATGTGAAGGTCGCCAAGTCCAAAGTGAAGGCGGTCGGCGAGTTTCTGGCCAGCGACGACAAGGTGCTCGTTTGCACGCACGCTACCTTCCGCTTCGCCATCGACGAGTTGGGAATCGAGGCCTTCGACGGCCGCTTGATCGCGGTGGACGAGTTCCACCACGTCTCGGCCAATCCCGACAACCGGCTGGGTGCCCAGCTGGGCCAGCTGATCGCCCGCGACAAAGTACATCTCGTCGCGATGACCGGCAGCTATTTCCGCGGCGACTCCGTGGCAGTGCTAACGCCCGAGGACGAGGCGCGCTTCGTCACGGTCAGCTATACCTATTACGAGCAGCTCAACGGCTATCAGTGGCTCAAGACGCTGGACATCGCATATAGCTTCTACACCGGCCGATACGTCGACAAGATCAACACCCTGCTCGACCCGGCGGTGAAGACGATCGTGCACATTCCCTCGGTCAACAGCCGGGAGAGCACGAAGGACAAGCACCGCGAAGTCGAGGAGATCATGGATCACCTCGGCAAGTGGAAGGGGACCGACGAGACGACCGGCTTCCACCTGATCGAGACGGCGGCGGGCACGACGATCAAGGTCGCCGATCTGGTCGACGACGATCCAGCCAAGCGCGATCGCGTGTCGGCCGCGCTGAAGAGCCCGCAAGCGCGCAAGGATCGCGATCACGTCGACGTCATCATCGCGCTGGGCATGGCGAAGGAAGGCTTCGACTGGATCTGGTGCGAGCACGCGCTGACTGTCGGCTATCGTTCCAGCCTGACCGAGATCATCCAGATCATCGGCCGTGCGACCCGCGACGCGCCGGGCAAGACCGTAGCGCGCTTCACCAACCTGATCGCCGAACCGGCTGCCGCCGACGACGTGGTGGCCGAGGCGGTGAACGATACGCTCAAGGCGATCGCCGCCAGCCTGCTGATGGAGCAGGTGCTGGCGCCGCGTTTCGAGTTCACGCCCAAGGATGCTGGGCCGAAGGACGGCTATGACTATGGCCCTGACGGTTATGTCGAAGGCCGCACCAACGTCGGCTTCAACGAGGAACGCGGCCAGTTCCATTTCGAGCTGAAGGATCTGGTGCAGCCGACCACGCCCGAGGCGCGCCGCGTGTGCGAGCAGGACATCAACGAGGTCATCACCAGCTTCATCCAGGACAAGCAGGCGATCGAGCGCGGCATGTTCGATCCCGAAGTGGTGCCGGAGGAACTGACCCAGGTTCGCATGGGCAAGATCGTTCGCGAGCGGTATCCCGAGATGAGCGAGACGGATCAGGAGGCGATCCGCCAGCACGCCATCGCCGCGCTCAACATCACCCAGCAGGCCGCGAAGATCGTGACCGAGACAGCGACCGAGGATTCCAACGGCGAGTTGAAGGCCAACACCTCGTTCGTCGACGGCGTGCGGAAGTTCATGAATGTGCGCGAGCTGGACATCGACCTGATCGACCGCATCAACCCGTTCGACGCCGCCTATGCGATCCTCGCGAAGGCGATGAACGAGGGCACGCTGCGCCAGGTGCAAGCGGCGATCTCCGCCCGCAAGAATACGCTGACCGAGGAGGAGGCCCGCGCTTTCGCGGTACGAGCCGTCCAGTGGAAGCGCGAGCGCGGGCGCGCGCCCGAGGCGACATCGCAAGATCCGTGGGAGCGACAGCTGGCCGAGGGCGTCGCTGCCTTCGCCCGCTTCCGCCAGAAGGCAGCCACCGCCAATGGCTGAAATGACCGACGACGATATCCTCGCCGAACTGGGCGTAGACCTGACGCCGAAAAAAGTACGAGCGCGCACTCCGCGTGAAGAACGCATCATCGCGGGGTTCGAGGATATCGTGAAGTTCCGCGAAGAGCATGGGCGCGCACCGCAGCATGGCGAAGATCGCGATATCTTCGAGCGGCTCTATGCCGTCCGCCTCGACCGCCTGCGCGCGCAGGCGGATTGCCGCGCGCTGTTGGCGGACATGGATGTGCATGGCCTGCTGGACGATGTGGCTGTCGCCGCGCCGGTCGATGGCCTCGACGACAGCGCGCTGCTGGCCGAACTTGGCATCGCGGCGGAAGCGGCCGACGACATCACCCAGCTCCGCAATGTCCGCTCCAATGCCGACCGCCAGGCGGCCGAAGAAATTGCCAGCGCCAAGCGCTGCGAGGATTTCGCAGCCTTCAAGCCGCTGTTCGATGCGGTGCAGGCCGATCTGGAAGCTGGCGTCCGCACCACGCGCCCGTTCGTGCGCGACCTCGGCATGTCGAAGGCCGACATCAAGCTCGGCGAATTTTTCATCGTCGGCGGACAGCTGGCCTATGTGTCGGAGGTGGGCGATCCCCAGAAGGCCCCCAACGGCGAAACCGACGCCCGCCTGCGCGTGATCTATTCCAACGGCACGGAGAGCAACCTGCTCCTTCGGTCGCTGCAGCGCGCTCTTTATGAACCCGACAAGGGCGGACGCTGGGTGAGCGAGCCCAACGCGGGCCCGCTTTTCTCCGAGGCCCAAGCGGCCCAGCTTGAACCCGAACAGCTGGCAACCGGCACGCTTTACGTGCTGCGCAGTCGCTCCACGCATCCGACCATCGCGGCGAACCGCGACCTGGTTCACAAGATCGGCATCACCGGCGGCTCGGTCGAAGCCCGCATCGCAGGCGCTGCCGACGATGCCACCTATCTGCTCGCCGACGTGGACGTCGTCGCCACCTACAAGCTCTATGACATCAACCGTCCGCGCCTTGAGGCCCTCATCCACCGGGTGCTGGATGCCGTGCGCTTCGACATCTCAATCCCCGATCGCTTCGGCAAACCCGTCCGGCCGAGGGAGTGGTTTCTGGTGCCGCTGCCCGTCATTGACCAGATCGTTGAGCGGATCGGCGACGGAACGCTGGTCGGCGTGATATATGACCCCTCTCAAGCTGCGCTTGTCGGCACGATATCTTAGGTGCCGGTAGGCGACCGTTCGGTTCGAAGCCAGGTTGCGGGGATGAATGACGCTCGTTCGGAGTCGGCTGGCGACCAGATAGCGACATACGCTTCTAGTGGCGCGAACGTCGCAATCTAACAAAAGCAGTCATTCGGGTTGTCTCATGAAACCACCCGGACTCAGATCGCCAACGCTCACCGCTCAACTCTATTCCACGGGGATCAGCAGAACGCAGACATCGTCCTTGGGCGACATGATCGTCGTTCGGATCTTCGCGCGGGTCACGCTGACGCGAAAATTCTGGCGCGCCTGCGTCATCGGGCCGGCGCTCACATTGCCGCCGACGATCCGATCTGGGTTGCCCACGATCTTGCCTTTGACCCGCTTCGGCCAGCCTTCAAAGATAATGACCTCGTCGAACTGCTTACCCTTAGCCTTGTGCATGTTCATCACGACAACACCTGACTCAGGCTTGTGCGCCGTCGCGAAATGCTCCTGAACGAATGACTGACGCGTGATGGCCAAGGCGTTCTTGTAGCCGCCGGTGTCGCGCCAATCCTGCGAGAGGCTCTGACGGAGCTGCATGCCCCGTTCCAGCAAGCGAACGTTACGGGCTTCTTGGGCAACCTCCACGAGCCGCTTGCAGCCACCCGCCTCGAGGACAGCACGAACCGCCGTCCAGTCGGCATCAGGCTGGCCGGTCAGCACCAAGGCGCTCGCAGCTTGGTGCACGGCGAAAGTCGGCTGGAGGACGCTGTTGCTTGGCGTCGCCTTGCCTTTTGCAAGGCACTCGTTCCACTTTTCCAGCGCGGACCTGAACCGCCCGGCTTCCGCCAGGTCGCCCTTCGTCGGCTTCGCGCCGCCGCGTCCGTCGAAGAAACTGCAAAGCACGTCGACGAACTCGTCGAAGCAGCCATTATGGCTGCGCTGCTGCAGGAGGAACGCGATCACCTCGGCGGCTAGGATAGGTCCTTCCATATCTACGGCCGCCGTATGAACGATCGGCGGCACGGTTCCGAACGGCGCGCGCAGATTGTCAGACACCAGACGCGTCATGCGCTTGGTAGGGACCAGGATCGCAAGCGACCACTCGCGCTGGCCTAGCGCGACGAGCCGTTGCCGGGCCTTCAGCACCTGAGCAACAAGCGAGGCATAGGCTTGGTTCGGGTTCGACGCGAACCATTCGGCTTCCACGCCCTGATAGGGTTCGTCGCGAAACTTGCCCGTGAGGAGATGATTGCCGAAGATGGCAATATCGGTGCCCTTGCTGCGGTGATTGTCGCCGGCGAGGTCGTGCTCTGACGGCGTGAACGCGGCCCTGAAGTGGTTCAGCCGCTCGGGATCGGCACCGATGAAATCGAAGATGCGCTGCTCGGGATCGGCCAGCGCGATCAGCGTGCTGCTCTTCCCGATCGCCTCGACGGCGCGCCATTGCTCGGCGCTGGTGTCCTGAAATTCGTCCAAGATGATGAACGGATACATGGTCGAGACGAGTTCGCGCACCTTGGCCGAACCGTGCAGCAGGATGGCCACGCGCTCGGCAAACAAATCGAAGCAGACCTTGCCTTCCTCGGTCGCGAGCCGCATGCGTTCGGCCACTTCCAATGCCGCCTTCTGCGATCTTTCCTCGTCCGACAGCTTCGACGGGGCCTTGAAGCCGCTGCGGATCGACGACAGCGCGATCGCTTCGTTCGGCGGCGTCAGGATCGTCATCCGCCGCGGAAACCCAACTAAATAGCCGTGGGCCTTGAGGATACGCCAGAAGAAGGAGTGATAGGTATCGACCTTAATCCGCTTCTTTTCCTCCTTGGTGACCGACCGCTCTTCGTCGATCGCCTCGAAAACGCGCGAGACGGTTGCGCGCGCGAAACTCAGGAAAAGGATGCGCTGCCCAGGCCGCAGTTTTTCACGCGCGATCTTAGCCGCCTTCAGGATCGACACCGTGGTCTTGCCCGAACCGGGACCGCCAACGACGAGCTGGGGCCCATCCGCGGTTAGAACTTCCTTTTGCGCCAGCGTCAGGTCGACCATGGCGCCCTCTAAGCAGCGGGCCCGAGACCGGCCTGCCCACCATTTCCGGCCAGAGGCGCGGGCGGGGCCGGCGGCGCTGGCGGCGCTGGCGGTGGCGGCGGGACCGGAGGCGCTGGCGGCGCGACGGGCGCGGGCGGCGGATCACAAATGGCCTTCAGCGTTATGCACGCGTCGCGGATCCACGATGGCATCTCAGCCTCGGAACACTGACCTAGAAAATCGGCGATGCCCCAATTGCCCTTGGCCCAACCGAAATACTCTTTGAGCGCCGGGATCAGATTGGCCTTGGGATCGGGATATTTGCCGAGAATGTGCGGCGGCCAGTCGAGCGCATCCGAGAACCGCTCGAGCGCTTCCTGGGTCGTATTCTTGAGGATCAGATCCTCGATCCCCTTTTCATCGTGCATGAAGAGCCGCTCGACCTGCGCTTCGATCGCCGCCTTCGCCGGATCGGTCTGCTTGTCGCATAGTCCGAAGGTCCGCTTGCCGAGGCCCTTATATAGCCCCGCCAGGTCCGCGATCTGCGACTCGGTCCCTGCATCAATGATGCAGATGCCCAGTGCCTCGATCGAGGCATAGGTCGCGGCATTAAGCTCGGACAGCCGGCGCGCGGCCACGGGAAAGGCGCTGGCCTCGGTCGCTCCCTCGGCGATCAGCACGCGGCGGGACAGAAGCCCCTCGCAGAAGCGGGTACGAAACTCCTGACGGTAGCGCTTGTGCTTGACGCTATCGGGCAACGCGATCTGCGCTTGGCTCAGTTTGCCCGCGTTGTCCCGTGACAGGATCACCGTCTCGTCCAGCTTGAACTCCTCAAGGACGTAGGGCGAATGGGACGTGACGATCGACTGCGCCGCCAGCTTGCGCAGCTCGTGTACGATCCGCTTCTGGGCATAGGGCGGGATCGCCGTCTCGACCTCCTCCATCGCGAAGATGACGTTCTGCTTGTCCTCGGCGATCTGCGACAGCATCGCCAGGACCAGCATGTTGATCGTACCGGTGCCCTGCCGGAAGAACGGCGCCGCGTGGGTACCGTCGCCAGTCGCGATGAAGGCGGTCACGACTTTGCGCAGGTGCTCGCGCGTCAGGTTCGACACCTTAAGGTGCGGCTTCACACCCCATTCGCGCGGCACATATTTCTTTAGCGACTTGTCGATGCTGTCGAGCACGCCGGAAATGCCGAGCGCCGGATCGCTTGCGACGTCGATGCCGGCAAGCGTACCGATCGTGCCTTCCCACATCTGTGGCCGGATTTCCTTCAGGCGCAGGATGATGTCGAGGAGGCTGCCGTGCTCGAGGCTAAGCGCGCGCGACCCCGTGCGCAGCGAGCGCAGGAAAAGGAAGCCGCAATGTTGCTTATCTTTTTTTGAGAAGGGCTCGGGCTTGTCGCCGTCGGTCAAGCTGCGCGAATAGAAGGTATTGCCGGTAAAATCGTCTTCGTCCGGGTCATAGGCGCCGATGAAGGTGACACGTAGCGCGGCCTTGATGTTTACTTCATCGACCCCCGCCGGATTGGCATCGGTGAAGAAATCGCCTGTTGCGACGTTGAGCCACTCGACATGCCCGCCGAACCTTGCCTCCTGCTCTTCGGACAGGCCAATGATGGTCACTTCAACCGTGATTTTCGGCGCCTCACCGGGGGCCGCGTCCGCGCCCTCAACCGGCTCAGCGCCTTCCTCGGGCACCGCTGGAGTTACAGCGAGATAGTTGCTCTCGAAAAAATCATGCTCGTCGACTGGCGGGCGCCGGCTCAGTCGATCCGGACCCAGCGCAAGGTCTATTGCTTCAAGGACAGAGGATTTTCCCGTATTGTTGTCGCCGATGAGGACGGCGTGGTCAGGCAGAACCAGCTTCGTAGAACTGATGCCCCGGAAGTTATCGATCGATACGGCGTAGATTTTCAACGCAGCCCCCTGGCGCAATCCGGTTCCATTGTTTTCCCTGGTTCACAGCTATCTCCGATTCAATCCGACGTCACCCGTCATTCCAGAAAAGTGCCGCGAGGATGGACGAATGGCAGGGCTGCGAAATGCAGCGACTGAGGCTGATCAAACATTTTTAGGACACGTTGGTGACGCTGGTGCGGCTTGGATAAGAAGGCAGCTTGTCGCCTTTGTAAGGCTATCGCTCCCAGGAGCGCAGGCCAAGGCATTCGCTAGTCTAGGAGACTTGGCCGGAAGGGCGAACCGTGCAATTCTACGACCAGAATATGAGCTCATTTGGTATCAGATTTTGATCTATGATTTTCGCGCTGCTCGCTTGGCGGCGGGTTTGTCTCAGCGGGCGTTGGCAGAGCTATTGGACACCGATGCCCAGGCCATCAAGCGGATGGAAAAGGGCGTGGGGGCAGTCCCAACGTTGATCGCGGCCATGAAGGCGCTGAACTTTCGCCTGGCCGGTGTCGGAGCGGGCGCGACCTTGCCCGAACAATTGCGCACGCGACGGCTGAGGCGCGGCATGTCACTCGACCAAGTGGCAACCATGACGGGGCTGTCGCGCACGACGATCGCGAGTCTCGAGCGCGGAGGTGGATCGGTTGCCAGCCTGCTGCGTCTGCTCGAAGCAATAGCGCCGAACGCCCGTCGCCGCTCGCCCGAACGATCATATTGGGGATACGCGGGCGAACTCGACCGGGACAGTCGATTCACCCCGCCAGACTTCATGAACGCCATCTACTCGGCATTCGGCGAAGTCGATCTCGACCCATGCGCTCACCTTCTCAGCCCTGTAGTCGCGCGCTGCCGTATTCTGCTGAGCGACGGTGGCGATGGGCTCACCGATGACTGGTCAGGCAGGCTCGCGTTCGTCAATCCGCCCTTCTCGGCGCTACTCAAATGGCTGCGTCGCGCTCATGACCAATGGCATGCGGGGAACGTCGAGACGGTCGTGTTCCTCGCCCCTGTCAGAACCGACTCGGCCTGGTTTCACGATACGCTTAGCACCGTTGCCGATATCTATCTCCTGAGAGGCCGCGTGCGATTTCTGAAGGCGGACGGAAAAGGCCAGCACACGCCATTCTCCCTGATGGTCGTGACGCTGGGCGCAAACGCTGACCAGAGGCGGCGGTTTGCCGAGGCCGTACCTGGCTTCTGGCTCGCCCGCCGCGACGCTGGCTGATGCATTGTCCATATATGGCCGATTTATTGATTATTCTCTTATTATCGTCCATATAAGGACTATGTTAGAAACGCCTCTCGAACTGACGACCCTCATAGGGCATCGGATTAAGCGCCGCCGGCTCGACATGGGGCTTACCCAGACCGATGCAGCAGCGCGCGCCGGCATCGCGTATCGGACGTGGCGACGGCTCGAAGCCGAGGGCAACGCCTCGATCGAGGATCTCGTTCGCGCTGCGGTCGCGTTGCGCTGCGAGCAGGATCTTGCCGGGCTATTTCCTGCGCCGCCGGCGACATCGATGGACGCGCTGCTTGATCAGCAGAAGGCGGCCGCCAAGCCGAAGCCGCGCATGCGCGCACCGGCATCGCGGGCGTCATGAAACTCGCGCCCGGCACGCCCCTCGATATTGGCCTGATGCTCGACGAAGGCGAGGCCGCGGATACCGTGTGCCGCCTCGCGATGGCGGATGGACTGGCGCAGGTCGAATGGTCGGCGGCTGTCGTCGATCAGCGGTGGCGGATCGACCCACTGCTTTATCCCCCGGAACCCGGTCTCCACGCAGCACGCGGGCGCAATTTTGACGGCCTTCATGGCTTCCTGTCCGACAGTCTGCCCGACGCGTGGGGGCAGATGCTGATGAAACG
This sequence comes from Sphingomonas sp. AP4-R1, assembly GCF_013113735.1. NCBI lineage: Bacteria > Pseudomonadati > Pseudomonadota > Alphaproteobacteria > Sphingomonadales > Sphingomonadaceae > Sphingomonas > Sphingomonas sp. AP4-R1. The sequence goes on from NZ_CP053346.1 coordinate 87,249, forward strand.
GAGACTGGAGAAGCTGGGCGTCCGTATCGACACGCTCAGCGCGGTGGACCGGCTCGCCCTTGTCGGCCAAACGGGGCGCGGCGCACTGGTCTATCAGCCGGCGACGACTCCCACCGAGGATGTCGGCACGATCGATCTAGACGCGCTGGCCGAGGAGTCGCGTGTGCTGCTGCTCGGCAACGATCCAGCGCAGATCGACACGCTTGCCCGTCTCGGCGGCGCATCTGGCGGTGCACGGCCCAAGATCCATCTGGGCATCGCGCCGGACGGGACGTTGAGTGGCGAAGGCGACACTGGCCACGAAGACTGGATCGTGAAATTTCGCGCCACTGTCGATCCGATCGATATCGGCCCCATCGAAGAGGCCTATGCCCGCATGGCCCGCGCCGCTGGCATCGATATGGCTGCGTCCCGTTTGCTTCCGGCCCAGACCGGGCCCGGCTATTTCGCGACGCGCCGGTTCGACCGACCTGCGCCAGGCCGACGCCTCCACATGATATCGCTCGCCGGTGCGCTGGAGGCCCGTGCCGACATGCCATCGATCGACTATGATATGTTTCTCCGCGCGACGATGGCGATCACCCGCCATGCCGCCGACGTCGAAGAAGCCTTCCGCCGGATGGTCTTCAATATCCTTGCGCACAATCGTGACGACCACACGCGCCAACACAGCTTCCTGCAGGATGCAGCCGGCGATTGGCGCCTCGCCCCAGCCTATGACCTGACCTTCTCCAACGGACCGGGCGGCGAACATTACCTCGCGGTAGAGGGCGAAGGGCGAGCGCCGAATCGCGCTCAGGTGATGACGCTGGGGCGACGGCACGGCCTGTCCAACCGGGCAATCGCGTTGATCATTGACGAAGTACGAGCCGCGCTCAGCGATTGGCCCCAGATCGCAGCGGAGGCAGGGACAACGGTGTCGGTCGCCGAGATCGCCGAACGCCATGCCGAAGTGGCAACCCATTTCGGTGATCGATAGCGCTGCCCGCTATCGATCATTCTGACCGCAAACCGTGACTTATAGCGGTCCGGGATCGAATACGGGTCTGCCGCCGCACACGGTCGCCGGAACCCAAACCGAGACGCGGTTCGGTGCAGCCAGCGCTGCCCATTCGGCGCCACCCGCAAGCGCTCGTATTCGCATAACTTATAGCGCGACGAGGGTGTCATCAGCGGCCCTTGTTGGCCGGTTTCAGGATGGCACTTGACCAACACACACAACCCACACACAAGGGCTTCGCGATCCCGCAAAAACCGCGGATTTCCGTGGGTCGAAGGGGCAGGTATTTCGGTCTGGAATCCTGTCTCCCCGACCATGTCTCTCCTGCTTCTGCCCGATTGCCGGTGCGACGCTCGATGCGCGACCCGGCTCGGCCCATCGCACTTTTCGGTTTTTTCGGCGGTTGCGGCGCCCAACCCCTTCCTCTCCGCCACGATGCGAGTAGGGCGCAGGCAGGGATAAGCGGTCGCATCCGCGCATCCCGCCAGTGAACAGATGTCGGAAGGTGAATGATGAGCGGATCGAGGACCGGGCTATGGCGAGCGGCCCTGCATTGTCCTCTGCTGATGGCCGGCACCGCCCTTTCGGCCCAGACACCCTCCGCACCCAAATTATCGACGCCTCAGCCCTCGGCCGCCGCGATGCGCCCGGCGACGCCCCCGATTTCCGCCACCCCGGCGCCGTCGCCCGCGGGATCAGCGGCGCCCACGCCACCGGCCAACCCCGCCGCGCCCTCCGCGCCGGCCTCCGATGAAATCACCGTTCGCGGCCGCGAGCTGGCGGACATGACGCCGCTCTCCGGCCCGAAGGAATTCATCAGCCCGATGGGCGAGCCGTTCCGCTCCGAAACGGATCTGTCCGGCGCCGAACTGTGGTTTCGCAAGGCCGATGCCAATGGCGACGGCCGCATGACGCGCGAGGAATTCCGCGCCGATGCGATGCGCTTCTTCAATCTGCTGGATACCGATCACGACAAGGTGATCGGCCCGATCGAGCTGGAGCATTACGAGAATGACATCGCCCCCGAAATCCGGGTGATGAACACCTATGGCGATCCCTCGAAGGTGAAGGTCGATTCCGATGGCAACGTCACCGACGCGCCCTACCCGACCCGCCTCGGCGCGGGCCGCTACAGCTATATCGCGGCACCCGAGCCGGTGCTGGCAACCGATTCCAATCTGGATCGCGGCGTGACGGTCTATGAATTCATCACGGCGGCGGACGCGCGGATGAAGTCTCTCGACCATAATGGCGACGGCGTGCTGACGCGGGACGACCTGCCCCACCTGCGTCGCCCGAACGACCCGCGCCAGTAAACCGCCCGACGGATTTTCGGCGCTTTTCGACTCTTTCGAACGCCAGCGTCGATCGTATCGCACTCCCCCGAACAGCCATGCCATGGCATGACGCTCCCGACCCAACGGGAGTGTCACCATGGCGAAGGTTCTCGTTCTCTATTATTCCTCCTACGGCCATATCGAGGCGATGGCCGAGGCCGTGGCCGAAGGCGCCCGCTCGGTCGGCGCGACGGCCGATATCAAGCGCGTGCCCGAGACCGTGCCCGAAGAGATCGCCAAGGGCGCCCATTTCAAGCTGGATCAGGCGGCGCCCATCGCGGCGGTCGCCGATCTGGAGCATTATGACGCGATCATCATCGGCGCCCCCACCCGTTTCGGCCGCATGCCGAGCCAGCTGGCCGCCTTCCTCGATCAGGCCGGCGGCCTGTGGGCGCGCGGCGCGCTGAACGGCAAGGTCGGCGCGGCCTTCACCTCGTCCGCCACGCAGCATGGCGGCAACGAGACCACGCTCTTCTCGATCATCACCAACCTGTTCCACTTCGGCCTGACGGTCGTGGGCCTGCCCTACAGCCATCAGGGCATGATGACGCTGGAGGAGATTGTCGGCGGCGCTCCTTACGGCGCCACCACGATCGCGGGCGGCGACGGCTCGCGCAAGCCGAGCGAGATCGAACTGAGCGGCGCCCGCCACCAGGGCGAGAAGGTCGCCGAGGTCGCGACCAAGCTGTTCGGCTGATCCACTAAAAAAGAAGGCGGCGGTCTGCGGCGGGGTGTTTCCACCCGGCCCGCGGACCGCCGCCTCTTTTTTCTGTCCCACGTCACCCCGGCCTTGAGCCGGGGTCCCGCTATTCTGGCTAGCGAGAAAGAAGCGGGATCCCGGATCAAGTCCGGGATGACGATGCCAATGCTCCCCCCTACGCCACCAGCCCCGCCTTGAGCCGCGCCTGATAGCTCTTGCGGAGTTTGGCCAGCTTCGGCGGGATCGTCGCCAGGCAATAGGGATTGCTCTGGCCTTCACTCTCCCAATAGGCCTGATGATAATCCTCGGCCGGATACCAGGGCGCATCGGGCTCGATCGTCGTTACGATCGGCGCGGGCCAATCGGGTTGGGCGCGTTCGATCGCGGCGCGCACCTCCGCCTCCTGCTCGGGCGAGGTGGGGAACACGGCCGAGCGATATTGCGTGCCGATGTCGTTGCCCTGCCGGTTGAGCTGGGTCGGGTCATGCGTGTGGAAGAAGATATCCAGCAGCGTGGCATAATCGATCACGTCCGTATCGAAATGCACGCGGATCGCCTCGGCATGGCCCGTCGTGCCGCTGCACACCTGCTTGTAGGTCGGGTCCACCGCATGCCCGCCGGTATAGCCGCTCTCCACCTGGGTGACGCCGGCGACGTCGTTGAACACCGCCTCCACACACCAGAAACATCCACCCGCCAGCGTCGCGATCTGTTCGGCCACCGCCCGTCTCCTTGATTCGTCGCTGCCAGATGGGGATGCGCCCGCCTCTTTCAATCGGAGCGTCGCTCGCGTCAGGGGGCCGCGAGCAGCGTCTCTTCCTCGAGCGGCTTCGGCTTGCGCTTTCGTTTGCGCTGTTCGAACCAGCGCTCGACCAGAAACCAGCTCGCCACGCCGGCCGCCAGCGAGGCCAGCATCGCCGTCACCACATAAAAGGGGAAAAAGCGGATTCCCGCCGCCAGCAGGCCGACCTTCAGCATCTGCTGGATCGGGAAAGCGTACAGATAGGCTCCGTAGGAGAAATCGCCGTAGCGCGCCGCATCGCCCAGCTGCCAGCGGGGGTGGAACGCCACATGGAACAATGCATAGGCAAGGGTCGGCGGCAGCAGCAGACGCGTCTGCGCCCCGGCCCATCCGCCCGGGAGCGGCACCCACGCGCTGGCGATCGTCAACAGCACGAGCCCGGCCGCCGCGACCCCGCTCCGCGGCAGATGCTCGCGATAGAGCAGCATGGCGGCCCCGATGAGGAAGGAGGGCAGCACCACGAACCACAGATACGGATAGCCGATCACCTGCTCGATCAGTCCGCCGCCGGGATGCTTCCCCAGCAGATCGAGGATCGTGCGGGTCAGCATCACGAGGATGGCGGCCACCGGCAGGAGAATGCGAAATCGCAGCAGGCCGGCCAGTCCGAGGCCCATGATGCCCAGATAGCACCAGAATTCGTAAGGGATGCTCCAGAGCGAACCGTTGACCGCGCCTTCGTAGCCGGGCGCCGGCACGATGAAATTCCGCAGCCAGAGATTGGAAAGCAGGCCCAGCGCATCCTGGCCGGTGATCCTGCCGAACGGCAGGCCGGACAGGATCGGCACGACCACCAGCGACGACACCAGCGTCGCGACAAAATAGCCCGGAATGATGCGGGCGATGCGCTTGGCGAGATAGGAACCGGCCGTGCTCGACCGCTGCCAGCTCAGGGTGATCAGGAAACCGCTGATCGTGAAGAAGCCCAGAACGGCGATATTGCCGGCATTGTAGACGCCGTTCAGCAGCAGCGACAGAGGCTCGTCCCGCTCCGTGCCATACCAGATGGCGAAGCTGTGCGACCACACGACCAGCAACGCCAAAATAAGTCGCAACGTATTGAAATTATTACGACGAAGCCCATCGTCCCGCGGAATCAGCAGCCGCCCCATACTCCGCTTGTCCTCGGCCATCCGTCCCTGTTCCCACCGGTGACACCACCGGCCGACGCGGGTAGGAGCGACGCCGCGTGATCGTCATCATCTGCCGATATCGCGACGCAAAGAGAAGCTTTTTTCACATTTGGAGCGGATAGCTTCGGCATCCCAAGCATGTCGCCAAGCGCCTGCGACACTGCTAGCAAGGGCACGCAATTGGCGATGGAATTTCCCGACACGTCATGCTGAGCGTGCTTTCAGTCGCCCTCCAAGGGTCCGTCATTCTGTTCGTCAGCGGCAATCTGTTCGCATTTTTGCTGAACAGACAGGATGCGCTGTGGGTGCGCAGGCGCCTGCTCCCGATCATGATCGGCTTTTTCGCATTCGCGATGCTGATGCCGAGCAAATGGATCGTCTATCTGGCGCTGCTCGCGATCATTCCGGCGATGGCCCGCAAGCGAGGCGATATTCCGGCGCTGTATCTGGTCGTGGCGACATCGCTCCCGGATCTCGACCAGCCGATGGTGGTCGGCTCGCTTTATCTGCTCAACATCAGCAAATGGCTCGTAGCCGGGATCGGGGCGGCCATCGCCTATGCCATGCTGCCGCCGGTCAAGAATGAAGAGATTGGCAGGCGCTTCGATCTGCCGTTCGTGCTGTTCCTGGCGCTGCAGGTCATCCAGGCCCGGGGCAACAATTTCACGAACACGTTGCGGGTGGAGACGGACGTCATCGCCTCGTATCTCATCCCCTATTTCGTGATCAGCCGGTCGCTTGGTCGGCCGGAGGATTTTCGGCGACTGCTGCTGGCGATGGGATTTGTCGGGTTCACGCTCTCCGGAATCGCCATTTACGAAGCCAAGCGGACGGTGCTGCTCTACACCACCATCACGCATCGGCTGGGCATTATGGAAACCATCAGCGCCTATTCGCATTCTCGCGGCGGCGTGCTGCGCGCGACGGCCTCTTTCGCCGACGCCACGGCTTTCGGCGGTTTCCTCTGCACCGCATTGCTCTGCCTGTTGCCCGCCCGGGGCGCATTTCGCGCACGGAAATATCAGCTGTTCGCCTTTTTCGTCATCTTTGTCGGAATCTATATGGCGAATACCCGGTCGGCCCTGCTGGGTCTGGTCGTCGGATTGCTGGTCTACGATCTGTTCCGCAAGAATTACCGGAGCCTGTTCCGCAACGTCGCATTGATCGCGGCGGCCGCCGTCGCGATGGTTGGCATCGCGCAATTCTCGCACAGCATGGCGACCAGAATCGGCATTGCGGGGGATGCCGCCGAGACGACCGACTATCGAAAGCTGCTGATCACGCGGGGTTGGGAAGAGATCCGCAAGCATCCGATCTCCGGGGTTAATCCGGGTCAGGCAGTGCTGTCGCTTTCGGATCTGAAACAGGGTGAAGGCATCGTCGATTTCGTCAACGCCTACATCTGGTATGGCCTCACCACGGGCATCATCGGCATGATCGCGTTCCTGATGGGATTCCTTCTTCCGGCGATCAAGATGGTCGGGATCCGTCACAGACTGAATCGAATAGCCTATGGCCGCGAGGCCGGCGCGGTGGTCGCCGCCGTGTCGATCTATTATGCGGTGGCCGCCGGCACGGCCGGCTTCGGCGGGCGCGCGGTGATGATATACTTCTCGATACTCGCGGTCGGCGCGGCATTGTCCGGGGCGCGACCCCCGCGCCGTGTGTTTCCGGCGGCGGGGCCGACGTCAATCGGCCGCGCTGATACCGGCTCCGGCAGTTCCACCGAAGGCGCGATGCTGACGGTTGCCGCCAAATAGCTTGCGGCGGACCACGGAGTCGGGAAGGTGCATCGGTGATCGGGCGAAAAGGAATGAAACGGATGGCCACGGGTGCAGCAGTGATCGGCGGTGCGGCCTTGCTCGCCCTCGCAGCCGCGCAGCACACTTCTCCATCGGCCAAGCCGGCCGCGCTTCCCCCGGCACGCCCCATCACCATCCAGCCCACCGTCGTCGGCATGAATCTCGGTCAGGGGCAATATTACAGCCAGGAATGGATCTTCGCCGATCTCGTCCAGAATAATGGCCTGCTGGAAGGCGTGGACCACAAGCCGCTAGACGTGAAGGTCGATGCCAGCGGACATCCGGTCGATGTGCCGAAGGGCAAGGAAATCTGGCTGCTGCTACAAATCTCTGCCATCTGGAAGAGCGGGGATTATCGGTGCAGCATTTCGCCCGGCTGGACGCCCGGTATCCGCTTCAGCGGCACCATCAGCGGCGGGGACGAGAATTTCAAGCTCACCGTCCCGCCGGGCATCGAGGGTAATCTCGTCGTCGTGAAGCTGACGGCGAAGCATGACGGTGCGAACCTTGCGAAGGCCTCGTGCATCCCGGTCGGCATGGTCCCCGACGCGATGTTCACGCCCGAATTTCTCGACGACATGAAGCCGTTCGGGATCATCCGCTTCATGGACTGGATGCAGACCAACAATGCGCCGCCCCAGACCTGGGCGGGCCGGCCCAAGCCGACCGATTTCAGCCAGCTGAAAGGCATGGCGGTCGAAAACATGGTCGCGCTCGCCAACAAGCTCGGCGCCGATCCGTGGTTCACGCTGCCCTTCGATGCCGATCCCGAATATTATCGCAATTTCGCGATCTACGTGCGCGATCATCTGGCTCCGGGCCGCAAGGCCTATGTCGAACTGTCCAACGAAGTGTGGAATCCCGGCTTCAAGCAGGACAGGGATGCGGCGGAACGCGGCAAGGCCCGCTATCCCGGCGTGGAGCCCTATCAGGCGGCTGATTATTATTATGCCGATCGCGTGATCGACATGATGAAGATCTGGGATGAGGTCTTCGTGGGCCAGATGCCCCGGATCGTGCGCGTCGCGGGCGGGCAGATCGGCTGGAAGGAGAGATCGGACGGCTTGCTGGCTCACAAGGACCTCTGGAAGTCGGTGGATGCCTATGCGATCGCGGCCTATTTCGGTGGCGTGATCCAGGACATTCCGGAATCAGGCCCCGCCCGCGTGGACAAGGTTCTGGCGCGCCTTCCCGATCAGGGAAACCAGGTGATCACGTCCATCGAGGCGCAGAAGGCGGTCGTCGCGAAATATGGGGTCAGCTTCATCACGTACGAGGGCGGGCTCGACGTGACCGGCTTCACGCCCGATGCGGTGAAAGATTCCGTGGCCGTCGTCCACGATCCGCGTCTGTACGATATCTACACCAATTTCCTCGAGGATTACCGGAAGCGCATCGGGGGCCTGCTGGTGCTCTATAACGGAACGAGCAGCACCAATTATGGCCACAAGGATTATACGGGCCAGCCTTTGTCCGCGACGACTCCGAAGATGCGGGCGGTCCTCGATTTCATGAAACGGCACCCTCAATGATCATCACGGCCCAGGCGCCCGGCCTTTCGCGCCGTGACTGACATCTCCTCCACCAAAGCGCCGGCGAGCGGCCGCGCCGTGGCGGCCTTCGCCAGTGCGCACTGGCTGCTGATCCTCGGCCTGGCCGCGATGATCCTCCCGACGCTCGGGTCGGTCGCGCGGGATTCCTGGTCCACGGAGCAGGGCGCGCATGGCCCCGTGGTGCTGGCGACGGGCGTGTGGCTGGTGCTGCGCATGCGGCCGGCCTTCCTGCCGCTGGCCACCGCCGGCTCTCCCGCGCTCGCCACGATCGGCATGGCGATCAGTTTCGCGGCCTATGCGCTCGGCCGGATCAGCGGAACCGTCGAGATGGAGGGCTTCGCGCTCTATGCACTGATGGTGTGCATCACCTATGCCTATATCGGGGCGAAGGCGATGCGGGTGCTCTGGTTCCCGATCCTCTATTTCGCCTTCCTGTTTCCGCCGCCGGATTCCCTCGTCGCGGCCGTGACGCAGCCGCTGAAGCTCGGCATCTCGCGCGAGGCGGTGAACCTGCTCAGCCATTTCGGCCTGTCGGTGTCGCGCACGGGCGTGATCATCCAGGTCGATCAATATGATATTCTGGTGGCGGCGGCCTGCTCGGGGCTCAATTCGATCATCAGCCTGTCCGCGATCGGGCTGTTCTACATCTACATCCGCCACAATGCGAACTGGCGCTACGCCGCGCTGCTGATGGTGGCGATCGTGCCGGTGGCGATCCTCGCCAATTTCGTGCGCGTGCTGTTGCTGATCCTGATCACCTACTTTTTCGGCGACGCGGCCGCGCAGGGCTTCCTCCACGGCTTTGCGGGCATGACGATGTTCACGGTGGCCCTGCTCGGTATCTTCGCGATCGATACGCTGGCGTCCCCCATCCGCCGCCGGCTGGCAGGCGCAGGCGAGGCATGAGCATGACGGACGAGCCCACACACGCGACGCAACCTTCGCTGCGCGTTTCGCGGCGGGACCTGCTGGTGGGGGGCGCCTGTCTCGCCGTGGCGGGGGGCACCTATGCGCGGATGCCGCGCCGCCGCCTGGCCAGCATCCCCAAGGACGGGCTCGAAAAGCTCGCGCCCGATCATATCGCGGATTGGCGCTACGAGACGACGAGCGGCATCGTCCTGCCGCCTCCGGACGAGCTCGCCCGGCTGCTTTACGATCAGCAGGTGTCGCGCGCATATGTCAGCGACAAATATCCGCCGGTGATGCTCGTCATGGCCTATGGCAGCAGCCAGGGCGGCATGCTGCAGGTCCATCGGCCGGAAATCTGCTATCCGGCGAGCGGCTTCCGCCTCAGCCAGACGGTGACGGATACGCTGCCGATCGGCGGCGGCCACGGCGTGGCCGTGCGCGCCTTCACCGCCACCGGGGACACGCGCACCGAACAGGTGATGTACTGGACGCGGATCGCCGACGCGCTGCCGACGAGCTGGACCAGCCAGCGCATCGCGATCATGGAAAGCAACCTGCGGGGCGCCGTGCCGGACGGGCTGCTCGTCCGCCTGTCCACCGTGAGCGACAATATCACGACGGGCCGGGCGACCTTGGCCGACTTTGCCCGCGCGATGCTTGCCGCCGCCGGTCCTTCCGGTCGTCGCCAATTGTTAGGCGCAAGCGCTGCATGATAGCTATCGTCAATGCCACCGGGCAGGCATGATCGTGCCTGTCCCAGGAGAAGGAATGCACAGGGTGAGTAACATGAAAGTCATCGCGGTTGCCGGACTGCTCGCGACGGCGGCGACGCTCTCGGGCTGCAGCAAGGCGGCTCCTTCCGGTCAGGTGGCGGCGGTCGTCAACGGCAAGGAAGTCACGCTGCAGGAGATCAATGCCGAGCTTCAGGCCGCGAATCTGCCGCCGACCGCCGACAAGCAGACCGTGCAGCGCGAGCTTCTCCAGCGGATCATCGAGCGCAAGCTGCTCGTCGCTGCCGCCGAGGAAAAGGGCATCGACAAGACGCCCGAATATCAGACGCAGAAGCGCCGCGCGGACGAGCTGCTGCTCGTCCAGCTCTATGCCAAGCAGCAGCTGGCGCTCGTCCCCGTGCCCAGCAGCACGGACATCTCCACCTTCATGGCGCAGCACGGCAATGTCTTCGCCGGGCGCGAGCAGATCTCGCTCGATCAGATCCGTTTCCCCGCTCCGGCCGATGTCTCGAAGCTGAAGGTCCTGGAAAAGGATCATACGCTGGATGCCGTGTCGCAGACGCTCACGGGCATGGGCATCAAGTTCGAGCGCGCGCAGGTCGGCCTCGACAGCGGCAGCGTGCCGACGGACATCATGAAGAAGATCGATGGCCTGCCCCAGGGCGAGCCGTTCGTGATCCCGCAGCCGGGCTTCATCACGGTCAACGTGATCCTCTCGCGCAAGCCGATCTCGATCGACGAGACCAAGGCGAAGCCGGCCGCCGTCAACGCCTGGCGTCAGGAGAAATTCGGCCAGCTGCTGACCAAGCAGATCGAAGCGCTGAAGTCCGGCGCGAAGATCACCTATCAGAACGGCTTCGCCGCGCCCGCCAAGCCGAGCGCGCCCACGCCGCCCTCGGCCACACCGACGGCGCCCGCCGCCGCGCCGGGCGCTCCCACGAATCCCTGATGACGCGGGGCTGCGGGGGATCTTCGGAGCCGCCGCAGCCCACCACGAGGGATGAACGAAAAATGGCGGACCGCTCATCGCGGCCCGCCATTTTTTTGCCTTCGGCCGGTTCCGGCATCCGCCGATCCGGGGTCAGTAATAGGCACCGTAGCCGTAGCTTGCGCCATAACCGTAATCGTCGCTGAAGATGCGGCGATGATAGCGGTTCAGCACTGTGCCCAGCATCGGCGCCGGCGACAGCATGCGGATCGTTTCCTCGACCTGTTTCTTGGTCGTGCGGCCATCCTCCACCACCAGCAGATAGCCATCGATCCGGTTGGAGATGATCACGGCATCGTCATCCGCGAAGATCGGCGGCATATCGACGATCACCAGCGTACCGGCCGGCAGCGCGCGCAGCCCTGCGAACAGCGCGTCTCCGCGCGGGCCGGACAGCAATTCGCCCGTCGCGACGTTGCGCCGATAGCCGGGGATGACGACCAGCCGCTCCTCGTTCACCTGACGGCCCACCGCGCGGATATCCGCCACGTCGCCCGTCAGGAAATCGTGGATACCGTCGCCGTCGGGCACGCCGAAGCGCGGCCCCAGCGCCGGGCGATGCATGTCCAGATCGATCGCGCACACATGCGTGTCGACCAGCCTCGACAGCGCGGCGGCGAGATTGGCGGCGACGAACGTCTTGCCCACGTTCGGCGCGGCCGACGTCACGCCGATCAGTTTCACGCCGTCGTCGGCCGCCATCTTGGCGATGCGCGTGCGAAGCAGCTTGAACGGCCGGGCGCGCTGATCGCCGCCGCGAAAGCCGAACACGAAGCGCTGGCCGAGCCCGTCCGCATCCACTTCCAGGCGCGGAAATTCGGTTTCGTCGCCATAAAGCGGCGTCGCGACACCCTCTGCGATATTGCTCATCTGCTTGAACGCATCGCGATCGGAATCCTCGTAGCTCATGTCCGCGCCCGCTTCCGGTTACGCCGTTCCAGCCAGCGTATGATCATGTTCGGTTTGCGCGAGAAATCGGGAATGATGACCAGCGGAGCCGCACCTGCCGCCTCGCGCAGCATTTCGGTGCCGCGGATCGGCCGCAGGATCAGCTCCAGCAGCAGCACGATCGCCGCGCCGAGGCCCAGCCCGCCCACCAGGCCGCCCGCGATCAGCAGGGGGCGATTGGGCTTGTAGGGGGCATCCGGCACGACGGGCGGATCCGCCAGCGTCAGGCGCTCGCCCTTCTGCTCCGTCTGCATCCGCGCGGAAAGCTGGGCCGATTGCGCCTTGGAGCCGATGTCGCGATATTGATCGCGCAGCGAATCCGCCCGCTTTTCCAGCGCATCCACTTCGGCCGCGAGTGCCGGGCCCCGCGCCTGCGCCGCGCGCACCTCGCCGGACTGGGACAGGATCATCGCCTTGGCCGCGCGCAGCGAGGAGATCTGCGCGTTGTTCGCGTTGATCATCGGGCTGCTGGCGCCGCTCGTGGCGGTGGCGGACCGGCGCGCCGCGTCCAGCTGGTTCTGCGCCGCGATCACGTCGGGATGCGTATCGGAATAGCGCGCGCGCGCATTGGCCAGCGCCATCTCCGCCGCCTGCACGGCGGAATTTCCGTCGCCGCCGCTCTGCGCCGCCAGCCGCGCATTCTCGCCCTGCAGCCCGATGATCTCGGCATCGATGCGGCCGGCATCCGCCGCCGGATTGCCGGTGGCCTGCGACTGCAGCGCCAGCAGCGGGCCGTTTTCGGATTTGATCTTCGTGATCTGGCTTTCGATCGCCGAGATCTGCGCCTGGATCTGCGAACCCTGCTGATTGAGGAAGTTCGCGGCGCCCACCGCCTGATCCGTCTGCGAGCTCGCGTCCACTTCCAGGAAGCGGTTCACATATTGCTGCGCGACGATCTGCGCCTTGACCGGATCGGCATAAGAGAAGCCGATCTTCAGCGCGATCGTGCGGCCGGCGGCGCCACCCGGCGCGCCGGTGATATCGGAGCCGATCGCCTCCACCGACGTCGCGTCGCGCATCTTGTCGACGATGGCGGAGAGCGCCTGATGGCGTTGCTCTTCGGCATAGAGATTGTTGGTGCGGATCAGCCGGATCAGGTCCTGCCGGCTCAGCACGCGTTCCCGCGCGCGGGCGATGCGCTGGCCGATCACGTCGGTCACGGGCGAGTTCACCACGTCCAGCGGCAATTGCTGGCTCTCGATCAGCACCGTCGCGCTCGATTCGAACATGGTGGGGATCGTGAAGGCCGCCACCACGCCGCCGACGAGGCCCAGCACGCCGGGCGCGATGATCCACCAGCGCTTTTCCCACAGAATGACGGGGAGCACCTGGAGGAAAGACGAGGAGCCGCCCTCGTCTTCGCCCTGCTGGGCCAGAGAGGCCAGCGGGCCGGGATTGGGATAGGGATTCATGTTAATCGATACGCCCAAATTTGTAGGTCACGTCGAAAGTCCCCGAAAAACCCGTCACGGACGTTCCCCCCGCCGCGACCAGACTGCCATAGTCACGATACTGATAACGCCCGCTAAAGCCCGCCGAAAGCCGCTCGCTGAGCGTCCGGGAATATCCGCCCGAGATTTCCCAGAATTTCTGCGTCGGGATCGTGGAAATGCCCGACGATTGCGAAACATCGTAGAGCATGCTGAAGTTGACGCTCGATCGCGATGTCAGCGCGTAATTGCCGTGCGCGCCGATCCGGTTGTCGGTCCGCAGGCCGCCGAAGCCGGAGGCCGCGCTCTGACGCGATCCTTCGATGCAGACGCTATAGCGCGGATATTTGCCGCACAGGCTCGCATTGAAACCGGGCGTGGTGGCCGAGCCACCGGGCCGGCTGATCTGATGGATCAGACCGACACCCCCGTCGAACTGCCAGATCGGGCTGAAATCATAGACCAGCCGCAGGCCGCCCTGATAGGAATCGCTGTCGGAAAAGGCACGCGAATTCAGCCGCTGGTAGGAAAGATCGACACCCACCTTCAGCTTCTCGGTCACCTGCCGCAGATAGCCGCCCTGCAGGCCATATTGATCAAATGCGTTGCCGGGCTGGTTCGGATAGCGCGACCGCGAATATTGCGGGCCGAAGTAGAAGCTGTCGCGCGCCGACGGGGTCCACTGGAGGTTCGCATTGGCACCGAACGTCCGCGAGCGCTGGCCGATCGAGAGCAGATCGATATTGCTGCTGTTGGTATTGTCGAAGAAATTCCGCGGATTGATCGAATCCTGATAGCGCAGCCGCGCCGTCACGGCGAGCCGCTCGCTGATCGTCTGCTGATGCTCCAGCCGTGCCAGATAGTTTTCGGCACGACCATAATAGTTGAAATTCTGATCGATATCGGCCGAGCCGGTCAGACGTGTGGTGGAATTTTCGGACGCACGCTGGACCCAGGCGGTCAGATCGCCGCCCGCCACGCCGCTGTCGCCGGGCGAGTTCAGCGAGAGATAGGGATTGGAGCCATAGCCGATGCGGCCGGTGACGGATCCGCCGGCCGTCACCACCTGGGCATCGGCCACCTGCGGCCCGGCCGCGCCCGCCATCAGCGCGGCGACGAGAAGAGAGGCGCGCCTCACGGAACGACGACCGTATCGCCGGCCTGCAACTGCGGAATGCTGTCGCCGGACAGGTCCGCCTCACCGGGCTTGCCCTTCAGCACGCCGCCGAGTTTGGCATGCAGCACCTGCGATTTTCCGCCGGCCTTGCGCAGGATCACGACATTGCTGAGATCGGCGAAGTCGGTCGGCCCACCCGCCAGCGCCAGCGCGTCCAGCACCGTCACGTAGCGGGTCGGCGAGAAGGTGCCGGGGCCCTTCACCTTGCCGATCACCGAAATCTGCATGCCCGTGGACTGCTTGACCGAGACGGTCACCTGCGGGGCCACATCCTTATATTGCGGAGCCAGCAGACGGGAGAGTTCCTTCTCCACGTCGTTGGTCGTGTGGCCGGCCGCCATCACCGTACCGGCAAGCGGGAAGCCGAACGTCCCGTCCGGCAGCACCGTCAGGGCACGCTGCAGCCGCTCGTCGCCCCACACATAGATGTCCAGCACATCACCAGGGCTGATGACATAGGTGGAGTTCGCCTGCCCCGGCGCCTTCGCGTTCACCGTGATCGGCGGCTGGCTCGCGGCCGAACTTGTGGACGTCGATGTCGATTTGGACGGTGTGGTCTGAGCGATCAGGCTCGCCGGCACGAACGCGGCAAGGCCCACCAAAGCGGCCACCGGACGGATCATCATGGACGAGCACCTTTCGAGAACGGAATTAGACTTGCGAACGGCGTCAACGCGAGCCTTATGGGTGGAATAATCGGAGCGGGTCAAATCCAGAGATGATCGTTAGCAGGCCTCTCCACACTCCGGATCAAACAATTGTAACCGTGGTGGCCGCATGGTCTTGCGCATGTCCCCCTCGTTGCATCTCGCCCTGTCCGGCATTGGCCTGTAGCGCAAGGGTATGAACAGCTTGTTGCCACGCCGAGGATTCGCGCCATTCCCTCTCGGAATTGCGCTGGCCCTGTCGCTTGCCCCCCTCGTCGTCGGCTGCGGCCAGAATGCGAGCAAGGCGATGGCGGCCGAGGCGAAGGCGGACAGCTATCTCGCCGCCGGCGACAAGGTCCGCGCGGCCGCCATGCTGGATGCCGCCGTGGGCTTCGACGGCAACGATGCCGGCCGCTGGATCAAGCTCGGCCGGGTGCGGCGCGATCTGAACCAGCCGCAGCAGGCCGTGGACGCTTTCCAGCAGGGCGTCGATCTCGATCCGGGCAATATCGAGGGGCTGCAGAATCTCGCGGTGCTCTACATTGCGGGCCGCCAGTTCGAGATGGCCAAGCGCATCGTCGATCCCCTGCTCTCGCTGTCGTCCAACGATATTGCGGGCCTGCTCGCGACCGGCGCGATCGCCTATTACGAAGAGCGTTATGCCGATGCGGACAAGATTGCGGATCAGCTGATCCAGCTCTCGCCCGACGGCAAGGAGGGCTATCTGCTGAAGGCCCATGTGCTGGAAAAGACGGGGCGGGCCGCGCAAGGTGCGCGTCTGCTGGAACGGCGGATGGCGATCACCCCGGACGATCCGGAACTCGCCCAACAGCTGCTGGCCCTCTATCGCAGCATCGGCGACCTGCAGGGCGTGCGCTCCATCTCCATCCGCCTCGCGACGCTCCGCCCGGATGATCCGCGCTATCGCCTGGAAAGCCTGCGCGCCTATCAGGCGATGGGCAATATCGCCGAGCGGGATCGCGTCACCGATTATATCCTGGGCCGTTATCGCAACAATCCCTCCGTGCTGGGCGCGCTGGCCGATTTCTGGATCGCGGCGCTCCCGCCCGCGGATGCGACGAAGCGCATCGCGCAGCTGGCGTCGGGCGCCAATGGCGTGACCAAGGCCGCGCTCACCGGCCGGCTCATCCGCATGGGCGCGCTCAACGAGGCGGGAGCCCTGCTCGCTCCCGTCGCCGGCCAGCCCGTCACCGGCCTGAATGTCGACCTGCACGCGATGCTGGCCACCCTGCTGGTCGCGCAGGGCAAGATCAAGGAAGGGCGCGATCAGGCGGAAATGGCGCTGTCCTTCGATGGCGGCAACGATGTCGCCCTGCTCGCCCGCGCCCGCGCCCATGTGGCGTTGAAGGAATATGACAAGGCGCTGACCGACGCGCAGTCGGTCGTCGCCAACGATTCGAACGAGGCGGCGTCGCTGCTGATCGCGGATATCTATGCGAAGCAGGGCAATGATCTGCTCGCAGCCTCCGCGTTTGGCGAAGCGCAGAACAATTCGCCGCGCAGCATCGGCGTGGTCAAGGCGCGCACCGCCTGGCTCGTCGGCCGGGGCCGCGCGGATGAGGCCGCGCAGGTCGCGGGTCTGTTCGCGCGGCAGGTGAACAATGGCGACGCCTGGAAACTCTACGCGCAGATGTGTCGCGCGGCCGACGATTCCATCTGCCTCATGCAGGCGCGCGCGGGAGGCGCTTCGTAAGCGACATGGGCCAGGACGATCTCGCCTCGAAACGCGAATTTCTCGGCCTCGACTTCGATGGCCTCGATACCGAAGGCGCGCTCGCATGGATCGCCGCGCGATCGGCGGAAAGCCCGTTCGCTTATGTGATCACGCCCAATGTCGATCATATGGTGCGCCTCACCCAGCTCGGCCGCGATCTTCGCCGCGCTTATACCCACGCCGATCTCTGCCTGTGCGACAGCCGCGTCCTCGCCCGGCTGGGCCGGATGGTGAATGTCGATCTGCCGGTGGCGCCCGGCAGCGACATCACCAAGGCCCTGTTCGAAACGGGGCTGGAGGCGGGCGACACGATCTGCCTGATCGGCGGCACCCCGGCCCACGCCGCCCGACTGGCCGAGCTGTATCCGCGCCTGACGATCGTCCAGCATGTCCCGCCGATGGGCCTGCTCCACGATCCCGCCGCCCGCGCCGCCGCGATCGACGCGGCGGCGGCGGCGTCCGCACGCGTCACGCTGATCGCGGTCGGATCGCCGCAGCAGGAGCTGATCGCGTTCGAGATGCGGCGCAGCGGCAAGGTGCACGGCACCGCGCTCTGCATCGGCGCGAGTGTCGATTTCCTTGTGGGCAATGAGAAACGCGCGCCGCGCGTGGTGCAGAAGGCCGGGATGGAATGGGCGTGGCGCCTCGCCTCCAATCCGCGTCGCCTCGCCAAACGCTATCTGGTCGACGGCCCCGCCATCTTCCCGCTCGTCTGGCGCTGGGCGAAGAAACGCCGCCGCACCTGACGCGCCCTTTTCTTCCCCGTTCGTGCTGAGCCTGTCGAAGCACTGTTCTTCTTTTGCACGGAGAAAGAAGGGCGGTACTTCGACAGGCTCAGCACGAGCGGGAAAAGAGGTGAAACCGTTTCGCCTCCCGCATAAGCTCCCCCCGCCACAAGCGAGGAGGAGAGAGCGATGCAGACCCTGACGCGTCCCGACGGCAACCGCCCCGAAGACTTCCACGTCACGCGCCGCACGGCGGCCGGCCTGTTGTTCGCGGGCTATGCGGTCGCCGCCTTCTCGGCCGAAGCCGCGCCGATCACCACGCCGTCGGACGGCCTGATCGCCGAATGGACGACGATCCCCAACGGCGCCGAAAAGCCGCTGCCGGCCTATGTCGCGCGCCCGGCGGCCAAGGGCACGCACCCGACGATACTCGTCGTCAACGAGGTGTTCGGCATTCACGAGTGGATCAAGGACATCTGCCGCCGTCTCGCACGCGCCGGCTACAATGCGGTCGCGCCCGATTTCTTCTACCGCTCCGGCGTCGATCTGCCCGCCAAGTCCGATCTCAAGGAGATCCTCGCCGTCGTGAATCAGGCGAGCGACGAACAGGTGGATGGCGACGTGCGCGCCACCACCGACTGGATCAAAAAGCAGAGCTTCGCCAAGCGCGGCGCGATCGGCATCACCGGCTTCTGCTGGGGCGGACAGGTGGTGTGGCGCTCGGCCATGGTCGATCCCGATATCAAGGCGGGCGTCGCCTGGTATGGCCAGCTCAAGAAGGTCGCCACGCGCGCCGCCGAGCTGAAGGCGCCGGTGCTGGGTTTCTACGGCGGCAAGGATCAGGGCATCACGCAGGAGGATGTCGCCACGATGCGCGCCGCGCTGAAGGCGGCGGGCAAGCAGGATGAGATCATCGTCTATCCGGACGCCCAGCACGGCTTCCTCGCCGATTATCGCGCCAGCTATGACGAGGCCGCATCGAAGGAGGCATGGCCGAAGCTGCTGGCGTTCTTCAAGGCGCATGGGGTGGGATGAGGATCGCCTCCTCTCTTCTTACCCTGTCATGCTGAACTCGTTTCAGCATCCATGAACTGCGATCTGCGCCTGATGCGACGGTCAGGTCATGGATCCTGAAACAAGTTCAGGATGACGGGCAGGACGGAACGGACTGGCAGAACGAGACGAACGGGTAGCGCGCTACCTTGCGCTCTATCCCCCTTTCCGCGCACTGGAGCGGCTCCTAGCGAAAGGCACATCATGCGGACTGCGGGCCGGCTCACCTCTTCCCTCATCGCCCTGCTCGGCAGCGCCGCGCTTTTCGCCCAGACGCCCTCCGCTTCACCGCCCCCTGCCTCCCCCGGCAAGCCCGCGCTCACCCAGCCCGCCGCCTCGCCCGACGGCCGCACGATCGCCTTCGCCAGCGGCGGCGACATCTGGGAGGTTCCCTCCACCGGCGGCATCGCCCACCTGCTCGTCACCGATGCCGCCACCGAGGCGCGCCCGCTTTATTCGCCGGACGGCAAAAGCCTCGCCTTCACCTCCACGCGCGGCGGCAGCACGAACATCTTCCTGCTCGATCTCGCCTCGGGCGCCGTCACGCGGCTCACCTGGAGCGAGGCCAGCGAGGAACTCGACAGCTGGTCCGCCGACGGCAAGTGGCTCTACTTCGCCTCCAGCGCCAACGATCCCGGCGGCACGCCCGATGTCTTTCGCGTCTCGGCGGCCGGAGGCACGCCGATCGAGGTGAGCCGCGAGGATTATCTCTCCGAATTCCAGGCCGCCCCCTCGCCCGACGGCAGCATTGTGGCGCTGGCGGCGCGCGGCATCAGCTTCAATCAGTGGTGGCGCAACGGTCACAGCCATATCGACGAAACCGAGATCTGGCTGAAGCCGCTCTCCGGCACTGGCGCCTATCGCAAGCTGCTCCCCGGCGGCGCCAAGCAGGCCTGGCCGATGTGGAAACCGGGCGGCGCCAGCATCGTCTATATGAGCGACGCGTCGGGCGCCGAAAATCTGTGGGAAGTGCCTGCAGCCGGCGGCACGCCGACCCAGCTGACCCGCTTCACCTCGGGCCGCCTGCTCTTCCCGACGATGGCGGCGGACGGCAAGGCGATCCTGTTCGAGCGGGACATGGCCGTCTGGCGCTACGATCCCGCCACGGGCCAGACCGCCGAAGTGCCGATCACGTTGCGCGGCGCGCCCGCGACCGAGGGCCAGCGTCACCTCAACCTCGCCACCTTCACCCGCCTCGCCGTCTCGCCCGATGGCCAGAAGGTGGCGGTGATCGCGCATGGCGAGGTGTTCGCCGCCCCCGCCAAGGACGGCGGCACCGCCCAGCGCATCACGAACAGCGTCGGCGCCGAGCGCGAATTGACCTGGTCCCCCGATTCGCGCCGTATCCTCACCGTCGGCGAACGCGGACTGGATCGCCGCGTCGCCGAATATGATGTCGCCGCCGATCGCGAGACGATGCTGACGGGCGCGGGCATCGCCACCGTCCCGGTCTATGCGCCGGACGGCAAATCGATCGCCTATGTGAAGGATGCGCGCGAGCTGCACCTGCTCACGCTCGCCGCACCCGGCAAACCCGCCACCGATCGCATCCTCTATACCGGCACGCTCGCCACGGACGAGGGCGACGGCCCCCGCCCGACCTTCTCGCCCGACGGCCGCTGGATCGCCTTCCCGCTCGTCGATCGCCGCTCCTTCGTGAACGTGAACGTCGTCGCCACGGCGGGCGGCCCGGCGCGCCCGGTCAGCTTCCTCGCCAACGGCCAGATGGGCGGCATCGCCTGGAGCCCGGACGGCAAATATCTGCTGATCGACAGCGCCCAGCGCACCGAGGACAGCCGCCTGATCCGCATCGATCTGCTGCCCCACGTCCCCCGCTACCGGGAGGATGCGTTCCGCGACCTGTTCAAGCCCAAGTCGCCCGGCGATCCGGCGCCGGACAAGGGCCCGTCCACCACACCCCAGCCCAAGCCCCTGCCCGCCGCCGCGAAGAAGAAGGGCGCCGCCGCCCCGGCCAAGCCCGCCGTCCCGCCGGTCGAGATCGTATGGGAAGGCCTGCGTGATCGCGCCACGATCCTGCCGATCGGCCTCTCCGCCGAGCTTCCGCACGTCTCCTCGGACGGCAAGACGCTCGTCTTCCTCGCCCGCGAGAAGGGGCAGGAAAATCTCTACAGCTACAATCTGGACGAGCTGGCGACCGAAACCCCCGTCGCCCAGCAGATCAGCGCCAGCGATCGTCCCAAGGCCGATGCCGGCCTCACCGCCGACGGCAAGACGCTCTTCTATCTCGACGGCGGGCGCATCATCGCCACCCCACTCGAAAAGCCCGCGCCCAAGGTGGTGGCCGTCACCGCGCAGATGGACGTGGATTTCGCGACCGAGAAGCAGATCATGTTCGACGAAGCGTGGAGCGTCCTCGATCGCAACTTCTTCGATCCCGCCTTCAACGGCCATGACTGGAAGGCCTTGCGCGCCCAGTATCAGCCCTATGTCGATGGCGCGCGCACGCCGGACGAGCTGCGCCGCGTGATCGGCCTGATGATCGGCGATCTGAATGCCTCGCACAGCGGCATCAACCGCCCCCGGCGCGGGCCGGGCGCGCTGCCGCAGGGCCGCGTCGGCATGCTCGGCCTGCGCTTCGATCGCGCCGCCTATGAGGCCGGTCGCGGTCTGGTCGTGAGCGAGGTCGTGCCCCTCTCCCCCGCAGCGATCGAGGGCAAGATCGTCCCCGGTGAGCGTCTCGTCAGCGTCGACGGCCACGCGATCGGCGCGCACGACAATCTGGACGCGCTGCTGGAAAACAGCGTCGGCCAGCGTGTCGCGATCGGTGTGTCGGGGCCGAACGGCACCCGCACCGTCAACCTCAAGCCCGTCACGCTCACCACGATCGACGGCCTCGCCTATCGCGGCTGGGTCGATCGCCGCCGCGCCTATGTCGATCGCATCTCGGGCGGCAAGCTGGGCTATGTCCACATGGCGGACATGAGCGCGGACTCGCTCGACCAGCTCTATCTGGATCTGGATGCGGACAATCAGGCGAAGCAGGGCGTGGTGATCGACGTCCGCAACAACAATGGCGGCTTCGTCAACGGCTATGCCCTCGACGCCATTTCCCGCCGCA
Source organism: Sphingomonas sp. AP4-R1 (assembly GCF_013113735.1). Lineage (NCBI taxonomy): Bacteria > Pseudomonadati > Pseudomonadota > Alphaproteobacteria > Sphingomonadales > Sphingomonadaceae > Sphingomonas > Sphingomonas sp. AP4-R1. The sequence continues at coordinate 108,998 of NZ_CP053346.1, forward strand.
ATTACCTGACGATGGAGCCGCGCGGCCTCTATCCCTTCCCGGCGCGGCAGGCGCTCGGCCAGCGCGCGCTGGGCCTGCCCACAATCCTCGTCACGAACCAAAGCTCGCTCTCGGACGCGGAGGATTTCACCGAGGGCTATCGCGCGCTCGGCCTCGGCAAGGTGGTCGGCCAGCCCACGGCGGGCTGGATCATCTACACCTGGTCCGAAACCCTGATCGACGGCTCCACCGTCCGCGTCCCCCGCGCGAGAATTCGCACCCTTTCGGGCCAGGACATGGAGATGCACCCGAGGCCGGTCGACATCGCCGTGGAACGCCCGCTCGGCGAAACCGGCGCGGGCACCGACGCGCAGCTGGACGTGGCGGTGAAGACTTTGCTGGGGGCGGAGAAGTAGGGGGACAGGTCTTCCCCCTCATCCCCACCCACCCGTTTGGTTCGAGCTTGTCGAGAACAGGGTAGGCTTCGAGCGAAGTCGAGAAGCCGGGACACGGAATACGGGCTTGTCCTGAGCGCCTGCCTTGGCAGGCAGTCGAAGGGCTCGATCCCTGAGGGTTCTCGACAAGCTCGAACCAAACGGACGGAGGGCGAGGGAAAGCAGTCACACCCCGACTTGAGTCACACGTCACATCGTGACACATTCGGCCATGGCCGCGCCGCTCGATCGCAAGCTCTATCTCGGCCCGCGCCTGCGCGTGCTGCGCCGCGAACTCGGCATCAACCAGACGCAGATGGCCGAGGAGCTGGGCGTCAGCCCCTCCTATCTCAACCATCTCGAACGCAACCAGCGCCCGCTCACCGCGCAGATGCTCGTCCGCCTCGCCAACACCTACGACATCGACATGCGCGATTTCGTCGCGGGCGGGGGCGAGGCGGCGGCGGGCGATCTCCACGCGGCCTTCGCCGACGGCCTCGTCCGCGATCTCGGCATCCCGCGCCAGGAACTGAACGAACTGGCCGACGCCCATCCCGGCGTGGCCGAGGGGATCGGCCGCCTCTTCCGCGCGCTCACCGATCTGCGCCGGCTCCCGGAGGCGCTCGACCGCATCGCCCCCGCCGCCACCGCGTCACCCGTCGAATGGCTGCGCGATCATTTCCAGCAGCGCCGCAACCATCTAGCCGAGCTGGACGCCGCCGCCGAGGCGATCGCCGCCGATCTCCCCGACGATCCCGCCTCGCTCTACCATGCTCTGAAAACGCGGCTGGCCGACACGCACCGCATCGGCGTCTGGATCGTGCCCGCCAGCGTGATGCCGCAGGCGCTGCGCCATTACGACCTCCACCGCCGCCGCCTGATGATCGCGGATCGTCTGACCGCCCCCTCGCGCCTGTTCGCGCTCGCTTACCAGCTCTGCCTGATCGAGCTGGAGCCCCTGATCCTCGAACAGGTCGAGCGCGCCGCCCCCGCCGATACGGAAGCCCGCACGCTCGCGAAAATTGCCTTCGCCAATTATGCCGGCGCCGCTCTGCTGATGCCTTATGCCCGCTTCGTCGCCGCGGCCGAGGAAAGTCGCTACGATTGCGGCTGGCTCGCCGCGCGCTTCGGCGTGTCGTTCGAGCAGCTCGCGCACCGCCTCACCTCGCTGGACCGCAGCGGCACGCGTGGCATCCCTTTCTTCCTGCTGCGTATGGACGCGGCCGGACAGGTCTCGCGGCTCGTATTGACCGAGGCCTATCCCTTCGCGCGCCACGGCGGGGTCTGCCCTCGCTGGAACGGCACGACGGCGCTGCGGGCGCCGGGCGAGATGGTGGCCGATCTGGTCGAAAGCCCGGACGGCGGCCGCACGCTGATCCTGGCGCAGGCTCGCGCGCCCGAGGCATTGCGCGGCGCTGTATCGCCCCGGATCGTCGCGATAGGTTGTGACGCGCGCCATATGGAGGCGATCGTCCACGCCGATCCGCTCCGCGCCCACGCCGCCACCACGATCGGCCCCGCCTGCGCCTTCTGCGAGCGCCCCGATTGCCCCGATCGCGCGATGCCCCCGGTCACGCGCTCGCTCACGCCCAGCCAGCACCAGCGCCCGATCGCGCCCTATCCGTTCCGGCGGACCTGATAAGCTCGCAGAAAAGTCGGTGCCACCGCCCATCCGTTCGTGCTGAGCGAAGTCGAAGCACGGGCTTTACGGGTAGCGCTCGCAGCACGTTCTTCGACTTCGCTGCGCTCGCAATGACGAAGGGCTGGTGTTTAGCTGATCCGTTCGGCGCGGCTCGCCGGGCCCTTCTTGGGCGCGGCGGCGAAGGGCTGCGGCTTCAGCCCCAGCGAAATGAGCAGCGAACTGGACACGTAGATCGAGCTGTAGGTGCCGACCACCACGCCCAGCATCATCGCCGCCGTGAAGCCGCGCAGCACCGGGCCACCGAAGATCAGCATCGCGCCCAGCGCCAGCAGGATCGTCACCGAGGTCATCACGGTGCGCGGCAGCGTCTCGTTGACCGAAAGGTCGATCAAAGCGCGCATGTCCATCTGGCGGTACTTGCGCATATTCTCGCGGATGCGATCGTCGATCACGATCTTGTCGTTGATCGAATAGCCGATGATCGTGAGCACGGCCGCCACGATGTTCAGATCGAACTCCAGCTGCGTCAGCGCGAAGAAGCCGAGCGTGACGAGCAGATCGTGCGCGATCGCGACGAAGGTGGAGACGCCGAACTGCCATTCGTAGCGGAACCACGAAAACAGCGCGATGCCGAACACGGCGAGGAACACGGCCAGCATGCCGTTGCGGATCAGTTCGCCCGAAACCTTGCCGGACACGGTCTCGGCGCGGTTGAAGCTCACGCCCGGATAGCGCTTGGCCAGATCGTCCTCGACGGCGCGGACGATCTTGTTCGTCGCGCCCTCGTCGGCCGAGGTCGGCATCGGCAAGCGGATCGAGACGGTGTCGGCGGCGCCGAACTGCTGGAGCGCAGCCTCGCCGACGCCCACCCGGTCCACTTCGCCGCGCAGCTGATCCAGCACGGGCGGCTGCTTGAAATGCGCCTCGATCATCACGCCGCCGACGAAATCGACGCCGAGGTTGAGCCCGCGCAGCCCCACCAGAGCGGCGGCCGCGACCGTCAGCAGGATCGTCAGCCCGAACGCCCAGTGGCGCAGGCGCACGAAGCCGATATTGGTGTTGTCCGGGACAAGCTTCAGAAGGCGCATCAGAACTTACCTCGTGCCGCCGCACCCCGGCGAAAGCCGGAGTCCAGGGCTTCACGCGCTGCGCTCGCAGCTCTGGATTCCGGCGTGCGCCGGAATACGGATCGGCCGATCATATCGTGATCTCCGTTGGCCGCGCCTTGCGGAGCCACAGGGCCACCAGCATGCGCGTGAACAGCACGGCGGTGAAGACCGAGGTGCAGATGCCGATCAGCAGCACCACCGCGAAGCCCTTCACCGGGCCGGAACCAAGGCCCAGCATGATCAGGCCCGAAATGGCATGGACCGTATTGGCCTCGAAGATCGTGCGGCTGGCTTCCTTGTAGCCCAGCTCCACCGACTGGACGACGTTGCGCCCGCGCCGGCGCTCCTCGCGGATGCGCTCGTTGATCAGCACGTTGGCGTCCACCGCCGTACCGATCGTCAGCACGAAGCCGGCGATGCCCGGCAGCGTCAGCGTCGCGTTCAGGATCGCCATCACCGCGAGGATGATAAAGATGTTCAGCACCACGGCGAGGTTCGCATAGACGCCGAAGCGACCATAGGTGACGAGCATGAACACGATCACCGCAACCGAGGCGATGATCGAGGCGACGACGCCCGCATGGATCGAATCGGCGCCCAGCTGTGCGCCGACCGTCCGCTCCTCGATCACCTTCAGCGCGACCGGCAGCTTGCCGGAACGCAGCGCGATCGCGAGCTGGTTGGCGCTGTCGACGGTGAAATTGCCGCTGATCTGCGCGTTGCCGCCCAGGATCGGTTCGTTGATGTTCGGCGCGGACAGCACGGATCCGTCGAGGATCATCGCGAACGGCTTGCCCGTATTCTCCTGCGTCACGCGCGCGAACTTGCGCCCGCCCTCGCTGTTGAACTTGATCGAGACGACCGACTGCTGATTCTGGTCGTTCGCCACCTGCGCGTCGATCAGATCGTCGCCCGAGATGATCACGCGGCGCTGCACCGCGATCAGCGGCGCGCCGCCCGGATTGCCCGGATAGGGCACGATCTGGCTGCCCGGCGGCGCGCGGTTGGCGGCAACGGCGGCGGGATCGGCGGTCAGATCGACCAGCTTGAATTCCAGCTTCGCGGTCTTGCCCAGCAGCGCCTTCAGGCCCGCCGGATCGGCCAGACCCGGCACCTGCACCAGGATGCGATCCTTGCCTTCGCGCACGATCGTCGGCTCGCGCGTGCCGAGTTCGTCGATGCGCTTGCGGACCACTTCGGTCGCGGTCTGCATCGCTTTGTCGACCGCGTCGTCCAGGCCGGCCTGCGTCTGCGTCATCACGATGCGGGTCGAATCGACCACCGCCACGTTCCAGTCGCGCTGGCCCGTCACGCCCACCGCAGACGTCTGCTGCCGCGCACGCTCCACCGCCGCATCCAGCTGCGCGATGTCGCGCACGAAGAAGGAGATGCGGCCGTTCGCCGTGGAAATGTCGCCGATGCCGATCTTGGTGTCGCCGCGCCGCATCTCGGTGCGGATCGTGTCTTCCATCTTCGCCAGATTCTGCTTGGCGAGATCGGCGGTATCCGCCTCCAGCTTCAGGTGGCTGCCACCCGAAAGATCGAGGCCCAGATTGATGCGCGGCATCCCACCGAGGCCGAGGCCCCGTGCGGTCGATTCGGGCATGAGGCTGGGAAGGGCGAGGAATACGCCCACGGCCAGGACGAGGATGATCCCCCAGACCTTCCAGCGCGGAAAATCGAGCACGGCGCGTCTGTCCCGGTCAGTCGTTGGCGGGCTTGGAGCCCGAGCGGACGTCGGACAAGGTCGACTTGAGCGCACGCACCTTCACGTTCGGGCCCAGCTCCAGCTCCACTTCGTCGCCGTCCACCTTCACGACCTTGCCGATCAGGCCGCCGCCGGTGACGACGATGTCGCCCTTCTTGGCGCTGTCGATCAGGTTGCGCTGCTCCTTCATCCGCTTCTGCTGCGGACGGATGAGCAGGATGTAGAAGATGCCGAAGATCAGGATCAGCGGCGCCATCTGGATCAGCAGCGGCAGGAAACCGCCGCTGCCCTGGGCGGCGCCACCGGCGGACTGGGCATAAGCAGGGGATGCGAACATGAAGGTTTCTCGAGCGTCCCGGGATGAAGCGCGGCCCGAAGAGGGCAAACTGCGCCATGAAGAAGGCGCGCGCCTATCACGATCGGCCGTTCTGGCGCAATGGCTCGTGCCTTCGGCGCGTCATGCGGGAAAGGCTCCCCCTTCCCCGTTCGTTCTGAGCGAAGTCGAAGAAGGTGCTGCGAACGGCACCCCCCGCGGCCCGTCCTTCGACTTCGCTCAGGACGAACGGGGAGATAGGACGCTGGCTATCCAGGCCAGCCTCTCATGAATGCGGCCCCTCAAGGCACGGGGAAAGACGGCATCCCCGCAATATAGACGGCGCGGGCCAGATCGCCCTGCCGCCAGGGCGATTGCGCCCCCTCCGTCGCGCGCTGCACCGCCACCGCCGTTCGCCGGAGCGTGACGTCCAGCGACTGGCGCCGCACGATCTCCGCGGCGAAGGCATGGGCGAAGGGGCTCCCCGCGCCCGCCGGACCGTCCAGCGCGACATTGCCCGGCTCGGTCGAAAACAGGATCACCGTGGAAAGCCCGGTCAGTTCACCCAGTTGGGCGAGGCCCTGCCCCGATGCCGCCACCTGCGCCATCGATATGCCCACCGCCGCGCGCGAGGCGATCGTCTGTTCCCCGATCGCCGCATTCTTCTGGAAGGGATTGTTGCGGCAGGCGTCGATCACGAACAGCGAGGATCCGGCTTTGCTGCTGATCTGCTGCACGATCGCATCGACGGACAGCAAGGTCTTGCCGTCCCCGGCGAGGAAGTAATTGATGCCGCCCACCTGCAGCCCGTGGCCCGCATAATAGACCAGGGCGATATCGCTCTTGCCCAGGCTGCCGACGAAGCGGTCGAGCGCCTCGGACCAGTGCGCGGCATCGGGATCCTCCACCAGCGCGATCTGGCGGATCCCGGCGCGGGTCAGCGCCAGCGCGATCTCCCGCCCGTCCACCACCGGATTGGCGAGGCGGAGCGAGGGGGAGGCGGCCGTCTGATAGCTGCCGGTCACGATCAGCGCCTTCACCTCGGCCGCCGCACGTTCGGCCGGCGCCAGCACCGCCAGCACCGCCAGCATCAGCAGCAGGAACGGCAACAGGAAAGGGCGCAGGCTAGAGCGCAACCGAGACCCCCAGGTTGAAGCCGTGATTCACGCGCGGATCGGAGATTGTCCGCGCCCCCGACAGCGGAAAATAGAAGACGCCGCGATAGCGCGCATCCAGCCCCAGCCGATCATTGAGGCGCAGCGAATAGCCGACGGCCATATCCGGCCCGGCCGACCATTCGCCCGGCGCCTTGGTCTGCGCCTCGACCTGATCGCCGCTCTCCACGAAGGTGAGCTTCAGCGTGCGCGCCTGCACCGGCAGGCGGCTCACATGCAGCATGCCGTTGACATAAAAGGAGTGTCCGCCGCCGATCGGTGCGAAGGCCGCGCCGCCGCCGCGCAGGCTGTAGACGGTGGTGGTGCCCCGGCTCGTCGCCGCGAAGCGCGAGACGGAGAGGCCGGGATCGAGCGCCGGATCGCCCGACAGCGCGCGGATCAGGTTGGCGCCGTTCTGCGTCGCCTCGAACTCGCCGCCGGCGACGAGATGCTCGCGCACCCGCTCGATCCGCGCCCCGCCCGTCAGCGAGAAATTCTCGGTCAGCCGGCGCTGCGCGCTCAGTTCCACGTCCAGCCGGCGCAGCCGGATCCGTCCCTGCGTGCTGGAAACGAGCAGGTCCTGCGCCGTCACCCCCGCCACCGTCAGCCGCTGCGTACTGGTGCTGAGCACGCGCACATCGCCATGCGTGGAGCCGTAGAGCCCGGTCAGCGTCAGCTGGGTGCGATCGTCGACGGGAACGGTGACGGAGGCGCCGCCCATCGCGAAGAAGGTCTGGTTGCCACCGGAGATCAGGCGCGTGTCGCCGATCGATATGCCCGCGCCGTTGCCGAACAGCGCCCGCAGCGTCTGCCCGATATCGTCCAGCCGATCGGTCGCGCCGCGATCCCCGATCGCCTCGGCGCTGCTCTGCCGCTGGACGCTATTGTCGAAATAGCCGGAAAAACGCGGCGTCACGCTGATCCGCGCGACGGCGGGCGGAGCCCAGCAGAGAAGCACGCCGATCGCGCCTGCCACCCATCGTATCCGCTTGCCCGCCAGCACAAAGGCCCCCACCGCCGTTTCCCGCCGCAGCTAGCCGAAAATCATTAACCAAATGCCCCCCCCCCATCCTCGGTCGCGAACCGCGCCCCGGAACGGGCCGCGCGACGCACCTGGAGCGGCTCCTTCAGCCCGCGATCGGACACCTCATGCCGGCAAAAGTATGCGCCTCTCACACCACGCCGCTTGCCAAGCCCGGCGGCTGCCACTAGGGGGCTCGGCCTTGGTCGGGGCGTAGCGCAGCCTGGTAGCGCATCAGACTGGGGGTCTGGGGGTCGCAGGTTCGAATCCTGTCGCCCCGACCAGAACGACCCCGCTCCCAGGAGCGGGTCTTCCTTTCCTCCCCCAGAGCATCTTCAACGCATTATTCACCATGCCCTCTTTATGGGGGAGCATAGGGCCAATGCGGCTCGAGTGAGTGTGCGATGAACATGTTGCGTGTGCTGGTGGTCGACGATTCGCTGACGATTCGGGCGGCGCTGGAAGAAATTCTGCAGAAGGGCGGCCGGTGCCGCGTGGTCGGCAGCGCCTCCAGCGTCGAGGAAGCGCGCGTGATGATCCCCGCGCTGCAGCCCGACGTGATCACGCTCGACCTCGCGCTTCCCGGCGAGGACGGAATGAGCTTCCTCGACGAGATTTCGGCGCCGCTTCATGCGCCCGCCGTCGTCGTCTCCTCCGCCACCGGCCCCGGCACCGAGAAGAGCGCCGAGGCGCTGAAGCGAGGCGCCGCCGCCTGCTTCGACAAATCCCGCCTGATCGCCGAGGGCCATCGGCTGCTCCGCGCCGTGCAGCTTGCCGCGCTCGATCATCTGCGCGCGCGCGTCGCCGGGCTGGAGCGCGAGCTGAAGCTGAACGGCGTGCGCGTTTGAGCTTGCGCCTCGCGGCGTAGGAGGCATCGGTCCGCTTCCCGTCGGAAAAAATCCTCCTTTCCGGGAATAAATCCGCCGCCGCGACGTAAGCTGGTCATGTCCCCGCCGTCCGAAAAGTCCGTCACCGATCAATTGCCGGTGCTGCTGCGCTTCGCCCGCGCACTGACGCGTGACGAGCATGACGCGGAAGATCTGGTGCATGACGCGCTGACCGCGGCTTATGCCCGACGCGCGCAATTCCGGCAGGGCATGCCCCTGCTGCCCTGGCTGTTCGGCATCGTCCGCCACCGCTTCATCGATGGCTGGCGCGCCGCGCGCCGCCGCGATCAGGCGATCGTCGATCTCGCACAGCTGAGCCCGACCGAAGCCCCGCCCTCGCAGGAAGCCGCCTTCCGTCTCGCCGAGATCGGCCGCCTGCTGGAAGCGATGCCGGCCGAACAGCGCGAGGCGCTGCACCTCGTCGTGGTGGAGGGTCTTTCCTATCAGGAAGCGGCTTCCGTGCTGGACGTGCCGATCGGCACCCTGATGTCCCGCATCTCCCGCGCCCGCCTCCACCTGCGCGCGGCCGAACAGGGCACCGGAAACAAGATCGGGGCAGAGCCCATCGCCCGCCCCCGCCTCCGCATGATCAAGGAGTAGGAGTCATGACCGGACATCCGATCACCGAAACCGATCTTCAGGCCTATGTGGACGATCAGCTGGACGCGGCCGGCCGGCTGGAAGTGGCCGACTATCTCGTCCGCCATCCCGAGGCCGCCGCCCGCATCCTCTCCGATCTGCGCGCGGCCGAGGCGATGCGCTGCCTGGCGCGCGACGGCGCCGCTCTGCCCTCCGCCCGTCTGATCCAGGCCGCGACGCAGTTGGACGGCGCGTTCAGGCGCAATCGCCGTGTCATGCGGCTGCGTTGGGCGGCCTCGATCGCGGTCGCCCTGGCGTCGCTCGCCGGTGTGAACGCCTATCATAACGGGCGCGCACCCAGCCTCTCCACGCCCGCCCGCGCCTCCACCCCCATCTATGTGGAGGAAGCGATGATGTCGCATCGCACCGCGCTGATGCGGCGGCAGATGCGCTCGCAGGTGGAAACGCCGCACCTCGATGCGAACGACATCCGGGCCGCCACGCGCATCCGCGTGCCGCGCTTCCCCGATGGCTGGCGCCTGCTCGACGTGCAGCTCTTTCCTTCGGATTACGGGCCGAGCCTCCAGGTCGTGATGGACGGCAAGCAGCAGGCGCCGCTTTTCCTGTTCGCCGCCGTCGGCACATCCGAACTCTCCCGCACACCCGTCATGCGGATGTCGGACGGCACCCCGATCGCCTGCTGGGCGCGCGACGGGATGATCTACGTGCTCAGCGGCGGACGATCGGCGCAGGCGCTCAAGGACGCCGCCCTCGATCTCGCCGACAACAAGGAAGCCTGATGCTCATCGATCTCGCGGAGGCCGATGGCTCCCTTCTGGTGTCCACCGAGATTTGCTTGATCGGCGCGGGCGTGGCGGGCATCACGATGGCGCGGCAATTGCTCGGCCAGGGCCATCAGGTCACTCTGCTGGAAGCGGGCGGGATCGATTATGATCGGGCCACCGCCGCGCTGGGCGCCGGCATGAATATCGGCCGCGATTATTATCCGCTCGAGGATTCGCGCCTGCGCTTCTTCGGCGGCACCACCGCCATCTGGGGCGGCCGCTGCGCCACGCTGGACCCGATCGATCTGGAGAAGCGCGCTTATGTGCCGCATTCGGGCTGGCCGATCGGCTGGCGCGAGCTGGAAGCCTATTACCGCAAGGCCCGCCCTCTGTTCGGGCTGGCCGAGAACGGGGCTTCGGTCGGAGCGATGGCCGCCACCGGTCTCGATGTGCCCCCCTTCGATCCCGATCGCATCGCGACACCGGTCTGGCAGTTCGATCAGGCGTTCGATCGCTTCTCCTTCGCCGCCGCGCGCGATCTGGTCGATCATCCGCGCTGCCGGATCGTCACCCACGCGAACGTCACCGACATCGCGCTGCAGACGGATGGCAAGGCCGTGCGCGAGATCGTGGCGCAGAGCCTCAACCGCCGCCGGATCACGATCCGTCCGCAGGCGGTCGTGCTGGCGGCGGGCGGGATCGAGAATGCGCGGCTGCTGCTCGCCTCGCGCTCCGTCATGCGCCGGGGCGTCGGCAACGGTCATGATCAGGTCGGCCGCTATTTCATGGAGCATCCGCACGCGCGCGGCGGCCATGTCGTCACCCGCCAGGCTTGGCAGTTCCTGAAGCTGTTCGGCCGCCGCCACCGGATCGGCGCGGGCGAGATGGCCGCCCTGATCGCCCCCGGCGAAGCGCTGCAGCGACGCGAGGGCATCCTCAACACCTCGCTCACGCTCGTCGCGCGCCAGCCCGAGCTTGCGCGCCAGTTCGTCGGCATGAAGGTCTATGGCGGGCTCAAGCACGGCCTGCCGCCCAATCGCGCCGGGCGCAGCCTGTGGATGGGCACCAAGAAGGTCGCCGCCTGGGCGCAGCGCACGATCGATCCCGCGCGCCCCTGGCTGCTCCACAAATTGGGTCAGGTGGAGCTCGCCTTGCTGGTCCGCGCCGAGCAGGCGCCGAATCCCGACAGCCGCATCCTGCTGGGCGAGACGCGCGACGCGCTCGGCATGCCGCGCGCCGTGCTCGACTGGCGTCTGTCGGAGATCGACAAGACGAGCGTCTCCGTGCTGGTCGATACGCTGGGCGACGAACTCCGTCGCCTCGGCCTCGGCCGGGTCGAGCGGTCCGGCTGGCTCGATGATCCCGATCGGCTCTGGCACACCGATCCGCTCGTCTCCGCGCATCCGATCGGCGGCTATCACCACATGGGCACCACCCGCATGTCGGAGGATCCCCGGCACGGCGTCGTCGATCGCGACGGACGCGTGCACGGCGTGGCCAATCTCCACGTCGTCGGTTCGTCCACGTTCCCCACCGGCGGCTGGGCCAATCCGACGCTGACGATCGCGGCGCTCGCGCTCCGCACCGCGGAGCGGCTGTCGGCGCGGATCAGGCGTCCCCAATCCTCGCTGCGGGCGCAAACCGTGGCGGCATGATCACACCGGAGCGTCGATGCCGCCGGCGCGGTTGCGCGGGAGTGCTTCCGTCACCAGCTAGCGGAAAGCCAGTCGCGCAGGATCTTCACCTGATCGGCATCGAGCGGTTTCGCGCCGGCGAGCTCCGGCTGCTTCGGCCATCCCCGGTCACCGATCGCGATGCCCGCATGACTGCGCTCGCCCTCATAGCGGGGCAAAACGTGGAAATGGACATGCGGATCGACCATCATCAGCATCAGATAGTTGATCCTGGCGGGCTGGATCGTCGCGGCCAGCATCGCCTCGATCCGCGCAATCGCCACCCCCATGTCGGCAAAGGCCTCGGGCGACAGCGCGCCGAATGCGGTTTCGGAGCTCTTCGCCGCGAGGATCATGCTGCCCAAAGTCGGCTGCTCGGGGCGCAGCAGCACCATCCAGTGCGCCGTCTCGGCGATCCGCGTGGCGGGATAGCCGAAGCGCAGGATCGTTGGGTTCGGACCTTCGTCGTCCATGTCGAAAACACTCCGCGAGCCGGGAAAGAGTCCTCTGTCTTCGCCGGGAGGGCACGCGCGGTCCACCCGGGAAAAATGGCCGATCCGGTCAAATCATCCCCCAATCCGGGCGACAGATCGTTGCTGTTCCGTTATTCCGGCGTTCATGAAGCCGGGGCTCCTTCCGACGATGCGATCGCCCATTCGGCCGGCCACGGCGCGCACGCGCCGCCCGTTCCACGGTCCACCGCTGTGCGCGAGCCGGGGGGCACGAGATCGTCGTCGTCATCGGATCGCCCCACGGGCGGGTTACGATGGCGTGTCTCCGTCTTACCCCCTGAAACCCGCCGCCGCTCCGTCTTTCTCCCCAAGGATAACGTCCATGTCTTTCACGCCTGAGCACACGCGCGCGATCATCCTCGCCGCGGGCCGTGGCTCCCGCCTTGGCGACGTGACCAAGGATCGGCCGAAATGCCTGCTCGAATTCGGCGGCCGCCCGCTGATCGACTGGCAGCTGAGCGCGCTCGCGGCCAATGGCGTGACGGACGTGATCGTGATCGTCGGTTTCGGTGCCAAGCGCGTCGCCCATTATCTGGGTGAGCATTGGCCGTCGGTGCGGCTGCTCCACAATCCCTTCTACGACGTGTCGGACAATCTCGCCTCGCTGTGGCTCGCGCGCGAGGAGATGGTGGGCGACATGATCGTCCTGAACGGCGACACGCTCGTATCGACGGCGCTGGTCGAGCGCGTGCTGAAGGGCGCGGAAGCCCCCATCACGGTCACGATCGATCGCAAGCCCGCTTATGACGCGGACGACATGAAGGTGCGGCTGGACGGCACGCGCCTGCTCGCGATCGGCAAGACGCTCTCGCCCGATCACGCCCACGCCGAATCGATCGGCATGCTGCTGTTCCGCGAGGCCGGCACCTTCCTGTTCCGCCAGGCGATCGAGGAGGCGATGTTCGATCCCGCCACGGTGCGCCGCTGGTTCCTCAGCATCATCGACAGCCTGGCGTCGCGCGCCGAGATCCGCGTGATCTCGATCGAGGGTCTGGGCTGGGGCGAGGTCGATTTCCCGGCGGATATCGTCGCGGGCGAGCTGCTCGTGACGGGCTGGCTCAACGCCGCCGATCCCTCCCGAGACAGCCTCAGCGCCTGACCCCAAGACCTTCGTCATTGCGAGCCGGACAGAACGATCCCGCTTTAGCCCGCCCTGGACGCGACGAGCCCCCGCACCGCGCTTGTCCTCCCATCCCCGCTTCCATATGCGGGTGCTGGATGAGTGATGCCCTTACGCCTTTCGATCCGCTCGGCCTGCTCGGCCGCCACCGCTCCGGCCATATGGTCGCGCTGGGCGCCCAATATGTCGCGCATGGGGATGATTGGTGCGAATTGGCGCTGCCTTATGACCGCCGCCTGATCTCCGATCTCGCCACCGGGACGCTCGCCTCCGGCCCGATCGTCTCGCTGATGGACTCGGCCGCCGGCATGGCCGTCTGGCTGAAGTGCGGCCAGTTGGAGCCGACGGTGACGCTCGATCTGCGCGTCGACTATCTCCGCCCCGCGCGCCCCGGCCGGCGCGTGATCGGCCGCTGCCATTGCTACCGCCTCACGCGCCGCGTCGCCTTCATCGAAGGTATGGCGCACGACGGCGATCCCGATCGCCCCGTCGCCCGCGTCGCCGGCAGCTTTCTCCGGCTCGACGACGCATCGCAGACCGATGGCGGCGGCGCGCACCCGAAGCTGGAGGCGCAGCTGTGAGCGACGTGCAGCTCCTGCCCTACGCCGATTTCCTCGGCATTACCGTCGTCAGCCAGGACGGCGGCTCGCCTTTGCTCGCCATGCCCTATTCGGAAGGGCTGAACGGCATGCCCGGCCGCCTCCACGGCGGCGCCATCGCCGGCCTGCTGGAAATCGCCGCCATCGCCGCGATCGATGCCACGCTGGAAGAACCCGACGATCCCCGCCAGCGCTTCAAGCCGATCAACGTCACGGTCGATTATATGCGCCCCGGCCGCCCGGTGGAGACGTTCGCGCGCGGCGTCGCCGTTCGCGTCGGATCGCGCATCGGCAGCGTCCATGTCGAGGCGTGGCAGGAAAGCCCGGACAAGCCGATCGCGGCCGCCCGCATGAAATTGCTCATCGCCCAGAAAATCGAAGATCAGACGGAAAAGCAGGAAGAGAAATGATGCGGTATTGGCTGCTCCGCTCGGAGCCCGACGCCTATAGCTGGGACGATCTGATCCGCGACGGCGCCACCGAATGGAATGGCGTTCGCAACTACACCGCGCGCAACTTCCTGAAGGAGATGCAGCCCGGTGATCGCGCGATCTTCTACCACTCCAACACGCAGAAGGCCGCCGTCGGCGTGATGGAGATCACCCGTGCCTGGCAGCCCGACGGCGACGACGGCAAATGGGCGAGCGTGGCGGTGAAGCCGCTGGAGGCGCTCGCCAAACCCGTCCCGCTGGAGGCGATCAAGGCCGAGCCCCGCCTGAAGGCGCTGGAGATGCTCCGCCAGTCGCGCCTGAGCGTGACCCCCGTGCGCGACGACGAATGGGCGGTGTTGCTGGAGATGGGCGCCGCCTGACCGGAGGGACTCCGCACACCAGCTCGACGCCATCGGGGCCGGCGCCGAAATATCTCGTCACTTGGCTGCCCCACAATTTGTCGTATAAATCCGCTCATATCGAAGTGAGAGGGTGAGACATGGCAGGAAAGTCCGGTTTTTGCGGCGCGCTGACGCTGCTCGGCGGGCTGCTCGCCTCGACCGCGAGCCTCGCACAGGCTCCGGCATCCGGCCCCTCCATCCCCGTCACGATGACGGTGGATGCCGGCAAGCCGCTCGGTCCGCTCAAGCCGATCTGGCGCTTCTTCGGCGCGGACGAGCCCAATTACGCGACCATGAAGGACGGGCGTAAGCTGCTCGATCATCTCGGCAAATTGCGCCCGGAGCAGGTCTATTTCCGCGCGCACAATCTGCTCAACACGGGCGACGGCACCGCCGCCTTCAAATGGGGCAGCACCGACATCTACAAGGAGGATGCGGCCGGCAAGCCGATTTACGACTGGACGATCGCGGATCACATCATCGACACGTATCGCGCGCGCGGCATCCACCCCTATCTCCAGCTCGGCTTCATGCCGGAGGCGCTGTCGTCGGCGCCCAAGAGCACGCCCTACCAGCATAATTGGCGCCCCGGCTTCTCCTACAAGTTGATCGAGGGCGGCTGGAATGCGCCGCCCAAGGATTACGGCAGGTGGGCCGAACTGATCTACCAGTGGACCCGCCACAATATCGAGCGTTACGGCCGCGACGAGGTCGCCCGCTGGTATTTCGAGGTGTGGAACGAGCCGAACGGCGAATCCTACTGGAAGGGCACGCCCGAGGAATTCCAGAAGATGCACGATTATGCGGTGGACGCCGTCCGTCGCGCTTTGCCCGAAGCGAAAGTCGGCGGACCCGACGCGGCCGGCACCGGCGGCGCGTTCATGGACGCGTTCATGGCGCATCTCGCGCGCGGCACCAATTATGCCACCGGCAAGATCGGCACGCCGACCGATTTCCTCGCCTTCCACGCCAAGGGCCAGCCCAGCTTCGTCGATGGCCATGTCCGCATGGGCATCGCCACGCATCTGCGCGGCGTGAACAACGGCTTCGCCAAGATCGCCGCCGTGCCCGAGATGGCGCACAAGGCGATCGTGATCGGCGAGAGCGATCCGGAGGGCTGCGCCGCCTGCCCCGGCCCGCAAAACGCCTATCGCAACGGCACCATGTATTCCAGCTACACGGTGGCGAGCTTCGCGCGCATCTGGGATCTGGCCGACACCAACAAGGTCAATCTGGATGGCGCGCTCACCTGGTCCTTCACGTTCGAGGATCAGCCCTGGTTCGCCGGCTATCGCCAGTTGGCCACCAACGGCATCGATCTGCCGGTGATGAACGTGTTCCGCCTGTTCGCGATGATGGGCGAGACGCGGATCGGCGCCACCAGCAGCGGCGAAGTCCCGCTCGCCGCGATCATGGCCGATGGCGTCCGCGCCGCGCCCGACGTGGGCGTGGTGGCGACGAAGGCGGCGGACGGCACGGTCGCGATCCTCGTCTGGAACTATCACGACGATGACGTCGCCGGCCCGGACGCCGCGATCCACCTCGATCTGGCCGGGCTGGGCGCGGGCGGCACCCGCACGATCACCGAATGGCGCGTCGACAAGACCCACGCCGACGCCTTCTCGGCATGGGCGGCGATGGGCTCGCCTCAGTCGCCCGACGAGAAGCAATATGCGGTGCTGGAAAAGGCCTCGGAGATGGCGCCCACCGTCCGCCCGACGTCGCTCGCGGTACGCAGCGGCAAGGCCGGGCTCGACGTCACCGTGCCGAGGCAGGGCGTGATGCTGCTGACGGTGGCGCGCTAGTCTCTCTCACCCGTCATTCCCGCGAACGCGGGAACCCAGTCCCGCCGCTCCATCTAGGTTCCCGCGTTCGCGGGAATGACGAAGGAAAGGACAGCCCGCTTTAGCCCCAGTCGCGGACAGTACCGACAACTCGTTATCCTGAGCCTATGAGCATATTGCCGGTCTGTCTCGGGATTCTGCTGGTCTGGAACGCGACTTATTGCGCGTGGAAAATCACCACAGACTTTCGCCAAAACGGCCTTGTTAGCGGCGTGCTGGGAATTTTCGCGTTGGCCGGGTCGGCTTCGTTATTGGCGATCGGCCTGCGCGTCTCCCTTCACGGCAGTTAACAACAGTTGCGGCCGCACGCCTTCCCCTCCCTGGAAGGGAGGGGATTGAGGGGTGGGTGGACCCGCTTGCGGCCACATGGCCCGCCTATAGCGACCCACCCCCAGCCCCTCCCTTTCAGGGAGGGGAGCGTAGCCGTATCGGCCCCCAGAGCCTGGCATCCTCTCGCTAGAAAACACCCCCAAAACGAAACCGGGCGCCGTCTCTTGCGAGAGGGCGCCCGGCCTTCAGTCTCTGGCGTTAAGCCTTACGCCGCCTTGGAGCGGCTCATGCGCTTGCGCTCGTTCGGATCGAGGTAGCGCTTGCGCAGGCGGATGTTCTTCGGCGTCACTTCGACGAGTTCATCGTCGTCGATGTAGGCGATGGCCTGCTCCAGCGTCATCCGCTTCGGCGGGGTCAGGCGGACGGCGTCGTCCTTGCCGCCCGAGGCGCGGAAATTGGTCAGCTGCTTCGCCTTCATCGGATTGACCTCGAGGTCGTCCGTCTTGGCATTCTCGCCGATGATCATGCCCTCATACAGGGCCTCGCCATGGCCGACGAACAGGATGCCGCGCTCTTCGAGCGGCCCCAGCGCATAAGCCTGCGCCTCGCCGGCGCCGTTCGAGATCAGCACGCCATTCTTGCGGCCCTCGATATTGCCCTTGTGGGGGCCATATTTCTCGAACAGCCGGTTCATGATGCCCGTGCCGCGCGTGTCGGACAGGAATTCGCCATGATAGCCGATCAGGCCGCGCGAGGGCGCGGAGAAGGTGATGCGGGTCTTGCCGCCGCCGGACGGGCGCATGTCGGTCATCTCGGCCTTGCGGAGGTTCATCTTCTCCACGACCGTGCCCGAATGCTCTTCGTCCACGTCGATCACGACGGTTTCGTAGGGCTCGGTCTTCTTACCGGCCTCATCCTCGCCGAACAGCACGCGCGGGCGGCTGATCGAAAGCTCGAAGCCTTCGCGGCGCATCGTCTCGATCAGGACGCCCAGCTGAAGCTCGCCGCGGCCGGCGACCTCGAAGCTGTCCTTGTCGGCGCTCTCGGTCACCTTGATCGCCACGTTCGATTCGGCCTCGCGGGCGAGGCGGTCGCGGATCATGCGGCTCGTCACCTTGGTGCCCTCGCGGCCCGCCATCGGCGAATCGTTCACGGCGAAGCGCATCGAGAGCGTCGGCGGATCGATCGGCTGCGACTTGATCGGCTCGGACACGGAGGTGTCGGCGATCGTGTGCGCCACGGTCGCCTCGGTCAGGCCCGCGATCGAGATGATGTCGCCCGCCTGCGCCTCGTCGGTCGGCACGCGCTCCAGCCCGCGGAAGGCGAGGATCTTGGAGGCGCGACCCGCCTCGATCACCTTGCCGTCGATATCCAGCGCGTGGATCGCCTGGTTGGTCTTCACCACGCCCGAATAGATGCGGCCCGTCAGGATGCGGCCGAGGAAGTTGTCGCGATCCAGCAGGGTCACGAGGAACTTGAACGGGCCGTCCGGATCGGCGGTCGGCTCAGGGATATGATCCACGATCTTCTGGAAGAGCGGGATCAGCGTGCCCTCGCGCAGCGTGGGATCCTCGTTCGCATAGCCGTTGCGGCCCGATGCGTAGAGGACGGGGAAATCGAGCTGCTCGTCGGTCGCCTCAAGGCTCACGAACAGGTCGAACACCTCGTCCAGAACTTCCTGGATGCGCTCGTCCGGACGATCGACCTTGTTGACCACCACGATCGGGCGCAGGCCCAGCTTCAGCGCCTTGCCAGTCACGAACTTCGTCTGCGGCATCGCGCCCTCGGACGAATCCACCAGCAGGATCACGCCGTCGACCATCGAGAGGATGCGCTCCACCTCGCCGCCGAAATCGGCGTGGCCGGGCGTATCGACGATGTTGATGCGCGTCTTCACGCCGTCCGGCGCTTCCCACTCCACCGACGTCGGCTTGGCGAGAATGGTGATCCCGCGCTCCTTTTCGAGATCGTTGGAGTCCATCGCCCGCTCCTCGATCCGCTGATTGTCGCGGAAGGTGCCGGACTGACGGAAGAGCTGGTCAACCAGGGTCGTTTTGCCATGATCGACGTGCGCGATGATGGCCACGTTGCGAAGGCGCATGGTGGTCTTTCGTGTTTTGTTTGTCAGGTTCGCACGCGCCCTTAGCCCAACTGCCGCGATGCAACAAGGCATGCGCTTCCACGGACCCGGAGCATCCCGCACGGAGCAGCGCCGATCCATACTGACACGTCGTTAATCATGTTGACTTCACGCTCCGAAAGGCATCTTCTTTGGACTGCCTTTTGGATTGCCTGGTGCTGATGCTTTGGGGGGAGGCTCGAATGATGGCGACAGTTCGATGTTCCGTGGTTGCGGCAGCCCTGGCGGCCATTGCGGTCCCGGCTTCGGCCGCCACTTTCACCGTGGATGGCGACACGAGTTCGGGCGCTACCTATCATCGCCCATTGTCCGATTTTGGTCCGCCCACCCAATTGTCCAGAGTCGGCACGGCCGTTCGCTACGCCAGCCTCTCCTTTTCGGTGAGCGCGCCCGGCGACTATGATTTCATGATGACGTCCACCACGCCAGACTTCGATCCGGTGCTCACGCTGTATCAGTTCAGCTTCGATCCCGCGAACGCGCTGACGAACGCGCTCCTCACCAATGACGATCTGGTGGCAGGCAATCTGACGCAGGCCGGCTTTACGCATCTGCTGTCGGCCGGCATCGCTTACGTGGTCGTGATGACGGGTTTCGAGAATTCGGATTCCGGCACCTTCACGTTCACGATCGACGGCCCAGGCACGGTCAGCGCGGATTTGCCGGCAGCCCCCGAACCCGCGACCTGGGCGATGTTCATCGGCGGCTTCGGCCTGATCGGCGGAGCGATGCGCCGTCGCCGGCGGGTCTCCGTCCGCTTCGGCTGAGGCCGGCACCGCGCGGAACCAACGCCGCAGCCCATCCGCTGACGGACCTCCCCCCGGAGATCCGCCCCATGCCGCTCACCGCCATCGCTCTCAACGCCACGCTCAAGCCCTCGAACGGCAAGCCTTCGTCCACCGACCGCCTGATCGGAGAGATTGCGGCGGCGTTGAAGGCGGAGGGCGTGGAGACGGTCGAGACGATCCGATTGGCCGATCACGACATCAAGCCCGGCGTCAGCTCGGACGAGGGCGCGGGCGATGCCTGGCCGGCGCTTCGCACGCGCATCCTCGCGGCTGACATCCTCATCCTCGGCACGCCGATCTGGATGGGCCAGCCATCGAGCGTCTCGAAGCGCGTGCTGGAGCGGATGGACGTCTTCTTCTCCGAGGTGGACGACAAGGGCCGCACCCCGGCCTACGGCAAGGTCGCCGTCGTCGCCGTCGTCGGCAATGAGGATGGCGCGCACCACGTCTCCGCCGAGCTGTTCCAGGCGCTGAACGATGTCGGCTACACCTTGCCCGCCGCCGCCGTCACCTATTGGGTGGGCGAGGCGATGGGCGACGTCGATTATGTCGACCTGAAAGAAACCCCGAGCAAGATCGACCAGACCACCAAGATGCTCGCACGCAATGCCGCGCATCTGGCAGGCCTGCTCTCGGGCAAAATCTACCCCGGCCTCGACCGGAGCTGATCGCGCACCACCCTCCCCTTGACCTGCCGCGTCGCCTGTCGGAGGCCGGCGCATGACCATCGGCCGGGAAGTCCCGAAAATTCATGGCAAGGCGGGCACGCTCGCCCTGCCGCTCGCCGCGCTCGCGTTCGCGGCCCTCACCGCCTGCGCTTACTGGCCCGGCCTGATGACGTGGGATCCGGTGCGCCAATATGGCGAGGCGATTTCGGGCGAGATCGACGATTGGCATCCGCCGATGATGCAGTGGGTGTGGCGCCAGCTGATCCCGCTCCACCCCGGCCCGATGCCGATGCTGGTGCTGCAGTTGTCGCTCTACTGGGGCGGCTTCCTGCTTCTGGCCGGCGCGATACGGGCGCGCGGGCGACCGCACCTCGGCTGGGCCCTGCTCGCCTGCGGGCTGTGGCCGTTCGGGCTCGCGCTGACGGGCATGATCCTCAAGGATTGCCTGATGGCGGGCGCCCTGCTCGTCGCCACCGGCCTGCTCGCGTGGCGACAGGATCGGGGCGGCGGGGCGGGCGCGATCGTCGCGGCGGCGTTCCTGTTCTTCGCCGCCACGCTGCGCTTCAATGCCTTCGCCGCCTGCCTGCCTTTGCTGATCGCGCTCCTGCCGCAGGCGTGGCGGGCGAGCTGGCCACGCCTCCTCCTCTCCACCCTCGTCGGCGCCGTGCTGCTGCTCGCCGCGATGCCGCTCGCCAATCGTCTGATCGGTGCGGAGAAGAGCGATGTCGAGCTGTCGCTCGTCATCTTCGATCTGGCCGGGATCACCGAGCATGGCGGCGGCAACGTCTTTCCGGCGGCGCTCGCCATGCCGGATGCGATCGCGATCAATCACCGTTGCTACCGGCCGGACAAATGGGACAGCTATTCGGACTGGGTCGATCCCGAATGCCCGCTCGGCTTCTCGGCATGGGGCGAGAAGGTCGATGACAGGATCGTCCGCCCTTATCCCACGCTGGCACGCGCGATCCTCGCCCACCCGCTCGCCTGGGCCGAACATCGGCTGACCCATTTCGCGATCAACACGCGGATCCTGCCGCTGCCCGATACGATCGAGCGCCCCATACCGCATGAGACGGCGCCCAACGACTGGGGCTTCCACATCACGCCGAACGCCGCGACGCGCGCGCTGGACGCCCTCGCTCTGGCGCTCGCGCATACCCCGCTCGGCTGGCCGATCGTCTGGATCGCCCTCGCGCTCGGCATGACCATCGCGAGCGCCGGCCTGCCGTCCTCGCGCCTGATCCTGCCGATCGCGCTTTCCGGCTTCCTCTATGGAATGGGCTATCTGGTGTTCAGCGTGGCGAGCGAACTCCGCTACCACCTGTGGACCGCCCTCGCCGCCCTGATCGCCATGGTGCTGGCGCTGGCCGAACCGGAAATACGGCGCAGCCGCCGGCTCGTCTGGGCCTTCACGCCCGCTGCGCTTGCCGTGGCGGCGGGACTGATCGCGCGTTCCGCCGCAGGCTAAAAAAGATCATCTTCCCCAAAAAGCGTCATTGCGGGCTCAGGCTTCGCTGCGCTCGCAATGACGCCACTTCAATCCCGTTGCAGGCGATGCGCCCGGCGATCGACTTACCGCCGCCGGCCGCCCATGCCCATCTGCGCCATGCCCGCGCGGAATTCGTCCTCGCTCAGCGTCCCGTCATGATTGGTGTCCATCGCCGCGAACCGCGATTCCGCGCTGGCCGCCACTTCCGCCGCCGTCGCCTTGCCGTCGCCGTCCGTGTCCATCGTCTTGAACAACGCATCGACGCGCTCGGCCGGGGGTGCCTCGCCCATCCGCGCCGTCAGCTGCGCGGTCAGTTCTTCCTTGGTGACGACGCCGTCATGGTCGGCGTCCATCATATCGAACCGCTGCTTCTGCATCGCCACATAGGCGTCATGCGTCACCGGCCCCATCGGCCCCCGCTGCGCCAGAGCGGGCGCGCCAGACAGCATGGGCGCCAGCAATGCCGCCAGTGCCGTGCCCGTAACCATCATCGTCTTCATGCCGTGGCTCCCATTGTCTGCGGCAGCCTCCACCATAGCGACCTTGCCGGCATGCCTCAGCGCTGAAATAATCCGAATTTCGCGAGGACGTTATCGCGGTCGTCAGGCGCCCGGCACCATGATGTTCATGAACAGCAGCGCAGCCTCGATCGCCACGCCGCCGAAGATCGCCATTTCCATCGCCAGACCGAAGATACGCATGTCGTTGCTCCCTGATGTGATGGGAGCCTTCTGGCCCGAGAAACCCACCGTGCTTTCTCACACCTGCACGGCGAAAATTCTTCGCTGACATATGATGTCGATGCGCTCGCATGCCGGTGCGAACAGCTCGCAATCAGGCGGCGCGCCGATCAGTGGCGCGCAGCGAACACCAGCACCGCAACCGTGAAGATCAGCAACGCGGCCGCGCCCAGCGCGCACCACAGTTCGGACAGCCAGATCCGCAGGCGCGCCCGCTCCAGCGAGCCATAAGCGCGGCCCCGTCGCAGCATCCGCCGATCATCGGTTGCGCGCATCGGTCGGCGCGCCCGGATCAGGCGGGGGTCGCACGGCGCAGCGCGCTTCAGGAAGGGAAGGATGTCGAAACTCCAGCCACATCGGGCGGAGCGGGAATTAGGCGGACCCGGCATAAGGAAACGAGAGCGAATGCGGTCCCGCCCCGTGAAGATCGCATAAGGATCGCCGGCCAGCGACATCCGCAGTCCTCATCGGAAGTGTTGCACTTGCACCATACAGCGCGAACGTCCATTTTGCGGGACGAACGAACGGAGCTTTCGCGCATGGCCACTACAGCGACCGAGACCGAGACGGATCTGGTGCTGACTCCTCCCACGCCCGTGCAGGCGATCGCGCCCGCCAAGGCGGCCGGGCTCGTGCCGCTGCAGGACGAGCAGAAGACGCAGCTCGATGCGAAGGCCGAGGGCTTCGTGGAGGAGCTGGCCGCGCTCGACGCCAATTCGCCCGAATTCGGCAAGAAGGTGGATCAGATCACCAATATGGGCCGGCGCGAGATCGCCGAGGCGGCGGGCCAGTCCAACCGCTTCCTCGATCGCCCCGTCCGCGCGATGGATGGCGAAAGCGGCGTCGGCGCCGATCTGGCCGAGCTGCGCCGCACGATCGAGGATCTGGATCCGGGCAAGAAGGGCAATCTGCTCGCCCCGCGCAAATTGTTCGGTGTGATCCCGTTCGGCGGCAAGCTCCGCAATTATTTCGACAGCTACAAGTCCGCGCAGGGCCACATCTCCTCGATCCTCGCCAGCCTCGCCTCGGGCAAGGACGAGCTGATCAAGGACAATGCCGCGATCGATGTGGAGCGGCAGAACATGTGGGCCGCGATGCAGCGGCTGGAGCAGATGATCCATGTCGCCAAGGCGCTGGACGAAAAGCTCGAGGGCAAGGCGCTCGATCTGGAGGCGACCGATCCTGCCAAGGCCAAGGCGATCCGCGAGAGCGCGCTCTTCTACGTGCGCCAGCGCGCGCAGGATCTGCTGACCCAGATGGCGGTGACGGTGCAGGGCTATCTCGCGCTCGATCTGGTCAAGAAGAACAATGTCGAGCTGGTGAAGGGCGTCGATCGGGCGTCCACCACCACCGTCTCGGCGCTTCGCACCGCCGTCACGGTGGCGCAGGCCTTGACCAACCAGAAGCTCGTCCTCCAGCAGATCACGCAGCTGAACACCACCACCGCCAACATCATCGATTCCACCGGCGAACTGCTCCGCAGCCAGACCGGCGAGATCCACAAGCAGGCCGCCGCCTCCACCATTCCTCTCGAGACGCTGCAGCGTGCCTTCCAGAATATCTACGACACGATGGATTCGATCGATCGCTTCAAGCTGGAGGCGCTCGATTCGATGAAGACGACGGTGACCAGCCTGACCAGCGAGGTCGAGAAATCGCGCGGCTATATCGCGCGCGCCGAGGGTGCCGCGCAGGCGCGCTTGACGAGTGCGGGTGCCACGCCCGAAGATCCCTTCAAGCCCGTCGGCTGAAGGCAGGAACGAAAGCACACATGCCCGATCCCCAACGCGTGGTGGCCGATGCCGAGGCGCTGCTGCGCCGCGTCTCCGACGAAGGCCGGGAGCAGGCCCGGCGCGAGCGCCGCAAGCGCAACGCCGCCGCGTTTCGCACGGCGCGCCGCCTCGCCGTCGCCACCTTTGCCGTTTTCCTCGCCGCGATCGTCTGGGCGATGGCGATCGGGCCGATCGGAATCACCGGCTTCACCGGCGCTCTGGTGGCGCTGGTGGCGGCCTGGTCGATCATCCTGTTTTCCTCGCGCAGCATCGTCGAGACGCCCGAGCGCCTGGTGCAGAGCGATCTCGCCCGCCTCGCGCCGCGCACCGAGACCTGGCTGCAGGCGCAGCGCCCGCTGCTGCCCCCGCCCGCCGCGCGCCTGATCGACGGCATCGGCGTGAAGCTGGAGGTTCTCACGCCCCAGCTCGCCAGCCTCGATCCGAACGAGCCCGCCGCCGCCGGCATCCGCAAACTGCTGGCCGAAGAACTGCCCGAGCTGATCCAGGGCTATGCACGCGTGCCCTTGTCGCTCCGCAAGGCGCGCAACGGCATCGGTCCCGACGTCCAGCTGATCCAGGGCCTCAGCGCCGTCGACGAGGAACTGGCGCGCATGAGCGAGGATCTGGCCGCGGGCGATCTCCACAAGCTGGCCACGCAAGGGCGCTATCTGGAGCTGAAGTACAAGGACGAGACGGGCGGCTGAGCCTTACCGCACCTCGCGCGCCGTCACCTCCAGCCGCCCCTTTTTCACCCGCATCTCGTTGAACGACGCCGCCGTCGTGCGCGTCCGTTCGGACAGCGTGCCCGCTCCGATCAGCCGCACCGTGCGCTCGCCCACGTCGCGCGCGACATCGAACGCGTCATGGACATGGCCCGACAGCACCGCATCCGCGCCGGCGGCGGCCAACAGCGCCAGCGCGCTTTCGCCGCCCAGCGTATCGCCATGGCCTTCGAAGCCGGTGTTCACCAGCGGGTGGTGGCAGGTCACCAGTGCCAGCACGCCTTTCGGTTTCTCCGCCAGCAAGGCCAGCGCGCGGATCAGGCCGGTGCGCGACACGCGCCCCCACGAAAGCCGGCGCGGCTGGATGCGCGCCGTGGTCTTCAGCGGCACGATCGCCACGCCCGGCAGATCGATCGGCCGATCGATCGCCGCCGCCACGCGCGCGTAGCGCTTATAGGGGTCCAGCAGCCGCTGCACCGGATTGAAATAGGGCAGATCGTGATTGCCGGGCTCCACCGTCACCGGCACGCCGAGCGATTTCAGCCATTCGGTCGCGGCCGCGAATTCGTGCGAGCGCGCGCGCATCGTCAGATCGCCCGTGCAGATCACAGCATCGGGGCGCTCGGCGCGCACGATCTCGGCGAAGCGCGCGACGGCCGCCGCATCCTCGCGGCCGAAATGCAGATCGGAAACATGAAAGAGACGAGTCATCTCCGGTGGACGCGCGGGTGGCAGCAGGGGTTCCTGCCCCGGCCCGGAGAGCCCCTCTCTTAACCCGCGATCTCCGCGTTCTCCGCGTGAGAATTGCTCGCGCGGAGGCGCGGAGAACGCGGAGAGAGGAGGTTGTTGCAAGACCAACCAAACCCTGTCCTACAACAAACCATATAGGTTATCACCCTCGACTCCCGGAACCGGAGCCGCCCGATGACCAGCCACACCCCCGCCGCCGACAATCCCGAAGCCGATCCGGATCCCTTCACCCGCCGCGCACGGCCGACCTTCCTCTACGTGATGTACGTGCTGCTGCTCGCCGCCATACCCGTGGGTCTGCTCGCGGCCGTCCGCCCTGCCGCCGCGCAGGCGATCGCCACCGGCATGCGCGCCTATTTCGGCGCGATCCCGGAGCCGCTCTACGCACTCTTCGGCACGGGCTATCTCGGCTACACCGTCGCCCGCGAATGGGGGAAAGCGAAAGGCACGCGCTGATCCTCCATCACGTGCGCTGGCGTGAGCGCACGATGCGCGCGGGCGTGTGGATGCGAGACTTTCGTGTGACTTTCGCCCCTCGCGCGCCTTCCAAGTTGCAGCCCCCTCGCCCCGCCACCATATCCGCTCCGCAACGAACCGGAACGGACATGAGCGAAGACAAGATAGGCTGGCACGGCACGACGATCCTCTCCGTGCGCAGGAACGGCAAGGTGGTGGTGGCCGGCGACGGCCAGGTCTCGATGGGCAATACGGTGATGAAGCCGAACGCCCGCAAGGTGCGCCGCCTCGGCGAAGGCGGCCATGTGATCGCAGGCTTCGCCGGCGCCACGGCCGACGCCTTCACCCTCTTCGAGCGGCTGGAGCGCAAGCTGGAGCAATATCGCGGCGCGCTCCTGCGCGCGGCGGTCGAGCTCGCCAAGGACTGGCGCACCGACAAATATCTCCGCAATCTCGAAGCGCTGATGATCGTCGCCGACAAGGACGTGACGTTGATCCTCACCGGCAATGGCGACGTGCTGGAGCCGGAGAACGGCATCGCCGCGATCGGCTCGGGCGGCAATTACGCGCTCTCCGCCGCGCGCGCGCTGGTGGAGTATGAGAGCGATCCCGAGACGATCTGCCGCAAGGCGATGGCGATCGCTGCGGATCTCTGCGTCTTCACCAACGGCAATCTCACGCTCGAGACGATCGAGGAAGACAGACCGGAAGAGTGAACGCCTCCCCTCCCGCCTGCGGGAGGGGTTGGAGCTGGGCATCCGCGCTCACCGCCAGACCAAGACCTTCGCCGTCGGCGAGCCCACCCCCCGACCCCTCCCGCAAGCGGGAGGGGAGAAGAGAAGCAGATGAACCAGTCCCTCACCCCCAAAGCCATCGTCGCCGCGCTGGACGCGCACATCGTCGGCCAGACTGATGCGAAGCGTGCGGTCGCGGTCGCGCTCCGGAATCGTTGGCGTCGGCAAAGATTGCCCGAGGATCTGCGCGACGAGGTCAGCCCCAAGAACATCCTGATGATCGGGCCCACCGGCTGCGGCAAGACCGAGATCAGCCGCCGCCTCGCCCGCCTCGCCGACGCGCCCTTCGTGAAGGTGGAGGCCACCAAATTCACCGAGGTCGGCTATGTCGGTCGCGACGTGGAGCAAATCGCGCGCGATCTCGTCGAGGAAGCGATCCGGCTGGAGAAGGAGCGCCGCCGCGCCGCCGTGAAAGACAAGGCCGAGGAAGCCGCGATGGCGCGCCTGCTGGATGCGCTCGTCGGCAAGGATGCGTCGGAGGCCACGCGCACCGCCTTTCGCCAGCGCTTCACCGATGGCCATCTCGACACGAGCGAAATCGAGATCGAGCTGGAGGATGCGGGCGGCGCGCAGTTCGAGGTGCCGGGCATGCCGGGCCAGATGAGCATGATCAATCTGGGCGACATCATGGGCAAGCTGGGCGGCGCCAAGATGAAGAAGCGCAAGCTTCCCGTCCGCGCGGCCTGGACCAAGCTGGTCGACGAGGAGGCCGATCGCCGGCTGGATCAGGACGAGGTGAGCCGTCAGGCGCTGGCCGATGCCGAGGCCAACGGCATCGTCTTCCTCGACGAGATCGACAAGATCGCCGTGTCGGACGTGCGCGGCGGTTCCGTCAGCCGCGAGGGCGTGCAGCGCGATCTGCTGCCGTTGATCGAGGGCACCACCGTCGCCACCAAATATGGCCCGATGAAGACCGATCATGTCCTCTTCATCGCCTCGGGCGCGTTCCACGTCTCCAAGCCGAGCGATCTGCTGCCGGAGCTTCAGGGCCGCCTGCCGATCCGCGTCGAGCTGAAGGCGCTGACCGAGGCGGACTTCGTCCGCATCCTGTCCGACACGCGCGCTTCGCTCACCGAGCAATATCGCGCGCTGATCGGCACCGAGGGGGTCGAGATCGCCTTCACCGAAGACGGCATCGCCGCCATCGCGAAGATCGCGGCGCAGGTGAACGACCAGATCGAGAATATCGGCGCCCGCCGGCTGCAGACGGTGATGGAAAAGCTGCTCGAGGACGTCAGCTTCGACGCCGAGGATCGTCAGGGCACGACGATTACGGTCGATGCGGCCTATGTCGAAGGCCAATTGGCGGAAGTGGCGCGCGACACCGATCTGTCGAAATACGTGCTGTAAAAGGCCACTGGGCTCGTGCGAAAGCAGGAGCCCAGTGCGGCAGGCGCATTGCCCGGCGACCCTGGCCCTCGGCGTTCGCCGGGGCATGGCGGATGTGCGCGAGCCTTTCCACCGTCCGGGCCCGATGATACTGTGAGATCATGAAGAACGTCACAGTATCACTGGACGACGAAACCTATCGCCGCGCGCGCCTGCGCGCGGCCGAGATGGACACCTCGCTGTCGGCGCTCGTGCGCGAATTCCTGAACAAGGTTGGCGCACAGGAAACGGAGTTCGAGCGACTGGCGCGCGAGCAGCGGGAATTGTTCGAGCAATTCGATCGGGACGGTATCGGCGTCGATGCCGGCGCACGCCTGCCACGAGAGGAACTTTACGATCGCGATCGCGCCAGGCGAGACGCCGCTGAAGCCTCGCGTGACTGATCGCTGGTTTCTGGACACCAACGTCCTGCTTTATGCGATCAGCCAAAACCCCGCCGACGTCGAAAAAGGACGCATCGCACGCTCGCTCGTCTTCCAGACCTCGTGCGCGCTCTCGGTACAGGTCTTCCAGGAATTTCTGAATCAGGCGACGCACCCGAAAGGAGGTTTCGGCCTCTCGCTGGACGCTGCGGAGAAGGTTCTCGCCGGCTACCGGCGCTTTCCGGTTCAGGAAACCACGCTCGCTCTCTTCGATACGGCCCTCGCCGTGACGTCCCGCACCGGCTATTCGATCTGGGACAGCCTGATCGTGGCCGCGGCGCAGGCGCTCGGCTGTAACATCCTCTACTCCGAAGACATGCAGGACGGCCGGATCATCGACGGTCTCCGCATCCTCAACCCCTTCCGCGAAGGAGCTTCCCTGCCTTGGGTATCGTAGAAAAGATCCTCGCCCCCGTCGCCGCCTGGATCATCATGGTGATCTCGGCGGGTGGCTATCTCGGCGTCGTCGGGCTGATGGCGATCGAGAGCGCGTGCATTCCGCTGCCGTCCGAGATCATCATGCCCTTCGCCGGCTATCTCGTCTCCACCGGGCGCTTCAGCCTGATCTGGGTGGCGACGGCGGGGGCGATCGGCTGCAATGTCGGCTCGATCCTCGCTTATGAGGTGGGCAAGCATGGCGGGCGTCCGTTCGTGGAGCGCTACGGCAAATATGTGCTGCTCAACATGCACGATCTGGCCCTGGCCGAGCGCTTCTTCGCGCGCTGGGGCAGCGCCACCGTGCTGATCTGCCGCCTGCTCCCCTTCGTCCGCTCGTTCATCGCCTTCCCGGCGGGCGTCGCGCGCATGCCGCTCCTGAAATTCCACCTTTATACGTTCGTCGGCAGCTGGCCCTGGTGCTTCGGCCTCGCCTGGGTCGGCATGAAGCTGGGTGCGGCCTGGCATACCGATCCCCGGCTCGGGAAGATCCTGCACGGCGCCGACGCGGTGGTGGTCGCGGCGCTCGCGATCGGGATCGGTTTCGTTATCTGGCACAAAACCAGACAGAATCGTGGTTGATCCGAAATTAATGCTTAATAGTAAAACAATGTAAAAATCGCAGTCTTTACTCTGCCACCACCGTCAACCCTCTTTGCTTCGTTAAAGAAGGTAACAACATATTGTTAAGTGCCCGGCGATACGGCAAAGGGCTCCGCAGCAAGGGGTGGCCTTAGGGAGTAAAGACGTGCGTAATTATATCGGTACTGCGATTATTGCTTTAGCCGCGACGCTCGCGTCGCCCGCTCTGGCTACCCAATTCGTTAAGAATGGCGATTTCTCTTCGACGACCGCGACCGGCTCGCAGCAGATGTCCAACTCGGACAACAGCGTTCAATATGTCAGCAACTGGGTCAACACGACCGACGGTTCCTACACGGGCTACAATTTCATCGTGAAGGGCAATGACGGCACCACGGCCGGCGGCATCAAGAACAATGGCGGCAACTCGCTCTACTTCTGGGGCAAGTATAGCGATGCCAGCAACGCGGCGTCGAACGGCTTCACCAACAGCGCCTCGATCGGCGGTTCGGGCGGCAATTATCTGGCGGCCGACGGCGCGTTCCAGACCGCTCTGATCTATCAGGTCATCACCGGCCTCACCGCCGGCCAGCAGTACGACCTGACGTTCAACTGGGCCGGCGCGCAGCAGCACGGCTACAGCGGCACCACGACCGACAACTGGACCGCCTATTTCGGCACCAGCACGAGCAACTATCAGTCCTACACGACCGACACGCTCACCAACGTCGATCATGGCTTCACCGGCTGGCAGAAGGCGTCGACCACCTTCACCGCGACCAGCTCGACGCAGATCCTCGCCTTCCTCGCCAAGGGCACGCCGGACGGCCAGCCGCCCTTCTCGCTCCTCGACGACGTCTCGCTGACCGAGCATGTCGCCGCGGTGCCCGAGCCGGCGACCTGGGCGATGTTCATCGGCGGCTTCGGCCTGGTCGGCGGCGCGATGCGCCGTCGCCGGACCGTGGCGACGCTCGCCGCCTGACGGCCCGAACGGGGATCGCCGCGATGAGCCTGCACGGACTGGTCGTCGACACGCTTCGACTGACCCTCTGGCTGGCCTTGCTCGCGGCGATCCTCGTGCCCGTCGAGCGTTTTCTCGAGCTTCGGCCGAGCGTCCGCACCGCAAGGCGGACGCTCGCCGATCTCGGCTTCTACTTCTTCAACAGCCTGATCCCGGCCTTTCTGCTGGGCTTCCCGGTCGCCGCACTGGCCGCGACCGCGCATCGGCTGCTGCCGGCCGCCTATTTCGACGGGCTGAACGCGCTGCCGCTCTGGGTGCAGCTGGTGGCGACCTTCGTGGTCGGCGAAATCGGCTTCTACTGGGGCCATCGCTGGAGCCACCAGATTCCCGCGCTCTGGCATTTCCACGCGCTCCATCACCGGCCCGAGCAGCTCGACTGGCTGGTCAACACCCGCGCCCACCCCGTCGACATCGTGTTCGGGCGGCTCTGCGGCCTCGCGCCCATCTATCTGATCGGGCTGGCCGGGCGCGGTGCCGGCGAAGGCAATCTGCCCGCCATCCTGTTCGCGATCGGCGGCACGATCTGGGGCTTCCTGATCCACGCCAACATCCGCTGGGCGCCGCGCTGGCTGGAGCCGATCCTGTCGACCCCCCGCTTCCACCACTGGCATCACGTGAAGGGCGGCAGTGGCCCGATCGACCGCAACTTCGCCTCGATGCTCCCGGTGGTCGACCGCCTGTTCGGCACGCTCCACATGCCCGAGGGCAAGGCGTGGCCGGAGGCCTATGGGGTGGAGGAGACGGTGCCAGCGCGCCCTGCTCCGAAGGCGTCGGCGGTTTCGGCCTGATCCCTGCCGTTCGACTCCGCCAGCGCGGATCGACATTCAGCGATGGGAAACGACGGCGTTCGAGAAAGCGTCACCCTGAACTCGTTTCAGGGTCCATGACCTGACCGTTAAGCCAAGCAGACCCGTCAGGTCATGGATGTTGAAACAAGTTCACCATGACAGTCTGGAATAATGACCAGCTCAGTCTTTTAAGTTATCCGAATGTCGATCCGTCCTAGCGGCGTCACTCACGCTGGCATCCCTCTCCTAGCGGTGAGGCTTCCCAGCCTCCGCTGGGATGACGAGAACTCCCCGCAGCCAAAGGCTGCGATCTTAAACCCTTCTTTCTTCTCCGCGCTTCCGCGCCTCTGCGTGATCAAAATCCTTCTTCACGCAGCCGCAGAGAGGAAGGCGCCCCCGATCGCGGCGGACAGGATCCGCCCTTCGCCATAGAAAAAGGGCGGGACGCTTTCGCATCCCGCCCTCGTCTGTCTCAGCCTTGCAGCTTAGCGATCGCCGGTCCGGCGAACCGCGCCCTTGTGGGCGCCGACGCGGGCACCGCCACCGCCGCCACCGGGCCGACGACGGCGCGGGCCGCCTGCCGGACGCTCGCCACCGCCCGAACGCTCGCCGTCATGACGGCGCTGGCCCTGGCCCTGCGGGCGCTGACCCTGCGGACGCGCCGGGCGCTCATCGGCCTTGGGCTTGGGCAGGCGCGCCATTTCCTGCAGGAAATTCTCCGGCAGCGCATCGATCGCCGGCTTCACGCGGGTGAGCTTCTCGATCGAGCGCATGTAGGGCTTCTCGTCATCGGCGATGAACGAGATGGCCACGCCGTCCGCGCCCGCACGCGCCGTACGGCCGATGCGGTGCACATACTGCTCCGGCACGTTCGGCAGCTCGAAATTGTAGACGTGGCTCACGCCGCCCACATCGATGCCGCGCGCGGCGATGTCGGTGGCCACCAGGATCGGCGACTGGCCCGAGCGGAACTCGGCCAGCGCGCGCTCGCGCTGCGGCTGGCTCTTGTTGCCGTGGATCGCATTGGCCGAAATGCCGGCCGCCGCGAGATGCTTCACCACGCGATCCGCGCCATGCTTGGTGCGCGTGAAGACCAGAGCGCGATCGATCGGATCGCTCTTCAGGCGCATCGTCAGCAGCGCCTGCTTCTCCGCCTGATTGACGAAGATCGCGCGCTGCTCGACGCGCTCGGCGGTCGTCGACGGCGGCGCGACCGAGACCTTGATCGGATCGGTCAGGAAGCTGTCGCCCAGATCGGCGATCGTCTTCGGCATGGTCGCCGAGAAGAACAGGGTCTGGCGCTTGGTCGGCAGCAGGCGATGGATCCGCTTCAGCGCGTGGATGAAGCCGAGGTCCAGCATCTGGTCCGCCTCGTCGAGAACGAGGATCTCGACGTCGCGCAGGCTCAGCGCATGCTGGTCGATCAGATCGAGCAGGCGGCCGGGCGTCGCGACGACGATGTCGATGCCGGTGGCGAGTTGCTTGATCTGGCGCGGGATCGGCACGCCGCCGAAGATCGTCGCCACCGAGAGCTTCAGATTCTTGCCGTACAGCTCGAAGCTGTCGGCGATCTGGCTGGCCAGTTCGCGCGTCGGCGAGAGGACGAGCATCCGGCACGCCTTCGGGCGGCGCGGCTTCGGATTGGCGGACAGGCGGTGGAGCGACGGCAGCGCGAAGGCGGCCGTCTTGCCGGTGCCGGTCTGCGCGATGCCGCACAGGTCGCGACCTTCGATGACGACCGGGATCGCCTTCTGCTGGATCGGGGTGGGATTGGTGTAGCCCTTGGCGGCCAGCGCATCGAGAATCGGCGCGGCGAGGCCGAGGGAGGTGAAATCGGTCATGAAAAACTTTCGCGTAGTCGCGTGGGGCCACGTCGACGACGCGGTCCGCAAGCGGGTTCGTTAAGAGACGACCCGCGTGAAAGGGGAGCCTGTGGCTTGCGCCCAGTGGCCGGACACGACCGCGGCAATAGCCTTGCGCGGAGTTCACGCTGTCCGGACGAACGCTTCGCCCCATCGGGCAAGCATCGGCGCTGCGCCCCATATCGTTCATTTCGGCCCGATTATCAAGGGCGGCGTGCGCTCTTCGCTGCACTGCGGAAATCCGCCCTTCCAAACGGGAGCGATCGCCCTCTAAGACTGGGGCATGCGCTATCTCGCTTTCCCCCTGTTCGCCGCCCTCCTCTCCTCCACTCCCGCGCTCGCGGCGCTGTCGCCGCCAGAGCGGAAGATGGTGGCCAGCGTCGATGCCCATACCGAGGGTGACATCGCTTTGCTGGGCAGGATGGTCGACCTGAACAGCGGCAGCCGCAATTTCGCGGGTGTGAAGGCGATGGCCGATCTGATGCGCGCCGAGCTGGAGCCGCTGGGCTTCACCGTCAGCTGGACGCCGATGGAGCAGGTGACCGGCCGCGCCGGCCATCTGATCGCCGAGCATAAGGGATCGGGCCGCGGATCGCACATGCTGCTGATCGGCCACATGGATACGGTGTTCGAGAAGGACAGCCCGTTCCAGACGATGACGCGCAAGGGCGACATCGTCACCGGCCCCGGCGTGGACGACATGAAGGGCGGCCTCGTCGTGATGATCGCGGCGCTGCGCGCGATGAAGGATGCCGGCACACTGAAGGCGGCCGACATCCACATCATCCTCTCGGGTGACGAGGAAAGCGTCGGCCAGCCGCAGCACAAGGCGCGCGCGGCGATGATCGAGCAGGCCAAATGGGCCGACACCGCCTTCGAATTCGAGGGGCTGGCCAATGAGGGCGGCGAGGAGATCGGATCGATCGCCCGACGCGGATCGATCAGCTGGCGGCTTTCGGCCAGCGCCAAGAGCGGCCACAGTTCCGGCGTCTTCTCCGATGGCGCGGGCTTCGGCGCCAATTACGAGCTGGTCCGCATCGTCGACGCGTTTCGTCGCGAGCTGCGTGAACCGAACCTCACCTACAATCTCGGCCTGATCCTGGGCGGCGTGGACGTGACCGCGACGCCGACCGACACGATCGCGGGCTCGGCGCGGGGCAAGCCCAACATCATCGCCGCGCAGGCGATCGCGACCGGCGACATCCGTGCGCTCAGCAACGAACAGGCCGAACGGATCATGTCCAGGATGCGCGCGATCGTGGCGCAGCATCTGGCCGGCACCTCGGCGGAGATCGTGTTCAGCGAAGGCTATCCGGCGATGCCGCCCACGCCGGGCAGCCGCGCTCTGCTGGGCAAGCTCAACGGCGTGAATGCGGATCTGGGCCTTCCCAAGATGGCCGAGCTGGATCCGATGAAGCGCGGCGCCGGCGATATCGCGTTCGCGGCGCCCTATACGGACGGGCTGGTCGGCACCGGCATTGCCGGCGCGGGCAGCCATGCCGAGGGCGAGACGGCGTCGCTGTCCAGCATGGGGCGGCAGGCCAAGCGCAACGCGATCCTGTTCAGCCGGCTGGCGGTGGCGCCGAGGAAGGCGAAGTAACCTCCCCCGTCATTCCCGCGAAGGCGGGAATCCATTTTTGTCGAGCGCCGTGCTCTTCTGACGCGTGGCCAGCTCCGTGGATCCCCGCCTTCGCGGGGATGACGGCACGGGGATATATCGGCCCCAAGCCCAGCTTGGCCCTCTGAAACCTTCCCGCCCTTGATCGGCGGCCCGCTTCGGCCCACATCGCGGCCATGCTGATCGAGACCGAACCGACGCCGAATCCGGCCACCGTGAAATTCCTGCCGGGCCGCACCGTGATGGAAGCCGGCACGCGCGACTTCGCCGATCCGGAATCGGCCGAAGCCTCGCCGCTGGCGCAGGCCCTGTTCGATCTCGGCGACGTTTCCAGCGTCTTCTTCGGGCGCGACTTCGTCTCGGTCACGGCGGGTGAAGGCGTCGAGTGGCGCGAGCTGAAGCCGCGCGTGCTGGGCGTGCTGCTCGATCATTTCTCCGGCCAGATCCCGCTGTTCCGCCCCGGCAGCGCGGGCGACATCCTGATCGACGACGAGATCCTGACCGACGATCCCGCCGATGCGGACATCGTCTCCCAGATCAAGGACCTTCTCGAAACGCGCATCCGCCCGGCGGTGGCGCGCGACGGTGGCGACATCGTCTATCGCGGTTTCGATCGCGGCGTCGTCTATCTGGCGATGCAGGGCGCCTGCTCGGGCTGCCCCTCCTCGACCGCGACGCTGAAGCAGGGCATCGAGCAGTTGCTGAAGCATTATGTGCCGGAAGTGACGGACGTGCGCGCGGCCTGAACCGCGCCCGGATCAAGTGACGCTGGGGGAAACAAGACGATGATCGATCCGCTCGAAGATGCCGCGCTGGACCGCGTGTTCCGTACCGCGCGCACCTATAACGGCTACACCGACGAGCCGGTCACCCAGGACGAGCTTCGCCAGATCTACGAATTGCTGAAGTGGGGGCCGACCTCGGCCAACCAGTCGCCGCTCCGCATCGTCTGGTGCACGAGCGACGAGGCCAAGGAAAAGCTCGCCTCCGCCTGCTCCGCGCAGAATGCGCCCAAGGTGCGGAAGGCGCCCGTCACGGCGATCCTCGGCATGGACATGGAATTTTACGAGAAGCTGCCGACGCTCTTCCCGCATACCGATGCGCGCGCGTGGTTCGTCGGCAATGAGGCGCTGATCCAGGAATCGGCCTTCCGTAACTCGACGCTGCAGGGCGCCTATTTCATCATCGCCGCGCGCGCTCTGGGGTTTGATACCGGGCCGATGTCCGGCTTCGATCGCGCGAAGGTGGACGAGCTGTTCTTCGCTGGCACGCCGGTGAAGACCAATTTCATCTCCACGCTCGGCCATGGCGATCCGGCCTCGATCTTCCATCGCCTGCCCCGTCTCGATTTCGAGGACGCGACCCGCTACGCCTGAGACGTGACTATTCTCGTTATCGAAACCGCCACCGCCGCCTGTTCGGCGGCGTTGTTGGCGGAGGGCGCCGTTGTAGAAGGCGCGCATGAAGTGGTCGGGCGCGGCCATGCCGAGCGGCTCGTGCCGATGATCTCCGAACTGCTGGGGCCGGGCGGACGCGCGGATCGCGTGCTGGTCGATTGCGGGCCCGGCAGCTTCACCGGCGTGCGCGTGGGCCTTGCCGCCGCGCGCGCCTTCGGGCTGGGCTGGAGCGTGCCGGTCGCGGGCTTCTCGTCGCTGGCGCTGCTGGCGGCGATGGCGGCGGCGGAAGAGACGATCGCGGTGGCGATCCCCGGCGGGCATGGCGAATTGTTCGTCCAGTCCTTCGCTCCGAACCCGATCCGCCCGACGTCGGACCTCGTGTCCCTCAAGCCCGCCGATGCCGCTGCGGCCTTCTCCGAGACGATCGTGGTCGGCCCCGGCGCGGCCGCTCTGGTCGAGGCGCGGGGCTGGGGGGAAGCACGGGACATGCTGCCCGATGCCAGCGCCGCCGTGCGGCTTTCGCCGGAGCTGGCCGATCTGCCGCCTACCCCCATTTACGGCCGCGCGCCGGACGCTAAACTGCCCGCATGACGCCGCCCGTCATCGCGCCCGGCTCCACGGCCGAGATCGAGGCCGTCATGCGGATCATGGATTCCGCCTTCGATCCGGCCTTTGGCGAGGCGTGGAATCGCGGGCAGGTGCTCGGCATCCTGTCGCTGAGCGATGTCTGGCTGATCCTCGCCACGCCCGAGGGAGAATTGCTGCCGGAGGGTTTCGCGCTCGCCCGCCAGACGATCGACGAGGCCGAATTGCTGCTGCTCGCCGTCCGCCCCGAGGCGCGGATGCGCGGGATCGGCCGTGCCCTGGTGGAAGCGGTGGCGGACGAGGCGCGCGGCCGGGGCGCGCTGCGCCTGATGCTGGAGATGCGCGACGGCAATCCGGCGCTCGCCCTCTATTCGGCGGCGGGCTTCGGCCAGATCGGGCGGCGGCGCGATTATTATCGCGGGCGCGACCGCAGCGTGCACGATGCGATCACGCTCGCCCGCCCGCTGGGCATCGATCCGAACCTCGTCGGTTAGCGGGCGGGTTCCGCCAGACGCTGGAAGGCGCGTTTTGAAAAGCTTCCCGCCCCTTCCGTCCTGCGGCAAAGATCACTAGATTGCCGCGCATGAACGCTATTGGAATCGCCGCATGAACCGTAAGATCGATGTCGAGGCGCTGTGCGCCGAGAAAGGTCTGCGGATCACGGACCAGCGCCGCACGATCGCCCGCGTTCTCTCCGAATCGGAAGACCATCCTGATGTGGAGGCGCTGCACGAGCGCGCCGCCGCGATCGACGCCGGCATTTCGATCGCGACCGTCTATCGCACGGTGCGCTTGTTCGAAGAGGCCGGCATCCTGGAGCGGCACGAATTCGGCGACGGCCGCGCCCGCTATGAGGCGGCCGCCGATGGCCATCACGACCATCTGATCGATGTCGAGAGCGGCCGCGTGATCGAATTCATCGATGCCGATATCGAGATGCTGCAGCGCAAGATCGCCGAGAAGCTGGGCTTCCGCCTCGTCGATCACCGGATGGAACTTTACGGCGTGCCGCTCGACCGCCAGTCCTGATCGGCGGCGATGACGATCCGGGCCTATCTCCGCCTGTTCGCGGCGGCGCTGATCCTTGCCGTCTGCTTCATCGGATTCTCGATTGCGCGACTGGTCGGCCGGCAGAATGCGTGGGTGCCGCGCTTCCTGCGGGTGATCGGCCACCTCGTCGGCCTGCGCGTGACGATCGAGGGCAAGCCCGCCGGGCGCGACGTGCTCTACGTCGCCAACCATATCTCCTGGCTCGACATCCTCGCTATCGGCGGGACGGCCCCGGTGCGCTTCATCGCCAAGGACCAGATCGCCCATTGGCCGCTGGTGGGCAAGCTGGCCAAGCTGGGCGGCACCGTGTTCGTCGCGCGCGAGCGGCGCGGCGCGACCCGCGAGCAGGCCGATACGGTGGTGACCGCGCTGGGCGAAGGCCGACCGGTGATGCTGTTTGCCGAAGGTGGCACAGGTGACGGCAGTATCGTGCGTCCGTTTCGCGCCGCGCTGTTCGCCTCGGCGGTGGAATCGGGAAAGCCCGTCCAGCCGGTCGCGATCGATTATGGGCCCGATCGGATGCGCTATGCGTGGCCGCCCGGCATGAGCTTCGCCGACGAGGCCAGGCGCATGCTGAACCGCGCCGAGCCCGTGCCCGTCACCCTGCGCTTCCTGCCCCCGCTTGATCCGCGCATGCTGGATCGCAAGACGCTGGCGGCGCGATCGCAGGACGCGATTGCGGGGGCGCTCTCCTAAATCCTTCCGTTTGCCCTGAGCCTGTCGAAGGGCGGTCCTTCCTGTTCGCACCGCGAGACGAAGGACGATGCTTCGACAAGCTCAGCATGAAAGGGATGGGTGTGGCGGGTCGAGTTCAGATCCCCGCATACCAGGCGTAATCGCCCACATCCTCCCACGTGCCCCCGCCGCCATGGCCGATGCCATCGAGGCTGGCGACCGCCTCGATCGAGCGCAGGAATTTGGCATGTTTGTAGCCGAGCTGGCGTTCCACCCGCAGCCGGAGCGGAGCGCCGTTCGGCACGGGCAGGCGATGGCCGTTCAGGCCCCAGGCGAGGATCGTCTGCGGATGGAGAGCATCCACCAGATCGATGCTCTCATAATAAGGCGCGCCGCCGAAACTGTCGTAGCAGCTGAAGACGATGTAGCGCGCCGAGGCACGCAGCCCCGCGCGCTGCAGCACGAAGCGCAGCGGCACGCCCGTCCAGCGCCCGATCGCGCTCCAGCCTTCGACGCAATCGTGGCGCGTCGTCTGCGTGCGCTTCGGCATCGCGAACAGATCGTCGAGCGACAGCATCAGCGGCCGATCGACGAGGCCGCCCACCTCCAGCCGCCAGTCGCGGAAATTGCCCGCCAGCAGCCGCGCATATTCGGGCGTGCCGGGCGTGGCATTGCCGTTCGAGCGGAAGATGGGCGAAATGTCCCCCGCGCCGAATTCGGGCGCCAGCGCGGCGCGATCGGTGACGAGGCGCTGCGCGCTCATCGTCAGCGCCTCGGCGCCCTTGAACGTCGTCTTCGCGACCGCGCTCTTGCCGATCCGGTCGCAGCCCGCGACCAGCGCCCCGCCCGCCCCCACGATCAGCCCGCGCCGGGTAAGCCTCCCGTTCATCGCTCGCGCAGCCTGAACCAGCCGGTGACCATCGAACGCACCTCGTTATACGGCCCTGCCAGCACGACCATCACGAGATGGACGCCAATGAACGCGGCCAGCGCCATCGCGCACAGGAAATGGATCGAGCGCGCCGACTGCCGCCCGCCGAACAGATCGAGCAGCCACGGCATCGTCGTGTCGAAGCCCGGCCCCATCGTCAGCCCGGTGAGGATCATCAGCGGGATCGCGAGGAAGATGACGAAGATGTAGCTCGCCTTCTGGAGGATATTGTAGCGCGTCGCCGCCTCGCCGGTGGGGAAGCGCAGGCGCGCATGATCCTTGATGTCCCGCCAGATGTGGCGGGGTGCCAGTTCCTCCCGGCGTGGCCGCAGATCGCGCACGAAATGGCGGTTGATCAGGCTCGCCACCACGAACGCACAGCCCCCGCCGATCAGCAGCCAGGCGAACGTCAGGTGCCAGCGGCGCGCGCCGGCCAGGCTGTAGCGCGAGGGGATCGTCGCCCAATAGGGAAAGGCGCGCGTCTGGATGCGGCCCTGCTGATCCTTCCAATGGCCCAGCACCCCCGTGGTAGGGATGGCGACCGATCCAATCGTCAGCTGCCCGATCGCCTGATTGCCGCGAATCGTCAGCCAGGCATGATCGCGATTCGCGCCGTAAGCACCCCAATAGAGGCGCGGATGCGCGTTGAAGATCATCAGCCCGCTCATCAGCAGGATGAAAATCGTCAGCGCATTCAGCCAATGCCACAGCCGCGTGGGCAGCCTGTGACGATAGACCAGCTTGCCGCGTGCCTTGCTCATACCCCCGTATCTACGGAGGAAGCGCGTGAATCGATACGACCGCCGAAACCCGGAATGCGACGAACCGAGCCGGTCGGTCGATATTGATGATACATTATATCATTGCATTCCTCGCACCGAGATGCCATCTGGCGCCCACGATGACGAAACGATCCGACCTCGTGGAAAGCATGGCGATCGCGGCGGCGGCGGCCTGCCTCGCCCATTGCGTCGCGCTTCCGGTGCTGATCGCGGCTTTGCCCGCGCTGGCGAGCGTGATCCCGGTGCCCACCGCCTTCCATATCGCAGCGTTGATCTTCGCGGTGCCGACCACCCTGTTCGCGCTGGGCATCGGCTATCGGCATCATCGCCGCGCCTTTCCGCTGATCGCGGGCCTCGCCGGCCTCGCGCTGCTGGCCATTGCGGTGATCGTCTATGAGCGCACGCCGGGCGAAGCGCCCGTGACGATGGCGGGCAGCCTGCTGATCGTGGCCGCGCATCTTTCCAACTGGCGGATGCGGCGCCACCCGGCCTGAACGAAGGCGCCGGTCGGCGGCCTGGTCGGCTGGCGGCATCACGCAAAAAGCGCCACCTCCCGTATCGCGGGAACGGCGCGGATCCCGCGACGACCGCGCTCCCTCCTCCCCACGCACCGCACGAGGAGGAGGGCCGGGCGCCTCAGCTATCGGCGGCGACGATGATCGGCTTGCACGTGGTATCCGAGCAGAAGCTCGTGAAATCCCAGGTGCAGTGATGCGTATTCGGATCGCAGTCCCGCTCCTGCCACGACAGGATCAGGACATCGTCCGCGCCGAACCGGTTGAAGATCTCGAAAATCGACTTCAGTCCCAGTTCCGTGGTGAGAATGGCGGTCTTGCCGCCGGCGATCCCGCCATTCGCGAACGTGCAGCTGGCGACGAAACGCTCGAACACGTCGTCGCTCAGCTTGGCCAGCCCGCCCTCCTTGTCCTCGGTGCGGAGCTGGCGGAGGTCGTCGGCGGTGCGAACGAACCAGTCGGCATCGCTGGCCAACAGCGCTTTATAGGTATCGCCCGAATTGGCCAGTTTGGACCGCTCGATCTTGGATATCTTCATGACACGCTTCTCCCACTAAAAAACGCTACTGAAACGGATGGAGTCAGGGTCGTCCGAACCGGCCGCCTCTTCCGCAGGGCCGGCCGGATCGGGCTCCCCAAAGTCAGGCGAGCGCCTCGCCGACCGGCCGGCGGCGGCGCAGTGCCCCGCCGATCAGACCGAAGCCGCCGATGAACATCGCCCAGCTCGCCGGCTCGGGCACGGCCGCCGGAGCGCCGCCGAACAGAACATTGTCGATCCCGACGGATTCGTACGTGCTGCTGTTGGCCGGCACGATCCCCCGGAACGTGACGCTGGTGAAGGCTTCGGTCGATTGCACACCGAAGAAGGAGATCAGCCCGTCTTCCGCCGCGATCGGCAACGCGACCTGCGTGGTGCCGACGAAGAAGCTCGTCCGGGATCCGCCATCGAACTGATTGTTGAGACCGTCGAAATCGGCGCCGAACGCAAAGATCGGCGTATCGAACGTGAAGATCAGCGTCTCGTTGCGGCCCAGATTGGCGAACAGGTAGGGATCGGTCTGATCGAAATTATACGGACCGCCGCCGGGAAGCGCCCTGCCGATCGTCGTCGGAATCGCATTGTTCGCGCCGACGCGGAGCGTGAAGCCACCGACATCGAACGGGACCTGCCCGATCTGGCGGTTCACGGTGACGCCGTCGAACGTTTCCTCCGCGAGAGGCGCGTTGGCGGCGACGAAATCAGCCTTGCTGGAGAAGATCGAAATCGTCGCAGCTGCCGGCGTGGCGCAGGCGGCAGCGAGCGCCGCCAGAGCGGCGGTGGATACGAAACGCGACATGACTTACCCCCTCAGGTTTCCTCGCAGCGCGAGGCCATATGGTTAATCGGCAGTTACGGCCTTTCTCCCCGATTCGCAATGATTGGATTGCCTTTGGATTGATTATGGATCGCCCTCGCAGGCAGCGCGCTCTGTCCTTCTCTTGGCGGCCTTCGCCGGCATTGCGTAAGAAGGTGCCATGATCGATCTCACCGCCATTCGCTCTGCATTGTTCCTCCCCGCCTCCAATGCGCGAGCGATCGCCAAGGCGCGCACCGTGCCGGCCGATCTCGTGATCCTCGATCTGGAGGATGCGGTGGCCGAGGACGCCAAGGCGGATGCGCGGGGTGCGGCCATCGCGGCCGCGGCGGAGGGCGGCTTCGCAGGACTGCTGGCCGTGCGGATCAACGGCACCGGCGCGGACTGGCACGATGCAGACGTGGCGGCGCTGGCGGACGCTTCCGGGGTGGATCTGGTCGTGCTGCCCAAGGCGGAGGACGCGATCACCTGCCGCGCGCTCGCGGCTGCGCTCGGCAAGCCGTTGCTGGCGATGATCGAGACGCCGGGCGCCGTCCTGAACGCGCCGCATATCGCCTGGACGGAGGGCGTGGCCGGGCTGATCGCGGGATCGAACGATCTCGCCGCCAGCCTCCGCCTGCCGCCCGGCGCGCCGCGCGCGAGCCTGACGCTGGCGCTGCAGACGATCATCCTCGCGGCGCGCGCCGCCGGGATCGTCGCGCTGGACGGCGTGTGGAACCGGCTGGACGATGCGGACGGGTTCGCGGCCGAATGCACCGACGGCCGAATGCTCGGCTTCGACGGCAAGACCCTGATCCACCCCAGCCAGATCGAGCCCTGCAACCGCCTCTTCTCGCCCGACGCGGCCGAGGTCGAGGATGCCGAAGCGCTGATCGCGGCGGCGACGGGCGGGGCCGAACGCTTTCGCGGGCGGATGATCGAGACGCTGCACGTGGAGGCGGCGAAGCGCCTGCTGGCACGAGCGGGGCGGTAAGGCGGCGCAATTTGCGTCGCGCCGATCCGTTCGTGCTGAGCCTGTCGAAGCACGTGCCGCGAAGGCGATGCGTGAAGCCCGTGCTTCGACTGCGCTCAGCACGAACGGAGACGTGGCACGAGTGAAGACGTTTCGGCCAAATGCTCAGGACGACCGGCCGGGTGATGCGGTCACCTCAAATCGTCGCTGCCCGTGCTGGAAACTGACGCGCGCCATGCCTATAGAGGCGCGAATCCTCTGATCCTCCGACAGGATTCGCATTGCCCATGATCGAGCTTGGCCTCACTTTCGACGACGTCCTCCTGAGGCCGGGGGCATCCGATGTCCTGCCGACCGACGCCGACACCCGCACCTTCGTGACGCGCGACATCGCGCTCAACATCCCCGTCCTCTCGGCGGCGATGGACACCGTGACCGAGGCCGACATGGCGATCGTCATGGCGCAGCTGGGTGGCCTCGGCGTGCTCCACCGCAATCTCGAAGTGGACGAGCAGGCCGCCGCCGTGCGCGCCGTGAAGCGCTTCGAGGCGGGCATGGTGGTGAACCCGATCACCGTCCATCCGAACGAGACGCTCGCCGACGTACTGGCGCTGATGCAGCGCCACCGCATCTCGGGCATCCCTGTCACGGAACTGGACGGCAAGCTCGTCGGCATCGTCACCAATCGCGACGTGCGCTTCGCCGAGCGGCCGGACCAGCCC
This sequence comes from Sphingomonas sp. AP4-R1, assembly GCF_013113735.1. Taxonomy (NCBI): domain Bacteria; kingdom Pseudomonadati; phylum Pseudomonadota; class Alphaproteobacteria; order Sphingomonadales; family Sphingomonadaceae; genus Sphingomonas; species Sphingomonas sp. AP4-R1. The sequence continues at coordinate 152,859 of NZ_CP053346.1, forward strand.
GTGCGCGAGCTGATGACGCACCAGAATCTCGCCACCGTCCATGCGGGCGTCAACTCGGAAGAGGCCCGCCGCCTGCTCCACCAGCGCCGGATCGAGAAATTGCTGGTGGTGGACGATGCCTATCGCTGCGTCGGCCTGATCACCGTCAAGGATATCGAAAAGGCCGTCACCTATCCCTCCGCCACCAAGGACGGCTCCGGCCGCCTGCGCGTCGCGGCGGCGACCACGGTGGGCGACAAGGGCTTCGCCCGCACCGAGGCTTTGATCGACGCCGAATGCGACCTGATCGTGATCGATACCGCCCACGGCCATAATCGCGACGTGGCGCGCGCCGTGGAGCGCGTGAAGCGCATCTCCAATTCGGTGCAGGTGATCGCGGGCAATGTCGCCACCGGCGAAGCGACGCGCGCGCTGATCGATGCGGGTGCGGATGGCATCAAGGTGGGCATCGGGCCGGGATCGATCTGCACCACGCGCGTCGTGGCAGGCGTCGGCGTGCCGCAGCTCACCGCCGTGATGGAGAGCGCCGAGGAAGCGTGGAAGTCCGGCATTCCCGTGATCGCGGACGGCGGCCTGCGCACCTCGGGCGATCTCGCCAAGGCGCTGGCGGCGGGTGCATCGGTCGTGATGGTGGGCAGCCTGCTCGCCGGCACGGACGAGGCGCCGGGCGAGACGTTCCTGTATCAGGGCCGCGCCTTCAAGAGCTATCGCGGCATGGGCTCGGTCGGCGCGATGGGCCGGGGCTCGGCCGATCGCTATTTCCAGGGCGAAGTGAAGGATCAGCTGAAGCTCGTGCCGGAAGGCATCGAGGGTCAGGTCGCGTATAAGGGCCCGGCCAAGGATGTGATCCACCAGCTCGTCGGCGGCGTGAAGGCGGCGATGGGCTATACCGGCTCCGCCACGCTGAAGGACCTGCGCGAGAAAGCCCGCTTCGTGCGGATCACCAATGCGGGCCTGCGCGAAAGCCACGTCCACGACGTCTCGATCACGCGCGAGGCCCCCAATTATCCGAGCATGGGATAGGCCTCCGCTCCCTTCCCGCTTGCGCGAGGGGAGCGCCGGGCGAACGATGCCCCACATCGTTCAGGCAATGCCGAGGGCATTGCCGACCCGGCGCCGGATGGGCATGACCCGCGCCATGATGTGTTCGACGGCTGAGGTGGCAAGCCCACCCCCGACCCCTCCCGCAAGCGGGAGGGGAGAAGTATGAACCCCGCCGCGCGCGTGCAGGCGGGGATCGAGATCCTCGACGAGGTGATCGCCGCCGCCCGCTCCGGTGGCGCCGCCGCCGATACGATCGTCGCGCGCTATTTTGCGACGCGCCGCTATGCCGGCTCGAAGGACCGCCGCGCGGTGCGCGATTGGGTGTTCGCCGCGATCCGGCGCGCGGGGGAAATCCCTGCCAGCGGCCGGGCGGCGATGATCGGGCTGGCGGGCGAGCGCGACGATCTCGCGCTCTTGTTCGACGGATCGCCGCGCGGCCCCACCCCGATCGCGCCGGACGAACCTGCCGCACCCGCCGCGCCCCTCCCCGCCTGGCTGGCCGACAAGCTCGTGCCCGTGATCGGCGCGGAAGAATTGCCGGCCCTGCTGGCGCGCGCGCCGCTCGATCTCCGCGCCAACCGGCTGAAGACCGACCGCGCCACGTTGCTCGCGCGCCTGCCCGAGACCGAGCCCGGCCACCTCGCCCCCGACGCCTTCCGCCTGCCCGAGGGCACGCGCGTCGAGGCGATGGAGGCGTGGCACGAGGGCCTGTTCGAGGTGCAGGACGAGGGCAGCCAGGTGCTGGCCGAGGCCGTGCGCGCGCAGCCGGGCGAGACGGTGGTGGATCTCTGCGCGGGCGCGGGTGGCAAGACGCTGGCGCTGGCGGCGGCGATGGCCAATCGAGGACGCCTGATCGCGAGCGATGTCGATCGCGCGCGCCTCTCCCGCCTCGCGCCGCGCAAGGAGCGCGCCGGCGCCTCGATGATCGAGGAATTGCTGCTGGATTCCGGCCATGAGGATCGCGCGCTCGGGCCCCTGGCGGGACAGGCCGATGCGGTGCTGGTGGACGCGCCTTGCTCGGGCAGCGGCACGTGGCGGCGCAATCCCGAGGCGCGCTGGCGGCTCACGCCCGATCGGCTCGCGCGACTGACGGGGATGCAGGCGCATGTGCTAGCGCTGGGCGCGACGCTCGTGAAGCCGGGCGGGCGCCTGGTTTACGCCGTCTGCTCGCTGCTGCCGGATGAAGGCCCGGATCGCATCGCTGCCTTCCTCGGCGCCGCTCCGAGCTGGACGCCGGAGCAGCTTCCGTTAGGCCGTCCTTCAGGCGCGGGCGTTATGCTGACGCCCGCATGCGAGGGTACGGACGGCTTTTTCGTCGCCAGCCTGATCCGGGCATGTTAGCCGTGAAGGCTCACCCTTTCTGGGAGAATGTGATGCGTTTCTCGCCTGCCGCCGTCGCGATGGCCTTCGTGCTGGCCACCGTCTCGTCGAGCGTGGAAAGCCAGAAGCCGGACGATCAGATCGATCCGCGCAGCGTGGCGCTCGTCACGCGGGCCGATGCCGCGCGCGCGGCCGGCCAGCTGGAACAGGCGCAGGACATGCTGGAAACGGCTCTCGCGATCGATCCGCGCAATCGCGGCGCCTATATCGCCATGGGTCGCGTGGCGACGGCGCAGACGCTGCCGGGCAAGGCCGTGCGCTTCTATCGCGAGGCGCTGGCGATCGATCCCAATGACGTGTCGGCTTTGTCCGGCCAGGGCGTGGCGATGGTGGAGCGCGGCGCCGTGGAGCGCGCGAAGGACAATCTCGCCAAGGTCCGCACGCTCTGCAAGGCGGAATGCCCGCAGGCCGCGACGCTCGCCGCCGCGATCGCCAAGGGCCCGCCGCCCGCCGTCGTCACCGCGCAGAACAACACGGTCGTCCCGCCCAAGGACAAGGCCGACGAGAAGGCGAAGCCGTAAGCGGGAGCCGGTCGACATCCGGCTAGTTTGAAAGAACGGACTGTGCGTTATTCCAGCCCGTCATGCTGAACTCGTTTCAGCATCCATGACCTGACGGATCGGCCTGGCTCAACGGTCGGGTCATGGACCCTGAAACGAGTTCAGGGTGACGGGAAGAGGGGCCGAAGCCCCCCTCCCCGATCAATGGCGGAAGTGGCGCATTCCGGTGAAGACCATCGCGAGGCCGGCCGCGTCCGCCGCCTCGATCACCTCGGCATCGCGGATCGATCCGCCCGGCTGGATCACCGCCGTGGCGCCGGCTTCCACAGCCGCCAGCAGGCCATCCGCGAACGGGAAGAAGGCGTCCGACGCGACCGCCGAGCCGATCGTGCGGGGCTCGGCCCAGCCGGCCTTGTCGGCGGCGTCCTTGGCCTTCCATGCGGCGATGCGCGCGCTTTCGAGGCGGTTCATCTGGCCCGCGCCGACGCCCGCCGTGGAGCCGCCCTTGGCATAGACGATCGCGTTCGACTTCACATGCTTGGCCACCGTCCAGGCGAACAGGCAGTCGGCCAGTTCGGCGTCGGTCGGCGCGCGCTGGGTGACGACCTTCAGGTCCGCCTTCGCCACCATGCCGAAATCGCGCGACTGGACGAGGAAGCCGCCCGCGATCGACTTGATCGTCTTCTCCTTGCGCGCCGGATCGGGCAGGTCACCGGTGAGCAGCAGGCGCAGATTCTTCTTCTTCGCGAACACGGCCTTGGCCGCCTCGTCCGCATCGGGCGCCGCGACCACTTCGGTGAAGATGCCGGAAATCGCTTCGGCGGTGGGGCCGTCGAGCGGGCGGTTCACGGCGATGATGCCGCCGAACGCCGAGACGCTGTCGCAGGCGAGCGCCGCCTCATACGCCTCGACCAGAGTGGCGCCGGTGGCGACGCCGCACGGATTGGCATGCTTCACGATGACGACGGTGGGCGGGCCGTCGCGGAACTCGGACACCAGCTCCAGCGCCGCATCGGCATCGTTATAATTGTTGTAGCTCAGCTCCTTGCCCTGAAGCTGTACCGCCGCCGCAATGCCCTGTGTCCGCACGCCGGCGGGCACGTAGAGCGCGCCCATCTGGTGCGGATTCTCGCCGTAGCGGACCTCGGCCTTCTTGGTCATCGGGATCGAGAGCGAAGCGGGGAAATCCTCGCCTTGATCGACCTGCGCGAACCAGCCCGAAATCGCCGCATCATAAGCGGCCGTGGAGGCGAAGGCCTTGGCGGCGAGACTCTTGCGATCGGCGATCGTGGTCGAGCCCGAGGCGACCAGCGCGTAATCCGCCGGATCGGTGACGATCGCGACATAGGCATGGTTCTTCGCGGCGGAACGGACCATCGAAGGGCCGCCGATATCGATATTCTCGATCACTTCGTCCCGCTCCGCACCCTTGGCCACGGTCTGCTGGAACGGGTAGAGATTGACGACGACCAGATCGATCGCGCCGATGCCGTGATCGGCCATCGCCTTCGCATGCTCGGCATCGTCGCGCACCGCGAGCAGGCCGCCATGAACCATCGGGTGCAGCGTCTTCACGCGGCCGTCCATCATCTCCGGAAAGCCGGTGAGATCGGAGACGTCACGCACTTCCAGCCCCGCCTCGCGCAGCGCCTTCGCGGTGCCGCCAGTGGAGACCAGCTCGACCCCCCTGGCGGCGAGCGCCTTGCCCAGATCGGCGAGGCCGGTCTTGTCGGAAACGGAAAGGAGGGCGCGGCGGATGGTGATGTCTGTCATGCCCCGAGCCCTTTACGGAAGTGGAGGGGATTCGCCACCCGAGAATCGACAGTCCTTCTCCCCTGCAAGGGGAGGATGCTGAGGTCAGACCTCCGCCCAGCGGCGCAGCAGATTATGATATACGCCGGTCAGGCGGATCACCGCATCGTCGCCATGGCCGCGATCGGCGGCGACGGTCTGGATCGCGCCGTCGAGATCGAACAACGTCGTGCGCGCGGCATCGTCGCGGATCATCGACTGGATCCAGAAGAAGGAGGCGCGCCGCTCGCCGCGCGTGATCGGCGTCACGCTGTGCAGGCTGGAGGCGGGATAGAGGATCATGTCGCCCGCCGGCAGCTTCACCGAATGCGCGCCATAATTATCCTCCACCGTCAGCTCGCCGCCGTCATAGTCCGACGGATCGTTGAGGAAGACGGTGGCCGACAGATCGCTGCGCACGCGGAAATCGTCGGCGCGACGGATGCGGACGGCATTGTCGACATGCGTGGCGAACGTATCGCCCACGCCATAGGCGTTGATCAGCGGCGGGAAGACGCGCGCGGGCAAGGCGGCGGCTATGAAGAGCGGGCTGCGGCCGAGCGCATCGAGGATCATGTTACCGATCTCGTTCGCGGCGGGCGAGCCCTCGGGCAGCTGGCGGTTGCGCTTGGCGAGCGCGGACTGGTGGCCCGACGTGGCATTGCCGTCGATCCACGGCCCCTCGTCCAGAAGCGTGCGGCAACGGACCAGCGCGGCGCCGTCGAGGACGCCGGGAACAACGATCATCATGTGCGGAAACTCAGGTCAGGCGGAAGGGAATGCTGAGGAAGCCGACCGCCTCCACCGCGACGCCGGCCTGCTTGCCGGGCAGGAAGCGCCATTTGCCGACGGTCTTCAACGCGGCCTGATCGAGGCTGTCGAAGCCGCTGGAGCGCGCGACCGAAATGTCCTTCACCAGCCCCTCGGGCGTGATGACGACGCGCAGGCGCACCGTCCCCTCCCACCGGTTGCGCCGGGCATCCATCGGATATTTGGGCGCGGGATTGCCGAGCGACTTGGCCGATCCATCCGGCGCGCTGACGGGCGCGGCAGCCTCCGACACCACGGCCGAGGGCGGCGCGGCCGAAACGACCGGCGGCGGGGGCGCCACCGCAACCGGCGTGGTGGCGACCGGCGAGGGAAGCGCGATCGTCTGCACGATCGGCGGCGGCGCCACGATCGGCTGCTCCACGGGCGGCGGCGGCGTCTTGCTCGCCTGCGGCGGCGCGGGCGGGGATTCGGGAACGATCGGCTCGGGCTGGATCTCGATCACCGTCAGCCGGGGTTTCGCCTTGTGGCCGATCTGGATCACATCGAAATAAGCGAGCAGGACGAAGCCGACGATATGCAGCGCCAGGATCAGGCCCATCGCCTCCCAGCGCGGGCGCCGCTGCTGATCGCAGAAGCCGCCACCGGCGCGCGCCAGAACCTCGGGCTCGGGCGAAGGAGACGTGACCGGCGCGGTCCGCATGGAGCGGCGCTCGGTAGTGCGGACATAGCCGGCCTGGATCATTCCCACCCGTCCATCGAATGCCGGGGAAAACGACTCTCCCCGCAGCGCCGCTCCTAGCGGCGCGCTTACTGATAATCAATCGCATTAGCGCCAATTTCGAGAAACAAACGCCTTTGCTGAAGGATGCGGCCGAAAAGCGCCCATGCATATTCCGGCACGGCCGCCCGCATCCCACCCGTCCTCCCGAGCCGAATGATCTGCAGGTCGGGCGGGCGATCGGCGGGCTGCCGCCGGATGCGCCGCGTGGCGCATCCAGCCCCAGGTCAGTTCAGGTCAGAAGCTGTAGAACAGGCTCAGGATCGCCTGCCGCCCCTCGCCGGGCACCGCCCAGCCATTGTTGCGGATGCCGGAATAATATTTCTTGTTGGTGAAGTTCTGGATGTTCACCTGCGCCGTCAGCCCGCCGACGATCGGGTAGGACAGCATCGCGCGATGGATCAGATAATCCTTCGAGCGATAGGTGACGCCCGTATTGTTCAGATTGTAATCGCCCTGATAGGTGAAGCCGTAGCCCACCTGCAGGCCGAACGGCAGCGTATAGGTGGTGAACAGGCTGCCCGCATTCTTCGGCGTCTGGTTGATGACGGCACCGGCCTGCGCATCGATCGAGCAGCCCGTGGTGGTCGGCCGATCGCGGCAGAGATCGGAGATGCTCTGGAGGATCTTCGTATTGAGATAGGTGTAATTGGCGAAGATCGACCAGTTGGGCGTGATCTTGCCCGACGCGCCCAGCGAGATGCCGTTCACGCGGCTGCGGCCATCATTCACCTGCAGCGTCGGGAAGGCCGGATCGAAGCTCTGCACGGAGAAGTTGGTGCGCTCGTTGCGGAAGACCGAGGCGGTCAGCTGCAGCTTGGCGTCCATCAGATCGATCTTGCCGCCGATCTCGTAATTCACCGCCGTCTGCGGCTTGGCCTGGCAGGGATCGACGTTGGGCGCACCCGCCGCGATCGTGCCGCAGCCGGCGCGGACGGTGGAGGAAACGGGCGTCTTCGAATTACCGTAGGCGATATACAGGCTGGCATTCGCGATCGGCTTGTACACGAGGCCGACACGGTAGGAGAACAGCCCGTCGTCGCTCTTCTGGTTCGCGCCGCGCGTGACTTGGCCGAAAGTGGCGCCGGGCGTGGCGACGACCGTATCGGAGCGGAATGTGTTGTCGAAGCCTTCATAGCGGACGCCGCCGTTCAGCTCGAGCTTCTCGACCAGCTTGATCGCATCGAACAGGTAGATCGCCTTGGTGACGAGCTTGCCCTGCGACGCCGCGCTCGGGACGTAATTGATCGGGCCGCCATAGACCGGGTTCGGATTGGCGATGTTGATCGGCGGCAGCGTGGGGTTCGGCGTGGCGCCCCCCGCATTGCGTAGCACGTTGCCATTGCTGATATGATAGGTTTCGCGGCCGATCGACGCGCCGAGATTGGCGGTATGTTCCAGCCCGAACGTCTCGAACACGCCGCGCAGATCGAACTGCGTGAACAGGTTCTTCGTCGTGGTGTAGCGCGCGGTGCCGCGCGGGCCCGAGGGATAGAACATGCCCGGCTGCAGACCCGCCGCGCAAGCCGCGCCCGCCGTCGTCAGGCCGCTGGTGAGGCAGTAGGTGCCCTGCGGCGGATTGACGATCGAATCCGCCTCGACGCGCTGCCAGCGGGACAGATTGCGCAGCGCAATCTTGTCCGTGAAATCATGCTCGATGATCACGGTGCCGACGTCGGTCTGCTGCTTCTGCCTGTCGACATCCTTGTAGCCATAATAGCCGCTGTAGCTGGCGCCCGGCAGCAGGCCGCCGAGCGAGGCATAATAAGGCACGCCATAGACCGGGATGTTGTGGTCTTCCTGATGCGAATACAGGACGGTGAAGCGCGTGGCCGTGTTGAGGCCGACGGTGATGCTCGGCGCGATGCCCCAGCGGTGCATATATTCCACGTCGCGGCGGGGAATGTCGTTGCGATGGCCCATCGCGTTGAGGCGGATCGCGACCGTGTCGCTGACCTTCATGTTGCTGTCGACGGTCCCGCGGAAATAATCGTCCGTACCGACCGCCCCCTGGACGACGGTGAGATTGCCGTCCTTCGGCCGCTTGGTGACGAGGTTGATCGTGCCGCTGATCGATCCACCGCCGCCATAGACGGAGTTGGCGCCGTTCACGACTTCGATCTGTTCCAGATTGAACGTGTCGGAGCGCGTATATTGCGCGCTGTCGCGCACGCCATCGATCTGCAGGTCGTTGTTCACGCTCTGGCCGCGCAGGTTGATACTGTCGCCATAGCCGCCGCCGCCTTCGCCCGCGCCGAACGTGATGCCGGGGATCGTCTGCAGCGCGTCGCGCAGCGACAGCAGATTCTGCTGGCGGATCGTGGTGTTGCCGATGACGGTGATCGTCTGCGGAATGTTCAGCAGATCGCGCGTGTATTTGGGGCTTTCCAGTTTCCCGACCTTCACGTCGTCCGAAACGGCGGTGTCGGTGACGGTGACGCCCTCCAGTTCCTGCCCTTTTTCCTCGGGGGTTTTCTGCGCCTGAAGCGCGGTGGGCGTGGCGAACAGGCCGACACAGGAAAGCGCAAGGAAGGCCGATCCCGGCCGGGCGTGCTGGTGCGAACGCAAGATTCTTCCCCTTATTTGCGACTGATTCTTAATTGCTTAATAGGCTAATGCGAATCATTCGCATAAATGTCAACTCTGTTTCGCCTGTGCAACATGCGAAAATGAGGACCGTCCGAAATAGTCGGCCTGCGGCAAGGGCTTGCCGGGTGTGAACGGACGACGGAGGGCGCGATGCGCCCGAATGCGTCAGCGCTAAAGCAGCGCGCGCCGGAACAGCCAGACGCGGATCGCGCTGGCGAGATTGACGGCGGCCTCGCCGCCCACGCGCTCCGCATCGATGCGGGCGACAAGCGCGCTCAGCGGCAGCTGATCCTCAGCCGCCGCCTCGCGCAAGGCATTCCAGAAGATCGGTTCCAGCGTCACCGACGTCGCGTGGCCGGCGATCATCACCGACCGTTTGATCGGCCCCTCCATCACCGTACGGGGGGCCGATCCGGCCATCAGTACATGTGCTGGCCGCCGTTGATCGACAGCGTCGATCCGGTGACGAAGCCGCCATCGTCGGAGCACAGGAAGGTCACGCCGCGCGCAATCTCATGCGCCTTGCCCAGACGGCCGACCGGGATCTTGGCGACGATCTTGGCGAGCACGTCGGCGGGGACGGCGGCGACCATGTCCGTATCGATATAGCCGGGCGCGATCGCGTTGACGGTGATACCGAAGCGCGCGCCTTCCTGCGCCAGCGCCTTGGTGAAGCCGTGGATGCCGGACTTGGCGGCGGCATAATTGACCTGGCCATACTGGCCCGCCTGGCCGTTGATCGAGCCGATATTGACGAAGCGGCCCCAGCCGCGATCCTTCATGCCCTTGAACGTGGCCTTCGCCATGTTGAAGCAGCCGCCGAGATTGGTGTCGATCACGGCCTTCCACTCGTCATAGCTCTGCTTCAGCATCGTCGCGTCGCGCGTGATGCCGGCATTGTTCACGACGATGTCGACGGGGCCAAGCGCAGCCTCCACCTGGGCCACGCCGGCGGCGCAGGCCTCCGGATCGGCCACGTCCCACTTGAAGGCGGGGATGCCGGTCCGGTCGCTGAACTCCTTGGCGCGTTCATCATTGCCCGCATAATTGGCGGCGACGGTGACGCCTTCCGCCTTGAGGGCCAGACTGATCGCCTCACCGATACCACGCGTTCCACCGGTAACGATCGCAACCCGCGCCATAAGAATCTCCCAACTTCGCCTGCTTATTGTGTGTAAGCCTAAGAAGCCCGGAGCCAGCCCGCAAGCTCTTGTACGACAAGAAATTCAATCATTTTCATTCCGCCGTCCGTGGCGTTGAGGCAGGAAACATACGCGAAATCCTTGCCCCCCGCTTCGACGAAGCTTTCGCGCCCGCGAATCGCCAGTTCCTCCAGCGTTTCCACGCAATCCGCCGAAAATCCGGGCGCGAAAATCGCCACGCGACGGCCGGTCCGCCCCAGTTCGCCCAGCACCACGTCGGTCGCGGGCTCCAGCCATTTGGCCTTGCCGAAGCGCGACTGGAAGGTGACAGTCAGTTCGCGGCCCAGCGCCTCGCCCAGCAGCCGCGCCGTCTTGCGGCAATGGCAATGATAGGGATCGCCCAGGTCCAGCGTCCGCTGCGGCATGCCGTGGAAGCTCGCCACCAGCGTATCGGCCTCGAACGGCAGCGCGGCGACCTGCGCGCGGATGCTGTCCGCCAGCGCATCGATATAAGCGGGCGCGTCATGATAAGGCGGCAGCGTGCGGATCGCCGGTTGCCAGCGCATCTTCGCGAGTGCCGCGAACGCCGCATCGTTGGCCGTCGCCGTCGTCGCCCCCGAATATTGCGGATAGAGCGGAGCAAGCAGGATGCGCTCGCAGCCCGCCGCCTTCATCGCGGCGATGCGATCGGCAATGGCCGGATGGCCATAGCGCATCGCATGATCGACGACGACGCCCTGCCCCGCCAGTCGCGGCGCCAGCGCCTCCGCCTGCGCGCGCGTGATCGCGGCCAGCGGCGATCCCTGCTCGGTCCACACCTGTCGATAGGCATGCGCCGATTTGGCGGGCCGCGTCGTCAGCACCACCCCGCGCAGGATCGGCTGCCACAGCAAGGGCGGCAGCTCCACCACGCGCCGATCGGACAGAAACTCCTTCAGATAGCGCTTCACCGCCTTCGGTTCGGCCGCATCCGGCGTGCCGAGATTGATCAGCAGCACGCCCACCTTCGGCGCGGGGATGTCGGGATGGCCGGCGGGCTTCATGCCAGCACCAGAGGCAGCGCGCGCAGGCGCTTGCCGGTGGCGGAGGCGATCGCATTGGCGATGGCGGGCGCCACCACCGGCACGGCGAGTTCGGCGACGCCGCCGGGCACTTCCTTGCTGGGCACCAGTTCCACCACGATGTCCGGTATGTCGGCCAGCTTCGGCAGGTTGAGCGCGGCGAGCGAGCGCTGGTCGACGACGCCCGCCGTATAGCTGACCGCGCCTCCCAGCGCGGCGGCGAGGCCCCAGACCAGACCGCCTTCGATCTGCTGGCGGACGATATCGGGATTGATGATCCGCCCGCAATCGACCGAAGCCACGAGGCGCGAGACGCGGATCGCATCATCCTCCACCCCCGCTTCGGCCAGCAAGGCGATATGGCTGCCGAACGCCGAATGGATGGCGAGGCCCTGCCCCGATTCCGCCTCGCCCGCCCAGCCGCCCGCCGCCGTCACGCGGGTGAGGCAGCGCGCGAGGCGCGGATTGCCGCCCAGCTGCGCCATGCGGAAGGACAAGGCATCGCTGTTCGCCGCCGCCGCCAGCTCGTCCATGAAGCTTTCGGAAAAGAAGGCCGTGTAGCTGTGCGCGACCGAGCGCCACATGCCCGTCTCGATTCCGATCTCGGCGGGCGCATGCGCCACGGCCACGGCCGGGATCGCATAAGGCGGCTGCGCGCCCTCGATCGCGGCCAGTTCCGGCCCACCGCCGCCGCCATGGCCGAACAGGCGCTGGCCCATCGCGCCCATCGCGGACGGCGTCGCGACCGTGGCGCTCCACGCGGCGACGCGGCCGCCCGTGAGCTTCGCCTTCAGCCGCGCCTTGGCGGGCGGACGATGGCGCGCGCGCTGCATCTCCTCGCCGCGCGTCCACAGCAATTGCACGGGGCGCTTGGCCTCGATCGCGAGCAGGGCCGCCTCGACCGCCGCATCATTCTCCACCTTGCGACCGAAACCGCCGCCGACCGGCATCGGATAGACGGTCACCGCGTCCTCGGCATAGCCGGTCGCCTGCGCCACGGCGCGGCGCGTGAGGCCCTGCGCCTGCGTCGGCACCCAGATCTCGACCCGCCCGCCCGTCATGCGCGCCGTCGCCACCAGAGGCTCGATCGCCGCATGCGCCGCGAGCGGCACCGTATAATCGGCCGCGACCGTTGGAGTACCGCCCAGCGCGCTTTCCGCATCGCCGATCGCGATCAGGCGCTTGCCGCCCGTCGCCAGCGCCCGATCCAGTGCGCCCGCGACATGCACCGCGCCCGGCAGGGTGCCGCGCGTCTGATATTTGGCCGCCAGCGCATCGGCGCCGCGATCCGCCGCCCATGTGGTGTTGGCCAGCACCGCCACCCAGCCTTGCCGCTTCACGACCGAGACGACGCCGGGCACGGCGTGCGCGGCCTTCTCGTCGATCGCACCGACGCTCGTATCGCCCAGCGGGCCGTGGCGGATCGAGGCGAACAGCATCTGCGGCAGGCGCACATCGCCCGCGAACCGCATCGTGCCATCCACCTTCGCCGGCAGATCGAGCCGGGGCATCGACTGGCCCGAAAGCTTGCCCTCGCCCGGATCGCGCAACGGAACGGGATCGGGCGGAGAAAAGCCCGCCGCCTCCGCCGCCAGTTCGCCGAAGCGGAAACGATCGTCGCCGCGCACGACGAAGCCGGCTTCCGTATCGCAGGCCTGCCAGTCCGCGCCGAGCCGTTTGCCCGCCGCCATGCACAGCAGCACGCGCGCCGCCGCGCCCGCCTCGCGGAAGCGCTGCTCGAAGCCACGGATCGAGCTGGAGCCCGCCGTCATCATCAGCGCGTTGCGCGTGGCATATTCGCGCGCGGCCCAACGGCCCGGCCCGGCGAGAAAGCCCGGCAACTGCTCGGCCGCCGCATCCGCGATCAGCAGCGTGTTCGCATAGACCGGATTGATCGGCGCGGGCTCCACGCCCACCTGCCGCCAATCGGCACCCAGTTCGTCCGCCAGGATCTGCGGCAGCGCGGTCCACACGCCCTGCCCCATCTCGGCCTGCGGCACGATCACGGTGACGCGTCCGTCCGTGCCGATCTTCAGGAAGGCGTTGACGATCGTCTCGCCCGGCCCGGCCGCGAGATTGGGCGCATAATCACGCGGCCAGATCCCCCAGGCCAGCGCGAGCCCGACGCCCGCTCCGCCGCCGACCAGCAGCCGGCGACGCGTAAGCCCTCTGGACGGAGACGATGGGGGGGAAGACGGTTTCGGCGGCGCCATGCGCGCCTGATACGGCGACCGATCCCGATCGTCCACGGATGGCGCACTCAGGCGGCGTCGATCCCCCGCACCGCCACCGCCTGCTCCACCCGACTGCCCGGCGGCACATCGTCCGTCAGCCACACATTGCCGCCGATCACCGATCCCGCGCCCACCGTGATCCGGCCGAGCAACGTGGCACCCGCATAGATGATCACGTCATCGCCGATCACGGGATGGCGCGGCCTTCCCCGCCCCTCCTCCAGCGGCCCCGCCGGGCCGCCGAGCGTGACCGACTGGTGCAGGCGCACGTGATGGCCGATCTCGGCCGTCTCGCCGATCACGAGGCCGGTGCCGTGATCGATGAAGAAGCTGTGGCCGATCGCGGCGCCGGGATGGATATCGATCCCCGTCTCCGAATGGGCGATCTCGGCGATGATGCGCGCGACGAGCGGAGCGCCCAGCCGGTGCAGCCGCGCCGCGATCCGATAATGGATGATCGCGAGCAGGCTGGGATAGCAGAGCAACACCTCGTCCACGCTGCGCGCGGCGGGATCCTGCGCGAAGGCGGCCTCCACATCGCTGTCCAGCGCGGCGCGGATCGAGGGCAAGGCATGGGCGAAGGCGCCGATGATGCGCCGCGCGCCCGCGTCGATCGCCTCCTCGGTGCCGCCGGTGGGCGCGGAATAAGCCAGCTCGCGCCGGATCTGGCCGTAGAGATGGCTCAGGCCATTCTCCAGCGTCTCCGCGACATAGGCCTCCTCATTGTCGGCGCGCACGTAGCTGGGGCCGAGCCGCAGCGGAAACAGCACGCCGCAGAGAATGCTCATCACCTCCTCCAGCGTGCGGCGGGCGGGGAAATTGGCCGATCCATGCTCGCGATTGCGCGGATGCGCATCGCGCCATTTCGTGCGGACCTCGCGCAGCCCGGCCAGCACCTCGCCCAACTCCCAATAGCTGCCCATCTGGAGACTCGGTTCGACGCCCATGACTCTTCCTCTACCTGCTCTGCCTGTTGCGGGCGGGACTAGATCGGGCCGCCCCTCCACCGCCACAAAGAAACTCTACCGGATCGATAGGAATTATCTTTCGAGATGGGATCGACACGGAGGATCGCGCGGGGCAGATCGCTGCGATGGATGCCTTCGCCCGCTTTATCGACGCGCTCTCCGCCATCGTCTTCTTCAAGATCCATTTCGGATCGATCCAGATCGAGGCGATCGTCCTCTATCTCGCTCTGCCGATGTTGTTCTTCACGCTGTGGCTCGGCTTTCCGAACCTTCGACTGGTGGGCCGGGGCCTCGCCCAGTTGCGCCGCCAGCCGGGAGAGGCCGAGGCGAAGGGCGACACCAGCCAGTTCGGCGCGCTGGCGACGGCGCTGGCGGGCACGATCGGCCTCGGCAATATCGCGGGCGTGGCGGTGGCGCTGACGATGGGCGGGCCGGGCGCGATCTTCTGGATGTTCGTGATCGGCTGGTTCGCGATGACGGTGAAGATGGTCGAGGTGACGCTGGGCCTGAAATACCGGATCACGGATGCGGACGGCCATGTCCATGGCGGGCCGATGTATGTGCTGCGGGAGGTGCTGCGTCGGCGCGGCTGGCCCCGCCTGGGCGTCGCGATCGGCGGCTGTTACGCCTTCTTCGCCCTGTTCGGCGCGATCCCGATGGTGCAGGTGAACCAGAGCTTCGCGCAGGTCTCCACCGTCACCGGCTTCGCCAACGGCTGGGCCTACGGCATCTTCATCGCCGCCGCCGTCGCCTGCGTCACCCTGGGCGGCGCGACGTGGCTGGGCGAGGTGTCGAAGCGCCTGACGCCGGCGAAGGTCGCCATCTATCTCGCCGGCCTCTGCGCGATCCTGATCCTCCACGCCGATGCGATTCCCGCCGCGCTCGCCCAGATCTGGCACGGCGCCTGGGGCGCGGATGCGGCGCAGGGCGGTGCCGTGGGCGCGTTCGTCTCGGGCATGCGCCGCGCCGTCTTCGCGAGCGAGGCGGGTGTCGGATCGGCCGTGATGGCGCACAGCCTCGCCAAGACGGACGAGCCGGTGTCCGAGGGCCTCGTCGCGCTGCTGGAGCCTTTGCTGGGGACGATGCTGGTCTGCTCGCTCGGCGGGCTGGCGCTGGTGGTCGCGGGGACGTGGACGGGCGGGCTGCAGGGGATCGCGATCATGTCCGCTGCCTTCGCGCAGATCTCGCCCTGGTTTCCCTATCTGCTCGCGGTGGTGGTGTTCCTGTTCGCTTACTCCACGCTGGTCGCCTGGGGCTTCTATGGCCTTCAGGCGTGGGGCTATCTCTTCGGCAACGGCCAGCGCGCGCAGATGATCTACAAGGTACTGTACGTGGCCGCTTTGCCGCCGGCCGCCGCAATCGATCTGGGCCATGTGATCGGCATCGTCGACTGCAGCTTCTTCCTGATGGCGATCCCCAACGTGATCGCCCTCTTCCTCTGCGCCGGCGAGATGCGGCGCGACCTGCGCGCGTTCGAGGCCAGCGACGCGCGATAGGGCGTGGTGATCTCCCCTCCCGCTTGCGGGAGGGGTCGGGGGTGGGCACCCCCACTCAACGCAAATGCGCCGGTCAAGGGCAGGACAGCCCACCCCAAACCCCTCCCGCAGGCGGGAGGGACTTAAACGCGCGCTCTGCGCCAGCCCGAAGCCCCCGTGCGATCTATGAAGCGCCGGACTCTTGCACCCCGGCCCGTGCGGGATTCTAATGCGCCCACGGCCGGGAGGATATGTGAAGCGACTGCTGTGGGCGGCGGTGACCGTCGCGATGCTCGGGATTCCCGTTACAGGCGGCGCGGAGACGCCCGAAGAGACGCGGCTCGCCCCGCCCTCCACCGCGCGCAACCTCCCCACGCTGGCGATGCTGCGGACCAAGCTGGATGCCGAGGCGAGCAGCGGCAAGGCGCGCGTCGGTCTCGCCGCGATCGACATCAGCACCGGCGACATGGTCTCCGTGAACGGCGACCAGCATTTCCCGATGGCCAGCACCGTGAAGGTCGCCATCGCCGCCGCCTTCCTCCACGGCGTCCAGCAGGGCCGCCTGTCGCTCGACGCGATGTATCGCCTGCCCCCGGCGCAGCGGCAGGCCGCGCGCGGGCTCGGCGACATGCGGCTGCACGGGCGCCCGCTGTCGGGCGCCGAGCTGATGGACCTGATGCTGATCCGCAGCGACAATGCCGCCGCCGACACGTTGCTGTACGCGATCGGCGGCACGCGCGCCTTGGGCACCTGGCTGGACAATGCGGGCATCGCCGGCCAGCGCGTCGATCGATCGATCGCGGAATTGCTGCGCGATCACGAGACGAAGAAGCGCATTCGCGTCGGCAAGGGCAAGAGGCGCCGCTGGATCACCGTGTCCGTCCCCCGCGCCGCCCCCGTGGGCGACAAGCGCGACAGCTCCACGCCCGAGGCGATGGTCGCTTTGCTCGCGAAGCTGCGCAACGGCGAGCTGCTGGATGCCCGGCGCACCACCTATCTGTTCGACGTGATGGAGCGCTGCCGCACCGGGCCGGGCCGCATCCGGGGCCTCCTGCCCGCCGGCACGCGCGTGGCGCACAAGACCGGCACGATGAACGGCATCACCGACGATGTCGGCATCGTCACCTTGCCCAATGGCCACGATCTGGCGGTGGCGATCTTCGAGACGGGCAGCGGCGGATCGCGCGCGCACGATCGCAAGATCGCCCAGCTCTCGCGCATCCTCTACGATCATTTCAGCGCGACGTCGTGATGCCTGTCGGCGCAGAGCGCGGCACCAGCCGAAATGCGCCCCTTCGGCGCATTTCACGAACCGGCTAACATCCCGCATATTGCAGGTGCGAAGAGACGGGCGCATAATGGTTACCGAATAGGCTTTCCGCTATTTTCCGGCGGAGAATCGATGTGGCGGCCAAGCTGTCACGTAGATTTCACACACCTGGGTCGAGGACCTCCGTGATGTCCGAGTATGCGAGCTTGAAGATCTTCGAAGCGACCGCCGCGATCAAGCTCGTCGTCTGGGACATGGACGACACCTTCTGGCACGGAACTCTGTCGGAAGGCGGCGTCACGCTGATCGACCGCAACATATCTATCGTCCGCGAGCTGGTCGATCGCGGCATCATGTCCTCCATCTCGTCCAAGAACGAGCATGAGGCGGTGAAGCAGGTGCTGGCGGACGCCGGCATCTGGGACCTGTTCGTCTTCCCCCAGATTTCGTGGAACGCCAAGGGCGGCGCGCTCGAGACGATCATCAACCACGCCAATCTGCGCGCGGACAACATCCTGTTCGTCGACGACAATCCGATCAATCTGGAAGAAATCCGCTTCCGCTTCCCGACGATGATGGTCGCGCATCCGGATGAGGTGCTGGAAGGGCTGCTCGATCTGCCGCAGGCCAAGGGCAAGGACGATCGCAAGCATTCCCGCCTCGAACAGTACAAGAATCTCGAGAAGAAGGTGTCCGAGCAGACCGGCACCACGCTCAGCAACGAGGATTTCCTGCGCCAGTGCGAGGTGAAGCTCTCGTTCGATTTCGACGTGGAGGCGCATTTCGATCGCATCGTCGAACTGGTGAACCGGTCGAACCAGCTCAATTACACGAAGGTGCGGCTGGAGACGGACGAGGCCATCGCCGATTTCCGGGCGAAGCTGCAGCGCCACGACATCATGTCCGCCGCCATCTCGGCCCGCGACCGCTACGGCGATCACGGCATGATCGGCTTCTACATGCAGCATAAGGACGAGCGGCAGAACCGCCTGATCCATTATGTCTGGTCGTGCCGGATGATGAACGCCGGGCTCGAACAATATGTGTATGAGCGGATCGGATCGCCCGACATCACGGTCGCCGAGCCCGTCTCCAACCCGATCGTGACCTTCCCGAAGATCGACTGGATCGAGGAGGTCGCCGCGAATGACGATGGCGGCGCGTCGGCGCTGGCCGCGCAGCAATTGCTGCTGATCGGCAGCTGCGATCTGAGCGCCGTCGCCAGCTATTGCAGCCGCGATCGCCGCGAATATGTGAACGCCGTCAAGAACGACATCATGACGCGCTGCGACGATTTCGGCTTCATCCTGAACGATCCCGCCAAGGTCGCCGCCTCGTCCGTGATCGAGACGCTGCCCGCCTGGGGCCGCGACGAATTCCTCGATTTCCATCGGGAGCTGCCGCAGCGCGACGTCGTCATCATCTCGCTCTCGGCGGCTCTGCGCGGCGCGCATCTGGTGACATCGGACGATGTGGTGGTGCGCGTCCACCCCAACGGGCTGGGCGAGCATATCGATGCCCATCCGTGGGAAGAATTCCTCGCCCCCTGCAGCTTCTACGGGCTGGACCTGACGCAGAAGCTGGCGCTGCTGAACGAATCGTTCGACCATGTCCGCCGCACCGCCAAGCCGGGCGCGCAGATCTTCGTGCTGGGCGCCAACACGCGCGATGCGGCCATGCCGCTCTCCGCGACCGATCGCGAACTGATGACCACCTACAATGCGGTGTGCGAGGCCTATTGCGCGCCTCTCGCCGACTGGCATTATGTGTCGATCGACGCGGTGGTGCCGAAGGAGCAGCTGGTCGACGACCGCCATTATACGCGCATCGGCTATTTCGCGATCGCGACCGACATCAACCGCCGGATCGCCGAAGCCGCGCCCGCGATCGAGGCCGCAGGCGAGGCTCCGCATGCGGCAGCGGCCAGCGGCCGACCGTTCGATCTGGTGAAGGCGATCCGCGCCGGCCAACGGCTGAGCCGCTTCACCGTCTTCGGCCCGGAGCGCAAGGATCAGGGCATGATCGCCCTCTCGCGCCGCGTGCTGAACCGCAGCCTGAAGCGGGTCGTCGCCGCCGTCCGCTGAGAGGAAAAAGCTCCGCGCCCGGCTCTCAGCTCTTCGTGCTCCTGCGAAAGCAGGAGCCCAGGGCTGCAACCGTCACGCTCGAAGCTCTGGGCTCCTGCGTTCGCAGGAGCACCGCAGAAAAGCGCGCAACCGACGCCTCTCACGCCATCGCGAAAGCGCGCTGCGGCTCCGGCCAGGGGATGCCCGCCACCTCGGCGATCGCCTTCGCCGCGCGATCGGATGAGGGCGTGTCGCGCAGATCGAAGCTGTAGCGGAACAGCCGCTCCTGGACCGGACGGTAGAGATCGGTCTGCTCCGACCGCGCCGTGGCCAGCGCGGCGCCCAGATCCGCGACGCGATCGATCACGGGGCCGGCCGCCCAGTGCGCGAAATTGGCGTCGCCCCGCCACGCCACCTTGTGCGCGTTCAGGAACACGCACGGGCGCGGGCGATAGAGGAATTCATAGACCTGGCTGCTGACGTCCCCGAGATAGATGTCGGCGCGGTTGGTATAGGCCATCGTCGTCGAGGCGCGGCTACCCAGATCGATATGGATATTCGGCGCGCGCAGATAACGCTGGTCGATCGGGCCCGCGCGATCGATCCGGAGCTTGTCGATCGTCAGCACGAACGGGCGCTCGTAGAGCATCACGTGCGGCGCGAAGATCAGCTGATACTCCTCATGCTCGACGAACCAGTCCAGCACCTGCCGGCCCATCTTGTACCAGGAGGAGAGATGCGGCGAGACGTGCGGATTGTAGAGGACGATCGGGCGATCATCGTCGATCAGGCCGTGGGCCCTGGCGGGCTCGGCCATGTCGAACTTCGGATAGCCGACGATGCTGACGCGATCGCACGGCACCTTCGCCTCGTTCACCAGCCGGTCGCGGATCTTCGGACCGGAGACGAGCACCTGATCGAACAGGGCGCTGGCCGGATCGAAGCCGATCGCGCGATCGCCCGCGCCGTGCCGGGTATGGACCATCTTCAGATGATCCAGCCCATAGCGCGTCTTCAGGATCAGCGAGGTCTTCTCCGCCACCACCAGCACGTCCAGCGAGCGGAAGAAATCCAGATTGTCGCCATAGATGAGCAATTTGGCGGCGGGCGCGATATATTCGCTCACCCCCGCGATGATCTTGCTGCGCCGGCTCTTCAGCGTCAGCGGCTGGAGCGTGACGCCCCGGCCGATCGCGCCCGCGGCGAGGCGCGTGACCTCGGCCTGCATGCGCGGATTGGTGGTCGCCAGGATGATCTCGGCGCCGGTGCCCTGGCGGGCCAGCGCGAGCGCGATCGGCAGGCTGTGCGCGACCTGGTGAACCTGATCGTGATTGAAGAGAAATCCGATACGCATGCCCGCATGACGGCGCCGTTCCCCGGCACCGCAGTCCGCATCGGTAACACTCCGGAAATTTTTATCGGGGGCCGTCGTCGCGGCGGTTGTTGCGCGTCGCCCAGCGCAAAAGAGCGACGAACAGGCCCCACGCATCGCACCGGTCGGGCTCGGGCGAGGCCGGTTGGCGCGCCCGCGATTTCCGCCACATCCTAAGCAGCATCGCGCAGCCCCGTCCGCATGGCCAGCGCCTCCGCATAGGTGGCGAACAGGCGCTCGAAATGGGCGTCCATCGTCATCACGCCCGCCGCGTCGCGGCTGGCTTCGGCGCGCTGGTGGGCGGGCATGGTGGCGGCGAAGCGACGGATCGCCTCGGCCAGCGACGTGGTCGAACAGGCGCGGTAGCGGGCGCCCTGCCCCTCCACGAACTGATCCGACGCGCCGCCCTGATCGGGCACGATCAGCGGCAGGCCGCTCGCCTTCGCCTCGGCCGCGACCATGCAGAAGGTCTCCGCCTCGCAGCCGTGGACGAGCGCATCGGCGCTGGCGAGGATCGTGGCGAGGCGCTGGCGATCCGTCTCGGGCCGGCCGAGATAGATGTGCGGATTGCTGCGCGTGGCGCGGATCACGCGCGTGCGATCCCGCCCTTCGCCGAGAACCACGAGGCCGACCGGGTTCGCATAGCCCGCGCCGGTCACCGCCTCGATCACCATCGGCCAGCGCTTTTCCGGCGCATGGCGGCCGAGACCGATCAGCAGGGTGGCATCCGGCCTCAGCCCGCAGCGCGCCAGCAGCTCCGCGCGCAGCGCCTCGTCCCGGCGATCGGGCGAGAAGACGCCCGGCGTGACGCCCATCGGTACCGTGGCCACCTTGCGCAGGCCGCCATCCCGCAGCCGCGCGGACAGGCCGGCGCTCGCGCTCACGACGAGATCGAAGCCGTCGTCCAGGCGACGCAGGTGACGCCAGAACCAGTCAAATCCGCGATCGATCGTGCGCCGGCTCGCGACCGGGCCGAACCAGCGATAGGCGTAGGCCGAGAGCGGATCGGCATGCATCACCAGCGAACGGAGCGCCGGCCCCCGCCACCGCGCCACCATGGCCGGGCTGGACCAGGGCGAGGAGGCCTCGACCACGTCCGGCCGCAGCCGATCGAGCAGGGCATGCAGACGCGGCTCGTCGTCGAAATAATGATAGCGCCGGTCGAGCGGGAAGCGCGGCGCCGCGATCGAGATGATCCGGCCGGCCGGCGCCTCCATCACCACGCCGTCGCGGTCGCCCGGAGCGACGATGATGATCTCCTGCTCGCCCGGCCGCGCCGCCTGCAGCTTGCGCTCCACATAGGTCTTCACGCCGCCGCCGCGCGGGGCATAGAAAGCGCAGATATCCACGATCCGCATCGTCATCCTCCCACCGGCCCGAACGAGAACAGGCCGCGACGATAATTGAGTACGATGGTGAGCTTGGTCGGCCGCGCCTCGGCATGGACGGTGGCGTCGGCCGCCGCCGGGCGCGACAGGCCGAGCTTCGGATTGGCGCTGAAGCCGATTCCGTCCTCGGACAGATCGAAGCGGTGATTGCCGTTGCGATCGTGCAGCAGGCTCAGCGCGTAAGGCCCCGGCGCTGGGGCGCGGATGCAGAGCAAGGCGGGGCCGGCCGCCGGCACCGGCATTTCCACACGGCGGAAGGCCTTGCCCGCATTCAGCAGCACATTGTCGTCCGCCAGGAAATCGGGATCGTTGGCGGGATACAGCTCCAGCTTCAGCAGGCCGACCCGGTCCCTGAGGCCGATCACCGAGACGAGGAAGGCGGGCCCCGGCTCGTTCGCCCGACACCGCCCTTCCGCCTTGCCCAGATCCGGGCTGGAGGCGATGGCCTGGCTCGCCAGCAGCAACAGCGCAGCGATCACGCGCGATCGCCCTGCCGGGCGAGTTCGGCCGCACCGAGCAGCGCGCCCACCACCACATGCGCCGCCACGATCAGCGAGGCCATCAGCGCCATGGCGGCGACGATCTCCCGATCCTGCCCCGCCAGCAAGGCGGCGACGCCCGCGAACACCACATCCTTGTTCGGCACGAACGGCAGGCGCGAGAGCAGCTGCCGCACGGTGCCCAGCAGCAGCCACCAGCCGAGCGCCACGGTCGGCAGGATCATGTGCCACATGCAGGCGGCGAGCAGCGCCATCGCCAGGATGCGCGCGCCGTGCATCAGCGCGATGAAGCGCAGTTCGGCGGGCGGCAGCGTGAACAGCCGGCCGCGCAACGCCAGCATCGCGATCGACGAGCCGAACACCACGATCAGCGACGCGGCGAGCGCCGAGGTGCGGACGCTGGCGCCCAGCAGATCGAAGAAGGGAGCCGCCGCCACCAGCAACATCAGGGTGAAGGCATTGCCCGTCGCCGCGCTCAACACCGCGACATCCTTGATCGCCCCGAACGGCGACGCGGAGATCTCCGCATTGCGGCGAACCCACGCGTAGAAATAGAGCTCGCCCAGATAACCCAGCAGCAATTCATTGCTGACGAGCTTGCGCAGCAGCGCGGACACGCCCCGCACCGGCAGCGCCCACAGGCGGCGGAAGATCACCCATTCCGAAAAGGGCCCGGCGAAATAATAAACGGCGAAGGCCAGCCAGAAGAGCGGCGTGGACGGCATCAGCGCGAGCAGGGCGCGATAATCGACCGTGCGCAGCTGATAGACGACCGCACCCAGGATCAGGATCGAGAAGACCGGGCCGACCCATGCCGCCCACGCCCGATCCTGCCCGGCAAGCGGCGGCGGCGCGAAGGCGGGAGCGATATCGGACAGAAGCGAAGCGCCGGTATCCGAACGGGAAGACGAGAGCGTGGCAGCATCGCTGTGTGCCGACATGGACAAGTGACTCCGAATGTTCCGGTGAGACGGCGCGGACGCGCCCAGCCTCAGCTGACGGGAAGCGGCATGCGCTCTTTTGCGACGCGCCGCAGCGAGCCCCGCATGACCGCGAGATAGAGATCGGACGCGCGCTCGATCGTGAAGCGCTCGGCCTGCCGGAGGGTCAGCGCCGCGTCCTGCCGCGACGGCACGGCGCGCGCGATGGCGCCGGCGAACAGCGCCTCGTCCCGCACGGGAACGAGATCGCCCAGCCGCCCGCCCAGTAGCAGCGCCCCCATGCTCGCGCTGCAATCGGTGGCGACGATCGGCAGCCGCGCCGCCAGCGCCTCGATCACGACGGCGGGCACGCCTTCATAATCGGACGAGAGCAGCAGCACGTCATGCCCGCACAGGATCGTCGCCGGCTCCGGATGATAACCGGGAAAGGAGACGCGCCCGGCGATGCCCAGTTCGGCCGCCAGCGCTTCCAGCCGGGGCCGTTCCGGGCCTTCGCCGATCAGCGCCAGCCGATCCTCCGGCGCCGCCCCGCGCGCGAAGGCGCGCAGCATCAGGGGCAGATTCTTCTGGCGGGCGAGCCGCCCGACCGCGACGAAGCGGCGGCCGCCCTCCATCGGGCGCGCGGGGGCATCACGCAACGTGGCGATCATCGCATGGGACAAGGCCGGATCGGGGATCACCGTGATCCGGTCGCGGTGGACGGCGAGCATCTCGCAGATCTCGTCGACGGCGGAGGCCTCCATCCCGATCACCCGATCGAACAGGCGGCCCTGCACGCGCAGATAGAAACGATAGAGCATGCGCCGCCACCACGGCTTGTCGCGGCGGCGCAGATCGTTGCTGATCTTGGCGACGATCGGCGGGCAGGCCGGCCCCAGCAGCAGCTTCAGCGCGATGGCGATGACCGCATAGGTGTTGCCCGCGCAGAACAGCACGTCCGGCTGCTGCTCGCGCACGACGCGGGGCAGGGTGAGGATCATCCAGATCGCTTCCCAGCGGGCGGGATCGAGGCCGTTCCGGGGCGGCGGGGGAATGATCGGCGCGAGGCCGGCGCCGACATCGTCGCGCATCGTGCCGTCGGCGCGGCCGACGAACAGAGGCGCGTCGATGCCCCGCGCGCGCCATTCACGAACGAGCCGCAGCGCGATCCGCTCGACGCCGCCGGGCTCGTAGCTGTGCAAAAATGTGAGAATCCGCATCAGGTGAGGCTCAGACCAAGCTCGCTATATCGGGTGGGGCGATGCGACCGGACCAGCCGCGCCAGCGACCGATCGATGCTGGAGACGAGCGCGGGCACGCCCAGATCGCCCGGATGGACCGCCAGCCGCGCCACCGGCATGCGCCGCAACACGGGAGGCAAAGCGGCGGCCGCGACCAGCGAGGAGGCGATCCGCATCCGGCTGCGGCTGGCCCAGGTGAGCACCGGTCCGCGACACAGCGTCTCGCCATTTTGCGGGCTCCAGACCTTCCAGTGATCCTCCGCCACCGCGAACCCGCAATCGCCCAGCGCCTCCATCGCGCCTTCGCCATAGAGCCAGGCCGGCGCGACGAAGCCCGCCACCGGACGGCCCGTGATATCCTCCAGCAGAGCGCGCCCGTCGCGCATCCGCCGGCCGGCCGTCTGGCGATCGAGGCCGAGAAACTCGCCCTCGCCCGCCGTCATGTGGCGCGCCTTCAGCCGCGCGACCGGCGAGGCATGATCTTGGGTATCGCGGTGGAACCAGCCATGTACGAAAATGTCGGTGCCGCCTTCGGCCCAGCGGCGGAGCGTGGCCGCGAACGGCGATCCGGCGCGGATCGGCGCCTCCCCCCAATGATCGGGCACGACCAGCAGGGCGATGCGATCGCGGCGGGCATGGCGGCCGAGCAGGTCGAGCAGCCGGCTCACCTCGCTTTCGAAGCGCGGGCCGACATCGTGGATGGACAGAAGCAGCCGCTTTTCCGGCCGCGCCGCATGCTCAGGCATAAGCATGCCCAGCAGTCCGGATCGCCCGGAATAAGCATACCGTGCAGGTTCGGGCCTGCGGGCCAGAGCGCATCATGATCGTGCCTTCCATTGCGGAAGAGACGGCGGCGGCCACGCCCCCCGCAGTTCGGCCCCGGAAAAAAATGATGCATCGGCGATCGGCTGCGGTTCCGCCGCGACGCGCCGTCTTTCGGCATCAGCTCCGCGCCACGAGGCCGTATGAAAATTCTCGTCAGAAGCGCTTTGGCGCTCGCCTGTCTCTCCCTGCTGGGCACCACCTGGTCATGGGCCCGGCGCGACGACACCTATCTGCCGGCGGCGAGCCCGAGCGGGCCAGGCACCGTCTCCGTGCTGACCTACAATGTGCATGGCGCGCCGTGGCCGATCACGTTCGGCCGCTCCGCCAAGCTGCGCCAGATCGCGGACCGGCTGCAGCGGCTGCGCGCGGAAGGGCGCGCACCCGGCGTCATCGTGCTGCAGGAAGCCTTTAGCGGCGACGCGCAGGTGATCCGCAAGACGGCGGGCTATGCCTATACGGCGGTGGGCGCGGGCAAGGACGAGGCTGGCGCCGGCACGATGACGCCGTTCGATCAGGTGTTCGCGGACGGGGCGCGCTGGTGGAAGGGCGAGACGGAGGGCAAGCTGGTCGGTAGCGGTCTGCAGATCCTGTCCGATTATCCGATCCTCGCCGTCCACCGCATGGCGTTTCCCGCCTTCGCCTGCGCGGGCTGGGACTGCCTCGCCAACAAGGGGGCGCTGATGGTGACGTTGGCCGTGCCGGGCGGCCCGCCGGTGGACGTGGTGACCACGCACCTCAACAGCCGCCACGCCTCGGCCGTGCCCGACGCGCGCTCCAATTATGCCTATGGCCGGCAGGTGGAGATGCTCACCGCCTTCATCCGCGCGAAGCACGACCGGGCCCACCCGCTGATCGTGGCGGGCGATTTCAACGTGGGGCCGGTGCCGCCGCGCCGCGAGGCGCTGCTGACCGAAGCGCGGAACTGGGCCGGCGACGAGACGATCCGCGATGCGATGCACGAATATCGCCGCGACGGCGGCCGGATGAGCGCGGACGCCGCTTTCTCCTTCCACCGCGCGCGTGACTGGCAATTCTATGCGGCCGGGACGACGCGCCGGATCGGCCTGCTGGGGATCGAGGTGCCGTTCGGGTTCGAGCCTTCGGGCGGCATGCTCTCCGACCATGTCGGCTATGTCGCGCGCTACCGGCTGGACACGCCGGCCGCCACCGCGCTCGCTACCACGAGCGGGCGAGCGAAAGCGTGAAGGTGCGCGGGCGGAGCGGCGTATATTGCCGCCCGGCCATGATCGAAAAGGGATTGCCGAAGGCGAAGGTATCGCCCTGAATGTCGAGCAGATTGTCGATCCGCCCGCCGATCGTGAGCCGCCCGCGCGAGAAGAAGGCGGCGGTCTGGGCGGTGGCATAATTGCCCATCTGGCGATCGAGATCCTCGTCGAAGAAGAGGCGGGCGCGGCCGATATAGTTGGCCTGCGCGGACAGCCGCGTCGTCCATCCCGCCAGCGGAAATTCGTAGCGCGCGGTCAGGCGCGCCGTGATGTTCGGCGTCACCGGCAGGCGCCGGTCGTCCAGCTTCGATCCGTCCTCGGTCTTCACCAGCAGCGCACGCACATAGGTGGCGCCCGCGCTGATCTGCCAGCGCGGCGCCGGCGTCAGGTCCGCGCTGGCCTCGGCGCCGGTGATCCGCGCGAGGCCCGCATTGCGTGTCGCGACCAGCCCGTTGCTCAGCAGATAATCGGCCTGGATGTGGTTCCATCTCGTATGGAACAGGCTGCCGTTGAGCGTGAGCATGCCGGCGATCGGCTCTCCGCGATAGCCGAGATCGAACGTGCCCAGTTCATCGGAATCGAATCGCCGCGACGTCGCCTCGCCGGCGGCGGCGAGGCCGCCCGGCCGCAGCGCGCGGGCGTAGCGCAGATAGACGAGGTGGTGGGTGGACGGCGCCCATGACAGGGACAGGCTCGGAGACGCGAAGAATTTGGCGAAGCGTGCCGACGTGCCGCCGTGGCGCTCGCTCGCCTCATTATCCGCCACGCTGCGATAGAGGCGCGCGCCCGCCGTGGCGCTGATATGCCGCCAGAGCGGGACCGTCGCCTCGCCGAAGATCGCCATCTCCGTCACGACGCGATCGAGACTCTCGACGGTGAGGGACTGCGTCGTGCCCTCGATCGTGCCGGTGTCGCGGCTGGTGGAGCGCAGATAGGAGGCGCCGAGCAGCCAGCGGGACGAGCCTGCGGGCGAAAGGCGGACTTCGCCGTTGGCGATCGAATAAGCGCGTTGGTCGACGAAGCGGCTGGCACCGGACAGGCCGAAATCCGCCGAGGAATCCGAGGAATCGAGGATCGAATCCACCTGCTGATCCACGTAGCTGCCGGTGGCGAGCAGATCGAGGCCGCCGATCCGCCCGCGCAGCGTGGCGGCGGCTTCCCGGAAATCATTGTCGGCGGGCTCGGCAATGCGCGCGTATCGCTGCACCGTCTCGTCGTCCGTCACATATTGAGTGTCGCGGCTGTTCACGTCCTGCACCGCGCCCGACACGTCCAGCATCCACACCGGATCGATCGCCCAGCCCAGCGCCAGCCTGCCGCCGCGCGTGGTGGTGACGTTCGCATTGCTGCGGCCGTCGATATTGTCGATCCAGCCGCCCTCGCGCGTGTCATAGCCCACGGCGCGGATGGCGAGGCTGTCCGTCGCGATCGGCAGGTTCAGCACCCCCTCCACCCCGCCGCCGATGCCGCCATGCTGGACGGCTTCGCCGCTGAGGCGCACGGCCCCCGCTATGTCGGTCAGATCGGGTTTGCGCGTGACGATCTGGTAGATGCCGCCGAGCGCGCCGGAGCCGTAGAGCGGGCCCTGCGGCCCCTTCAATATCTCGACCTGCTCCATATCGATCAGCCGCAGATCGGGATCGGGCGCGTCGAAGGTGATGCGCGCCTCGTCCAGCTGGACCGCGACCGTCGACTGGCTGTTGCCGTTGAACGGGCTGTCCGCGACGCCGCGGATGAAGGGCCGGTTGCGGCCGGGGCCGAGATTGGTGAGCGAAAGCCCCTCCATCGACAGCGCCAGATCGCGCGAGGCGAGCGAGACCTTGCCTGCATCGGTATCGGCCAGATCGACGCGCGACAGCGACGCCGGAATGCCCTGCAGCAATTGCCGCCTCTTCTGCCCCGTCACGATGATCGGCGCGGCGGGATCCTCGTCGGGCGGGGGCCCGCCTCCTGCCACGACGGGCCGGTCGATCGGCCGCCGCCGCCCGATCAGCGGAAAGGGCTGCGCATGTTCGATCCGGAAGGTGCCGCTGCCGCCGGGAACGGCACGCAGGCCACTGCCGTGCAGCGCCGCGCGCAAGGCGTCCGCGACGGGCATGCGGCCCTTGACGGCCCTGGTCCGGACGGACGCGTCCGCCGCCGTCCAGCCGATCGAGACTCCGGCCTTGTCCGAAATGGCCGACATCGATGCGGCCACGGTGCCGGCGGCGATATCGAACGGAAGATCGTCCGCCGGCGCAGCGGCGGCGGGTGCGGTGACGAGCAGGCTAGCGAGCGGCGGGATCCAGCAGGCG
Organism: Sphingomonas sp. AP4-R1; assembly: GCF_013113735.1. Taxonomy (NCBI): domain Bacteria; kingdom Pseudomonadati; phylum Pseudomonadota; class Alphaproteobacteria; order Sphingomonadales; family Sphingomonadaceae; genus Sphingomonas; species Sphingomonas sp. AP4-R1. Next base: position 181,691 of record NZ_CP053346.1, read on the forward strand.
CACGACGCCGCCATGCGTTTCGTAGGAAATCGCCATGAGCCCCGAAAGCGTGTCAAACAGCTTCGAACCGTCCCCAACGACGATCACCCCCGAAAATTGCCGGTCGCGAAGCGCCGGATCCACGGTCACCGTCTTGCCGGAATAGCGCGACAGGTCCGCCGCGACCGCGGAGAGCGGGGCCTCATTATAGACCAGTCGCCCGCGGCGCCAGCTTCCCACATCCTTGCTGGAGATGGTGCGCTTGGTGGCGCTGTGATCGATGTTCAGCGCGATCAGCTGCTCGCCCGCCGCGACGCGCGTGGGCGCGCCATCGGCGGCGCCGACCGAGACATTGCCCTCCGCCACCGCGACTCGCACCGATTCGCCGCCCATCGTCATGCCGAACTGGGTGCCGATATCGGTGACCTTGAAGTCGCCGGCCTTGATCGAGAGCGCGCGCGAGGGATCGTGCGCCACGTCGAAATAGGCCTCGCCCGACGCCAGCTCCAGCGTGCGGGGATCGCCCGTCATCGCCACCAGCCGGGTCGACGGCGCCAGCTCGGCCGAAATGCCGTCGCCGATCGCCACGCGACGCGTCTGCCCGGCACCCGTGCTGTAGACGATGTCGGGCGCGGCGGGGCGCAGCATCGGGATCGACACCGCGACCGCCAGCGCCGCCGCGACCGAACCGTAGAGCCACGGCCGCCGCTTCGTGCGCTCCGGCGCGGAGGCGATCATCGGCTGGGGATCGACGAACCGCTTCAGCTCGGGCGCATGATCGTCCACCGCGCGATCCAGCAGCGCGATCTCGTCATAGGCCTCGCGGTGGCCCGCGTCGGCCTCCAGCCACGCCAGATAGGCGTCCCAGTCCGCGTCCTCATGCTCCAGCGACTGGTGCCAGGCAATCGCCTCGTCCAGCAGCCGTTCATCGATCTCCGACCGCGCGCTCATGGCGAACGACTTTCCCGAACCGTCATCATGATGCAATAGACGCCGCGCACCGCCCCAACCTCAGTCCAGCATCGCGCGGCGCAGATATTTCATCGCGACCGCCATATGCTTCTCGACGCCGCTCTTCGAAATGCCCAGCCGCGCGGCCACGTCGGCGTGGCTCAGCCCCTCGATCTTGTGCAGTTCGAAGGCGCGGCGGGCGCCCTCCGGCAGCGTGGCGATCGCGGAGGCGAGCTGCGCGATCTCCTCCCGATCGAGGATCGCCTCCTCGGCATTGCGGCGCACGTCGGCCGTCTCGACCCCGGAGGGCTGATGGCCGGTCGCCTCGTCGCTCCACAGCCGCTCGCGCCGGGACCGGCGCTGGCTCTCGCGCAGCCGATCGACCACCATGTTCTGCGCGATGCGATAGAGATAGGCGCGTCCGTTCGCCACCGGAGCGCCGGCCGACTGGCGGACCTTGATCCAGAGTTCCTGAAGGAGATCCTCGGCCTCGCCCCGATCGCCGGTGCGGGCAATGAGGAAGCGCAGAAGATCGGCCCGGTACACTCCGTAGAGCGCCGCCAGTTCCTGTGACGTATCCTGCTCCATGCCTTACCGTGGCAGCATCTTTCGCGAACTTCGACCCGATATGCCGGACTGGATCCGGCCGATCCCGTCCCTTCTCTATGCGTCATGGCGATCGGCGCCACCAGCCGCAATCGGAGCGAGCGCCCCGACGCCCGTCACACGATCGTGACGAACAGTTCGGCCTCGATCACCCAGCGCCCCGCCATCCAGCGCCACTTGGCCGCATAGGTGCCGGTCGCGAGCGGCTCGCCGCCCGCCGCCGGAATGCCGGCCCACCTCCCCTGTTCGAACGCGATCGGATGATCGGTCGCGACGACGACCGCCTCGGGCGTCCGCGTGTAGACGGTGCGCGCGGCATCCGCGAATTCGCGCTTCCAGGCCTGGAGCTGCGCCTTCCGGCCGGAGATCACCGCGCTGTCCGTGCCCGTCACCAGCACCACGTCGGGCGCCAGCAGCGGCCCGATCGCGCCGAGATCGGCCTCCGCCAGCGCCCGGTTGAAACCGGCGCGCGCCGCGCGGATCTCCAGCTCCGACGTCATCATGCCTTGGGCGTCACCCAGACGGAGATCGGCGCCACGACCTTGCCGGGGGCGGGCTTGCCCACGTCGACGCGATCCGCCGTGACGCGCTCGCCGCTTTCCAGCGTGAAGGAAGCCCAGGGCTTGGGCATGCGGCCGAAGCTCATCCGCTGGATAGGCTGGCCGGTGGTGGAATTCATGATGGTTGCGATGACTGCCATCGGCGGCCGATAGCCAGCGGCACGCGCACCTGTCCAGCCGGGGCAACCCGCCATTCGGCGCGTTGCGGCACCGGCTCGCTCCCTCACCCGGCCTCCCCACAGCAGATCATAAGGGAAGCCGGGTGGGGGAGCGGGCCGGTGCCGCCTCGAAATGCGCTCTTCCGTGCATTTCGCGAACAGGCTCTCAATCCATCACGACGCCCAGCTTGCGCTCCATCTCCTCCAGCGGAACGCCCTTCGTCTCCGGGAAATAGGCCAGCACGATCACGAACTGCGCGACCATCATCGCGGCGAAGAAGAAGAAAGGCAGGCCGACCGAGACGGCCGCGATGCTGGGGAAGGCGGCCGCGATCACCGCATCGAACCCCCAATGGGTGGAGGCGCCGATCGCGCTGCCGCGCCCCCGCACCGAGGTAGGGAACACCTCCGAGATATAGACCCAGATCACGGCACCCGTGCTGGGCGCGAAGAAAGCGATGAAGCCGATCAGCGCGGGCAGCACGAGCCAGCCTGGCGCCACCGCCGTCATCGCCAGACCCGCCACGACGAGGCACACCGCCATGCCCGCCGATCCGATCAGCAGCAAAGTGCGGCGCCCCAGCCGATCGATCAGCAGCATGCCGACGGCGGTGAAGATGGCGTTGACGACGCCGATGATGATCGCCTGCACATCCGGCGACAGGCTGCCACCCGCCTTCGCGAAGATCTCGTTCAGATAATAAAGCAGGGCGTTGATGCCCGAGAGCTGATTGAACCCGGCGACCATGAAGGCGAGCAGGATCGGCTTGCGGTGGCGGCGCCACGACAATCGCCCCTCGCTCGGCTGCGTACCGGCCGAAACCTCGACCGCATCGGCCTCCTGTTTCGCGCGGGCGCCATCCATGCCGACGCGGCCGAAGGCGGCGATCGCCTCCTCGCGCCGGCCCTTGCCGACCAGCCACCGGGGGCTGTTCGGAATGCGCAGCAGCAGGAGCAGGAAGATCAGGGCCGGCGCGGCCGACACGCCGAATTTCCAGCGCCAGTCGTCCGCCCCCAACGCCAGCGAGGCGATCACCGCGTTGGAGACATAGGCCGCAAGAATGCCGAAGATCACCATGAACTGGAACGAGGCGACCAGCCCGCCGCGCCGGGAGGGCGGTGCCACCTCGGCGATATAGACCGGCGCCAGCACCGACGATCCGCCGACCGCCAGCCCGGCGATCACGCGGAAGGCGACGAGCGAGGTCCAGTCCCACGCGAGCGCGCAGCCCAGGCCGCCCACCACGTAGAACAGCACCAGCACGCGCAGCGTATCGCGGCTGCCGAAACGATCGCCGGGAATGCCCGCCGTCAGCGCGCCGATCAACGTGCCCCACAAGGCCGAGGAGACCGTGACGCCCAGCCAGAAATCGTCGAGCGCGTAGGTGGTGCGCAGCGATTCGGTCGTGCCGGAGATGACCGCCGTATCGAAACCGAACAGCAGGCCCGCGAGCGCGGCGGTGGCGATACAGGCGAGCAGACCGGGGTTGAGCAGCGAAGGCTCTTCTCCCTTGATCGGAGGCAAGGAACCCTGATCCGCCACAACCGCCATAGCTCCGCCTTTATCCGCTCGCTGTTTTCTGCCCTTCCCCAACGCGGCGAGCGACCCACAAGGTCCGTCGCGCGTTCGGGCGGTCAGGCAGCGTAGGACAATCCATGTATCTTGGCATCGATATCGGCACGTCGGGCGTGAAAACGGTGATCATCGACGCGGACGGCCGCGTCGTCGGGCAAGGTCATGCCCCGCTGACCGTATCCCGCCCCCATCCGCTGTGGTCGGAGCAGGATCCGGCGCAGTGGGCCGAGGCGACCGACCAGGCCGTCTGCGCGCTGGATCCCACGCTGCGCGCGGCGGTGAAGGGCATCGGCCTCTCCGGCCAGATGCACGGCGCGGTGACGCTCGACGCGGCCGACCGCGTGCTGCGCCCGGCCATCCTCTGGAACGATGGCCGCTCCGGCCCGCAATGCGCCGAGCTGCTGGAGCGAGAACCGCGCGCGCATGCCATCACCGGCAATGCGATCCTCGCCGGCTTCACCGCGCCCAAATTGCTGTGGCTGGCCGAGCAGGAGCCGGACATCTTCGCCGCGACCCGCACCGTCCTGCTGCCCAAGGACTGGCTGCGCCTGACGATGACCGGCGACAAGCTCTCCGACATGTCGGATGCCAGCGGCACCCTGTGGCTGGACGTCGCCGCGCGCGACTGGTCGGACGAGATGCTCGCGGCCTGCCGCCTGTCCCGCGCCGCGATGCCGGGGCTGGTGGAGGGCAGCGCGCCGGGCGGCCGGCTCTCCGCCACTACGGCCGCGCGCTGGGGCATGTCGCGCGTGCCGGTCGCGGGCGGCGGCGGCGACAATGCGGCGGGCGCGATCGGGCTGGGCGTCATCCGGCCCGGCGACGCCTTCCTGTCGCTCGGCACGTCGGGCGTGATCTTCAGCGTGTCGGACGGCTTCCGCCCCGATGTCGCGCGCGGCGTCCACAGCTTCGCGCATGCCATCCCCGACACGTGGCATCGCATGTCCGTGATGCTGTCGGCGGCCGCCTGTCTCGACTGGGCCGCGGGCGTGCTGGCCTTTGCCGACGTGCCCGCCCTGCTGGCGGCGGCGGAGGACGCGGAGCCGCAATCGAAATTGCTGTTCCTCCCCTATCTCTCGGGCGAGCGCTCGCCCCACGCCGACCCGGACGCGCAGGGCGTGTGGTTCGGCATGACGGGCGCCACCGGCCGGCCCGAACTGGCGCGCGCCGTCCTGGAAGGCGTGGCGATGGGGCTGCGCGACGGGCTGGACGCGCTGGAGGCCGGCAGCGAGCGCATCCGGAGTCTCTCGCTCGCGGGCGGCGGATCGCGCTCGCCGCTCTGGAACCGGATCATCGCCGCGACCCTGAACCGAACGCTGGTCGAACGGGAATCCGCCACGGTCGGCCCCGCATTGGGCGCCGCGCGCCTAGGCCAGCTGGCGGCGGGCGACGGCGACGTGAGCGCGGTGGCCGCCACGCCGGCGGAAATCTCCCGGATCGAGCCCGACGCCACGTTGACGGAGCGGATGGCGGACCAGCAGGTCCGCTTCCGCGCGCTCTATCGCGCGGTGCGGGATCTGTGGACGGGCAAGCCGTCGTGACATCGATGATTCCGCCTTCTCCGGAGCGGATGGGGCGAAATCGCGCCTCGGGTCGTTTATGTCCTCCGCGTCATTGGGTGTCGATATGATGGTCGAGAAGGAAGCGTCGCGCGAACGGGAGCGCACAGCGCAGCATCTGCGGGCGCTGACCTCTGCCCTGAGGACCGCTTATTCCGCCGAACCACCCCCTTCGCGCTCCTTCAACGCCGACATGGCCAGCCTGCTGGATGCCATCGACAAGCGCGACAGGCTGGAACGCGACTAACGGGAAGACCGGACGGGCGATGCCCGCAGCGCCGCGGCGCCCACGACCATCTCTCTCAGTTCGCGTTCGAGGCGCGCCACCATGAGCTCCACGGCCATGGCCTCGTCCTGCGCGGCGCGTGCGTCATCCTCCGAGCCGAGCCCCTGGGCCACCTGGCGATGCCGCTCCGCGCGGCGGCGCAGGCGTTCAATCTCCTGTCGTCGGGCTGTCTGCTCCGCCATGATCGCAACTCCCACCGTTCCGGCCATATCGCATTAACCATGCGTTAGTTCCGGACCCGTGTTCGCCCGTGCATCATCAGGGACGAACCGCCGGGCGGATGCCGGTCGTCGACGCCACGCACGACAGCCTGCCGGCCGAACGCCCCACTGGTCGATAACTCAGAGGATGGAGAATGTGGCGGAGAGGGTGGGATTCGAACCCACGTTACGGTTCCCCGTAAACCGCATTTCGAGTGCGGCGCATTCGACCACTCTGCCACCTCTCCGCTAAGCGAGGTCATAGCCGCTGAAGAGCGACCAGGTCGTCGGAAGCGGCGCTCCTAGCGAAGCGTTGCCGGCTTGCCAAGGGCGCTTGCGCGGGTTCGCCGAAATCCTAAATAGGTGGACATGACGCTGTCCCATCGCACGCTTACCGGAACGACGGCCCCCCTGCCGATCATGCCCGCCATTTCCCATGCCCGCTTCGCGCTGGGCGACGTGGTGCGCCACCGGCTGTTCGGCTTTCGCGGCGTGATCTTCGATGTTGATCCCGTCTTCGCCAACAGCGAGGAATGGTATGCCTCGATCCCGGAAGAGGTGCGCCCGGTGAAGGACCAGCCCTTCTACCATCTGCTCGCCGAAAATGCCGAATCGAGCTATGTCGCTTATGTCAGCCAGCAGAATCTGGAGCCGGACGGCAGCGACGAGCCGATCGACCATCCGGCGATCAACGGCCTGTTCGAGCCGTTCACCGACGGCCGGTACGCGCTGCGCCGCGAACATCGCCACTAAGCGCCGTCGGCGCGGCCCCGTCGCCCTGTAAAACCTCGATGACCCGCACTCCCGCCATGGACGGCAGCACCGGCATCCGCATCGATCCGCGCTGGGTGCCCCATCCGGATTCGATCAGCGCGGAGGCGCGCGCGGCGCTGGCGCGGCAGGTGACGCATGAGGGGCTGCCGTTCAACGCGCTCTATCCCATGCCCGCGCCCGACGATCGCGTCGCCTGGGTGGCGCTGCAGGAACGGGTGGCGTTGCATTATGCGAGCGCCGGCGTGGCCACCGCCGCCACGTTGCGCGCCACGGCCGAGACGATCCGCATCGGCGAGGCGCCCGTCTATCGCGCCACGCCCGAGACGCTCTGGTCGGAGGAGTGCGCCTTCATCGATCTGCATGGCGGCGCCCTCGTCTTCGGCGGCGGCGAAGCCTGTCGGGATGCCGCGCGGCTGGCGGCCGATCGCCATGGGGTGGTCTGTTACGGCGTCGATTATCGGATGCCGCCCGAGCATCCCTATCCGGCGGCGCTGGACGATTGCCTGGCCGCCTATCGCCATGTGCTGGCGCATCATCGGCCGGAGAATGTGATCGTCGGCGGGCGATCGGCCGGGGGAAATCTCGCCGCCGCCCTGACGCTGCGCGCCCGAGACGAGGGGCTGCCCCTGCCCGCCGCGCTGGTGCTGCTGTCGCCCGAGGTGGACCTGACCGAATCGGGCGACAGCTTCGAAACCAACCGGATGGTGGACGTGGTGCTGCCCGGATCGCTGATGACGGCGAACCTGCTCTATGCGGGCGGCGCGGACCTGACCCATCCCTATCTCTCGCCCTTGTTCGGCAGCTTCGCGGAAGGCTTTCCGCCGACCTTTATCCAGAGCGGCACGCGCGACCTGTTCCTGTCGAGCGCCGTCCGCCTGCATCGCGCGCTGCGCCGGGCGAACGTCCCTGCCGACCTGCATCTGTTCGAAGCGATGCCGCATGGCGGCTTCGGCGATGCGCCCGAGGATCGGGAACTGGCGGACGAGATGATCCGCTTCGTCCGCGCGCATTGGGGCGTGGCGGGACGCGGTTGAAGCAGCGCGCTGAGCGTCGCTCCGAAACCGTTCGTGCTGAGCCTGTCGAAGCACCGTCCTTCTGCGGACCTCTTCAGAAAGAAAAGCAGCACTTCGACAAGCTCAGTGCGAACGGGAGGCAAGAGCCCCCTCGACCCCGGCAAATCAGGAACATATAACGAACGCATGGCGCAACTCGACACACGGCAGAAGCTCGCGATCCTGGCCGATGCCGCGAAATATGATGCGTCCTGCGCCTCCTCCGGCACGACCAAGCGTACGTCGCTCGACGGCAAGGGGCTGGGCTCCACCGAGGGGATGGGCATCTGCCATGCCTATGCGCCGGACGGGCGCTGCATCTCGCTGCTGAAGATCCTGCTGACCAACAGCTGCATCTTCGACTGCCATTATTGCATCAACCGGAAGAGTTCGAACGTCCGCCGCGCGCGCTTCACGGTGGAGGAGGTGGTGCAGCTCACGCTCGCTTTCTATCGGCGCAATTATATCGAGGGGCTGTTTCTCTCGTCCGGCATCATCCGCTCCTCCGATTATACGATGGAGCGGATCGTGGAGGTGGCGCGCTGCCTGCGCGAGGACCATGGCTTTCGCGGCTATATCCACCTGAAGACCATCCCCGATGCCGATCCGGAGCTGGTCCATGCGGCGGGCCTCTATGCCGATCGCCTGTCGATCAACGTGGAGCTGCCCACCTTGCCCGGCCTCGCGCGGTTGGCGCCCGAGAAATCGGCGGCACGGATCGAAGGGGCGATGGGCGATCTGAAGGGTGCGATCGAGGAGGGGCATGATGCGCGCAAACGCTTCCGCTCCGCGCCCAGATTCGCGCCCGCCGGCCAGTCGACCCAGATGATCGTCGGCGCGGACAGCGCCAACGATGGCGACATCATCGCCAGCGCCAGCGGGCTTTACGATCGCTTCGGCCTGCGGCGGGTCTATTATTCGGCGTTCAGCCCGATCCCGGACGCGAGCGCGATCCTGCCGCTCAAGCGCCCGCCGCTGATGCGCGAGCATCGCCTGTACCAGTCGGACTGGATGATGCGCTTCTACGGCTTCCAGCCCGCCGAGGTGGCGGCGGCGACCGATGCGACGGGGATGCTGCCGCTGGACATGGATCCGAAGCTCGCCTGGGCGCTGAAATTCCGCGCGGCCTTCCCGGTCGATGTCAACCGCGCGCCCAAGGAAGCGCTGCTGCGCGTGCCGGGGCTGGGCACGAAGGCGGTCGACGCGATCCTCTCGGCGCGCCGGCAGCGCCGACTGCGGCTGGAGGATGTGGCGCGGCTGACCGTCTCGATCGCGAAGATCCGCCCCTTCCTGATCGCCGCCGACTGGACGCCCGCGCGGATCGACGGGGCGGCCGATCTGGCGGCGCTGGTGAAACCGAAAGTGGAGCAGATGGAATTGTTCGCGGCGTGAGCGGTGGCCCTACGCCTAATTAAAACCCCGCCCTATCCTCCGTTCGTGCTGAGCTTGTCGAAGCACGTGCCTCAAGCGACATCGCCTGAAGCCCGCCCTTCGACTTCGCTCAGGACGAATGGGGGATGAGGGGGCGTTAGACGACCAGTCTCAGACCAACTCGCCCAGCGCCGACACTTCGAAGCCGCGCAGCCCCGCCGCATCGCCATCCCGCACCTTCGCCGCCCAATCCGGATTGCTGATCAGCGCGCGACCGATCGCGATCAGATCGAATTCGTCGCGCTCCATCCGCTCGATCAGCTGATCGATGCCCACGCTGGTCGAGCTTTCGCCGCCGAACGCCGCCATGAACTCGCCCGACAGGCCGACCGAGCCGACGCTGATCGTCGCCTTGCCGGTCAGCTTCTTGGCCCAGCCCGCGAAGTTCAGGCCCTTCTCGCCATCCACCGTGGGGAATTCGGGCTCCCAGAAGCGGCGCTGCGAGCAATGGAAGATATCCACCCCGGCATCGGCCAGCGGCTCCAGCCACGCCGCCATCTCGGCGGGCGTCTCGGCCAGACGCGCCGCATAATCCTGCTGCTTCCACTGGCTCAGGCGGATGATGATCGGGAAATCGGGTCCGACCTCCGCGCGCACCGCCGCCACCACGTCCGCCGCGAAGCGCGCGCGCTCGGCGATCGTGGAGCCGCCGTGGCGATCGTCGCGCAGGTTCGATCCGGCCCAGAAGAACTGATCGATCAGATAGCCGTGCGCGCCGTGCAGCTCGGCCACGTCGAAACCCAGCCGCTTCGCGTCGCCCGCCGCCTTGGCATAGGCCGCGACCGCATCGGCGATGTCGGAATCGCTCATCGCCACGCCACGCTCCACACCCGGCGCATCGAGGCCGGACGGGCTCTCGACGGGCGCATCGGGCGTCCAGTCGGTCTGGAAGCTCTTCACGGCGCCCGTATGCCAGATTTGCGGCCCCATCTTGCCGCCGGCCGCGTGCACCGCCTCGATCACGCTCTTCCAGCCCGTCAGCGCTTCCTCGCCGTGGAAGAACGGGATGCCCGGATGATTGCGCGAGGCGGGCCGATCGATCACCGTGCCCTCGGACAGGATCAGGCCCACGCCGCCCTCGGCCCGCTTCCGATAATAATCCGCCTGCGCCGCGCCGGGCACGCCGCCGGCCGCGAAGCCGCGCGTCATCGGCGCCATCACGATCCGGTTGGGCAAGGTCAACCCGCGCAGCGTGAACGGGCGGAACAGAATGTCGGCGGCGGCAGAGGACATGCGCGGAAGGCTCCGTTTGCGAACGATGCCGCTCAGGTATATATTGGAAACCTAGCGTCAATAAGGCACCTTCCGGTGCCCAAGTATCCTCCAGGAAACCATGCCCGGCTGCTCCGTTCCGCCCTGTGACCGCCAACGCTTCTCGGTCGAATGCCCCAGCCGCCTGCTGTTCGATCAGATTGCGGACAAATGGTCGATGATGGTGCTGACGGTGCTGGACGGCGGCCCGCTGCGCTTCAACGCGATCCGCCGCCATCTGGAGGGCATCACGCAGAAGGCGCTCACCCAGTGCCTGCGCCGGCTGGAGCGCAACGGGCTGCTGTCGCGCCGCGTGATCCCGGCTTCCCCGGTCGGCGTCGAATATGAGATCACGCCGCTCGGGCGCTCGCTGCAGCCGCCGTTCAAGGCGCTCTATCGCTGGACGCTGGATCATTTCGACGAGGTGGAGGCCGCGCGCCTGCGCTTCGACGATCAGCCGACCGCCTGAGCGCCCTCGCCTCTCCTTTCCTCCTCCCGCCGGATTCCCATGGACACCATTCTTTCGATCAGCGGCCTCGCCAAGAACTATAAGGGCGGCCATCAGGCGCTGAAGGGCGTCGATCTGGACATCAGGCGCGGCGAGATCTTCGCGCTGCTCGGGCCCAACGGCGCGGGCAAGACCACGTTGATCGGCGCGGTCTGCGGCCTCGTCCAGCCGACGGCGGGCGAGATCCGGATCGACGGCGAGGATGCGCGCGCCCACTGGCGCAAGGCCCGCGCGCGCATCGGCCTCGTCCCGCAGGAGTTGTCCACCGACATGTTCGAGCATGTCGAACATACCGTGGCCTTCTCGCGCGGCCTGTTCGGCAAGCCCCGCAATCCGGCGCTGATCGAGCGGATCCTGCGCTCGCTCTCCCTGTGGGAGAAGCGCGACGCCAAGATCATGCAGCTTTCGGGCGGCATGAAGCGGCGCGTGCTGATCGCCAAGGCGCTGAGCCACGAGCCCGACATCCTGTTTCTCGACGAGCCTTCGGCGGGCGTCGACGTCGAGCTGCGCCGCGAAATGTGGGCGATGATCGGGCAGCTGCGCGATCAGGGCGTCACCATCATCCTGACGACCCATTATATCGAGGAAGCCGAGGAGATGGCCGACCGGATCGGCATCATCCGCAAGGGCGAGATCATCCTGGTCGAGGAGAAGAAGGCGCTGCTCGCCGCTCTCGGCAAGACGCAGGCCGCGATCGGCCTGACCGACCCGCTCCCCGCCATTCCCGCCGGACTGGCCGACTGGCCCCTGACCCTTTCGGAAGACGGCCAGACGCTCACCTACACGATCAGCGCCGAGGAAGCCGATGCGCGCGGCCTCGCCCAACTGGTCAAACGGCTGGAGGCGGAGGGGATCGACTTCCGCACGCTGGATACGCGGAGATCCAGCCTGGAAGACATCTTCGTCGATCTGGTGGAAGGAGCGCGCGCATGAACCTCCCCGCGATCCGCGCCATCTATCTGTTCGAGCTGGCACGCACCTGGCGCACGCTCTTCCAGAGCATCTTCACGCCGGTGCTGACCACATCGCTCTATTTCGTCGTGTTCGGCTCGGCCATCGGCGGGCGGATGCACGAGGTGAACGGCGTGCCGTACGGCGCGTTCATCATCCCCGGCCTGATGCTGCTGACGATCCTGTCCGAAAGCATCTCCAACGCCAGCTTCGGCATCTATCTGCCGCGCTTCACGGGCACGATCTACGAGCTTTTGTCCGCCCCCGTCGGCGTGGCGGAGACGCTGATCGGCTATGTCGGCGCGGCCGCGACCAAATCGATCATCCTCTCGCTGATCATCCTCGCGACCGCGCGGGTATTCGTGCCCTATCATATCGTCCACCCCTTCTGGGCGGTGAGCTTCCTACTGCTGATCACCATCAGCTTCTGCCTGATGGGCTTCATCCTCGGCTGCTGGGCGGACGGCTTCGAGAAGCTGCAGATCGTGCCCCTGATGGTGGTGACGCCGCTCACCTTCCTCGGCGGCACCTTCTACTCGATCGACATGCTGCCGGAGCCGTGGCGCACGATCACCCTGTTCAATCCGATCGTCTATCTGGTGAACAGCTTCCGCTGGGCCTTCTACGACACGGCGGACGTGGACATCCGGCTGTCGGCGGCGCTGATCGTGGCGTTCCTGGCAATCTGCCTCGGCGTGATCGCCTATATCTTCAAGTCGGGCTGGCGGCTGCGGAGCTGATCCGAACCGCAACCTCACATACCCGACAACCCACCTATCCGTTCGTGCTGAGCCCTTCGACTGCCTGCCAAGGCAGGCGCTCAGGATAAACTTCAGCCCAAAGGCTGAAGTCGAAGCACGTGCTGCCAAGCGACATCGCTTGAAGCCCGTCCTTCGACAGGCTCAGGACGAACGGTGAGAGGGAGTGCGTGCCGGCCTGACGGCCCTCACGCCACCAGCAGGCGATCCGCCTGGGCGCGCGCTTCGTCCGTGATTTCCGCGCCCGAGAGCATCCGGGCGATCTCCTCGCGCCGTTCGGCCGCGCCCAGCACATGCACGCCGGTCCGCGCGACCAGCCCGTCCGAGCGTTTCTCGATCAGCCAGTGGCGATCGGCGCGTGCCGCCACCTGCGGGCTGTGCGTGACGACCATCAGCTGCGTCGTCTGCGCCAGCCGCGCGAGCCGCTCCCCGATCGCGCTGGCCACCGCCCCGCCGACGCCGCGATCCACCTCGTCGAAGATCATCGTGCCCGCCCCGCCTTCTTCGGCCAGCGCCACCTTCAGCGCGAGGATGAAGCGCGAGAGTTCGCCGCCGCTCGCGATCTTGATGAGCGGCGCGAAGGGCGCGCCCGGATTGGTCGCGATCTCGAATTCCACGCGGTCGCGCCCGGCAGCGCCCCACTGCGCCTCGGGGAGAGGCTCCACCACCGTGCGGAAGCGCGCGGCATCCAGCTTGAGCGGCGCCAGTTCGCCCGCCACCGCCGCATCCAGCCGCGCCGCCGCCGCCGTGCGCGCCGCCGTCAGCGCATCGGCCGCCGCCTCATACTCCTCGCGCGACAAACTGACTTCGCGCGCCAGCGCCGCGATGCCCGCGCCGCCCGCCTCGATCCGGTCCAGCCGACCGGACAATTCCTCCGTCAGCGCCGCCAGGTGATCCGGCTCCACGCGATGCTTGCGGGCGAGCGCGCGCAGATCGAACAGGCGCGTCTCGATCGCCTCCAGCCGGGCCGGATCGAAAGCGAACGCCTCGCCCGCCGCCGCCAGCCGATCCTCGGCCTCGCCCGCCTCCACCAGCGCGCGGTCCAGCGCCGCCAGCGCCTCGGCCAGCCTTTCATCCTCCGCCGCGATCCGGTCGAGCCGGCGCGTCGCCTGCCGCAGCTGCGCCAGCGCGCCGTCCGATCCGTCGAGATGCCCGCTCACGCCCGAAAGCTCTTCGGCCAGCCGCGCGCCCTTCTGCATGTCGGCCCGCGCCTCGGCGAGGCTCGCTTCCTCGCCGGGTTCGGGCGCGGCCTTGCGGAGTTCGGCCACCGCATGTTCCAGCCATTCGCGATCGCGCGCGGCGCTCTCCAGCTCGGCCTCCGCGTGGGCCAGCGCCTCCTCGCTCGCCTTCCAGCGCGCATGGGCCGATGCGACCGCGCCGGTCTGCGACCGGGCGAACGCATCCAGCAAAGCGCGATGGCCGCGCGCATTGAGCAGCCCGCGATCGTCATGCTGGCCGTGTATCTCGACGAGCGTGCCGCCCAGCGCGCGCAGCAATCCCGCAGACGCTGGCTGATCGTTGACGAACGCGCGGCTGCCGCCATCCGCGCGCAGCTGCCGCCGGATCACCAGAGGCTCGCCCGGCTCGCGCTCCAGCCCGCCTTCATCCAGGATGGCGAGCGCGGGATGATCGGCCGGCAGATCGAAGCTCGCCGCCACGCTCGCCTGCGCGGCGCCGTTGCGGACGAGGCCGGATTCCGCGCGCGCGCCGAGCGCCAGCCCGAGAGAATCCAGCAGGATCGATTTGCCCGCGCCCGTCTCGCCCGTCAGCGTGGCGAGCCCCGGCCCGAAATCGAGGTCCAAAGCCTCGATCAGCACGACATCGCGAATGGCGAGGCGGGTCAGCATCGCGCCCTCTCTACGGGAGGATCAGGCGGAACGGAAGGTGGACAAGATACATCCTCCCCCGAACGGAAAGGACGGGATCTTAACCCTTGCGCTGGCGCCGCTGGATCAGATCGTAGGCGTGCTTGTAATAATCCGTGCCCGGATAATTGGCGCCCAGCACGGCGGCCGACTTCTTCGCCTCGTCCACCACGCCCAGCGCGATATAGCTCTCCGTCAGGCGCATCAGCGCCTCGGGCGTGTGGCTGGAGCTCTGGAACTTGTCGATCACGGTGCGGAAGCGGATCACCGAGGCGAGCCACTCGCCACGCCGCTGATAGAAGCGGCCGATCTCCATTTCCTTGCCGGCCAGGTGATCGTTGATCAGATCGATCTTCAGACGCGCATCGGCCGCATATTTGCTGTCCGGATAGCGGCGGATCAGCTCGCCCATCGCATCCAGCGCCTGGCCGGTGATCTTCTGGTCGCGCGTGACGTCCGAGATCTGCTCGTAATAATCCACCGCGATCAGATAGAGCGCGTAAGGCGCGTCGCGATTGCCGGGGTGGATCGAGAGGAAGCGCTGCGCCGACTGGATCGATTCGGGATAACTGTGCGCGAGATAATAAGCGAAGGAGCTCATCAGCTCCGAACGGCGCGCCCAGACCGAATAGGGATGCTGGCGCTCCACCTCGTCGAACAGGGCCGCCGCCATGCGATACTGCTTCTTGTCCAGCGCATCGCGCGCCGCATTGTAGAGCGTGTCGACGTCACGCGCTACGTAGCGGTTGCTGTCCTGCCCTTTCTTCATGCCGCCGCGACCGGCGCAGCCGGCGAGCGACAGGGAGGAAAGGGCGATGCCGATGAGGGCGATGGTTCGGAGAGCGGAAACGCGCATGGCAGCGGGCCTTAGCGGAGCGATGGGGCTGCTGGAAGGGGCATGCGTCGGAGCGTGGTAACTCCCCTCATTCCCCCACGGGCATGAGCGCCGCCGCGATCGCACGGCCCTCGCCCCGCAGCAGGCCCCAGGTGCGGGCGGCCGCGCGGCTGTCCATCGGTTCGAGGAACAGGCCCTTCGCCTCCAGCGCAGCGGTGAGCGCGGGCGCCGGGCGCCGCAGGGTCGCGCCCGTGCCGAGCAGCACGAATTCGGGCAGCGGAAACAGAGCGAGCAGGAAGGCGAAATCCGCTTCCGTCAGCGCCTCCAGCGAGGCCACCGGCCAGTCGACCGCATTGTCGGGCGTCAGGATCAGCCCGCCCGGCACGATCCGGTCGGAGACGCGGAAGCCGCTGGGGCCGACGGCGGTGACGATGGGGCCGACGGCGGCGGGGGTCTTGTCCAGATTGGCCATGCGCCGCCTGTTAGGCGCGGGCGGTGGCGGGGGGAAGCCTCATGGCCGCACCGTCATCCCGCCGCGCGCGTCATCCCAGCGCAGGCTGGGATCTGGGGCTGGGACCTGGTCCGGCAAGGGGCTCCGCCTCAGGCGCTCCCAGCCTGCGCCGGGATGACGCGTCGGGGCGAGCACCTGCCGGCTCAAACCCGCGCGATCTCCTCCGCATCGGCTTCCTGCGTCGGGCCGAGATCGCCCGAGGCTTCCACCGTGCGATACAGCACCGCCTGTCGCGCCCGCAGCGTCAGGCCCACCGCATCGAGATCGATTTTGCCCGCCTTGTGCGCGGCCTTCATCTCCTCGAACAATTCCTCATCCTCCTCGTCGATATGGTGGATGGTCTGTTCGCCCAGCACATGGACCTTGCTCTTGTAGAGTTCCTCGGTGCCCTTGAGCTGCTGGATCTCCGCCGCCAGTTCCTTGCCGGCCGCATGTTCGACGATGCCCTCATCGACTTCGCTGCGCTCGCCCACCTGCTTGCCGGCGGGATAAAGGATCTCCTCCTCGATCGTCATATGCACGTCCAGCCGCAGGCAGATCTCGTCCGCCACATGCTTCAGCCGCGCACCGCTCGCCTCGTTCGCCTCGGTGAAGAGGTCGCGGAAGCGATGATGCTCCTCCTTCAGGATCGCGATCGCCAGCGGGTCGTCCTTGGCGATCCGGTGAAGGCCCTGATTGTTCCGAGCGGCATAATTCTCGGCCATCTCTTCGCTCCATCCCATTGATTTCGTGCAGAGCGCGTGGGCGCGTGACCCGGTTCCCCCGGCGGGAGAAAACTCCACAACGGACCAAACAGCCCGGAATGGCCCGGAATTTCATCCATATCCGAAATGGATTGATTGAACCTCCGATGATGGTTTCGTAGCGTCGATGCGGGGCAAGGCCGGGGACTTCATATCGTCCCGGCCAGGATTTCGGGGGCACTTTGATGGATCCGGGCGACAGCTATCGATCGACTCCGTCGATTCTGCTTTTCGCCGACAGCGCCGCGGGCTTCGCCGAGCAGGAGCGCACGATCCACCAGCTGGACGGGCGCATTGCCATGTCCGGCCCGATCGACACCGCGCTCGCCCGGATCGACGAGGCATGCGACATCGGCACGGTCGTCGTCGATGCCAGCGTGGACGTGCCGGAGTTGGATCGCCTGTTCGATCGGCTGGAGGCCGCCGCGCGCGAGGGGCGCTTCCGCAGCGTGCTGACCATCTCGCCCGATCTGATCGATCTGGCCGCCCGATTCTGCCCGCATCCGCATGTCGACACGCTCTGCCGCGACGGCGGGGCGGACGGCGTGGCCGCTCTGGCGGTGGCGCTCGCCGGGGCCCGGCGCATTCCCCAGCGCGCCGCAGAGGATGGGCCGATGCGCCTCAAGCAACTGAGCGAGGAAGTGGGGCGCATCGCCCGGACGCTAGCCGCGCTATCGGAGAATGACGAGAGGATGCCCGCGCTCCGCCCAATCCGGATCGGGGACGACGACGGCGCGGAGCCCAGTGCGGCGATGATCCGCGCCTGTATCCGCGCCCGGCGGATGCGCGAACTCTACTTCCCGGCCGATCTTTTCGCCGATCCCGCCTGGGACATGCTGCTGGATCTGATGGCGGCGCGGATCGAGGGGCGGCGCGTGGCCGTCTCCAGCCTGTGCATTGCCGGCGCCGTCCCCGCGACCACCGGGCTGCGCTGGATCAAGACGCTGACAGATGGCGGCCTCTTCCTGCGCGTCGCCGATCCGCGCGACGGGCGGCGCATCTTCATCGAGCTGTCCGAAGCGGCCGCGCGCGGGATGAGCGGCTATTTCCGGGCGCTCGACCGCGCCGGTCTGGCGGGAGTCTGATCATGCACGGAACCAGACCACGCTCGCCCGCACTCCCTCCGCACCCGCATTCATCGTCAAAGTCGATCTTAGTGAGGATATTAGCTCATTGGATCGATCATCGCGCACGCAGTAGCGATGCGTCATCACATGGGGATATGATGATGACGGACGGGACATATTCGGCGGTGGGTCTGGTTCGGGGCCTCCAGGTCAGCGCCTTCCTGTGGTGCGCGATCGCGATGCTGGCCTGCGCGCCCCGCTGGAGACGCGCGAACGGCAGGCCTTGAGCGCAGGCGACACTCCGTCTAGGAGCGCGCGTCCGGCGGTGGCTTAGCTCAGTTGGTAGAGCATCTCGTTTACACCGAGAGGGTCGGCGGTTCGAGCCCGTCAGCCACTACCAGCCGGTGAGAGGGAAGCGCGATGACACCGAGGTCCGCGCGTTACCCGCTTCCCATCAATTGGTCCGCAAATGGCCCGCATCGTCCCTGCCGAGCGAATGCTTCAACGCGGCAGGGCAACGGCTGCGGGTGGAGCGCGGACCTAGCCCCCCTCCCTGAAAGGGAGGGGTTGGGGGTGGGTGGACGCTCGCGAGACGGCCCGAAAGATCGTATCGACGACACCCTCAGTATGATCCCGCACGTCGTTGTTCCAGAAGCGCAGCACAGTCCAGCCATGCCTTTCCAGATGGGCGGTACGAGCAGCGTCTTCCTCGGTGCGGCTGGCATGCTGCCCGCCATCGAGTTCGATGGCGATCCGCGCGGATCGGCAGGCGAAATCGACAATGTATCGATCGATCGCCAACTGGCGGATGAAACGCGGCCGAGCTTGTCGCAAGACCGACCATAACAGCCTCTCCTCGAACGTCGCCTCGCGCCTGAGACGCCGAGCGCTGTCTGTCGTTTCGGGCGGTATGCGCTGCACCCGATCATCCTATCAGCGGCAGCACGAGCTTCCACCCACCCCCGGCCCCTCCCTTTCAGGGAGGGGAGAGGTGAACGTCCGCAACTGGGGTGAAAGCCGCCGTTGGCTATCCCGTCATCCCGGACTTGATCCGGGATTCCGCTTTTCTTTCATCCGGGGCTTAAGGAAGCGGGGCCCCGGATCAAGTCCGGGGTGACGGGGTACGTGTTCGAACGGGATACCCACCAAACGAGTTCAGGGTGACATGGGTCTGGACTCAATCACTGGAGCCACCAGTTGACGATGGCGGCGAGAGTGATGGAGGCGAGGAAGACCTGAACCTTTCGGTCGTATCGTGTGGCGACGCGACGCCAGTCCTTGAAGCGGCAGAACATGCGTTCGATGACGTTACGCTTGTTGTAGACGCGCTTGTCGTAAGGGAACTGGACCCTGCGATGACGCTTGGGCGGGATGACGGCGATGGTGCCGCGGTTTTCGAGCCAATCGCGCAGGGCATTGGCATCATAGCCTTTGTCGGCGACCAGCTCTGCCGAGGGCGGCAGCGCCTCGATACATTGTATGGCGATCGCAATATCCGGGATATTCCCAGGAGTTACGACAAGGCTCCAGGGCCTTCCACGGTCGTCGCACAAGGCATGGAGCTTGGTCTGGCGCCCGTTCTGGGTACGGCCGATACCATGGGCCAAGGCCCCCCTTTTGCGCCGCCGGCGGTCCGGTGGGCCTTGATCAGGGTGGCATCGAGGAAGAGCCGTTCGGGCACGTCCGCCCGGCCCGCCAGCGCCTGAAAGATGTCGGTCCAGACGCCGCGCTCGGCCCAGCGCACGAAGCGATTGTAGAGCGTCTTCTTCGGACCATAATCCGCCGGACAGTCACTCCACCGGCCGCCCGATCTCAGCGCATGCACGATCCCCGACAGAACCCGGCAATCGTCAACACGCGGCCGTCCCGTCGCCTGCACCGGCAAAAGCGGCTCGATCACCGCCCACTGCTCGTCCGAAAACCAAAACATATCAGACATCTTCACCGCCTCCACACACACGCAGTGAATCACAGCAAGCTCCAACCTCAAAGACCCTTTTGGTCCGGACCCATTATCTCGAAAGCGGCCGTTTCCCATCGCTGGATGTTGATCAGCCCTACCCCTTATACGACACAGAAATATCCAGCACGAAGATCGCCCGCTTGGAGGCCGTGCCGGGCTGGAAGCGGGGCGGCGCCATCGCGACGATGTTGCACAGGTCGACCGATCGCCCCTGCATCTCCAGCGGGCGGATGCTGGTGCATTTGCCCATCGATCCGTCGGGATTGATCGAAATCTCCGATTCGGCGAGCAACTGGTAGAAATCGGGCACCTTGCCCTCGCCATGCTCCGGCAGGCCTTCATAGCTCACCTGCAGGCGCACATCGCTGACGCGCGCCTTCGCATAATCGGCCCCCATCAGGCGGGCGAGGAAGCCGCGCTCGCCGAAGGGGCCGCAATTGTTGCCGGTCTGGCCGAAGCGGTTCCCGCCCGATCCCGTCATCGTGCATTCGACCACGTCACCCCTGGGGCTGATGATCGAATGCGCGGTGAAGGTGCGATCGTTGATCTCCTCGGTCGTCTGCCTGGGCAGGCGCCAGCGGACGATCTGATCGAAGGTGGCGGTGGTGGGCTTGCCCTTCTTGTCCACCAGCGGGTGGAATTGCGCGCGCGCCATCAGCGCCTTGCAGGTGGCGGCATCCAGCGCATCATTGCCCACGCTCTTCACGATCCGGCAGGCGGTGGGCTTGCCGTCCTCCCCGATCTGCACCGCGAAATGGACGATGCCCTCCGCCTTCTGCGCGATCGCGCCGGGCGGATAATCGTTCGGCTGAAACCAGGTCTTCTGGTTTCCGATCGGAACGAGCGTGCGATAGGCCTTGGTCGGCGCCGCATCGGTCGCGGCGGCCATCATCATCAACGCCGTGAACGCCACCATCCCGCGTGCTCCTGCCCTGATCGTGTCCGCGAGTGTGGCGGCTGCGCGCTTCGCACTCAACCCGAAAGACTGACGCGGCCTCCGGCATGGCGATCGAGCCGCCCGCCCAGCTCCAGTTCCAGCAGCACCGTGTGCACGAGCGCTGGTGCGACCCCCGAGAGCCGCACCAGTTCGTCCACCGCCACCGGCACCGGGCCGAGCAGCTGCGTGACGACAATGCGCTCGCGATCCGCGACATCCATCGACACGGGCTCTTCCCGCAGCAGGCTGGGACGTGCGGCGGCCCGGCCATCGAGCGGGGCCAGCGCCTCGATAACGTCGGCCGCATTCTGCACGAGAACCGCCCCCTCGCGGATCAGCAGGTTGCAGCCCTGCGCGCGCGGATCGAGCGGGGAGCCGGGCACCGCCATCACGTCCCGGCCCGCCTCGGCCGCCAGCCGCGCCGTGATGAGCGATCCCGATTTGGGCGCCGCCTCGACCACGACGGTCCCCGCCGCGAGCCCGGCGATGATCCGGTTGCGATAGGGGAAATGGCGCGCGCGCGGCTCCGTGCCGGGCGGCTGTTCGGCCACCAGCAGGCCGCGCTCGGCGATGGCGCGCTGCAGCCGCTCATTTTCGGGCGGGTAGACAATGTCCGCCCCGCCCGCGACGACGGCGATCGTGCCGCCCTCCAGCGCACCCACATGCGCCGCCGTATCGATCCCGCGTGCGAGGCCCGAGACGATCACGCGCCCTTCGCCCGCCAGATCGTGCGCCAGCGCGCGGGCGAAGCGGATCGCGGCGGCGGAGGCGTTGCGCGCGCCCACCATCGCCACGGCGGGCCGCGCCGCCAGCGCCACGTCGCCCAGCACGATCAGGGCCACGGGCGCATCCTCCAGCTCGGCCAGCAAGGCGGGATAAGGCGGGCGGCCGAGCAGCAGATAGGCCCCGCCCATCGCCGCGACGCGCTCCGCCTCGCGCGCGATCTCGCCCGGCGTGGCGACCGAGGGCACACGCCCGCCGCCGCGCCGCGCCAGATCGGGCAAAGCCGCCAGCGCGGCGCCCGCCGTGCCGAAGCGGGCGAGCAATTGCCGGAAGGTGACGGGGCCGATCGTCTGGGTACGGATCAGCCTCAGCCGATCGAGGGCGTCGGCATCCAGCGACGCGGGAGCGATCGCCTCAGCGTTCGCCAATGCGCGGCTCTGTGCCGGCGAAGAGGCGCATCAGATTCGCGCGGTGGGTCCACAGCACCGTCAGCGCGAAGGCGAGGAAGGTGAGGGTGAGGCCCGGCTGGAAGAAATAGGCCGCGCAAACGGGCGTGAGCAGCGAGGCCGCCATGCCGCCCACGGACGAATGGCGCGTGAGCAGGGACGCGCCGATCCAAACGACCGCGAAGGTCAGCCCGCACGGCCAGAACAAAGCCAGCGCGATGCCCAGATAGGTGGCGATCCCCTTGCCGCCCCGGAAGCCCAGCCAGACCGGAAAGATGTGGCCATAGAAAGCGAACACGCCCGCCAGCACCCCGAGGCCCGGCATCACGCGCTCCGCCAGCAGCACCGCGACGGCACCCTTGCCCGCATCCAGGATCAGCGTGGCGGCGGCAAGGCTCTTGCGCCCCGTCCGCAGCACGTTCGTGGCGCCGATATTGCCCGATCCGATCGCGCGCAGATCACCCGCACCGCTGAAACGGGTGAGCAGCAGACCGAACGGGATCGAACCCAGCAGGTAACCGCAGAGCGCTACGAGCGCCGGCACCATCCATGCATTCAACGAACCGACCCCCTGCGTTGCGCCGAAATTAGCGGAACGCGGCGGGGATGCAATTGATCTGCATCATGGGCCGAACAAACAGCAAACGCGCCGACCCGTGGGGCCGACGCGTTCGCGCTTCGTCATCCCGAAGGATGCGACGGGATCAGATGCGGTTGATCACACCCTTCACGTCGCCCTTGGCTTTCTGAAGGTCGCCCTTGGCTTCCTGGGCATCGCCTTCGGCGCGGATGTCGGGACGGTCGGTCGCGTCGCCGATGGCGCGCTTGATTTTGCCGACGGTCTCGTTCGCGGTGCCCTTCAGCTTGTCTGCAATCTCGCCCATGACGCTACCTCCACTTGTCCAGCGACATGCTGGAATTGTTGGTAAAAACAGACGGAGCGCAGCGATGTTCCGACAGAGACGGCGCGAACGGCTTTCACCTCGCCGCACAATCGGCCATGGACTGGCGGCGTGACGACATTGCTTCCCCCCGCCCGCGCCACCCTCGCGGCAGCCGCCCTGCTGGCGCTGCTCGCCGGCTGCGCCACCACGCCGCCGCCGGCCGCGCCCAAGGCACCGCCCGCGCCGCCCCCCGCGGCGCCGCCACCTCCGCCACCCGCCGATCTGGCCTGGGCCGATCTGCCGCTGTCGCCGGGAAGCTGGAGCTATGCGCGCGAGGCCACGGGTTCGGCCGCCCGCTTCGGCACGAGCGCCGACGCGCCCGCTCTGGCGATCCGCTGCGAGAAAGCCCGCCGCCTGATCCATATCGCGCCGGCCGGAGCCACAGCGGGCACGCTGACGATCACCACATCTTATGCGGGCCGCGCTCTGCCGCTGGCGGCCGGCACCGGCGGCCATGCCGAAGCCACTTTGCCCGCCGTCGATCCCTTTCTCGACCGGATCGCGTTCAGCCGGGGCCGCGTCTCCTATGCGGTGGCGGGACAGCCCCTGCTGGTGGTGCCGGCCTGGGCCGAGCCGGCCCGCGTGATCGAGGATTGTCGCAGCTGATCTGGCCACCGTCCAGGTGCAGCGGCAGAGTGCCCTCGGGACCCGACGAGGCGCGTATCCTGACGCCAAAAAACTTTGAATCAAGGGCTTGCGACGCGCCCGAATCTGACTCACATTCGCCTTGCTTTTCAACTTAGCGAAAGGAGGTGATCCGATGTCTCATGGTTCAGCTTGGGGGTCGGTTCAGTCCGTTCGGGGGACGCGCAACTGAAACGCCGATCCACGTCGCTCCTGCTGCGACGCGTGATGGATCGGATCGTTTCGGAATAGCGCCGGGGGTCTCCCGGGCCGATATTCCGGCCGCTGACCATGTAAGGAGGACCGTCGGGGAAACCCGACGGTCCTTTTTCGTATGCGCGAGCCGGCGGAAGCCTCAGCTCCGCTCCAGCAGTTCATCCCGCACGCGGATCGCGGCGACGGCCATCCGCACTTCGTAGAGAAACAGGACGAGACTCGCGATCAGCAGCAGGAGGGAGACCGCGAACAGGATCGACAATGTGCGCGCGAAGCCCACGCCGACCAGCCGCGCGAGGAAGATGCCCGCGACGAGGCTGCACAAGACCACGGCGCTCGCCGTCGACAGGAAGATCGCGTTGTTCACGATCGCCATGCGCCGATCGAGGATCCTGAGTTCGCTGACCTGCCAGCCGTGACGCGGATGATCGCGCGGCGTGAAATTCTCTTCGATATAGCGCGCGCGATCGATGATCCGCGCCAGCCGCCCGGTCAGCATGTTGAGGATCAGGCCGATGCCGTTCAGCAGGAAGACCGGGGCCAGCGCGAACTGAATGTCGCGCGCCAGCCCCGGCAAGCTCTGAATGCGGAAGAGTTCGTCGAGATCGACCGGCAGCGGCATCAGCCGACGCGCAGGCCCGTATTGACGCCCATCGACTGGAGATATTTCTTCACGTTGCGCGCCGCCTGCCGCAGCCGCTGCTCATTTTCCACGAGCGCGATGCGGACATAGCCCTCGCCATTCTCGCCATATCCCACGCCGGGCGCGACCGCGACCTTGGCATGGGTGAGCAATTGCTTCGAGAATTCGAGGCTGCCCAGATGCGCGAGCGCGGGCGGCAGCGGCGCCCAGGCGAACATCGAGGCGGAGGGGCTCGGAATATCCCAGCCGGCGCGCGCGAAGCTCTCCACCAGCACGTCGCGGCGCTTGTGATACAGCTCGCGATTCTGCGCGACGATATCCTGCGGGCCGTTCAATGCGGCGCAGGCGGCGGCCTGGATCGGCGTGAAGGCGCCATAATCCAGATAGGATTTCACGCGCGTCATCGCCGCGATCAACTGCTTGTTGCCGACCGCGAAGCCGATGCGCCAGCCCGCCATCGAGAAGGTCTTGGAGAGCGAGGTGAATTCGATCGCGACGTCCTTCGCGCCCTTCACCTGCAGAATCGAGACGGTCGGCTTCCCGTCATAATACAGCTCGGAATAAGCGAGGTCGGAGATGATCCAGACCTTGTTCTCCTTCGCCCAGGCGACCAGCCGCTCATAGAAAGCGAGGTCCACCGTCTCCGCCGTCGGATTGGACGGATAGTTGACGACGAGGATCGAGGGGCGCGGAACCGTGAAGTTCATCGCGCGCTCCAGCGCCTCGAAATAGCGCTCGTCCGGCGTGGTCGGCACGGCGCGGATCGTGGCGCCGGCAATGATGAAGCCGAACGTGTGGATCGGGTAAGACGGGTTCGGCGCGAGAACCACGTCGCCGGGCGCCGTGATCGCGGTGGCGAGGCTGGCGAGCCCCTCCTTCGATCCCATCGTGACGACCACTTCGCTGTCGGCATCGACATCCACGCCGAAGCGGCGCGCATAATAGCCGGCCTGCGCCTTGCGGAGGCCGGGAATGCCCTTCGATGCGGAGTAGCCATGCGCGTCCGGCTTCTGCGCGACTTCGACCAGCTTGGCGATCACATGCGGCGGCGGCGGCAGATCGGGATTGCCCATGCCAAGATCGATGATGTCCTCGCCCGCCGCTCGCGCCGCTGCCCGCATCGCGTTCACTTCGGCGATGATATAGGGCGGCAAACGGCGGATGCGGTAGAAGTCTTCGGTCATCTCGTCCTCAGGCTGAAGGCCCGGAAAAGACGGGCGCGGATCGCTCGCCCTTTTCCAAGCGCTTGCGCTATAGGCGGTTTACGGGCGAATTGGCACCCCGAAGGCGCGGATCGAAACCTCGATCCACGGCCCCATCCGCAACGACCGATCCGATCGGGATCCGGAGGAGAGTTTGATGGCGAAGGCCACGGATAAGCCCCATGATGGCGGCGCCCTGCTCGATGAAATGGCGCACTGGACGGGCGTGATCGGCCAAGCCCAGCAGATGATGATGGAGCATGGCGCTTCAGCCGCGATCAAGGCGGGCGACGAATTCGTGGCGAGCATGGCCCAGATGCCGCTGGGGGATCCCGCCGGGCTCGCCAATGCGCCGGGCATGATGTGGGCCGAGACGCTCGGCTTCTGGCGATCGATGATGCCGGACAGCAAGCTGCCCGCGGCCGACGGCCGCTTCACCGCGCCCGACTGGCAGGAGCCGCTGTTCGACCTGATCCGCCAGAGCTACGCGATGGTGGCCGATCAGTTCCTCTCCGCGATCGATCATGCGCCGGGGCTCGATGCGCGCCAGCAGGAGCAGTTGCGCTTCGCCGCCCGCAATTTCGTCGACGCGATGAGCCCCACCAACTTCCCCTTCACCAATCCGCAGGTGGTGGCGAAGATCGTGGAGACGCGCGGCCAGAATCTGATCACCGGCCTGCAGCGGATGATGGACGACATGACGGCGGGCCAGATCCGCCATGTCGGCAAGGATGCGTTCGAGGTGGGCCGCAACATCGCGATGACGCCCGGCAAGGTCGTCTACGAGGCGCCACTCTTCCAGCTGATCCAGTACAGCCCGACGACGGAGAGCGTATCGGAGATACCGATCATCATCTTCCCGCCGTGGATCAACCGCTTCTACATTCTCGATCTGGCGCCCCAGAAGAGCTTCGTGAAGTGGGCGACGGATCAGGGCCTCACCGTCTTCATGGTATCGTGGAAGTCGGCCGACGCCAGCACCGCCCATGTGGTGATGGACGATTATATCCTTCACGGCGAATGGGAGGCGATCGAGGTCGTCACCCGCCTGCTGGATGTGCCCAGCACGCATGTGATCGGCTATTGCGTGGCGGGCACGGCGCTGTCGATGCTGCTGGCCTGGGCGCATGCGACGGGCCGCGCCGACAAGGTCGCCAGCGCGACCTTCTTCACCGCGCAGGTGGATTTCAGCGAAGCAGGCGATCTCTCGCTGTTCGTGGACGATGCCCAGCTCGCGCTGATGGAATCGATCGCCAAGGATGGCGTGTTCGACGGGCGCTATATGGCCGCGACCTTCAACCTGCTGCGCAGCCGCGACCTGATCTGGAACTATGTCGTCAACAATTACCTGCTGGCCGACGATTACAAGAGCTTCGACCTGCTCCACTGGAACAGCGACGTCACCAACCTGCCGGCCGAATGGCAGCGGCGCTATCTGGCCGAACTGTATCGCGACAATCTGCTGGTGAAGCCCGGCGCGCTCTCCGTGGCGGGCACACCGATCGACCTGACGACGGTGAAGACGCCCGCTTATGTGCAGGCGGGGCGCGAGGATCATATCGCGCCGCCGGGCAGCGTCTGGAAGCTCACGCATTATTTGGCCGGGCCGCTGCGGTTCGTGCTGGCGGGATCGGGGCATATCGCCGGCGTGGTGAACCCGCCTTCCGCGCAGAAATATCAATATTGGACCAACGAGGCGAAGGTCGACACGCTCGACGCCTTCGTGGCGGGCGCGGCCGAACATAAAGGCAGCTGGTGGCCGGACTGGCGCGCCTGGCTCGCCACGCAGGACGGCGGCACGGTGCCGGCGGAGGGCGCCCGCATTCCCGGCGAGGGCCCGCTGCCCGCGATCGAGGATGCACCCGGCCGCTATGTGCGGATGCGGTGAACTTTCTCTCCGTTCGTGCTGAGCCTGTCGAAGCACCGTTCTTTCTTAGCCGTCGGTGGCAAGGAAGAAGGACAGTGCTTCGACAGGCTCAGCACAAACGGGACGGGAAAAGGTGTGGTGCGTTAGCGCTGCGTCGTCGGCGTACCATCGTGGGCGCGTAGGAAATTGGCCACGATCTGTTGCGTCGCCTGGTTCGTGATCGCGCCATAGGTCGTGTTGAACTCATGGCCTGAATAGGGAAACACGATCCGCTGCACGTCATGCCCGCTCGCGCGCGCGGCGCGGACGAATTCGGCGGCGCCTTGCGGCGGCACCAGCGGATCGTCGCTGCCGCTGATGATCAATGTCGGCGGCAGCGGCCCCTTCAGATAGCGCGCCGGATTGAGCGCCGCATAGCGATCCGGAAACTGCGTCGGCGATCCGCCGATATAGCGGGTCAGCACCCTTTGCTGGATCGGCTGCAATTCGCGCGGCAGGTTCCACGATCCGATCGCATCCACCAGCGGCACCTTCATCACCACCGCCGCGACATGCGGCACATGCGGCCCGCATTGCGGATCGGCGCGGCCCGTATCGGCCGCATAGGCGGCCGCCATCGCGAGGCTGCCTCCCGCCGAGGTGCCGCTGATCGTCAGCCGGTGCAGGTCGAGGCCGAGCGCCCCGGCATGCTCCGCCGTCCAGGCGAGCGCGCATTCCACGTCGCGATTGGCGAGATTCCAGGTCGGCCGATCGTCGCGCGCCAACCGATAATCGATGCTGATCACGGTCCAGCCATGGTTCGCATACCAGCGCATGTTCGCGGCGCCGAAGGTGCGGCTGCCCTTCGAAAAGCCGCCGCCATGGATGAACATCACCACCGGCGTGAGCGCATCCGGCCGCTCCCTGCGCCCGCGATACACGTCCAGCGAGAGCGCCTCGCCGCCGGGCCGCGAATAAACGTGCGTCTCGTCCGGGGCGGCGCTTTCGCTGAAGTGGCGCCACGACAGCGCCTTGACGAGATTGATCCGCGCGCCGTTTTGGATCGCGACATAGGAGAGATGCGCCGTCACCCCCGCCGCCAGGAGCACGGCGATCGTCCCGGCCGCCATCGGGGCGCGCGACGAGAGAGCCTCCTTCCGCCGATGCGCGAGCACCGCCGCCGACAAGCCGAGCAGCGACCAGATCAGCAGCCACGGCGCATGATTGGGCACGATATCGACGAGATAGACGCGCACCGTCGGCACGACCGGAAAGATCGCCGACAGCAGGACGATCAGGCACGGCAGGACCAGCAACCATGCGACCGTCAGCAGGCCCGTTCGAAAAAGATGCTTCATGTCTACGCTGCCGTTCGCATCGTCAGCGCTTCATCCGGCGAGATGGTTCCGATACGGGCCGATCGGGCCGGATCACGAATGCCGAGGATCCCGCGCAGCGATTCCACCCGCGCGATCCCCGCCCAGCCCAGCGCCAGCAAGACGACGGTGACCGCCAGCATCGGCAGTCCGGACAGGCCCGCCGCCGCGCACAGGCCGAAGATCAGCGGATGCCACAGATAGAAGAACAGGCTGTCCCGCCCGACATTGGCGACCGAGGGGAAGTCCACCACGATGCGGCGGACGCGGGGCAGCATCCCGATCAGCGGCATGCACAGCAACAGCTCCGCCGCCACTTCGGCCTCCGGGGCAGGCTGGCGATAGAGGGCGGACCACCAGACCAGCCCGATCAGCGATACGATGATCGCATAAGGCAGCTTCGCGGGATCGGGCGGGCGGCGCGCCACCCACAGGCCGTAGGTGAAATAGATCGGGTAGATGAAATAACGCCGGTCCGGCATCCACGGGCTGTATTGCTCGATCCCGTGGCCGACGCCGAACGCGTACATGGCGGCGATGCTGGCGGGCACGGCGATGGCGAGCATCTGCCCGCGCCGGAGCCGGCACCCCCAGGCGATCAGGATGAAGGCCAGCATCACCGGCACGAACCACAGGTGGAACGGAGGCCGCACGATCAGTTCCAGCGGCAGGCGCCAGTCGACCGGCTGGACCAGCACGACATAGACGATCGAGGCGACCAGCCACGGAATGATCAGCCGGTGATAATGGCGCACCAGCGTCACCAGCCGCATCTCGCGCGCATGATCCAGATTGAACAGATAGCCGGTGAGCCCGATCAGCATCGGCATGCGAAAGCCGAAGCCGAGCCACACGATGAAGGTGTGCCGGCTCGTAAGCTCGGAAAAATGGCCGAGGATGACGAGAATCACGAGAAGGCCCCGGAAGAGATCTATGCCGCGATTGCGTCCATCATCCCGAGCCTGCGGTCTCACCGCCACTCCCCAATCCCCCCGGTCGCAACATCGGAGTGGATAGCGCGCAGTGGTCAGCAAAATGTTAAGACGGCCCGGAAAACCGCGCCGATCGGCGCAGGCGCGGTTCCTCGCCCCGCGATGAACGGCGTGTAGTTTTGGGTTCACGCAACCACCGGCCATGGCTTTCGTTGGCACCTCGTAACAAACGAGGAAAGACGATGAAGACCTTCCTGCTCGGTGCCGCGCTGGCCGCGATGACCCTCCCGCTGGCAGCACCCGTGCTGGCCGATCCGCCGCGCGATCATGGCCGTGGCCATGATCGGCATGACAATGGCCGCGGCTGGGGCAACGATCGGGGCGGAAATCGCGGCGGCAACGATTGGCGCAACTACCGCAACTATGACTGGAACCGGCCCGATCGCAGCCACGGCGGCTATGATGCCGCGCGTTATTATCGCGACGGGCGCGGCTACCAGGAGCGCCGCATCGGCCGTAACGACCGCATCTATCGCGGCAGCAATGGCCGTTATTATTGCCGCCGGACGGACGGAACGACCGGCCTGATCATCGGCGGTGCGCTGGGCGGCCTGCTCGGCAACAGCCTGGCGAGCGGCGGATCGAGCACCGTCGCGACTTTGCTTGGCGCCGGCGGCGGCGCGCTGCTAGGCCAGTCCATCGATCGGGGGAATATCCGCTGTCGCTGAACGGCAGGCTAATATCGGGCTCAGCGACCATTCAGTCGCGGCCCGATAAAGGCTGTCTCAGCATCGGATCACTCCGATTGCAAAGGAGACAGGGAATGCGTCAGTGGATTATCGCAGGCGTGATCGCGGCGACCGTATCGGGGGCCGTCGCCGCACCGGCCGTCGCGCAGTCGCGCGGGCAGATTGAGGCACGCTGGGCCGACGCGCAGCGCCGTTATCAGATCGAGACCGATCGCTATTATGCGGAGCGCGATCTTTATTATGCGTCGCGTCGCGGCGGCTATCGCCCGGCCGAGGTGCCCCCGCCGCCCCCGCCCCCGCCGGGTGCCTATGGCGCCGGCTATGCCGATGACCGCTACGATCCGAACTTCGATCCGGCCAATCACTATCGCCCCGGCGATCGCGAGCAGGTGCTGGCGAACGACGACCGCGTCTATGCGGGCAATGACGGCCGCTATTACTGCAAGCGTTCGGACGGCACGACCGGCCTGATCGTGGGCGGCGCGGCCGGCGGCGTGCTGGGCAACGTGATCGACGGTGGCCATTCGCGCACCGCCGGCACGCTGATCGGCGCTGCCATCGGCGCGCTCGCCGGCAAGGCGGTCGATCAGAACCAGGCGCAGATCAAGTGCCGCTGAGGCACTGATCGCAAACGGACGGAGGGACCCATCGTCCAGGCGGACGGTGGGTCTTTTTTTATGCGATCGGCTTCAGCTTCGCCCCGATGATGTGCCAGCGGCGCTGCTCCGCCGTCGATCCATCGACATCGTTCACGCGTCGGAGCGTGAAGCTGCCCGCGAAATGCTGGTGACGACCATTGGTCTGCACCGCTTCCACCCGCACCCTGATCTCGGCGTAGAGACTGCCCGCACCGCCATCCGCCTCGAACGGCGGGATCGGCGTGACCGCCACGTGCGCGGTATCGGCATAGCCCGCGCGCACCTGCGCGAGCGTGTACCGCCCATGCCAGAGCCGATAGGCGGTGCGATAATCACGCGCCTCGACCGCCGCATAATAAGCGCGGACGACCGCTACGGCCGCCTCGACCGATGCCTGCTGCGGCGGGGTCGGCGGGACAGGATCGGCCAGCGCGGCCGTTGCGGCCAGGATCAGAAGAGGCAAGACCTCAGCCGGCCATCGCCGCGATCCGCGCGGGCGCGCGCTTGGTGGCTTCATCCAGCGCGGGCCGCTTGCGACCCATCGACCAATTGCCCTGCATCCGCACCTTCGGATTGGGCGCGCACCAGATTTCACCACTGTCGTTGAGGGCCACGACCCACAGCAGATCGAATTCCTGCCCATAATCGATCACGGCGACGGCATAGCCATCTCCTTTGTCGAGCACGGTCAGGGGCAAGGGCGGTTCGAGCTGCGTGAAGGACATGGGCATCGCCTCCGAAAGACGGGGCCAGAACCCCCGTCATCCCGCCTCGGTTCCGTGCCAAATACTTGAACGCAGGGCATTTCGAACGACCTTCAATTCCGCTTGGGCAGCCACTCCATCGGATTGACCGGCTTGCGGCCGTCGCGGATCTCGAAGTGGAGCTGGGGTTCGCGCGCGGATCCAGTCGCGCCGGCCCTCGCGATCGGCTGGCCCTGCTTCACCGCCTGCCCACGCGTCACCAGCAGCGAATCGGCATGGCCATAAGCGGTGAGCCAGCCGCCCCCGTGACGGATCAGCACGAGCTTGCCGAACGCCGCCAGATCGCCCGCATAGGCGACCACGCCGTCCGCCGCCGCGCGCACCGTCTCGCCCATCTGCGCGCGGATGTTCACGCCATCGTTGCGCGCACCGGACGGCTGGAGGCCGTAGCGCCGCATGATCGATCCCACGACCGGCCAGACGAACTTGCCCGAGAAGGTCTGGGCGGGTTCCGCCACGGGCACGCCGGGCGGCACGGGGCGGGCGGCCGTCCGCACCGGCCTGGCCGGCCGTGCCTTCGGCGCGAGCGCGGGTTCGTTGCCGGTGACGAGATCGTCGATATCGATGTGGAACGCTTTGGCCCGCTCCTCCATCGACATGCCCGCCACTTCGCGCGTGCTGGGGATCAGCAGCCGCTCCCCCGCGCGCAGCAGGAACGGCTCCTCCAGGTGGTTGATCTCGGCGATACGGCCCCATTCGACGCCGTAGGCGCGCGCGATGGCGATGCCGCGCTCGCCCGGCCGCACGAGATGATAGCGCCCGGCCGGAACCTTCAGCTTCTGGCCGAGGCGGACGATAAACGGCCGCTCGATCTTGTTCTCGCGCGCGATCGCCATGAAGGCCGCACCCGTCTTGCCGGCGACGCGGGACAGCGTATCGCCCGGCTTCACCACATAGGTCTGCTTCTCGACATCCACCGCATCCGCGCGGGCGGGGGGGGTCTCTTCGGCGGACGGGGAGGCTGCGGGCGGAGCGACGCGCGGCCTGGCGGAGGCCGCCGACCTGGGGGCGGCCGGCGGCGCCTTGTCTTCTCGCGCCTTGTCTTCGCGCGATGCACCGTCACCACCGGAAGAGGAGCGCTTTTCGAACGCGGAAAAGGTCGGAGGGACGGCAGAAGCGGCGGCCGCTGGCAGCGCGAGCGCGAGCGCCGCCGCGAGCGGGCCGCCCATTCCCCTCACCCGAAGCGCGCTTCCAGCGCCGCCTTGGACGGATCATGCGTGAGATCCAGATGCAGCGGCGTGACCGCGACATAGCCCGCCGCCGTCGCCTCCAGATCGGTATCCGCATCGATCGTGCGCGGCGTGAGGCCGTGATGCATCCACCAATAGGGATAGCCGCGCGGATCCACGCCCTGCTCCAGCCGGGGCCGGGACCAGTCGCGCAGGCCCTGGCGGACGACCTTGATGCCCTTCACCTCTTCGGCCGGGATCGGCGGGAAATTGACGTTGATCAGTGTGCGCGGCGTCCACTCCATGCCGATCAGCTTGTCCAGCACGCGCGCGCACCAGCCCTCGGCCGCCTCGAACGTCACCGCGTCGCCCATACCGCGGCGCGGATAGATCTGGCTCAGCGCGATCGCGGGAATGCCCGCCAGCGCGCCCTCCATCGCCGCCGAAACGGTGCCCGAATAGCTGACATCCTCGGCCAGATTGGCGCCGCGATTGATGCCAGACAGCACCAGATCGGGCGGGCCATCCTTCATCACCTCGCCCAGCGCCATGATCACCGCGTCGGTGGGCGTGCCGTAGACGGCATGGTGGCGCGCATCATGGCTCCGCATCCGGAGCGGCGCGGTGATGGTGAGCGAGCGCCCCTTGCCCGATTGCTCCTCGGCCGGCGCCACCACGGTGACGTCGCTCGTGAAGCTCAGCGCGACGCGCTCCAGCAGCTCGATACCCTTGGCGCCGAGCCCGTCATCATTGGTGACGAGGATCCGCATCAGAGCGCCGCCAGCCGGTCGAGCCCGCCCATATAGGGCCGCAGCACGGCGGGCACGGTGACCGAGCCATCCTCTTCCTGATAATTTTCCAGCACCGCCACGAGCGTACGGCCGACCGCGAGGCCCGAACCGTTGAGCGTGTGGACGAACGCCGTGCCCTTCTCGCCCTCGGGGCGGAAGCGCGCATCCATGCGCCGCGCCTGGAAATCGCCGCAGTTGGAGCAGGACGAAATCTCGCGATAACGCTGCTGGCCGGGCAGCCAGACCTCCAGATCGAAGGTCTTGCGCGCGGTGAAGCCCATGTCGCCCGAGCAGAGCAGCATCCGGCGATAGGGGAGTTCCAGCGCCTCCAATATGCCTTCTGCGGCGCGCGTCATCCGCTCATGCTCGGCATCCGAATCGTCCGGATGCGCGATCACGACCAGTTCGACTTTCTCGAACTGATGCTGGCGGATCAGGCCGCGCGTGTCGCGCCCCGCCGCCCCCGCTTCGGAACGGAAGCATTGGGTGAGCGCGGACAGACGCATCGGCAGCGCACCGGTCGGCACGATCTGCTCGCGCACCAGATTGGTGAGGCTCACCTCCGCCGTCGGAATCAGCCAGCGGCCGTCCGTCGTGCGGAACAGATCCTCGGCGAACTTGGGCAGCTGGCCCGTGCCGAACACGGCCTCGTCGCGCACCAGCAAGGGGGGCGCGGTTTCGACATAGCCGTTCGTCCCGCTCTGCGTATCGAGCATATATTGGCCGAGCGCGCGGTGGAGCCGCGCCATCGCCCCGCGCAGCACCGTGAAGCGCGCACCGGACAGGGCCGCGCCCGCCTCGAAATCGAGGCCGAGCGGCGGGCCGAGATCGGCATGATCCTTCGCCGCGAAACCGAAATCGCGGGGCGTGCCCCAGCGTTTCTGTTCGATATTGCCCTCTTCATCCTCGCCCACCGGAACATCGGCGACGGGAATGTTGGGCAGCGCCGCCAGCGCGGCATCCAGCTCGGCCTGGGCATGGCCGCTCTCATGATCCAGCGCCGCCATCCGATCCTTGATCGCGGCGACCTCCGCCATCAGCGAGGCGGCGGCCGCCTCGTCCTTCTGCGCCTTGGCCTGGCCGATCGCCTTCGACGCCTCGTTGCGGCGCGCCTGGAGCGTCTGGACCTCGGTCAGCAGCGCGCGGCGGCGCTCGTCGAGCTGGAGCAGGGCAGACGCCGTCGGCCCGAGACCGCGGCGGGCAAGGCCGTGATCGAAAGCCGCCGGATCGTCGCGGATGACGCGGATATCGTGCATGGCCGGGCTATGGCCGGGGCGGTGAAGCCGCGCAACCCTTCGCGGGCGCGGGCGTTCGTTCCGCGCGACCAGCACTTGGGCGATGTGCCGCTCCGGCCAGCATCGCCGGCCACCTTCCGCAGACGGCGCAGCAACAATCGCATGCACCATCGACGAACCGTTAGCATCTCGCGGCGGATCGATCGACCAGATCGCGCACGCCCAAGATGAATTCACCATAGCCCGCGCGCGAATGACACCAGTCATCGTCCTGATACCACGGGCCATCGCACGATGACTTCGGGAACCTCTCCGCATGCTTATCTGTTGCTGTGACGAAATCATCAGGAGGCTATCCCATGTTCGCCAAGTTTGTTTTGATGTCGGGTGCCGCGATGCTCGCCATGCCCGCTCTGGCCCAGACCGCCGCACCCGCGACGGCTCCGACCGCCGCCGCTACGCCGGGTGAAGGCGTCGTCACGGGCGCGAAGGTCGTCGATACGGCCGGCGCCGAAGTCGGCACGATCGAATCGGTCGCCAGCGGCAACGCCATTCTCTCGACCGGCGCCGCCAAGGTGTCCGTGCCCGTCACCTCCTTCGCCAAGGGCCCGAACGCGCTCGTGTTCGGCATGACGAAGGCGGATATCGAATCGAAGGTGGCGCAGGCCAGCTCGGCGCCGGTGGAGATCACCGTGGGCGCGCTGGTGAGCGATCCTTCGGGCGCCAAGGTCGGCACCGTGAAGGAAGTCGCGGCCGACGGCGTGACGGTCGCATCCGACACGGCCCAGGCCAAGCTGCCCAAGACCAGCTTCGCCAAGGGCCAGAGCGGCCTCGTCATCGCGATGAGCCCGGACCAGTTCGATGCGGCGGCCAAGGCCGCGGGCGGCGCGAAGCCGGCCGACAGCGCGTCGTAATCGCCGCGGGCAAGATCGCCACAGCGACGAAAAAATCGAGGGGCGCCGCGGGGATACCGCGGCGCCCCTTTTTCTGCCCGCTTGTCGGCCCGCCAGCCACTGTCTATAGGCCCGCTCGGGGACGGGACAGGCCGGGAAATTTCCCGTCTGTCGGGGTTGGAAGAGCGGCATGGCGAGTGTGGCGGACGACGTAGACGGCCGGGGCTCCGGCGACATTGAGCTTCCGCGAGATTATCGGCCCTCGCCCGACGAACCGTTCATGAACGATCGGCAGCAGGCCTATTTTCGCGCCAAGCTGCTCGACTGGAAGGACGCGATCCTGCGCGAATCGCGCGAGACGCTGAACCAGCTTCAGATCGAGCCCCTGCGCGAACCGGACGTGACCGATCGCGCCTCCAGCGAGACCGACTGGTCGATCGAGCTGCGCACCCGCGATCGCCAGCGCAAGCTGATCTCCAAGATCGATGCCGCGCTGCGCCGGATCGACGAAGGCGAATATGGCTATTGCGAAGTGACCGGCGAACCGATCTCGCTCGCCCGGCTGGAAGCCCGCCCCGTCGCGACGATGACGGTGGAGGCGCAGGAGCGCCACGAGCGCCAGGAAAAGGTTTCGCGCGACGATTGATCCGCGCGGGAGCTTTTCGCGATTTTTTTCAAATCGTGGCGATCACGTTAACCGGATTTCAGTCACCTCGTCCTAACCCTTCCTTTTGGGTGGACGAATGAGGCAGAGCGTGGACGCGTCAGGAGGCGGTTTCGAAGTGGAAGAGGAGGAGCAGCATTATGCGCACCTTCGCTCCGCGCCGCGCGACAGCATGTTCCTGCTGGCCACGATCCGGCGGGTCGGCGGTGCGGACGTGCCGATCAAGGTCCGCAATCTTTCGGCGGGCGGCATGATGGCCGATTGCCCGACCAGCTTCTCGCGCGATGAACTGATCGAGGTGGAGCTGCGCGGAATCGGCACGGTCGGCGGGCGCATCGCCTGGGGCACGGGCGGCAGGATCGGCGTGGCCTTCGATCGCGAGATCGATCCCAAGCTCGCGCGCAAGCCCGTGACCGGCAATCCCCAGCCCCAGCTGGTGAAGGCCGCCAAATCCATGTGGCGCCCCGGTCTGCGCTGATCGCGCGCACCAGCATCTCATAATCCCCGCTGATGCTGAGCTTGTCGAAGCATCGTCCTTCTTCTGCGGCGGGTCGACAAGAAGAACCGCATTTCGACAGGCTCAATGCAAACGGGAAAGATATTCCCTTATCTCCCGCCCCGAAATCACACCCCGGCCCCCATCACCGTTGCACGACTCTCGCCCCCCCTTTATAGGCGCGCGCTCCGGCGGCCTGATGGCCGCCTTTGTCGTTTCCGGAGCCTGTTTCCAGAACTTGTCGTTGTAGGAAGGACCACGTCGATGTCGATCACGCCCCTCATGCCCGTTTATCCGCGGTGTGGCGTGCGTCCGGTCCGCGGCGAAGGCGCCTATCTCTATGGCGAGCGAGGCGAAGCCTATCTGGACATGGCCGCTGGTATCGCCGTGAACATCCTGGGCCATAGCCACCCGGTGGTGGTGAAGGCGATCAGTGATCAGGCCGCGACCCTGATGCACGTCTCGAACCTGTACGGCATGCCGCTGGGCGAGCAGTTCGCCGAGGCGCTGCTGGCCAAGACGTTCGCGGATACGCTTTTCTTCACCAATTCGGGTGCGGAAGCGGTGGAGTGCGCGATCAAGACGGCGCGCCGCTATCATTATGCGAACGGCCATCCCGAGCGGAACCGGATCATCACCTTCTCGAACGCCTTCCACGGGCGGACGCTGGGCGGCATTTCCGCCACCGATCAGCCGAAGATGCGCGACGGGTTCGAACCCCTGCTGTCGGGCTTCACGGTCGTGCCGTTCAACGATCTGGCGGCGGCCACCGCCGCGATCGGGCCCGATACGGCCGGCTTTATGCTGGAGACGGTGCAGGGCGAAGGCGGCATCCTGCCCGCCACGCAGGAGTTCATGACCGGTCTGCGCCAGCTCTGCGACGAGCAGGGCCTGCTGCTGATCCTCGACGAGGTGCAGTGCGGCTATGCGCGCACCGGCACCTTCTTCGCTTATGAGCAATATGGCGTGACGCCGGACATCATGGCGGTGGCCAAGGGCATCGGCGCGGGCTTCCCGCTCGGCGCCTGCCTCGCCACCGAGAATGCCGCCAAGGGCATGGTGATCGGCACGCACGGCTCCACTTATGGCGGCAATCCGCTCGCGATGGCGGTGGGCCAGGCGGTGCTGGGGGTGGTCGGTACGGAGGCGTTCCTCGCCAATGTGCGCGC
The DNA here is from genome assembly GCF_013113735.1 of Sphingomonas sp. AP4-R1. Lineage (NCBI taxonomy): Bacteria > Pseudomonadati > Pseudomonadota > Alphaproteobacteria > Sphingomonadales > Sphingomonadaceae > Sphingomonas > Sphingomonas sp. AP4-R1. The sequence continues at coordinate 219,729 of NZ_CP053346.1, forward strand.
GACGGGCGATCGGCTGCGCGGCGCGCTGGAGCAGCTGATTCCGAACCACGATCATGTGTTCCAGGAGGTGCGCGGCCTCGGCCTGATGCTCGGCATCAAGCTGAAGCCAAGCGTCGAGGCGCGCGGTTTCGTGGCGCATTTGCGCGACAATCATGGACTGCTGACGGTTTCGGGCGGCGACAATGTCGTCCGCATCCTGCCGCCGCTCAATATCGACGACAGCCACATCGCCGAATGTGTCGAGAAGCTCTCCGCCGGCGCGCGGAGCTTCCCGGTGCCGGAGGCGGCGTAACGACCCGGTTTTCCTAACCCGTTCGCTTCAAGCGCAGGTTCGAGCCTGCCGAGAACCGAAGTCGAGAAGGTTTCTCGACGGACGCATCTCGACAGGCTCGATGCTGCTCGAAACGAACGGAGAGAGAGATAGGCATATGACCCGTTCCTTCCTCGATCTCGCCGACGCCGGGCCGGAGGGCCTGCGCGCGATCCTCACCGAAGCGCAGCGCCGCAAGCAGGCGCGCATGGGCTGGCCCAAGGGCATGGCGGATGCCGATGCGCCGCTCGCCGGCCACACGCTGGCGATGATCTTCGAGAAGAACAGCACGCGCACGCGCGTCTCGTTCGACATGGCGATGCGCCAGCTCGGCGGCTCGACGATCATCATGGAGGCGGGCTCCACCCAACTCGGCCGGGGCGAGACGGTGAGCGACACCGCCAAGGTGCTGTCGCGCTACGTCGACGCGATCATGATCCGCACCGACGATCATGCCAAGGTGGTGGAGCTGGCCGGCGAGGCGAGCGTGCCCGTGATCAACGGCCTCACCGACAAGAGCCATCCCTGCCAGATCGTGGCCGATCTGCTCACCTATCAGGAGCGGCGCGGACCGGTGGAAGGCAGCCGCTGGGCGTGGCTGGGCGACGGCAACAATGTGCTGCACTCGATCATCGAGGCGGGCAGCCTGCTCGGCTTCGATGTCGCCGCCGCGACGCCCGAGGGCTATGATCCCGATCCCGCGATCGTCGAGGAAGCGCGCCGTGTGGGCAACCATCCCCCGATCCTGACGCGCGATCCCAACGAGGCGGTGGCCGGCGCCGACATCGTCGTGACCGATACGTGGATCTCGATGGGCCAGTCCCATGCCGAGCAGAAGCTGGCGGCGATGGCCCCCTATCAGGTGACCGAGGCGCTGATGGGCGGCGCCAAGCGCGACAGCCTGTTCCTCCACTGCCTGCCCGCGCATCGCGGCGAGGAAGTGGTCGACAGCGTGATCGACGGCCCCAAGTCCGCCATCTGGGACGAGGCCGAGAATCGCCTGCACGCGCAGAAGGCGATCCTGCTCTGGTGCTTCGGGCTGATCTGACGCCCATTGCGTCATTCCCGCGAACGCGGGAACCCAGCTCCGCCGTCGAAGCTGGGTCCCCGCGTTCGCGGAGATGACGGGGGAAGGACGCGCCGATGGGGTGGACATTCCCCATTCCCATCCCGACATGGCGGCGATGACACTCTCTTCTCCCGATCAGGCGCTGGGCTTCACGATCACCAGCCGCAGCGCGCGCGGCCGCATTGCCCGGCTCGGCACCACGCTCGACTCCATTCTCGGCGCCCACGGCTATCCGCCCGCGATCGAGCGCGTGCTGGCGGAGGCGCTCGTGCTGGCTGCGCTCTTCGGCTCCACGCTGAAGGATGCCGGCGGCCAGATGACGCTGCAGGCGCAGACCGAGGGCGGCGCGATCGACCTGCTCGTCTGCGATTTCCGCGGCGGCGAGATGCGCGGCTACGTCCGCCACGATCCCGAGCGGATGGCCGAGCTGCCGACCGAGCCCTCGCTCTTCGCGTTGTTCGGCAAGGGCTATCTGGCGATCACCTTCGATCAGGCGGTGACAGGCGAACGCTATCAGGGCATCGTTCCGCTGGAAGGCGGATCGCTGGCCGAGGCGGCCGAAAGCTATTTCGCACAATCGGAACAGATCCCCAGCCTCGTCCGCATCGGCGTCGAGCGCCTCGCGGACGGCACGCATATGGCGGGCGGCCTGCTGCTGCAGCATCTGCCCGAGGGCGAGGAAGGGCGCGAGCGGCTGCACACGCGGCTCGACCATCCCGAATGGGAGCATGTCGCGGCGCTCGGCACCACCGTCCGCGCCGAGGAGCTGACCGATCCGGCGCTGCCGCTGAAAACGCTCGTCTGGCGCCTGTTCAACGAGGATGAGGTGCGCGTGCTGCCGTCGATCGCGCTGGCGCGCGGCTGCCGCTGCGACCCGGATCACGTCCGCTCGGTGATCGAGCGCTTCCCGGCCGACGAACAGGCGGAGATGGCCGACGAACAGGGCCTGATCCACGTCGACTGCGAATTCTGCGCGCGCCGCTTCTCGCTGGAAGCCGCGACGGTCTGAACCCTGCCGGCGTTCTTCCGCTCTGTTTCTGGGCAATCCGTATTCCGGCGAACGCCGGAATCCAGGGCTGCAAGCGCAGCATTCGAAGCTCTGGGCTCCTGCGTTTGCAGGAGTACGAGAAAGCAAAAGGGGCGACGCCGGTTTTTCTGGGCAGGATGCGGGCGCGGCCAAGTCCTGCCCACGTTCACCTGACATTTACCACGCCGGGCGTAGAAGACGACTCAGTGTTCCGGCACTGTCCTCCCTAGCGGGCCCACGCCCGATACTGGGCCGCTTCCTTACGGGAGCGGCCCATTTCTTTTGGGCCCGCGCTCCCTGTCCGCAGCCCCCGCGAAGGCCGGGGCCCATGTCTGTCAAAGCCGGCGATACCGTCCGAATGGGAGCGGCATGGATGCCAACCTGCACTGGCATGACGATCAGAGAAGGAGGACTGGTCTTCCGGTCATCTGCTCCCTCCACAAACCTTCCATCGCGCGCCCTCGCCCCCTATGTGGCCACGCCATGAGCACAGCAGCATCCCAGCCCCGCGAGAAAGCGGTCGTCCTCGTCTCCGGCGGACTCGATTCGATGGTCGTGGCGGGCCTTGCGCGGGAAGCGGGGCGCGATGTGTGCGCGCTAACGATCGACTATAACCAGCGCCACCGCGTCGAACTGGAGGCGGCCGCCCGCGTCGCCGCCGCGATCGGGGTGGAGCGGCATATCGTGCTGCCGTTGGACCTCACCCGTTTCGGCGGATCGGCGCTCACCGCCGACATCGCCGTGCCCAAGGAAGGCGTGGGGCTGGATGGCGCCAGTGACGGCGGAATCCCCGTCACCTACGTGCCCGCGCGCAACACGATCTTCCTCAGCCTCGCGCTCGGTTTTGCCGAGGCATGCGGCGCGCGCAGCATCTGGATCGGCGTGAACGCGCTCGATTATTCGGGCTATCCCGACTGCCGCCCCGAATTCGTCCGCGCCTTCCAGGATCTCGCCAACCTCGCCACCAAGGCCGGCGTGGAGGGCGATCGTTTCCGCGTCGAGACGCCCCTCCTCCACATGACCAAGGCGGATATCGCCGCCGAAGCCGCGCGGCTGAGGCTGGACGCGGGCATCAGCTGGTCCTGCTACGATCCGGTGCCGACCGACGACGGCGCCAGAGCGTGCGGCACGTGCGACGCCTGCCGCCTGCGCGCCAAGGGCTTCACCGAGGCGGGCCTGCCCGATCCCACGCTGTACGCGGGCGAAGCGCCGCGATGAGCTATGCCGTCAAGGAGATGTTCCTGACGCTGCAGGGGGAAGGATTGCAGGCGGGGCGCCGCGCGGTGTTCATCCGCTTCGCCGGCTGCAATCTCTGGTCGGGGCGCGAGCAGGATCGCGCCGACGCGCAATGCCGCTTCTGCGATACGGACTTCGTCGGCGTCGACGGCGAGGGCGGCGGCCGCTTCGCCGATGGCGCGGCGCTGGCGGCGGAGGCCCGCAATTTCTGGGATCGGGGCCTTACCGCGCCCGAGGCCCGTCCCTTCGCGGTCATCACCGGCGGCGAGCCGACCTTGCAGCTGGACGCGGAAGCGATCGACGCGCTCCACGCGCAGGGCTTCGAGATCGCGATCGAGACGAACGGCACCAACAAGGTGCCCACAGGCGTCGACTGGGTGTGCGTGAGCCCCAAGGCCGGCACCACGATCGTGCAGACCGAGGGCGACGAACTGAAGCTGGTCTGGCCGCAGACCGGGCTCGATCCCGCCACTCTGGAAAGCTGGGACTTCCGGCACCGGCTCGTCCAGCCGATGGACGGAACGGCGCTGGGCGGCCGGGCTCCGGACGGCGAGGTACTGGGCGACACGCGTCAGGCCTGCATCGATTTCGTCCTCGCCAATCCGCGCTGGCGGCTTTCGGTGCAGACCCACAAGATGATCGGGGTACGTTAGAAGGACATCGGTATTCCTGCGAACGCAGCAACCCAGAGCTTCGAGCACACCGCTAGCCGTTCTAGGGCTTGCGGCTCTGGGCTCCGGCTTTCGCCGGAGCACGAGCGGAATGTGTCGCTCCCCCTCAATCCTTGCAGGGGATCTCCTTGCCCTTCTTGTTCACGCAGGTGAGCGAGGGCATCGGCGTCGCGACGATGCTGGAGGTGCCATAGGCGAACACCATGTCGCCGGCCGGCGAGAGGCTGTTGCGGAATTCGCGCATGCGGGCCGTCGCCAGCGCGAGCAGTTCGCCGCGATTGACCGCCAGCGCCTCGCGGCCGAGCGAGGACGCCGTCTCGCAGAATTCCAGCTGACCGTGGAAGGTCGAGAAACCGTTATAGGTGCGCGTGGAAAATTGATCGATCGCGGTCTGCCAGCTGATGCCGCCGCTCTTCGCCTTCGGCGCGGGCTTGCCCTTCACGGCCTTGCCCTTGGCCGCCGCGACCGGCGCCGCACTCTGGCGTTTGAAATAGGCGACCAGCGTGTTGTACGCATCCTGCAATTCGGCGCTGTGGTTGCGGAGCAGGGCGTTGTAATTGCTCACCGTCAGCAGCGAAGGCGCGAACTGGCATTGCAGCGCAGCAACGTTGAGCCCCGCGCGCATCCCCCACAGGAGGTTCGCCTTCACTTCCTTGGGCGTGGCACCGGGCAGAGGCACCAGCAGGCCGGGCTCGTCACCGGTGACCGGCTCGCCCTTCAGCTGCGGCGAACGCCAGAACAGATAGGCCGAGGCGGGCTCCGCCACCGAAACCGCCACCAGGCTGGCCACGGCCACCGCCGGAATCGCCTTCTTCCAAACCCTTGCCATCCGGTCTCCTCCCGACGCGACTTAAACAGCTTTGCGGGGCGCGCGGCAAGCAAGATGCCGTTTCGGCCCCGTTTCGGCGGGAGGGGACGCGCCTTCCTCCAGCCGGAATCAAAAGGGCTGCCGGGTATGATCCCGGCAGCCCCGAAATGCAGTCCTGTTAAGGACTTACATCATGTTCGAGCTGTTGCTCTCGTTCATTTCCATGCCCGACATGTCGTTCATGGAGCCCTCTTCCGGCGCCATGGTGTTCATGTCCGTGACGTTGGTTTCGGTGATGTTGGTGTTCTCGGTCTTGCCGCAGGCCGAAACGGCCAGCGCAGCGCCGGCGATCATGGCGACAGCCACGGTCTTCTTGATGATGTTCATGTCCAAACTCCCTAGTGCGATTTGGCCCGGGCTTAGGCTGCCATTTCCCAAATCGGCGGCGATCCTAGCAGAAAGCCCCGTCGTCTCAAGAGTCTACCGCACTTGCGATAAGCTCCACAGAAAGCTGGGGAATTCCGCTTCGAGCGCCTGATCGAGCGCGGACATGCCCGTTTCGCACCCTAAACGTTCGAGGCTGGTGACCCCGTGATCGGCGATTCCGCACGGCACGATCGCGCCGAAATGCGCCATATCCGGCGCCACATTGATCGAGAAACCGTGGAGCGTCACCCAGCGGCGCACCCGCACGCCGATCGCGCCGACCTTGGCCTCGCCGCCACCGGGCTCATCCGTCCAGATGCCGATGCGTCCTTCGGCCGTGCGTGCCGAGACGCCCAGCCGCGCGAGCGAGGCGATCAGCCACCGCTCCAGCTTGGCGACATAACAGCGCACGTCGCGGCCGCGCGCGTTCAGGTCCAGCATCACATAGCCGACGCGCTGGCCTGGCCCGTGATAGGTGTGCCGCCCGCCCCGGCCCGAGCGGTGGACCGGGAACAGGTCGGGCGAGAGCAGTTCCTCCGGCGGCGCGCTGGTGCCCGCCGTGATGACGGGCGGATGTTCCAGCAGCCAGACCAGTTCCGGCGCGGTGCCCTCGCGGATCGCGGCGGCGCGCGCCTCCATCTCGGCCACTGCCTCGGCATAATCGGTCAGGCCGGGGCTCACCTGCCATTCGACGGCGGGGCCGGGCGGCGGGCCGGCGGGAACGGGCGCTTCGAGGCTGCAGACTGTCATCGCGTCGATGTGCGATCACAAGGCCCCGCTGACAAGGCGTGATCGCCCGGTTCGGACGTCGAGCGACAGGCGGCACCGGGCCGGGCCCCCTCCCCGCGAGGGGATCGCGCACTTTCCCGCCTCGCAAGCGCTCGCTTTTCGCGGCGAAACGCGGCAGGAGCGGATCGTGCACAAGATCTCGATAGAACAGGGCCTTCGCGCGCTGCAGCATTTCCTGGCTGCCGAGTGGCGGCTGGCGCTGCCCGTCGCGCTCGCTTTTCTCGCTTTGCCCCCCTTCGGACTGGGGCTGGTTCTCGCGCCGCTGATGAAGCAGATGCCGTCCACGATCGAAGGCATCCGCGCGCTCAGCCTGTCGCTGCCCGGCTGGGTGACGCCGGTGATGGCGCTGGGCGGGATCGTCACGATCGTGGGCGCGATGACGCTGCAGGCGTTGCTGCTGCTGCCCCGGATCAGCGTGGGCGAGGCGATCCTCGCCGCGCTCCGCCATCTGCCCGCCTGGATCGGCGCCTGCCTGATCGTGTTCGCGGCCATGTTCGCCTTTCTGATCACGGTGGGCTTCCTCGTCGGAGCCGGCCCCGGCGGCGCCTCGATCCTCGTGCTGGCGACCTTCTTCGGCATGACGCTGGCCGGCCTCTATCTGGTCCTCATCATGCCGCTGATCGTGGAGCGCGGCATGGGCCCGCTCGTCGCGCTCCGCTACGGTTTCTCTTTCTATGGCGCGCAGCTGCCGCGCCTGATCAGCGGGCTGATCCTGTTTCTGGCGGGCGCCTGGATTCTGGCGATGGCGATCCAGGTCGCGCTCGGATCGGTGTTCCTGCTGCTCGGCCGGATGATCGGCCAGCCGGACCTCGGCCAGATTCTGGTGGGGCTGCTCGGCGCAATCGTCTCGTCGGTCGAGTGGGGCGCCTTCTATCTGCTGGTCGCCTGCTTTTACGCTCAGCGCGCGCGGGGCTGATCCAGCAGAGGGGCGTGTGGCGCCGCATCGCGCGGCAACACGCCCAGCAGGCGCGGATCGGCGAACACTTCCACCGCGCGGGCGAAGGGCACGAAGCCCTGCGCGCGATAGAAATTGAGCGCCGAGGGATGATCCAGCGTGCAGGTATGCACCCAGACGCGGGTGATGCCCGGCAGCCAGGCGCGCGCCAGCGTCTCGGCCATCAGCCAGCGGCCGAGCCCCTTGCCGGACAGCTCCGTGATCAGCCCGAAGAAACCGATCTCGCATTCGCCCGCCACGCGGAAATCCAGTTCCAGCATACCGACTTCGATCCCGGCCCGATCGACGACGGCATAGATCTCCACCGCCGGATCGCCGATGATCGCGGCGAGCGCCTCTTCCGCCAGCATCAGCCGCGAGAACCACAGCCAGGGCGCGCCGACGCGGGTGAAGAGCGTGCGATAGGCGGCGGTCGTCGGGCTGGCCCAGCGCACCAGCCGCAGCGGCGCGGCCGGCAGGGGCTTCGGCTTCGGCCGGTCCCGCATCTCCAGCGAGGTCACGATCGCGGCGAGTTCGCCTTCGGCAACGGGGGTGAGGCTCATCGCTCGGCCCGCCTCATTCCCACGTCGCGACGGGCGGCAGGCTCATCAGGATCGCATCGATATTGCCGCCGGTCTTGAGACCGAAGAGCGTGCCCCGATCATAGACCAGATTGAATTCGGCATAGCGCCCCCGATAGGCGAGCAGGGCCGCGCGATCCGCGTCGCTGGCGGGCTCCCCCATCCGCCGACGCACGATCGCGGGGAAGATATCGAGAAACGCCTCGCCCACCGCGCGGACGAAGGCGAAGTTGGTGTCGAACCCGCCTTCGAGATGATCGAAGAAGATGCCGCCCGCGCCGCGATGCACGTTGCGATGCGGGATCCAGAAATAGTCGTCGGCCCATGTCCGGTAGCGTGGATAATCGCCCGGCCCCGGATGCGCCTCGCACGCCGCGCGCATCGATCCGTGGAAATCGGCCGTGTCCTCGTCGCGGGGCAGCGGCGGATTGAGATCGGCACCACCGCCGAACCAGCGCTTGGTCGTGACGAGGAAGCGCGTGTTCATGTGGACGGCGGGCACGTGCGGATTGGCCATGTGCGCGACGAGGCTGATGCCGGTGGCGAAGAAGCGCGGATCCTCGCCCGCGCCGTGGATCGTCTTGCCGAACTCGCCCTCCAGATGGCCGCCGACCGTGGAGACGTTGACCCCTACCTTCTCGAAGACGCGGCCCTTCATTACGCCGCGCACGCCGCCCCCGCCGGGGCTGCCGTCCGGATCGGTGCGATCCCACGGCGTATAGACGAAGGCGGCGTCGCTGCCCGCCTCGCGCTCCACGCCCTCGAAGGCGGCGCAGATGCGGTCGCGCAACTGCTCGAACCAGCTGCGGGCGGCCTGCTGCTCGGGATCGAGCGGGAATGGTTCATGCGACATAGGGGCGTCGGCTTGCCGCGTGCGACGGAACCGCGCAAGAGCGGGAAACAGCACGATCCTGCACCAAAATCAGCAAAGCAGTTGGCAAAGGGCCGATCGGACGGTTACACAACCCAAAACCGTGCCCCATGAGAGGGTCGCGAGGGGGTTCAGCGGAGGATATGCGAATGGCGGCGTCGCACACGTCAGACCTATCGGACGGCCAGACGGCCGAAGCGGCGCCCCGTCGGCGCGACTTCCTCAACATCGCGGCTGTCAGTTTCGCAGGCGTCGGCGCGGTCGCCGTGGTGGTGCCGCTGGTCAACCAGATGAACCCGTCGGCCGACGTGCTCGCGCTCGCCTCGATCGAGGTGGACATCTCCGCCATCGCGGCCGGACAGGCGATCAAGACGATGTGGCGCAAGCAGCCCGTCTTCATCCGCAACCTGACGCCCAAGGAAATCAAGGAGGCGGACGCGGTGCCCGTGTCCACGCTGCGCGATCCCCAGACGCTCGCCCAGCGCACCAAGCCCGGCCACAAGAACTGGCTGATCACGCTCGGCGTCTGCACCCATCTCGGCTGCGTGCCGCTGGGCGCGGGCGAAGGCGAGATGCGCGGCGATTTCGGCGGCTATTTCTGCCCCTGCCACGGGTCGGTCTACGATACGGCCGCGCGCATCCGCAAAGGCCCGGCACCGCTCAATCTGCAGGTGCCGGATTACAGCTTCAAATCGAACACCGTCGTGCAGATCGGCTGAGGGGAGACGAGAGACATGAGCTTTCCCTGGGCCAAGCATTACGAGCCGACCAACCCGGTGATGAAGTGGGTGGACAGCCGCCTGCCGCTGCCGCGCCTCGTCTATAACGCGATCGGCGCCGGCTATCCGGTGCCGCGCAACCTCAATTATTTCTGGAATTTCGGCGTGCTGGCGGGCCTCGCGCTCGTCGTGCAGATCGTCACCGGCGTCGTGCTGGCGATGCATTATGCGGCCAATGCGGACGTCGCCTTCAACAGCGTCGAAAGCATCATGCGCGACGTCAATTCGGGCTGGCTGCTGCGCTACGCGCACATGAACGGCGCGAGCATGTTCTTCATCGTCGTCTACATCCACATCTTCCGCGGCCTCTATTACGGATCCTACAAGGCCCCGCGCGAGATGGTGTGGCTGCTGGGCGTCGTCATCTTCCTGCTGATGATGGCCACCGCCTTCATGGGCTACGTTCTTCCCTGGGGGCAGATGAGCTTCTGGGGCGCGCAGGTGATCACCGGCTTCTTCTCGGCGATCCCGGTCGTCGGCGGACCGATCCACACCTGGCTGCTGGGCGGCTTCGCGCCGGACAATGCCGCGCTCAATCGCTTCTTCTCGCTCCACTATCTGCTGCCCTTCGTGATCGCGGGCGTGATCATCCTGCACATCTGGGCGCTGCACATTCCGGGATCGAACAACCCGACCGGCGTGGAGGTGAAGGGGCCGCAGGATACGGTGCCCTTCCATCCCTATTACACGGCCAAGGACGGCTTCGGCGTCGGCATATTCTTCATCGTCTTCGCCTGTCTCACCTTCTTCGCGCCGAACGCGCTGGGCCATCCGGACAATTATATTCCGGCCAATCCGCTCTCGACGCCCGCGCACATCGTGCCCGAATGGTATTTCTGGCCCTTCTACGCGATCCTGCGCGCCTTCACGGTCAACTGGTTCTGGATTCCCGCCAAGCTGTGGGGCGTGATCGCGATGTTCTCGGCGATCGCCCTGCTCTTCTTCCTGCCCTGGCTCGACAAGTCGCCCGTGCGATCGGCCACCTACCGGCCGATGTACAAATGGGCGTTCGTGGTGCTGGTGCTGGACGTGCTGGTGCTGGGCTGGATCGGCAAGAGCCCGGCGGAAGAGCCCTATGTCCGCATCGGGCAGTTCGCCGCCGCTTATTATTTCGCGCACTTCCTGATCATCGTGCCGGTCATCAACCTGTTCGAGGTGCCGAAGCCCCTGCCCAATTCGATCACCGAAGCGGTGCTGAAGGGCGAGACCGAAGACGAACCGGCGCCCGCCGGCGTCGCGCACTGAGCCCGGGGAGACACCCACATGATCGTCCGCGTCATCGGTTTCTTCGCCGGCCTCGCCTTCGTCTCGGCGCTGCTGATCGCCTTCGTCATGCCCCGCGAGAAAGCGGAGCCCACGGCGGCGCACGAATTCCATCTGGAGCCGAAGGAGATCCACTTCTCCTTCGATAATCCGGTGTGGGGCAAATATGATCGCCAGCAGCTCCAGCGCGGCTTCCAGGTGTACAAGGAGGTCTGCTCGGCCTGCCATTCCATGAAGCTGGTGGCGTTCCGCGATCTGGAGGAGATCGGCTTCACCAAGCCCGAGGTGAAGGCGATCGCCAAGCAGTGGCAGACCGAGGTACCGACGATCAACGACAAGACCGGCGAGCCGACGACGCGCAAGGCGCTGCCGAGCGACTATTTCCCCTCGCCCTTCGCCAACGAGACGGCGGCGCGCGCGGGCAACAACAATGCGCTGCCGCCGGACCTGTCCGACATCGCCAAATCGCGCGAGGGCGGCGCGCATTACATCCACTCGATCCTGACCGGCTATGTCGATCAGGCCGGCTTCAAGAACGAGAAGGGTCAGGAGCTTCTGAAGGAGTTCCCCGACGCCAAGACACCGGAGTCGCTGCACTTCAATCCCTATTTCGCGAACCTCAACATCGCGATGCCGCCGCCGCTCGCCGCCGAGGGTCAGGTGAGCTACGCGGATGGCACCAAGCCGACGATCGACCAAATGGCGACCGACGTCTCGGCCTTCCTGATGTGGGCGGCCGAACCCAAGCTGGAGAACCGCCACCGTACCGGCATCGCGGTGGTGATCTTCCTGCTGATCGCGACGGCGCTGGCGTTCGGATCGTACAAGAGCATCTGGGCCGGCAAGAAGCATTGAGGGCGCGGGCGGCCGCGATACGCGCCGCCCCCGCTTTGCCACGCCCCCAAGCGGTATAATCCTCTCCGCCTTCGCGGGAGAGGCTCTAAGCGGACGACAGCTCCCCCGGAGCAGCTCTATCGGTCGTAGCGGACGCCCGCCTCGAACGCCCGGATCAACGTCGCCAGCGTCGCGCGCAACTGCGCCTCGACGGGTAAGGCCGCCTCCACCGCCTGCGCCACGAACAGCGGGTGGACATAGACCGTCACGGTGTCCCGGACGACGCCGGCCGCCGTCGCCGCGTCGTCCACCCTCCATTCGCCCCGCGCGACGCCCTGGCCGATGATCTGCGCGATCAGCGCCGTCATGCGCGCGGCATAAGCGGCGATCATGTCCTGTCGTTCGATCAGCAGGCGGCGATAGAGATCGTGGATCTCGCGATCCCCGGCGAAGCGCGCCCGCTTGCGATGGTGGAGATCGAGGATCATCGCCTCGAGCCGTGTGCCCGCCGCTCCGTCCGCATCGACATAAGCGGCGGCCATGGCGGCCTCATCGTCCATCGCCTGCTGCGCGATCGCGTCCATCACCGCGCTCTTGGACGGATAGAAGCGATACAAAGCCGCATGGCTCACGCCCAGTGCGCGGCCGATATCGACCATGTTGGTCTTGGCCTCGCCATAACGCTGCACCAGCGCGGTCGCGGCCTGGAGGATCGCTGCGGACGAGAGGGGGGATGAGGTCGATGACACAGCGTGGGCCTAAGCAGGCGGCCCGACATCGTCAACGAAACACAACTTACAGATATCATATATTGTAATTTGATGATCCGAGAGATAGGCGGGCTCCCGAAGGAGTCGCGCCATGACCATTGCTTTCGTGACCGGCGGAACCGGATTTCTCGGACGCCATCTTGTGACCCGCCTCGTGACGGACGGCTGGACGGTGCGCGCCCTGCACCGCGCGCCGGCCGATGCGGAGCGTCTGCGCGCGCTGGGCGCCGAGCCGGTTCGAGGCGATCTCGGCGATCCGGCTTCGCTCGCGCGTGCGGTCGCCGGGACGGAGGTGGTTTTCCACGCCGCCGCCCTCTTCAAGATGTGGGCGCCAAAGGCGGCGTTCGAACAGGCCAATGTGGACGGCACGCGCCACCTGCTTGCGGCGGCGCAAGCGGCGGGCGTGGCACGCTTCATCCAGATCGGCGCCTCCGGAGTCGTGATGAGCGCGGGGCGGTCCATGATCGGCGTCACCGAGGATGCCCCGCTCGCCTTCCCCGACTGGGCACCCTATCTCGCCAGCAAGGCACGCGCCGAGCAACTGGTGCTGGCGGCGGACGATCCGGCGGGCATGCGGACGATGATGGTCCTGCCGCCCATGATCTGGGGCGCGGACATGCCGATGCTCGGGGAGACGATCGCCAATATCGAAGCGGGCCGCTTCGCATGGCCGGGCGGTGGCGCGAGCCTGATGTCGACCGCGCATGTCGACAATGTCGCTCATGCCGCGTTGCTGGCGGCCCGGCGTGGGGCGGGCGGGCGGGCCTATTTCGTCACCGACGGCGAGGATCGCACGCTGCGCGAGGTCATCGGGCAACTGCTCGCCACGCGGGGCGTGGATGCCGGCACCAGATCGGCGCCGCTCGGCGTCGCCTGGTTCATGGCGACCGTGATGGAAAGGGTGTGGCGGACCTTCCGCCTCGCGGGCGAGCCGCCGCTGACGCGCCAGATGCTGCGGATGGTCGGCTATGATTTCACGATCTCGGATCGGCGCGCGCGCGAGGAACTCGGCTACGCGCCGGTCATCACGTGGGACGAGGGCGTGCGCGCAATGTCCGCCGGGGCGTGACAGGCCTCCCATCGGCCATTTCCGAAGTCGGTGGAGCCCGCCGCCCGCTCGGGTTACACAGGTCGGATGGCCATCGAAACGACCCTCCCCCTTGGCGCTTGAAGCGCTCGTCGCGCGCTACGGGCTGCTCGCCATCCTGGCCGGCGCGGGCATCGAGGGAGAGGCCGTCGTCATCACCGGCGGCGTGCTGGCGCAGCGGGGGCTGCTGCCGATCTGGGGCGTGGCGGCGGCGGCGGCGGTGGGATCCTGCCTCGTCGATCAGCTCTGGTTCTGGCTGTCGCGCCGCTATCGCGATCACCGCTGGGTGCGCAAGGCCACGCACAAGCCCGCCTTCGCCCGCGCGCTGCGCTGGCTGGAGCGCTACCCGAAGGCGATGATCCTCTCCTTCCGCTTCATCTATGGCCTGCGGACCGTGACGCCGGTGGCGATCGGCACGTCCGCCATCCCGTCGCGCACGTTCGTGCCGCTCAACATCGTGGCGGCGGCGATCTGGGGACCGGCCATCGCCTGGGCGGGCTATGCGTTCGGCAGCGCGCTCGGCACCTGGCTGCACGACATCGAATCGCTGATCCTGGTTGCGATCGGCGTGCTGCTGATCGTGCCGCTGGCCGTGCTGCTGGTCCGCACGATCAGCGGCAGGCTGCGCGGATAGAGCGGATCAGCGGGCGGGCGGCAGCGCCGTCTCCACCACCGGCGCCAGATGATCCGCCACCACCGCCACGCCCCGCATATTGGGGTGATGGCCATCGGCCTGCATCAGATCGGCCTTGCCGATCACGCCATCCAGGATGAACGGATAGAGGCCCGCATGATAATGCTTGGCCAGATCGGGCCAGATCGCATCGAAGGGCGCGACATAATCGGGGCCGAGATTGGGGGGCGCCATCATGCCCGTCAGCACGACCGGGATCCGGCGCTTCGCCAGTTCCTCCATCATCGCCGTCATGTTCGCGCGCGTCTCGGCGGGCGTGATCTGGCGCAGCACGTCATTGCCGCCAAGGCCGAGCATCACGAGATCCGGCTTGCGGGGCAGATTGTCGAGCGCGAAGGCCAGGCGCTGGCGCCCCGCCGCGCTGGTGTCGCCCGAGACGCCGGCATTCACGATCGTGGCGTTGATCCCGGCCTTGCGCAGGCGGCCTTCGATCGCGTGGGGCAGATCCTGACCGCGATCGAGGCCATAGCCCGCATAGAGGCTGTCACCGAAGGCGAGGACCAGACGCTCCGGCCCGGCCGGGCGCGCCACCTCCGCCGGAACGGCCGGCGCGGCGGGATTCGCGCTATTTTCGATCGGCGGGGCCTCCGCCCCCTTGCCGCAGCCCGCCAGCAGCATGATCTGCCCGAATGCACAGAACGCCGCGAACCGGCGCATTCCCTTCCGCTCCAATCGATCGATCCCCATCCGATGCAGACTGACCCCGATATGGTCATCGCCGCGCGCGATATAAGATTGTCGCTCGGCGCTGTCGCCGCGCAGACCCAGATTCTGAAGGGCATCGACCTGTCCGTGACGCGTGAGACGAGCGTGGCGTTGCTCGGCCCCTCGGGCTCGGGCAAATCCTCGCTGATGGCGGTGCTGTCCGGGCTGGAGCGCGCGAGCGGCGGGCAGGTGATCGTCGACGGGCTCGATTTCAGCGCGCTGGACGAGGATGCGCTGGCCCGCGCGCGGCGCGGGCGGATCGGCATCGTGCTGCAGGCCTTCCATCTGCTGCCGACGATGACGGCGCTGGAAAATGTCGCGGTGCCGATGGAACTGGCGGGCCATGCCGACGCCTTCGCGCGCGCCGAGGCGGAGCTGGTCGCGGTCGGGCTCGGCCACAGGCTGGATCATTATCCGTCGCAGCTTTCGGGCGGCGAGCAGCAGCGCGTGGCGATCGCGCGCGCGCTCGGCCCCCGCCCCGCTCTGGTCTTCGCCGACGAACCGACCGGCAATCTCGATGCGGCGACGGGCGAGGCGATCATGGACCTGATGTTCGCGCGGCAGGCGGCGGCGCGCGCCACCCTGATCGTGATCACGCACGATGCGAAGCTGGCCGAGCGCTGCGACCGGATCATCACGCTGGCGGACGGACGCATCGTCGAGGACCGGCTGCGTTGAGCGACGGAGTGGCGACAGGCTGGGCGCTGGCCTGGCGCCTCGCGCGGCGCGAACTGGATCTGCGCTTCCGGGGCCTGCGCCTGCTGCTCGTCTGCCTGTTCCTCGGCGTCGGCGCGCTGGCCGCGATCGGTAGCCTCGCGCAGAGCATGGGGCGTGAACTGGCCGCGCGCGGCAGCACGCTTCTGGGCGGCGACGTGGAGTTCGCGCTCTCGCAGCGCCCCGCCAACTCCGCCGAGATCGCCGCCATGCGGAAGCTCGGGCAGGTGTCCGCGACGGTGGGGATGCCCGCGACGGCAGTGATCGGCGCCGGGCCGAAGCAGCAGACCGTGCCGGTCGAGCTGAAGAGCATCGACGCCGCCTATCCGCTCTATGGCGCACTGACGCTGAGCGATGGCCGCAACGTGCGCGCGCCCGGACCCGATCGGGTGTGGATCGCACAGGCCCTGGCGGAGCGAATCGGCGGCCGGATCGGACAGACGATCCGCTTCGGCACCACCGACTTCCGCGTGGCGGGCGTGATCGCGGACGAGCCGGACCGGCTGGGCGAAGGCTTCACGCTGGGGCCGGTCGCGATCGTCTCCACGGACGGGATGGCGCGCACGGGGCTGATCCAGCCGGGCAGCCTCTACAAGACCAAATATCGGATCCGCCTGTCCGCCTCGGCCGATCCCGCCGCCGCCGTCACCGCCTTCCGCCGCGCCTTTCCGGCGGGCGGCTGGGACGCGAAGACGCGCGACAAGGCCTCGCCGGGCGCCGCGCGCTTCATCGAGCGGATGGGGCAGTTCCTGCTGCTGGTCGGCCTCTCCGCGCTCGTCATCGCCGGGATCGGCATCGCCAACGGCGTCTCCTCCTATCTCGCGGCCCGACGCAGCAGCATCGCCGCGCTGAAGACGCTCGGCGCCACCTCCGCGCTGATCACGCGCATCTATCTGCTCCAGATCGGAGCCGTCGCCTTGGCCGGGATCGCGGCGGGTCTGATCGTGGGCGCCGTCTCCGTGCCCGCGATCGTGTGGGCGGCGGGCGACATCTTGCCGGTGACGCCGGGCTTCCGCGTCGAGATCGCGCCTTTGGCGCTGGCCGCCGCTTACGGGATGCTGATCGCGCTCGCCTTCACCGCGCGGCCGCTGAGCGAGGCGGGCAGTACGCCGGCCGCGGGATTGCTGCGCGGCACGTTCGGATCGCGCCCGATTCCCCGGCGCAGCTGGATCGGTGTTGGGGCGGCGGGCGCCGCCGTGGTCGCGCTGGCGCTGGTGACGGCGGACCAGCCGATGCTGACCGCCTGGTTCCTCGCCGCGATCGCGGGCGTGCTGCTTCTCCTCGCCGCGTTCGGGCGGGGCGTGCAGGCGCTGGCGACCCGCCTGCCGCGTCCGCGCCGTCCGCTCGCGCGCCTTGCGCTGGCCGCGCTGCACCGGCCGGGCGCTCGCACCAGCACGCTCGTCGTGGCGCTGGGGCTGGGCCTCACCCTGTTCGTGCTGCTTGCCGCGATCCGCACCAGCATCGATGCCAATATCGCGCGCACCGTGCCCGCGCGCGCGCCGGCTTTGTTCGCGCTCGACATCCCCTCCACCCGCGAAGCCGAGTTCCGCCAGACGGTCGCCCGCGTCGTGCCCACCGCCACGATCAAAGCGATCCCGGCGATGCGCGGCTCGATCATCGGCTATGGCGGCACGCGCGTCGCCGACCTGAAAACGATCCCCGACGAGGCCTGGGCGCTGCGCGGCGAACGCGGCCTCACTTATGCCGAGACCCTGCCCGAAGGCAGCACGATCACGGCGGGCGTATGGTGGCCGAAGGACTATGCGGGACCACCGCTCGTCTCGATGGACCAGAGGCTGGCCGACGCGCTCCACCTGAAGATCGGCGACCGGCTGGATTACAGCCTGCTGGGCGTGGAGCGCAGCGCGCGCATCGCCTCGTTCCGGCGGATCGACTGGGAGACGATGGGCTTCAATTACGTCCTCGTCTTCTCGCCCAATGCGATCCGCGACGCGCCCCACAATCTGGCCGCGACGATCGATCTGCCGCCGGGCAAGGAGGGCCTCGTCACGCGCGCTTTGCTGCCGGGCTTCCCTTCCGTCTCGGTGATCGAGGTGGGCGGCGTGCTGGCGCAGATCCGCACGATCGTGGCGGGGATGGCGGCGGCGATCACGGCGGCGGCATCGGTCGCGATCCTGGCGGGCATCGCCGTGCTGGTCGGCGCGATCGCCGCCGCGCGCGAAGTACGGATCTACGACAGCGTGATCCTGAAGACGCTGGGCGCCACGCGCATGCAGATATTGATCGTGCAGCTGCTGGAATATGCGTTGCTGAGCGCGATCCTCGCGGCGGTGGCGCTGGTGCTGGGGTTGAGCGGCGCCTGGTATGTGGTGGTGCGGCTGTTCGATTTCGTGTGGCTGCCCGATCCGGTCGCGATCGGGCTCACGCTGCTGGCGGGCATCGGGGTGACGATGGGGCTGGGGCTGGCCGGTGGATGGCCGGTGCTGGCGGCGCGCCCGGCACGGGCGCTGCGGCAGCTTTAGGGCGTGCGATAAACACTCCGTTTGCACTGAGCTTGTCGAAGTGCCGCTCTTCTTTTCTCATCCGAGACAAGTGGACGGACGGTGCTTCGACACGCTCAGCACGAACGGTCTTTGAGGAACGGACTCAGCTGTCCAGCCGCAGCCGGTAGATATAGGTGTCGCCCCGGAACACGCCTTCCACATATTCCACCATCGGCCCGTCGCGCAGATAGGTGCGCCGCTTGATGAGCAGGCAGGGGGTCGTGTCCTCGAAGCCGAAAATCTCGATCTCGGAGGGCGTGGGCGGAGTGGCCTCGATCGTCTGGTCGCAATGTGCGGGGATCAGCCCTTCGGCCGCGAGCTGGCCGTAGATCGATCCCGCCAGATCGGCCTCCGCCAGGAAGGGCGCCGCATCGAGACTGTACCACGCCGTCTCGCGCGAGAGCGGGACATCATCCCCCAGCCGCACGCGGACGAGATAGAGGAAGCGCGCGGTCGACGGCAGGCCGAACAGCGACGCGACCGACCGATCGGTGACGATGCGATGCTCCAGCACGCGCGTGGAGGGCACGCGGCCCAGCTCCGCCATCTCCTGCGTGAAGCCGCGCAGGCGATCCATGCCGGGCTTCAGCCGCACGGCCTCCTCCGGCACGATCGAGCCCTGCCGCCCCTGCCCCACGATCATCCGCCGCTCGCGCAGCAGCGTATAGCTCTGCTGCACGGTGGAGCGGCTCACGCCGAGATATTCGGCCAGCTGCCGTTCGGGCGGCAGGCGCGTGCCGCCGGGCACCTGACCCGAGGTGATCAACTCGGTCAGCTGCTCTTCCAGCTGGAGATAGAGCGGGCGCGTCGTATCATGGTCGAGGCGGATCAGATGCTGCACGGGTAACGTCCCTGCATCATCGCCCCCGCGATGCCGGCGGCGCATGGCCGACGGAGCCTTCTGGTTTCGTACATGGTGTGGAACGTGTGGCCCAAATCGTGAAGATATCCCCCATAGCATAACAGGACAGAGCGATTGATGAACAGCGATGGCCCCGTCTTTGTGCTCGGCAGCTTCGTCGCCGCGCTTTCGATGAAAGTGGCACATCTGCCCGCGGCTGGCGAATCCCTGCGCGGGGAGGCGCTGTTGCTGGAGGCGGGCGGCAAGGGATTGAACGTGGCGATCGCGCTGCGCCGGCTGGGGCTCGCGGTGGACGGGCTGATCGCGATCGGCAGCGATCATTTCGCGGCGATGGCCCAGGAGGCTCTGGCACGCGCCGACCTGCCCGAAGGCATGCTCGTCGGCTTTCCGGGGCCGAGCGGCACGGGCGTCGGCCTGATCGATGCGCACGGCGAGAATATGATCGCGGTGTTTCCGGGTGCGAACGGGCTGCTGTCGGCGCGCGAAGTGGCGGGGGCCGAGGCGCGGATCGGACGGAGCCGGGCGGTGGTCGCCCAATATGAAATCGGCGATGCACCGATCGCCGTCACTTTCGCCACCGCGCGGACGTGGGGCGTGCGGACGGTGCTGAACCCTTCGCCCTATCGGCCGATCGCGGCGGAGATCCTCGCGGCGACGGACGTGCTGGTCCTCAACGAGACCGAAGCCAAGTGCCTGCTCGCGGAGCTAGCCGGCAGGCGCGGCGTCTCCTCCGGACAGGTGCCTGCCGCATTGGCGGAGGCGTTGGCGGGCTCGGGCGTGGAAAGCCTTGTCGTCACGCTCGGCTGCGAAGGCGCGGTGCTGCGACAACGCGACGGGCGCACGCTCCATCAGGCTGCCTTCGCGGTGGAGGCGAAGGACGCCACCGGCTGCGGCGACGCCTTCCTCGCAGGCCTCGTCGCGGCGCTTTCCAGCGGCGACGACTGGGCCGGTGCGCTCCGCTTCGCCTCGGCCTGCGGCGCGATCACCTGCAGCCGCATCGGCGTGATCGACGCCCTGCCCACGCGCCCGCAAGTCGTCACGATGATCACAGGCGAGCGCCCGTCCGAACGGATCCCGTCTCCCCAAGGGGCGTGATCGGGACGGGGCTATTTCCGAATCTCCAGCCGCTGGAAGGAAATGGCGTGACCGGCGCTCCCGGACCTGTCGCCTTTCTTGTTGGTCCAATACCAGCCGCTGCCCACCACCGCGACGCTGATCGTGTACGTCCCCTTCCGCAGCAGCGGCGTGACGAACCGGGCGCCCGACACCGGATATTTGGAATACATGTCGACCGTTGAGGAGAGGATGTCCCGGCCGCCCCGATCGCGCAGCGTGATCTGCGCATATCCGCCGTCCGCACGCGCCACGCTGTAGAGGCTGGCCTGCGTGCCGGTGAACGTGATCGATACGGAGCCCTGCGGATCATCGGTCACGCGATCCGCGGACTGGCCTGCCGCCGCGTCCCGCCACGAACCGGAGAAACGCGCGCTCGCATCGTCTTGCGCGATGATCGTATCGGCATCGGCAGCCGGCGCGACCGTGCCGAGCCGCGTATCGATCCGCCAGGCATCCCGATAGCGCGGCATCGTCAGCCGCTCGCCCTCCACGGTGAGCGGCTGCCACACATAGCTGGCCGCGCTCGCCTGGCGCGGATACGACCACCGATCGCCCATGAACATGTAGCTGGTCCCGCGCGAACCCTCGACAGGCAGCACGAACGTGACCTGCGAATTCCAGGTCAATGTTCCTTGCGGCGCTACCAGACCTTGCCGCGTCCATGGCCCCTTCAGTGACGTGGCGGTGAAGTAATAATTGTCGTTCCGCTCCCAGCCGGTAAGGTCCGACCCTAGGAAATAATAGGTGTCGCCCTTCCTGAAGAGCGTCGGCGCCTCGAATCCCTCCGCCATCGCCGCGTTGACGTGTTCGCGCACGCTTAGATAATCGTCGGCCAGACGATAGATGTCGCCGCCGTGCAGCAGCACATAGCCCGCACCGTCCTTGTCCTGAAACGTGCCCATGTCCCATTTCCGGATGGGCTTGCCGTCGAACAGCAACGGCCCCTGGAAGGTGTAGGGTCCGGTGATCGTCTTCGCGGTGGCATAGCCGACGAACTGGCCGCGATAGTCGATCGCGTCCGCGTGCATGAACATCACATATTCGCCGGTGGCGGGTGACCGCATCACCTTCGCGCGCTCGCCCACCGTCTCAGGCCCCAGCGGGCCGGACGGCTGCACGGGCAGCGCGATCCGCTCGAACCGCCAGTTGACGAGATCCTTGGACGAGTAGCAATTGAACCCGGCGAAGGCATTGGTCATGTCCTGATGCGCCTCGCCGAACAGGTAATAGGTATCGCCATCCTTGATGATGCCGCCGCCGTGCGCGCTGACCGGAAGCCCCCGCTGATCGAACCACGGCGTGCCCGAATGGATCGCATCATAATGCCCCGGCATCTGCGCGATGGCGGGAGAGGTCAGGGCGAGAAGCAGCGGCAGCAGGCGCCCGACATGGAGGGGCTTCGAACGGGCCATGATCCGGGCCTCCATGATGGGGATGAACGATAATCCCGCCCGCTTCCACCACCTGTTACGCCTAGGTCGTGGGCGGGCCCTTCAAGACGCGACGCTCGGGAAGCGGGCCGCCATCCCGCTTCCCGTCGCCCTCAATATTCGACGTAATAATCCTTGGCGAAATGCGCGCCCGCAAAGGCCCGCTTGCTCGTCCACGGAAGCGGCGGCGCGGTCCAGTAGGGATCGTCCGCCGGCAGGCCCAAAGCCAGCAGGCTGAGCGAGGCGAGGTACATGCTGCCCGCATTCGAATACCAGTCGGCCAGGGTCGGCTGGTGGCCGCAGAAGCCGATCGTGAGATAGCCCTGCGCGTCGAAATTGGTGGGATTGGAGAAGATCGCCCGCTGCGCCGCCACCGTCGCCGCGCGCGCCTGACCCGCCGGCAGCGCCTCCGGCAGCCACTTGCGCCACGCCAGCAGCCCGAGCGGCTGGAACACGGCGGTGCGATAGGTGAGCGAGCGGCCGATCGGCGGATAGCTGCCGTCCGCCCCAACCATCCGCTCCAGCGACATGCCGTAGCGCTGCATCCGCTTCTTCGCTTGCTCCAGCAGTTCGGCGCTCTTCAGGCTGTTGAAATGCGCCTTGGTGCTGGTCAGCACCTCGAGGATCTCCACCATCATCGGGTGGATCACGTAGGAGCCATAATAATCGAAGTGGAAGTGCGGACCATCGGCATACCAGCCGTCCCCCACATACCATTCCAGCATCTTGCGGACCGCCAGATCGACGCGGACCGGATCCCATTGCTCGCCGATCGACAGCAGGAACGCCTCGTTCATCGCCGCGAACAGCAGCCAGTTGGTATAAGGCGGGGAGACGGAGCGGATGCCCTTGATCTCCTTGACGATGCGCGCCTTGGTGGTGGCATCGAGCGGTTCCCACAGGGCCTTGGGCGCGCGGATCAAAGCGTTGGTGAAGTAGGCGCTGTCGACCAGCTGCTGCTCGGCCAGCCCGCCGAACAGATAATCGCCGCTCTTGGGATCGACGGAATGGGCGTAGGCGGCCTGCGCCTGCTGCCGCAGCTTCGCGCGCAGCTTGCCCTCGGCATCGTCCGTATCGGGCAGTGCGAGCCACGGCGCGAGGCCCGCGATCAGCCGCCCGAAACATTCGAGATAGGCGACCTTGGGCGGACGCCCGTCCCAGGTGGGGCTCAGTTCGGGCTTGAAGCGCGCCTGCAATTGCCCCTTGGACATGGGACCGAGGACGGGCTCGGCCATGCGGCGGAGCAGATCGACCATATAGGCGCGATCCTCGGCGCCGGTGCCGCCGACGGAAGGCGTCGGCGCCTCGCCGGATGCCCCGCTTGCCTGCGGCCCCATCTGTCCTTGGGCCTGCGTGCCGAGGCTGGCCGCGATCGCGCCCGCGCCCATCGCGGCGGCGATGAATTCCCGTCTTTCCATCACGTTCGTCCTGAAGGTCCGGCCTCCGGTCGAGAAGGTCGGGATCATATGTTCCGTTCGCCCTGAGCCTGTCGAAGGGCCATCCTTCTTCTCAACCGAGACAAGAAGGACAGTGCTTCGACAAGCTCAGCACGAACGGGTTTTGGGAAGCTAGGCCTGGCGATCAGCCGCGCGGAGCGGGCGGAACTTTGAAGTCCACCGGCGCGCCGGCCACATATTTGTCCCAGGCCTCGCGCGAGCGGATCCCGGCATTGCCCTTGTCCCACACCGAGCCCGAATAATAGACGAAGGGCTTGCCCGGCTGGACGCGCAGCAGGACGATGTCGTTATCGGCCTCGTTCGTCTTCACCTCGACGATCATCGCCGGATCCACCTTCACGGCGATGCCCATGCGGCCATGATCGCCCGATTCCGGGCCCCACCAGCTCAGCCAGCCATGCGCCTTGTCCACGCTCAGCTCGCCATCCTTGCCGGCCAGCGTGGTGCGCTTGCCGATGCCGATGCCCACGATCAGCTCACCCGGCTTGTCCGACGAGATGGTGGAGACCATCCGCGTGAACTGCGTGCCCAGCGGCAGCGTGAAGCGGCGCGTCTCCCACACCTTGCGATCCACATCGACCGGCCACGGCGAATAGGTCACCTCGAAATCGGCGACGTCGGGGCCGTTCTTGAAGATCTTGTACGTGTGGTAATTGCGCGAGGTCCACAGCTTGTTCTGATACCAGATGCCGAGGCCGCCCATGCCGCGCGCCGTACCGACATTGTAGAAATCGATGCCCTCGCCGTGGAAGCCGTGCTGGTCGCCGGTCTTCAGCTGGCGATCGGCGAAGGCCCAGGGGACATTCTTGCCCCACGCATCGATGCCCGAGCCCGACGGCGGCTCATAGGCCTGCAGCGCCTCGCCATAGATGCGGTGCGCGGTGCGATCATTCTCCCAGAGAATATCGTCGTAGCGATAGGGCGCCAGCAAAGCGGAGGCGCGCGGGCTCTTGTCGGCCGGCGGCGTCAGCGGCAGCGTGATCGGCGGCATGACGGGCTTGTCGGTCTCCTGCGCGGCGACGCCGACGGCAGAGCCGGTGGTGAGCAGGAGGGCGGTGGCGCTCAGGAACAGACGCTTCACGGGACGATCTCCGGGCTGGAGGTGGCACTGGCCGGTCGGGCGGCGTCCGGCGTGGTGCCGGGGCCGTCGAACGGCTTCAGACGGAAGGCATAATGGAGAGGGGCGAGCGGGACGCGATATTTCGGCAGGGAGCGGCCCCATTTGGTCCACTGGTCATCGCCGCCGACGCCGACCTGCGCGGCATCGATCAGCAGCGAGACATGATCGTGCGGCACGATGTCCGAGCTTTTGGCGGTGCCCGGCGCGCGGCGCGCCAGATCCGCATACGGGAAGGCCAGCGCGTTCATCGACAGCGGCTGCGCGCCTTCGACGCGCAGGCCCGGCGCGCCGGCGCGGACCAGTTCCATCCAGCGGACGTCCACCTTGTTGCCGGTTTCCTGCGGCCGCATGTAATCGTGATTCTGCTCGGCGATCTTGCCGCGCCACAAAGCGATCGGCGCGCCGGTCTTGCGATCCGCATAGGTTTCGTGCGGGCCGCGACCATACCATTCCAGCGTATCGAACGCGGTCGGCATCGCGAACGAGAGGCCCACGCGCAGCGGATCGGGCAGATCGGCCTTGAGCGGCGTCATGTCGCCCTCCACCGCGAGCGAGCCGTCGCCGTTCATTACGTACCGCGTGACGAAGCGCGTCGCGCCCTCGCCCACCGCATAGCGCACCGTCACTTCGGCGCGGCCATCATCCAGACGGCGCGGCTCGATCGCCTCCACCGTCCGCGCGTCCGACGCCTGCTGCCAGATGGCGTGCGTCTTGATCGTGCCCGTGCCGATGTCGTTGTCGGTGGCCGCCCGCGTGAAATTCGGCGCGCCGCCGCTGAGCAGGGTCTGCCCGCCCGCCGCATAATGATCGATAAGGCCCGTCGCGCGATCGATCGTCAGCTCGGCGCCACCCGCCGACAGGGTCACGCGCCCGCGCCCGTCGGTCAGCGTCACGCGGCCTGACGGCACCGGTGCGTCGGCGGGCTGCACATTTCCCATCGGAAATTGCTCCCAGCCGATCACCTGCCCCGCCGCGACGCCCTGCGTCGTATCCGCCTTGGCACGCGCGACGATCGTGACCATCAGCTCCGATCCCGGCTTGCGCTTGATCATCGGCAGCGAGAGCGGGATCGTCTCCTGCCCATGCGCGGGCGTGGCGAGCGCGGGCAGATCGCCGCGCGCGACGACGACGCCGTCATTCGCGACCTGCCAGCTGAACGCATAATGCGAGAGATCGATGAAATCGTTGCGGTTGATCACCCGCACCTTGCCCGCCGCCGCATCGAAATCGGCGAACTGCACCGGCGCATAGACCTTCCGCAGCTCGAACAATTGCGGATTGGGCGTGCGATCGGACTGGGTGAGCCCGTCGCCGAATTCCAGCTCGCCGCCGGGATTAGGACCATATTCGCCGCCCATGCCCCAATAAGAGCGGCCATCGGCGGTCTTGCGAGACATGGACTGATCGACCCAGTCCCAGATGAAGCCGCCCTGCAGCTTGTCCGGATGGGCGTAGATGACGTCCCAATAATCTTTCAGGTCGCCACCCGAATTGCCCATCATATGGGCATATTCGCACTCGATCAGCGGCTGGCGGAAATTGAAGTTGGTCGCATAGTCCAGCAGCTTGGCGGCGCTGTCATACATGGGCGCATAGATATCGGCATAATCGTTGGGCCGATGCTCGCGCTGGTTCTCCCACGTGCCCCAGCCGAGATAGGAGATGAGCCGGCCCGGATCGCGCGCCTTCGCGGCGGCGGCCGCCTTGGCGAAATTGGGGCCGATCCCCGCCTCGTTGCCCAGCGACCAGAAGATCACCGACGGGTGGTTCTTGTCGCGCTCCACCATGTTCATCACGCGGCTGACATGCGCGCCTTCCCACGCCGGATCGAAGCCGATCTGATACTTTCCGCGCTGCTCGGGATGGTTGTTCGACCATTCCATGTAATGGTGGCTCTCGATATCGGCCTCATCCATCACATAGAGGCCGTAGCGATCGGCCAGATCGTAGATGCGCGGATCGTTCGGATAATGGGATGTCCGCAGAGCATTGATATTGTTCTGCTTCATCAGCTGGATGTCGCGTTCCATCAACTCCGGCGACAGGACGTGGAACGTTACGGGATCATGTTCGTGGCGATTGACGCCGCGGATCGTGATCGGCTTGCCGTTCACCGTGACCACGCCATTCTTCATCGCCACGGAGCGGAAGCCGATGCGGCTGTAGGTCGACAGCAGGATCGCGCCCTTGGAGTCATACAGCTCGACCAGCAGCATGTAGCGATTGGGCGTCTCGGCCGACCAGGCGCGCACGTTCGGCAGCGTGGCGTTGAGCGTTACGCTGCGCTCGGCCGTGCCCGCCTTCACCGGGGCCGAGGCGGTGAGCAGCTGGGTCTTGTCGTCCTTGTCGAGCAGTACGATCCGCGCGGTGGTGGCAGCGGAGGACGGGGTGACGGCGAGGTCCACCGCGAGCTTGCCGTCGCGGTAGCTGTCGTCCAGCCCGGCATGGACGAAGAAGTCGCGGATGCGCGTCTTCGGCGCCGCCATCAGGAACACTTCGCGCTCGATGCCCGAGACGCGCCAGAAATCCTGATCCTCGAGATAGGAGCCGTCCGACCAGCGATAGACCTGGATCGCGACGACGTTCTTGCCGGGATGAAGGAAGCGCGTGACGTCGAATTCGGACGGCAGCTTGCTGTCCTCCGAATAGCCCACCTTCTGGCCGTTCACCCACACATAATAAGCCGAGCCGGCCGCGCCGATGTGCAGGATCACATCCTCGCCCGCCCAGCCTGCCGGCACATCCACGTCGCGCCGATAGGAGCCGACCGGATTGGTCGCGTGCGGGATCAGCGGGCGGTTCGCCGGGAAGGGATAGGTGATGTTGAAATAACGGGCCTGATCATAACCCTCGGCCTGCCAGTCGGACGGGACCTTGATGTCCTTCCAGCCGGAGACGTCATAATCCGGCTTCTCGAAACCCTGCGGCAGCGCATCGGCGCTGGGCGAGAAGGAGAATTTCCAGAGGCCCGTCAGCAGCACGAAGCGATCGGATTTGGTGCGGTGTCCGGCGATCGCCCGCTCGCGGCTTTCGAACGGGAAGCCGGTGGCGCGCGCCGGCTGTTTGCCGATCGCGAAAACCGCCGGATTCTCCCAGTCCGGGCGGCTCGCATCCACCTGCGGCTGGATCGGCGGAGCGGGCGCCGTGACCTCCGCCATCGCGCTCGTGGCATACAAGCCGGCCACAGCGGCGAGGAGGGAACGGGCTGCATTGTGCACGGATTCGGGCCTCTCGCTCTGTGGGCGACGCTGTCCGGCGGCTCGACCGGCGCGTTCTTCGATGTTAGGCTCTGGCTACAACCGTCGAATTAGTAATACAAGTCAGGCAGTGGCCGTTTGACAAACACAATCGACGACCCGTTGGGAGACACACGTGGCGGCACGCGCAGGCTCGTTATCGGATAGCCTGTTCCGAAAGTTGGAAGAGCGGATCAGCTCGGGCGAAATGGCGCCCGGATCGCGCTTCCCCACGCAGAAGGAAATCGCGGCGACCGAGAATGTCAGCCGCACCGTGGTGCGCGAGGCGGTCGCGCGGCTGGCCTCGCAGGGGCTGACGACGTCGCGGCAGGGATCGGGCGTGTTCGTCGCCGAAACCGCGCCCTATCGCGCCTTCCAGGTGACGCGCGACGAGTTGGGCGAGCTGGCCGACGTGATCAAGCTGCTCGAGATGCGCCTCGCCGTGGAGACGGAAATGGCCTCGCTCGCCGCCGCCCGCCGCACCACCGCCAATATCGGCGAGATCCGCGATGCGCTGACGCATATGGAGGATGTGGGCGACGATCCCGCCGCCGCCGCGCGCGCCGACGCCGCTTTCCACCTCGCCATCGCCCGCGCGACGCAGAACGATTATTTCGTGCGCCTGATCGACTTTCTCGGCATCCGGCTGGTGCCGCCGCGCAACCTCTATCTGCGCGACCAGTCCACAGAATCGCACGCCAGCTATGCCGCCAAGGTGCGCGGCGAGCATGATGCGCTGGTCGATGCGATCGTCCGCATGGATTCGGCCAAGGCACGCGAGGCGGCGCGGCACCACATGCAGGAAAGCCTCAGCCGCCACAGCCAGCTGAGCGAAACCGCCCACCTGCGCGGAAAATAGGATCGGGCGCGGCAGGCAAGCAGCGCCTGTCCCTACCGGACAGCATTGACCCCTTTCCGATACTTGTACTACAACCGTCCTAACGCGACCCAAGTTCGCGTGGGGAGGTCCTGTGGCTGCAGCGTTTGACGAACGGCAGGCGACTTTATGGGCGGGCCAGCGCCCGTGATGTCCGCCGAAACCACCATTTCCGAGGCCGCCGGCCGCGCGAGCCGCTATCGCTGGGCGATCTGTGCCCTCCTCTTCGCCGCCACCGCGATCAACTATATCGATCGCCAGATGATCGGCGTGCTGAAGCCCGTCCTTCAGGCCGATCTCGGCTGGAAGGAGAGCCAGTATGCGGACATCGTCTTCTGGTTCCAGGCGGCCTATGCGATCGGCTTCCTGTTCATGGGCCGCTTCATGGACGCGATCGGCGCGCGCTTCGGCTATGCGATCGCCTTCGGCTTCTGGACGCTCGCGCATATCGCGCACGGCCTCGTCCGCGGCGTCACCGGCTTCGCGGTCGCGCGCTTCGCGCTGGGCCTCGGCGAATCCGGCAATTTCCCGGCGGGCCTGAAGACCGTCGCGGACTGGTTTCCCCAGCGCGAGCGCGCGCTGGCCGTCGGCGTGTTCAACGCAGGCGCCAATGTCGGCGCGATCGTCACGCCCCTGCTCGTCCCCGCGATCACGCTGGCTTATGGCTGGCGCGCGGCCTTCCTGATCACCGGCCTGTTCAGCGTCGTCTGGATCGTCGTGTGGCTGGTGCTCTATCGCTCGCCCGGCGAGCATAGACGCGTCAACGCCGCCGAGCTGGCGCTGATCCAGAGCGATCCCGTCCAGCCCGCCGGGCGCATGGCCTGGACCAAGCTGTTCACGAAGCGCGAGACCTGGGCCTATGCGGTGCCCAAGTTCCTGACCGATCCGATCTGGTGGATGTTCCTGTTCTGGCTGCCGGATTTCCTCGGCAAGCGCTACGGCCTCGATCTCAAGACCTTCGGCCCACCGCTCGTCGTCATCTACGTGATGTCCGATGGCGGCAGCGTCCTCGGCGGCTGGGTCTCGTCGCGCATGATGAAGGCGGGCGCCTCGGCGAACCGCGCGCGCAAGCTGACGATGCTCGGCTGCGCCGTCTGCGTGCTTCCGGTCGTGATCGTGCCGAACATCAGCTCGCTCTGGCTGGCCGTGCCGCTGCTCGGCATCGTCACCGCCGCGCATCAGGCCTTTTCGGCCAACCTGCTCACGCTCCCGTCCGATCTCTTCCCCCGCACGGCGGTGGGATCGGTGGTCGGGATCGGCGGCACGGCGGGCGCGATCGGCGGCATGCTGATCGCCAAGTTCGTGGGCTATATGCTGGAAATCTCGAACAGCTACGCCCCGATCTTCGCGGTGGCGGGCGGCGCCTATTTCCTCGCGATCATCGCGCTCCACCTGCTCAGCCCGCGCCTGGAGCGGGCCTCCTTCGACACCCCCGCTTCCTAGGATCATCGATCATGATCGCACGCACCCTCGCCTTGCTGCTGGCGGCATCGCTGCCTGCCGCCGCGCCCTCCGCCGCGATCGCCGCGAAGCCGGCCGCCGCCGCCGCTAGCCAGCAGGCGCCTCTGGCGCTCGCCGCCAGGCTGGCCGACTGGCAACTCGGCCGCCTCGATTCCGCCCACGTCTCCCGCGTGACGACCGAGACGCGCAATCCGCGCGCCTGGGAACAGGCCGTCTTCTGGGTGGGCATGACGGCGCTGGCCGATGCGGGCGGACCGCCGAACATCGCGCAGGCGGTGCAGACGATGGGCAAGGCCAATGAGTGGCTCCCCGCCCGGCGCCCCTATCATGCCGACGATCTCGTCATCACCCAATCCTATCTCTGGGCGGCCAAGCATGGCGCGGGGCCGGAGGCGATCGCGCCGACGCGCAAGGCGTTCGACTTCATCCTCGCCAATCCGGCGCATGTGACGCTTGCTTTCTACCAGCCGCCCGAAGGCTATGATCAGACCGAGTGCCTGAAGCGGTGGTGCTGGTGCGACGCGCTGTTCATGGCGCCGCCGGCGATGCTGGAGCTGAGCCGCCAGACGGGCGATCCGCGCTACAAGGATTTCGCGCTGGAGGAATTCTGGGCGACCACCGCCTTCCTGTTCGATCCGGCGGAGCATCTCTACTATCGCGACAGCCGCTTCTTCGAGAAGCGCGACGAGGCAAAGAACAAGCTGTTCTGGTCGCGCGGCAATGGCTGGGTCTTCGCCGGCCTCGCGCGGATGATCCCGCTACTTCCCGAGGGCAGCGCCGATCGCAAGAAGCTGGAAGCCCTGTTCGTCGAAATGGCGGTGAAGCTGAAGACGCTGCAGAAGCCGGACGGCTATTGGGCGCCCTCTTTGCTGGCGACGGCGGGATCGCCGCCGGAGTCCTCGGGCACCGGCTTCTACACCTATGGCATGGCCTGGGGCGTCAAGGCGGGCCTGCTCGACAAGGCAACCTATGAGCCGATCGCGCGCAAGGGCTGGGCCGCGCTCGTGAAGAGCCTCCAGCCCGACGGCCGCCTCGGCTGGGTGCAGCAGGTGAGCGACAAGCCCGAAACGGTCGAGCCCGGCGACACCCAATATTATGGCGTCGGCGCCTTCCTGCTCGCCGCGACCGCGATCGACGCGCTCGACCACCCCGCCCGCTGATCGCCCGGAGCCGTATCGTGTTCGAGAAGACCTTCTACGCCACCCATCCCGACATGATGGAGTGCGTCTCCAACGAGGAATTGCGCGACCGCTATCTGGTGAGCGACCTGTTCCGCACCGGCGAGATCGTGCTGACCTATTCGCATGGCGAGCGCTTCATCATCGGCGGCGCCGTGCCCGGCGCGACCCCGCTGGCTCTGCCCGTGCAGGCCGAGCCGGAGAGCGCGAAGGGCCATCCTTTGCTGGAGCGGCGCGAACTGGGCATCGTCAATATCGGCGGACCGGGCACGGTGACGGTCGACGGCGAAGAGATCGCGCTCGACAAATATGAGGCGCTGTACGTGCCGATGGGCACGACCGACGTGGTGTTCGCGGGCGAAGGCGCGCGTTACTATCTGCTGAGCGTGCCCGCGCACAAAGCCTTCCCGCGCAAGAAGATGACGCGGGCCGACGCGGCGACGATGCAGCGCGGCAGCCTGGAGACCTCGAACGAGCGCGACATCTACCAGCTGGTGCTGCCGCACACCTGCTCGAGCGCGTCGCTCTGCCTCGGCATGACGATCCTGCGGCCGGGCTCGGTGTGGAACACGATGCCGCCGCACGTCCACGAGCGACGCAGCGAAATCTACCTCTATTTCGATCTGCAGGACGACGACCGCATCTTCCATTATATGGGCCAGCCCGATGCGCTGC
Organism: Sphingomonas sp. AP4-R1; assembly: GCF_013113735.1. Classification (NCBI taxonomy): domain Bacteria; kingdom Pseudomonadati; phylum Pseudomonadota; class Alphaproteobacteria; order Sphingomonadales; family Sphingomonadaceae; genus Sphingomonas; species Sphingomonas sp. AP4-R1. Next base: position 251,213 of record NZ_CP053346.1, read on the forward strand.
GGCACATCGTGATGGAGAATGAGCAGGTCGTGATCTCGCCGCCCTGGTCCGTCCATATGGGATCGGGCACGCGGGCCTATGCCTTCATCTGGGCGATGGCGGGCGAAAACCTCGATTATGAGGACATGGACGTGAAGGACGTCTGCCAGCTGCGCTGAGCAGCTCACTTTACGTCCGTTGGTGCTGAGCCTGTCGAAGCACCGCCCTTCCTTCTTCGGCATGGCTGAAGAAAGAACGGCACTTCGACAAGCTCAGTGCAAACGGGACCAGGACTTGTCGTTCGCGCTCAGCTGTCCAGATCGTCGAACCAGCCGCCCGAACCGCCGATCGGCATGCCCGGCGGGATGCGCGCCTGATCGGCCTTGTCGGCCAGGGCCGCGCGCAAAGCCTCCTTGTCGCGCAGCAGCGCCGCCAGGCCCCGGCTCCACAAGGCCTCCTCGCTCTCCCCCTTCGCCGCGCCGAAGCGATCGGCGAAGCCGCGCAGCCGCCCTTCCAGCAGCAAGGCCACGTTGGGCGAGGTCTTCGGATTCATCCGCGTCCGCGCCAGCGTCAGCACGGCGCGATAGGCGATCTGGCGCTCGACGGCGGTGGCGTGCCGATCGACGACCGTGGCGGTCAGCCTGTCCAGCACAGTATCCAGCCCGAGTTGACCCGGATCGACCAGCTTCTGCTCATACACGCGCGTCAGGCGCTCGGGCGCGAGCAATGTCTCCAGCATCTGCCGCGCGGCCACGTCGGTCGCGACCAGCGGATCGAACACGGCCGAGCCCGCATTGGCGAACACCTCATTGTCGAACTGCGGATCGCTGCGGCCGTTCACGCCCATCGACAGCATCGGCAGCAGCTTCGCCGGCACGGTCAGCGCGTCGGGCGAGAGCGTGGCGAGCAGGCCCGACAGCGCCTTCGCCTGATCGGCGGCGGGCACCACCTTCGCCATCGGCCGGTTGCCGCCCGCGACGCCATAAGGATAATCCACCCCGCCGACGAGCTTGGCGGCGGCATCCATCTGGTAGCGGTGGAGCAGCCACAGGGGCACGAACACGCGCCGCAGGTTCGACAAAGGCTCTCCGGGATTGAGCACCTGCGGGCCGAAGCGGGCGAGGCCGATGCGGCGCACCTCCATCAGCTTGGCGAGTTCACCGACCGAGTCAGTGCCGTCGTCCCACATGTTCGCGGTCGGGCTCGGCGTCTCCGGCGCGCGGCCGTCGATATCGGTGGAGAAGATCATGCCCGTCTTCTCCATCGCCGCCGCCTTGGCCTCGGCCACCTTCTCGGCATCCTCGCCGGGCTTGGGCTGGCCGTAGAGCCAGTCGACCGTGAACTTGTCCCACGTGCCGATGCCGGTGGCATAGGCGTCCGACAGATCGATCTGCCCGTCCTTCAACCCGATGCGCGGCCCCGGATAATCCATCACCGAGATGCGGCCCTGCATCGATCCGGCAAAATTGTGGACGAAGCCGATCGCGTGGCCCACCTCATGCGCGCCCAGCTGACGGATGCGCGCGAGCGCGGCGCGGCTGGGATCGTTGGGTCCGCCCGTATTCTCCTGATCCTTGCCGACGAGGCTTTCGAAGATCGTGATGTCCTGCCGCACGCGCAGCGCGCCGAGGATCACCGAGGATTTCACGATCTCGCCCGTGCGCGGATCGATCACCCACTGGCCCCACGACCAGGCCCGCGTCAGCCGATCGATCCAGTTGACGACATTGTAGCGGATATCGAGCGGATCGATGTCCGGCGTCAGCGGCTTCACCTGAAAGGCGTTGACGAAGCCCGCCGCATCGAACGCCTGGTTCCACCACGACACGCCTTCCTCCAGCGCGGTGCGGATCGGCTCGGGCGCGGCATCGTCGATATAGAAGACGATCGGCTTCTTCACCGCCGAGCGCGCGGCGTTCGGATCGGTCTTTTCGAGCCGAAAGCGCGCGGCCAGATCGTTCACGATCGGCTGGCCCAGCGGCGTGCCATAATCATAGACCGGCGCGAAGAAGCCGCCGGTGCGGATGTCGTAGCGGCGCGGCGTATAGCCCGGCCCCGGCAGGCGGACGAGCGAGTGGTGGACGATCAGGCTCACCTTGCGCGGCTCGGACGCGATCATCGTCACCTGCTTGCCGGGCTTGTCCGCCACGAACGTCTGATAGGCGTCCACCTCGATATTGTCGGGGAACACCTTCACGCTGCCCGCATCGGTCGCGCTCAGCGCCTCGGACAGGCGGAAGCCGCTCGTCTCGCTGTTCAGCGTGGCGGCGATGTCCATCACGTCCTGCGTGAAGAAGGAGGAGAGATCGACGGTGACGCCCGCCGGCCCCTGCGACACGATATCGCCCATCCAGACGATGCTTTCGGGGAAGCTGCCCTTGGCGCCCGCTTCGACGGCGGCGGTGCCGCTCGCGCGGAACTGCGGATTCTCGAACACCGCCGCCACCTTCTTGCCGAAGCGACGGAAGGCGAGGACGTGCGTGGGTCCATTCATCGCGCGATCCAGCCGCACCGTGGCCGAGCCGAGGCCGGTCCGCAGCACCGTGGCATAGAGGAAGCGGCCATAGGTGCCGTCCGCCGCCATCGGCGGCAGCGTGACCAGCATGCGCCCGTCCGCGCGATCCACCGAGACGGGCAGCAGCGCGCCATCCTTGCTCGTCGCCACCGCCTCGGGCGCGGCCAGCGCCGCCGTCGCGCAGCCCGCGAGCAGGCCCCAGGCTAATGCCGCCCGCGCGATCGATCGTCCGAACCCGAAATATGCCATCCGCTGATCTCCTTGCCCGGCGCGGACTAGCAGATCGATCGCGCGATTTTCAGGAGATTATCGCCGCATGAAAAAGAATTCACGCCTGAAAGCATCGCATAGGGTAGACTTTCTATCCGATGCCACCAGCGCGTTCGGTCAAGCGAGTGGAGTAAGCCCCTCCCGCAGGCGGGAGGGGAGATTGAGGCCATGCTGGCGGATCGACCGATGCTTGGTTAACCCGATCTTATCGATTGCGGTGGCAGGTGCAGGCCATGCCGCACACCGCGCCTTCGCTCTCTGTCGATGTCGCCATCATCGGCGCGGGCCCCGCCGGGCTGACTGCCGGATATCTGCTCTCCAAGGATGGCGTCCGCGTCGCGATCGCCGAGCAGGATCCGCATCAGGTGGGCGGGATCAGCCGCACCGTGGAGCATGAGGGCTTCCGCTTCGACATAGGCGGGCACCGCTTCTTCTCGAAGAGCCGCGAGGTCGTGGCGCTGTGGGACGAATTGCTGCCCGACGATTTCATCGAGCGCCCGCGCATGAGCCGTATCTATTATGGCGGCCGTTTCTATTCCTATCCGCTGCGCGCGTTCGAGGCGCTCCGCAATCTCGGCCTGCTCCGCTCGGCCGCCTGCATGGCGAGCTATTTCCGATCCAGGGCCTTTCCGCGCCGCGCGGTGCGCAGCTTCGAGGACTGGACCGTCAACCAGTTCGGCGCGAAGCTCTTCTCGATCTTCTTCAAGACCTACACCGAGAAAGTGTGGGGCATGGGCTGCGACGAGATTTCGGCCGACTGGGCGGCGCAACGCATCAAGGGCCTCAGCCTGGGCGCGGCCGTGATCGACGGGCTGAAGCGCAGCCTGGGCCTCCACCGCAAGCCCAATGACGGGCAGGCCGCGAAGACCCTGCTGGAAAGTTTCCGCTATCCGCGCCGGGGCCCCGGCATGATGTGGGACGCCGCGCGCGACCGGATCGTCGAGGCGGGCGGCGATATGCTGATGGGGCATCGCCTCCACCGCCTGTCGCGCGAAGGCGACGGCTGGCGGATGATCGTGCGCGGGCCGGACGGCGAGCGGACGATCCGGGCGAAGCACGTCATCTCCTCCGCGCCGATCCGCGAGCTGATCCCGCGCATCCATCCGCTGCCGGCCACGGCACCGCGCGCGACCGCGCTGCGCTATCGCGACTTCCTCACGGTCGCGCTCAAGATCCGCTCGCCCGATCTCTTCCCCGACAATTGGATCTACATCCACGAGCCGGGCGTGAAGGTCGGCCGCATCCAGAATTTCCGTTCCTGGTCGCCCGAAATGGTGCCGGCCGAGGATGTCGCCTGCGTCGGCCTCGAATATTTCTGCTTCGAGGGTGACGGCCTGTGGTCGATGCCGGATGCCGATCTGGTCGCGCTCGCCACGCGCGAGATGGCTACGCTCGGCCTGTGCGATCCCGCGCTCGTGATCGGCGGCGTCGTGGTGCGGCAGGAAAAGGCCTATCCGATCTACGACGACGCCTATGCCGATCATGTCGCCGCGATCCGCGCCGATCTGGAGGCGCATTGCCCCGATCTGCATCTGGTGGGCCGCAACGGCATGCATCGCTACAACAATCAGGATCATGCGATGATGACGGCGATGCTCACCGTGCGGAACATCCTCGCCGGCCAGCCCCTCTACGACATCTGGGACGTCAACGAGGACGCCGAATATCATGAGGGCGGGCGCATGGGCGAAGCCGACGGCGCCAGCGATGACCCGCGCGCGGCGCTCGCCTCCGTGCGCGCCGTGCCCCGGCGTATCGCCGCCTGACGACCTCATGACGGCGGCGCGGCGCCCCTTCTGGCGATGGCTGCTGCTGGTCTGGATCGCCGCCGCCATTTTCCTGATTGCCTGTTTCCGGAGCGCGATCGCGACGTTCCGCCTCGCCGATCCGGACGACGTCCTGCGGCTGGTCGAGGTGCGCGACTGGCTGGGCGGGCAAGGCTGGTTCGATGTCAGCCAGCATCGGATGAACCCGCCGCATGGCCTGTCCATGCACTGGTCGCGGCTGCTCGATCTGCCGATCGCCGCCTGCCTCTCGCTGGCGCGAATGGTCGCGGATCAGCGCACCGCCGAGACGCTCGCCGCCGTGATCGTCCCGCTCGTCACGCTGGGTTTGGCGATGGCGCTGGTCGCGGCGCTGACGCGGCGCCTCACTGCGGAGGGAGCGGAGCGCGGACCGGCGCTGCTCGCCGCCGCCTTCTGCACGATCAGCGTGGCCGCCTGGTATGCGCTGCGGCCGATGCGGATCGATCATCATGGCTGGCAGATCGTCGCCGGTCTCGGCGTCGCCGTGGCGCTCACCGGGCGACCGACGCGCCGCAACGCCGCCATCGCGGGCGCCTGCGCGGCTTTGTGGGCGCATATCTCGCTGGAGGCTTTGCCCTTCGCGGCGGCGGCGGGAGCATGGCTGGGCCTGCGCGCGATGCTGGGCGCGCGCGACGATGCCCGCCGCCTGTCCGCCTATCTGGCTGCGCTGACCGTCGCCGCCGCAGCCCTCACGCTCGCGATCAAGGGGCCGAGCGCCTTCGCCGGACTGCAGTGCGATTCCCTGTCCACCGTCCATCTCGCGGCGCTCGGCGGGGCGACGCTCGCCAGCCTCGCAGCGGAGCGCGCTCCGCTCCGCGCGCGCTGGATCATCCTCGTCGCGGCGGCGGGCGCGGACGCGCTCTTCTATCGCTGGGGCGCCGGGCCTTGCGCGGCCGGTCCGTTCGGCCAGCTCGGCCCGCTCGGCGCGCGCCTCTGGTATCGCAGCGTGAACGAAGGGCAGCCGATCTGGCGCCTGTCGTCCGAACTGGTCCTGCTCTGGGGCCTGCTGCCGATCGTCGGGCTGGCAGGCGCCGCGATCGTCCGGCGCCCGATGGCGCCCGGTCCCCGGCGCGAGGCGCTCACCACCTATATCGTGCTGCTGCTCGCCGCGACCGGCGTGGGGCTGCTCGTGATGCGCGCGCTCGCCTTCGCGAACCTGCTCGCGCTGCCCGGTGCGATGATCGCGCTCGCCGTCATCGCTCGCACCTGCGATCGGCGCGCGCGCGCCTTCCGCATTCTTATCCTCACCGGATCGGCGATCCTGTTCTCGCCGCTCGGCCCCGCGCTCGCGGCCGCGCTCGTCAGCTCCGAACGCCCCGCGCCGCAGCCGCCCGCGCCGCCCGCTCCCGCCTGCGGTCGCATCGACGATTATGCGGTGCTGAACCGCCTGCCGCCCGCCATCGTGATCGCGCCGATCGACGCGGGCCCGGCGCTGATCGCCGCCACCCATCACCGCGCGATCACCGGCCCCTATCATCGCGATCCGCAGGCGCTGGAGGATCTGCTGCGGTTCTTCACCGCGCCGCCCGCCGAGGCGCGCACGATCGCCGCCGTGCGCCATGCGGGCCTGCTCGCCTTCTGCCCCGGCGCGCATGATCTGGGCGTGATGGCGGATTCCGCCCCCACCGGGCTGGCGGCGGCGCTCCGGCGCGGCGCCGTGCCGCCGTGGCTGACGCGGCTCGATCCCGCCCGCACAGCCCCCCTCCAGGTCTATCGCATCGCGGGACCCCGCTGACGCCGCATCACGGGCGATCGGTGGTTAACGCCTTGGTATCGTCATCTCATCCTGCTTAGGGTCCGCCTCCATTTTTGGGGGACTTGAAGAATGAAGACGATTTTCGCCGCCGCACTGGCCGCGCTCGCGCTGGGCACCTCCGCCGGCGCCGCCGTCACCTATCATGTGACGGTCGATACCAGCAGCCAGATCGGCAAGGCGGGTTATATCGATCTGCAGTTCGGCGCGGGCTGCCTCGGCGGCGGCTGCAATCCGCAGTTGGCCACCGCGCTCGTCTCGGGCTTCACCACCGACGGCACGCTCCAGCCGTTCGACGGGAATGATCCCAACGATCTGGCGGAGGGCACCACCGGCACGCTGCCCACCGGCGTCTCCTTCGACAACCAGACCTTCACGCCCTCGGACTTCTCGCAGGCGATCATCTTCGGTTCGAGCCTGAGCTTCGCGGTCACGCTCTCCGGCCCCGCGATCGAGAGCCCGCTGAACGACGGCGGCAATTATGTCGGCACCGCCTTCCTCTTCGATTTCGGCAATGCCGATTTCTCGGACTTCTATTTCTCGCAAAATGACGGCGGCCCCTTCGGCTTTCTGGCCGGCGCGCTGCACATCCAGCAGGACGGCAGCGTCCTCGTCGTCGCCAATCCCAGCAGCCAGGATTATACGCAAAGCTCCGGCCTGAGCTTCACGACGATCACCGCCGCCTCCGACGTGCCCGAGCCCGCAAGCTGGGCGATGATGCTGGCGGGCTTCGGCCTCGTCGGCGGTACGATGCGCCGGCGGAAGCTCACCGTCAGCTTCGCCTGAGGATAATCCCCATCGTCCGGGGAGCGAATGATCCCCGGCTCATCCTCCCCGAACAGCAAAAAGCCGGGCGCATCGCTGCGCCCGGCCAGTTTATCGGAGGGCGCTGCGCGCGCCCTTCGGGGAGGATCAGAACTTGTAGGAGACGCGCACGCCGCCGTAGCGATTATAGTCGCGCGCCAGATAGCCGAGCGTCGCCAGCTGGTTGGCATGGTTGCCCGTGTCGTTGTTCATGTTCGAGAAGTAATGCTTGTCGAACAGGTTGTTCACGAACGCGACCGCTTCCCACTTGCGATCCGGCGCGCGCACGCCGATCGAGAGGTTCGCGATGCCGTAGCCGGGCTGATAGGTCTGCGGATCCTGGTTGATCGAGAAGTTGATCGCGCTCTGATAGCTGTAGGAAGCCTGCAGCACGCCATCCAGGCTCTGCGTCAGGCTCGGCGTATATTCGCCGCTGGCCGCCAGCTTCCACTTCGGCGCCTGCGGCGGACGGAAGCCCGCCAGATTCTGCCGCGCGGGCGTGCCGACGCAGCCCTGCGCCGCCGTCTGGTTCGGATAGCATTGCGCGCCGAGGAATTGGGTGATCTTCGCGTCGTTATAGGTCACGCCGCCCGAGAAATTGATGTCGGTGGCGGCGCGCCAGCTGGCCTCCACCTCGACGCCCTTGGTCCGCAGGCGGCCCACATTGGCGAGGCGGAAGTTGGTCGTCCCGTCAGACAAAGTCTCGATGCCCTGCGCCTGGAAATTCTTGAAGCGCGTGTCGAAGAGCGTGACGTTGAAGGTCACATGGCGATCGAAAAACTGCGTCTTCAGGCCGATCTGCCAGTCCTTCGAGCGCTCCGGCTGCACCGGACCCGAATTCTGGCGGACGAGGTTGAAGCCCGTGCCGATATCATAGGCCTGGCCCTTGTAGCCGGTGGCGAAGGTCACGAAGCCCATGATGTCGGGCGTGAACTTCTGCTGCACGCCGGCCTTGTACGTTTCGTAATTGGCGCTGTCGTTGCCGGCGAAGGTGGGCACGCCCGTCGCCGCATAATCGGTGAAGCGATAGTCGATCTTGTTCTTGCCCGCGCGCGCGCCGCCGATCAGCGTGGTGTTGGGCAGGATGTCATATTCCAGCTGGCCGAACGCCGCATATTGGCGCGTGCCGTTGGTGGCATACCAGTTGGCGATCGAGAAGAACGGCCCGCGCTGGAACACGCGGCTCAGTTCCAGATCGGAATAATAGAGGCCGAGCGTGTAGCGGAACCGGTTCTTGCCCGGCGCCACGAGGCGGAATTCCTGGCTCCAGCTGTGCGTGCGGAACGTGCCGAACTGGCGATTGTCGAGCGCGGCGACGGCGGATTCGTCCTGATCGAGAATGTCGAACTGGCGGAACTTGTCATAGCCGGTGATCGACATCAGGCTGGCGAAGCCGACATCCAGCGAGGCGCGCACCGACGCCGAATAATCGGTATAGTTGGTGCCCGAATTGATGTTGTTGACCACCTTGGTGTTGTCCTCGGTGGCGACGATGCCGGGCGCGAAGACGGAGGGGTCGTACGCCGCCACGCCGCGCAGGCGGGCCGCCGCGCCGAGACGGATGAAGGGACGGCCGATCGTGGTCGTGCCGTCGATATAGCCGCCCGACACCGCGATGTTCAGGTTCGACGTGGGATCCCACACGACCTTGCCCTTGATCGAGAGCGTGCGGAACCCGTTGACCCGGTCGCCCGTGCCGAGGTTGCGGACATTGCCCTCGAACTTGTCGTAATTGGCGTTCAGGCGGAAACCGAGCGTGTCGGTAAGCGGGCCCGAGATCGCGCCGTTGACCGCATATTCGCGATCGGTGGTGACGACGCCGCCGATGCGGCCCGTCAGATCCGCCGTCGGATTCTGCGTGATGATGTTGATGAGGCCGGCCGAGGCCGCGCGCCCATAGAGCGTGCTCTGCGGCCCGCGCAGCACTTCGACCCGGTCGATATCGCTCAGGTCGGCGAAGGCGCGCGCGATGAACTGCACCGGCACGTCATCGATCTGCACCGCGACCGAGGGCTCGACCGAGGGCGAGAAGGCGAAGGTGCCGATGCCGCGGATCGAGATCGAATTGTTCACCGGCTGCTCGGACGGGCGGATCAGCAGCGACGGGGTCGCCTTGGTGAGGTCGGCGAACTGGCGCACGCCCTGCGAGGTCAGCGCCTCGCCCCCCAGCACCTGCACGGCGACGGGCACGTCCTGAATGCGCTGCGAGCGCTTCTGCGCGGTGACGACGATATCGCCGGCGGACGAGGCATCGGATGCGGGAGCGGCGGCGGGCTCGGCGGCCTCGCCCGTCGCGGGTGCGGCCTGCGCGAACGCGGCACCGCCGATCGTGGCCATGCCGATAAGTGCCAGGCACCGGGCCATGGCGGTATTCGAAAGAAGCATGATCTTCCTCCCCTATGTGGCGCCGAATCTGGCATCGGCTTGGGGCGGCACCTAGAGTTGTCCCGACACGGACACAAGTGTTGTATGACAAATTTCACCGCATTTATCGTACAAACACGGCGAACTGTGGCCCAGAAGCCCAATTTGAATGCCAAATTCCGATAATTGTTACAGCGTTTCATATTGTGGGAAATGTTGTCGCACCGATGCCGACGGCACGCGCGGCCGCGCTGCCAAGGGACGCGACGAAGGGCGCGGGGGCCGGTCTTTTCCGCTTGCGCAGCAATGTCCTGTCACACAAATCAGGGACATCGGATCGGGCCGCCCCCCCATTTGCGCGCCCGCCCAAAATCGTCCGGAGAGTATGACGATGCAGCTTGCCACCCTCGATATCGCGATCGTCGTGCTCTACGGTTTCGCGATCTTCGGCCTCGCCCAATATGTCTCGCGCGACAAAGCCGGCGCCGGCCCGAAGAACACGACCGATTATTTCCTCGCCTCCAAGAATCTTCCCTGGTGGGCGATCGGCGCCTCGCTGATCGCGGCGAACATTTCGGCCGAGCAGATCGTGGGCATGTCCGGCTCCGGCTATGCGATCGGCCTCGCCATCGCCTCCTATGAGTGGATGGCGGCGCTCACCCTGCTGATCGTCGGCAAATTCTTCCTGCCGATCTTCCTGCGCAACGAGATCTACACGATGCCGCAATTCCTGGAGCGGCGGTACGGCCCGGCGATCCGCACATTGATGGCGGTGTTCTGGCTCGTCCTCTACGTGTTCGTGAACCTCACCTCGATCATCTGGCTGGGCTCGATCGCGGTCACGAAGGTGGCGGGTGTAGACCAGACGGTGGCGTTGATCGGCCTCGGCGCCTTCGCCTTGCTCTATCAGCTGCGCGGCGGGCTCAAGGCGGTGGCGCTCACCGATATCGTGCAGGTCACCCTGCTGATCCTCGGCGGCCTCATCATCGCCTATCTCACGCTCACGCAGATCGGCGCGGGGGCGGGCGTGTTCGCCGGCTGGCACAAGCTCGTCACCACCGCGCCCGATCATTTCCACATGATCCTGAAGAAGGGCGATCCGCATTATGCGGACCTGCCCGGCCTTTCCGTGCTGATCGGCGGCATGTGGATCGCCAATCTCAGCTATTGGGGCTTCAATCAGTATATCATCCAGCGCGCGCTGGCGGCGAAGGACCTGCCGGAAGCGCAGAAGGGCGTGCTGTTCGCCGCCTTCCTGAAGCTGCTGATGCCGCTCATCATCGTGGTGCCCGGCATCGCCGCCGTGCTGATCGCGCCCGGCCTGGAGCGGCCGGACGAAGCCTATCCGGCGATGATGCGCCTGCTGCCCACCGGGCTGCTCGGCCTCGTCTTCGCGGCCCTGATTGCGGCGATCATCGCGTCGACCGCCTCCAAGATCAATTCGATCGCGACCATCTTCACGCTCGACATCTTCGCCAAGCTGCCCTCGCAGCAGGGCGCCAAGGACAATGAGCAGAAACTGGTGACGATCGGCCGGATCGCCGCCGTCGTCGCGATCATCCTGGCGGTGCTGACGGCCAGGCCGCTCGTCGGCCAGTCGGAGCAGGCGTTCCAGTTCATCCAGGAATTTACCGGCTTCTTCACGCCCGGCATCACGATCATCTTCCTGCTCGGCCTGTTCTGGAAGCGCGCCAATCAGGCCGGCGCGATCGTGGCGGCCATCGCCTCGGTGGTGCTGTCCTGGGCGTTCAAGGAACTGCTGCCCGATCTGCCCTTCATGGATCGGATGGGCGTGGTGTTCCTCGTCTCGCTGGTTCTGTCGGTGGTGGTGTCGCTCGCCACGCCCGCCAGCGGCGACCGCGACGTGATCAAGATGGGCGACGTCACCTACGGCACGCGCGCGACATTCAACGTGGGGGCGCTGGCGGTCGTACTGGCTCTGATCGCGCTCTACGCGACGTGGTGGTGAGGGCTTAACCCATCACCATCCGCTTGCCCCCCGTTTGCTTCGAGCGAAGATCGAGCTTGTCGAGATCATAGTCGAGAAGGATTCTCGACAGTCGCATCTCGACAGGCTCGATGCTGCTCGAACCGAACGGTTTGACACAATAGCCCTGCCGTAACCCCGGACTTGTTCCGGGGTCCACCGGGCAGCAAGAGCAGCGGCCTAAGGCGCGCGCAGAGGTGTGGATGCCGGAACAAGTCCGGCATGACGATGCGTTAAACGCTCACGCCCCGCATTGCGCCGGCAGCGTGATCGGGCCGCTCTTCACCGCCCAGGCCCCGCCGATATTGTAGGCGCGGCCCGTCTTCAGCCCCTCCAGCGTGCGGCACCCGATCGACGCCGCAAACGCCTCGATCGGCACGTTCTTGCTCTGCGCGATCTGGGTATAGCCCTGGCGACGCTTGATGTTGATCGCATCCACCTTGGCCTTGAGCCCACCCGCAGGCGCGCGCGCGAAGCCCATATAGCCATCGGCCTGCTCGCCCACGGTGCCGGCTTCCAGAGCCGCCTCCACCTCGCTGTCCATCTGCGCGAGCGCGGGCGCGCCCGTGAGGAGCGAGAGGCCGATCAGGCCGGAGATCAGAAGCTGCTTCGTTGTCATTTCGGGAACAGATCCGGGTTGTTGGCGATGAAGTCGTCGGCGTCCTTCTTCAGGCTTACCACGACTTCCTGCTTCACGCTGATGTTCAAATTGATCTCGATCGGCTTGTCCGGCGCCTTCACCGTCACGCAGGCGGAAAGCGCCAGCCAGGCCGGCAATCCGATCAAAGGGCTCGCACCCGAACGTTTCATCGTCAAGCACGCGCCTTTCATCGCACAACTCCGCTTACGGGGGCCTGAATAGGGGGTTCAGCCGGCGTTGTCGCGGGGCTGGTGGGTCTGACGGACTGAAGCAGCAATTCGGGATCCATGTACGTGCGCGCCGTGCCGACCAGCCCACGGAAGGGGGCACGGATCGCGATGTTGAAGCGGAAGGGCAGGTTGCGGATCAGGCGGGTGATCAGGCTCTGTTCGGGCGTCGCCTCGCGCACGCCGGTGAAGCGCACGTTGCTCACCATCTCGCCGTCCAGCCGCCCGTCGAGGCTGATGTCGAGCGCCGAATAGCGGATCGCCTTCAGCGCGTCGAAGGCCAGCTTGCCCATCGTGCCGATCTGCGCCGACGACAGCTCGCCCACATAAGCCAGCGTGCCGCCGCCGCGCGCGGCGATATAGCCCTTCTCGATCCGCCCGCCATTGTCGTCGAAGATCATCGGCAGTTCGCCATCGAACAGCCCGGTGGCGGCGAGATTCGGGAAATCCAGTTGCTGCACGAACGCGGCGGCATCCACCGATTTCACGCGGAAGGTCATGCGCCGCTCGGCCGCCTTGCTGAAATCCAGAGTGGCGGGATCGAGCAGCAGATTTCCGCCCGCGAACGGGAATGTCGCGTCCTCGATCGCCACGCGATTGTTGCCGGTCAGCTGGAGGTGGACGATGCCGTCATTCACCGCCACGCCGGGGTTCAGCTCGGCGATATGGATCGTCTGCGCGGGTGCGCTGACCAGCCCCAGCAGATCGGTGAACTGGATCTGACCCTTGATGCCGGTGACGGGGCCGAAGGCGGCGGCGAGATCGAGATGCTCGGTGCCGAAAATGCCCGTGCTGGTGACGCCGTCACTCCCCCAGACGATCCGCCCCTGTCCCGAAACCGTGCCCGCCACGTTCGCGATCACGCCGAGGGTCAGCGGGGTCAGCTGATCCGGCTGCAGCCCCTTGGGCGCGAAGGCGATGCCGGGCACGGCGAGATCGGCATGGCCGGCACCGGTGCCGAGATCGTGCGCGATCGTGACGCGCGCCACGTCCGCATGCCGCGAAGGCTGGCGGAGAATGCCCGCCGCCATGATCGTCCCGCCCGTCAGATCCAGCGTCACCGCCTCGGCATCCAGCGGGTGGAAGCGCGGCTCGGGCGCCTGATCGCTCACCTTGAGCGCGCCCTTCAACGCCAGCGTCCCACCCGCAAAGGTCCAGTCGCCCGCCGCGCCCTTCAGATCGAGCGGCACGTTGGCGATCGCGCCGTCCGCGCCCGCGAAGGTGCCGCCGATCTGCCGGCCGAAGCCGCCCTGCAAGGTGGCCACCTCCATGTGGGTGACGCGCTCCGGCGCGCCGATCATGGCGACGACATTCGCCAGATCGAAGCCCCGCTCCGTCACCCGCGCGCGATCGGCCGCGAGCGACATGGGGGAGGCGCCGCTGCGCCCCGTCAGCCGAACCGGAGCGACGGTCGCGTCGATCCGCACTGCGCCACCCCGCTTCCGCGATGCGATCGGACTGCCGCACAGGCGCAAATGCGCCGGATCGAACACGAACCCGCCTTGCCGCAGTTCGCGGAACGCTACGTCGCGACATCCCGCGTCGAGGGCGAAAGTGCCGTCACCTGCGACACTCCCGCCGACCGGAACGGTCAGCCCACGCACGACGCCGGCACCCAGCGGGCCATCGACGCCCAGCAGCAGATCGAAGCGCGCCGCCCCCTTCTCCCAGTTGAACGTCAGACGTGGCGCGGCGAGGCGCGCATCGCCCGCCACGAAGGGATCGAGCCTTCCGGTGGCGCTGAGCGGCGCACCCTCGCCCGCCTGCCGAATGCGCAGCCGCAGTGGCGGTAGATCGCCGCCCCCGCTCGCCACATCGCTGTCCAGCTGCCACCCGCTCGGCGCGAAGCGGAGCCCGGTGCCGCCGGTCGCGCTGATCCGCGCGCCATCCGCTCCGGCCAGCATCGCGCGCCGCACGCGCACGCTGGCGGCGAGCCCTTCGATCGCCCCGTCAAACTCCACCCGCGCCGCGGCATCGCGCAGCAACGTGGCGATACCGCGCGTGGCTCGCGTCGCGGTCGGCGTCACGGGAAGACCCGCCGGGATGGCGACGCCCGCGACCATCCCGGCCTGCTCCGGCAAGGCGAGATGCGCGAAGGACAGCGCGCCCTTCGCATCGAGATGGCCGAACGTGCCCGCCGCCTCGACCGAGCCCGCCATCCCCGCGAACCGCGCCGGCCCCGCGCTGCCCCCAAAGCCGAACGGCTGCGCCTCCAGCTGCACCCGATCGAACGCCTTGTTCGAGGTGGCCTGGATCCGCAGCACGCCCCGCCCGAGCGCGAAATGCGGGCAGCCCGTGCCCGCCAGCGCCACCGGCCCCGCCACATGGGGATTTCCCGCGTCGGTCCAGACCGTCATGTCCGCCACCGCATGCACGAGCGAGCAGGAGGCGAGGCGCAGCATGCCCGCCTCCGCCCGTGCCTCACCGCTAAACTCCCGCGTCGGGTTGCCCGCCCCCGTCAGCGCCACCCGGATCGCGCCATTGGGCGTATCCAGCGCCAGCGTCACATCGCGCAGGTTCACCGCCAGATCGGGCAGCTCGGTCTTGCCGCCGCTCCTGGGCAGCAGCCGATCGATCGCGCCGAGATGGAGCCCGTCGCCATCCAGCCGGGCCGTGAGCCGCACGCCGTCCACCGCCACGCCGCGCACGACCGGGCCGGTCCAGCCATAGCCGATCGTCACGTCGATCCGCTTGGCCACCAGATCGGGATGCGCGGGATCGCCGATGCGCACGTCCTCCATCCGCTCCAGCAGCGGGCCGACCTTGGTGATGCGATAGCTGGCGGGCACCTGCGCCGCCTCCAGGGTCCGATCGACGAGCAGCCCGGCGATGCGCAGCCGCAGCGCCCAGACGAGCAGCAGCGCGAGCGCCAGCACGCCCAGCACCGCCCACAGACGCGGACGCCGCCTCACACCCGAGCCTCGCGCACGAGGGGCTTCACGCAGGCCAGCCTGCGATCAGGGGGAGGATCGGGTGCTCGCAGGCGGGCAGGTCGCGCATCAGGGCTCCGGAAGTGGACGGCAAGGCTAGCCGAGCTGTGCGGCGATCCCAAGTCCGTCGAAAGCGTCGTCATCCCGGACTTGATCCGGCATACCGCTCCTTTTTCTTCCGGTCGCGGAAGGCAAGCGGGACCCCGGATCAAGTCCGGGGTGACGGAGAAAGGAATTGAGCGCTCAGCCCTCCCCCGTTTGGTTCGAGCTTGTCGAGAACCCGCAGCTTCGAGCGAAGCCGAGAAGCGTCAAGACCGGGAGCCTTCTCGACTTCGATCTCGACAGGCTCGATCTTCGCTCGAAGCAAGCGGGAGGCCGGGAGGAAACTACCCCAGCCGCGCGAGCGCCGCGCGCAGCCGCTCGGCCTCGGCCGCCTTGGCCGCATGATCCTCGCGCGCCTTGGCGACCGCCTCGGGCTTGGCCTTCTCCACGAACGAGGGATTGCCGAGCCGCCCCGAAAGCGACGCCGCTTCCTTCTCGGCTGCCTGCGCCGCCTTTTCGAGACGGGCTTTCTCCGCCGCCAGATCGATCACGCCTTCCAGCGGCAGCACGAACGTCGCCTCGTCGACCACGATCTGCGCGGCCCCGCCCGGCGCCGCCTCGCCCTCGGCAATCTCGACGCGCGCCATGCGCCCCAGCGGCGCGGCATTGGCGGCGAGACGCGCAAGCGTCGTCTCGCCCGCCCCGCGCGCATACATGGGCAGGCGCGCGCCCGGCGGCACGTTCAGCTCGGAACGGGTCGCGCGAATGCCCTGCACGGCGCGGATCAGCCACTCCACCTCGGCGCTCGCCTCCGGATCCAGCGCGCGCGCATCCGCCATCGGCCACTTCGCCACGATGATATCGTGATCGCGCGCCGCCAGCGCGTGCCACAATTCCTCGGTGATGAAGGGCATGAACGGGTGGAGCAGGATGAGGATCTGATCCAGCACCCAGCCGGCGACCGCACGGGTTTCGTCCGCCTCGACACCACCCCGTTCGCCCTGAGCCTGTCGGAGCCTGTCCTGAGCGCCTGCCGCAGGCGGGCAGTCGAAGGGGGCCGCACTTCCTTCTTCACCATCGGCAGAAGAAAAGGACGGTGCTTCGACAGGCTCAGCACCAACGGAAGAGGGAGCGTTGCCCGGAGACAGAACCGGCTTGATCAGCTCCAGATACCAGTCGCAAAACTGGCTCCAGACGAAGTGGTAGATGGTGTTGGCCGCCTCGTCATAGCGCAGGTCGGCCAGCGCCAGATCCAGCGCCTGGATCGTGCGGACGGCCTCGCCCAGGATCCACTTGTTGACGGCGAGCGTCGCCTTGGGCGGCTCGATCGTGGTGGAGCCGCCGATGCCGTTCGATTGCGCGAAACGGGCCGCATTCCACAGCTTCGTCGCGAAATTGCGATAGCCCTCGACGCGCTTTTCATCGAGCTTGATGTCGCGCCCCTGGCTCTCCATCGCCGCCAGCGTGAAGCGCAGCGCATCGGCGCCGTACTTGTCGATCAGGCCCAGCGGATCGACGGTGTTGCCCTTGGACTTGGACATTTTCGATCCGTCCGGCGCGCGGACGAGGCCATGGAGATAGAGCGTCTTCCACGGCACTTCCTTCATGAAGTGCAGCCCCTGCATCGCCATGCGCGCATCCCAGAAGAAAAGGATGTCGAAGCCGGAGATCAGCACGTCATTGGGATAATGGCGCTTGAGCGTCTCGGTCTGCTCCGGCCAGCCCAGCGTGCCAAACGGCCAAAGGGCTGACGAGAACCACGTGTCGAGCACGTCGGGATCACGGTGGATCGTCACCGGAACATAGTGTTCTTGCTCAGACACCGTGGTTTCCACGTCAAAGCCCTGTCCGGGCTCGGTGGTCCAAGGTGCATCGTCACTCGTGAGAACAGCGAATTCAGAGCCGTAATAGGCGCGAGCTAGCTCTGTTGCTTCTTCCTCGGTAGCAGCGACGAACGGCTCGAGGTTGGCCCTGTCAGAAGATTCAACAGTGGTCCGCGGCCCCGTCTTCTTCGGTCCGTACCAGACCGGGATCTGGTGGCCCCACCAGAGCTGGCGGGACACGCACCAGGGCTGGATATTCTCCAGCCACTGATACCAGGTCTTCTTCCACGTTTCCGGCACGACGCGGATCGCGCCGGAGCGCACCGCCTCCAGCGCAGGCCCGGCGAGCGTCTTGGCATCGACATACCATTGATCGGTCAGCCACGGCTCGATCACCACGCCCGATCGGTCGCCGTAGGGCGTCTGGATCACGCGATCCTCCACCTTCAGGAGGATGCCGTCCTCCTCCAGCAGCTTCACGATCCAGTCGCGCGCCTCGAAGCGGTCCATGCCGATCAGGTCGATCGGGATCAGGCCGTCCGCCGTCTGCGTGATCTTCGCTTCGGCATCCAGCATGTTGAGCATCTCGGCCGGCTTGATGCCCGCGCGCACGCCCACCTCGAAATCGTTGAAGTCATGCCCCGGCGTGATCTTCACAGCACCCGATCCCAAAGCGGGATCGGCATGCTCGTCCGCCACGATCGGAATCAGGCGGCCGGTGATCGGCAGTTTCACCTTCTTGCCGATCAGCGCCGTGTAGCGCTCGTCCTCGGGATGGACGGCCACCGCCATGTCGGCCAGCAGCGTCTCCGGCCGCGTCGTCGCCACCGTGATCGTGCCCGATCCATCGGCCAGCGGATATGCGAGATGCCAGAACTTGCCGTTGATCTCCTTCGTCTCGACCTCGAGATCGGAGATGGCGGTGCGAAAATGGGGATCCCAGTTCACGAGCCGCTTGTCGCGATAGAGCAGCCCCTGCCGGTACAGCTCGACGAACACCTTCACGACGGCCTTCGAAAAGCCCTCGTCCATCGTGAAACGCTCATTGGCCCAATCGCATGACGCGCCCAGGCGGCGCAGCTGGCGCGTGATCTGGCCGCCGCTCTCGGCCTTCCACTCCCACACCTTCTCGATGAAGCCGTCGCGGCCCAGCTCCTGCCGCTTGATGCCCTGCGCGCCCAGATTGCGCTCGACCACCATCTGCGTCGCGATGCCCGCATGATCGGTGCCGACCACCCACAGCGCATCCTTGCCCTGCAGGCGCGCATGGCGGACGAGAATGTCCTGCAGCGTATTGTCCAGCGCATGGCCGATATGGAGCGATCCGGTCACGTTCGGCGGCGGGATCACGATCGTGAAGGGCTCGGCCTCGCCCCGTTCGGGCCGGAACAGGCCGGACTGCTCCCAATGCGGATACCAGCGCGCCTCGATCGTGGCGGGGTCGAAGGTCTTGTCGATCGTCATAGGCCCGCTCCTAACGAGGAGCCGCGCCTGCGCCTAGGGTGTGATCTGCTGACAAGCGCTGCGCCACTCGTTCCGTTTGCTTCGAGTAGCCGTCGAGCCTGCCGGGACGGCGTATCGAGAAATCGTCCGGCCCGATGTCTCGATACGGGTTCTCGACAAGCTCGAACCCTACTCGACACAAACGGTTCGGGGAGCGCTCCTCAATTCAGCAGATGCGCGAACAGGCCGGTCACCTGGCTCGATCGATAGGGCTTGGCGAGGAAATGGCCGCCTTCGGGCAGGGAGTCGCGCGAGACGATCATCTTGCCCGACGTCACCACCACCACCATCTGCGGGCAGAGCCGGTGCGCGATATGGGCCAGTTCCACGCCGTCATAGCGGCCCGGCATGTTCACATCGGTGAAGATGGCGCGGATGTCCGGGCGCTCCTCCAGCCGCTGCAGCGCCTGCTCGCCATCCAGCGCGTCGATCGCCTCGAAGCCCGCCTCCTCGAACGCATCGATCGTACTCATCAGGATAAGGGGCTCGTCTTCCACGACCAGCACCGCAGGCTTCCGGCTATTCATCTTCGGCTAATCGCATGAACCGCGACCTCGTTCCGTTAACCTATGATAATTTTAGTACCGAAAATGAACCGACCTGCATCAGTGTGGCGAAGTTTCCACAGTCCGCTGCAGGAAACGCAGGATCGTGCCCCACACATGGGTCTGCGCGCCCTCGCCCGAAACGCCGTGGGTTTTGCCCGGATAGACCATCATTTCGAACGGCACCTTGGCCTCCTGCATCCGCGCGAACAGCATCGTCGAATTTTCGAACACCACATTGTCGTCGGCCATGCCGTGGATCACGAGCAGGGGATCCTGGATGGCGGTCGCATCGGCCAGCGCATCGGACTTTTCATAGACCTTGGGCAGCCTGGTGGGATCGCCCAGATAGCGCTCGGTATAAGCGGTATCGTAGAGTTCCCACTTGGTGACGGGCGCGCCGGCAATGCCCGCCGCGAACACGCCGGGCGCCGCCTCCAGCATCTTCAGCGTCATGTAGCCGCCATAGGACCAGCCGTAGGTGACGACCTTGGCGGGATCGACATAATCCAGCGTCTTCAGCCACTTGGCCGCCGCCACCTGATCCTCGACCTCGACCGTGCCCATCGCGTGATAGATCTGGTCCTCGAAGGCGCGGCCGCGATTGGCCGATCCGCGATTGTCGATCTCGAAATAGATCCAGCCCTGCGAGGCGAGATATTGCCCCATCGGATTGGCCCAGGCGCGCTGCACGGTCTGCACGTGCGGGCCGCCATAATGCTCCATGAAGACGGGATAATGCTTGCCCGGCTCCATCGTGGGCTTGATCATCTTCCAGTGGAGGATGCTGCCGTCGGCGGCCTTCATCGTGCCG
Source organism: Sphingomonas sp. AP4-R1 (assembly GCF_013113735.1). Lineage (NCBI taxonomy): Bacteria > Pseudomonadati > Pseudomonadota > Alphaproteobacteria > Sphingomonadales > Sphingomonadaceae > Sphingomonas > Sphingomonas sp. AP4-R1. Next base: position 271,214 of record NZ_CP053346.1, read on the forward strand.
AATACGGTCTCGCGATGCCGGGCGAGATAGGGCGCATAGGGATGATCCCCGGTCACCGCATTCTCGCTGATCCAGGTGAGCCGCTTGCCGGCCGCGTCCGCCAGATAATATTGCGGCGGCTGGGTCGGGCTCGAGCGGCGGATGATCAGGCGCTGGCCGGTGCGGTCCATCTGCGCGTCGTTCCACCAGCCGCGCTCGGTGATCCGCTGGGGCTCACCGGGCTTCAGATAGTCGATCGCATAGACCTGGCTTTCCAGCACGTCGTCCTTGTTCGCCGTGAAGAACAGGCGATGATCCGCCTGATCCACGCCGATCAGCCCGGCATTGAACGACTGGCCGTCCGTCTCCAGCGTCCAGGCGCCCCGCGTGAGCGGGATCCACTTGCCCGCCACCCAGCGATAGAGATGCTTGGTGCCGCTGCGCTCCGAACTCCAGATCAGGCTGCCATCGGCCAGCGCGCGGAAATCGTCGGTCAGGTTGATCCAGGTTTTGGAGGTCTCGCTGAACAGCAGGGTGGACTTGCCCGTGGCGGCATCCACCTTGAGCATGTCGAGCGTCTTCTGGTCACGGCTGAGACGCTGGACGTAGAGCGTCTTCCCGTCACGCGCCCAGTTGACGCGGGCGAGATAGATATCGGGATCGGCGCCCAGATCCACCTGCACGCGCGCAGTGCCGTCCGCATTCATCACCCACAATTGGACGACGGCATTGGGCGTACCCGCCGCCGGATAGCGCTGGTCGAACACGCGCGTGCCGTCCGCGCCGATCGAGGCGCGGCTGACCACCTTCACGCCACTCTCGTCGGTGCGCTGCACGGCGACGCGCTGGTCGCCCGGTGCCCACCAGGTGCCGGAAAAGCGGTTCAGTTCCTCCTGCGCGACGAACTCGGCCGTGCCCCACGACAGCGCATCCTTGCCGTCGGTGGTGAGCTGCTGCTCCTTGCCGGTGGCCAGATCGATCGCGAACAGATTCTGCCCGCGCACGAACGACACGTAGCGTCCGCTTTCGGACACCTTCGCCTCGATCTCCGTCTCGGGCGTGTTGGTCAGGCGGCGGACGCTGCCGTCGAGCCCGGCCAGATAGAGATCGCCATCCAGCGGCACGAGCAGGCTCTTGCCGTCCGGCGCCCAGTCATAAGCCGTGATGCCCTTGAGCGCGCCGATGCGAAGCCTCTCGCGCCGCATCTTCTCTTCTTCCGAGAGCGCGGCGCCGGTGCCGACCTTCTCGCTGTCCACCAGCATGCGCTGCTCGCCCGTGGTCGTGTCGATCGCCCACAGATCGTAGCGGTCGCGATCCTCGGGGCGGTTCTTGAGCAAGGTGGCGAGCTTGCCGTCGGGCGACAGCTTCAGCAGGCGCGGCGCGGGGCCCGCCAGGCCGGGGCTCTGGAACAGGCGCTCCAGCGTCAGCCCGGTGGCGGGCGAGGCGGAGGCGGCGGGCGGTGCGGCGGCGGGGGAAGTGGTGGCTGTCACGAGGCTCACGGTGGCGATGGCGGCTGCCAGGATGGTCTTCATGGCAACGCCTTGTAACGACTGAACGATGCCGCGCCAGCCCATGCGCTTGCCAGCCCCCTGCTTGCCAGCAGCGTTGCGCACGACGATGATCGCCGCCGCTGTATGGCCGGGGGGCATCATGCGTCGATTATATTGGGCATTCCTGTTCGCGTTCGCGGTGATGGTCGCGGGCTTCTGGCCAACGACGGCGGGCTCGTCCGTGCCGCTCGGGCCGCTGCGCATCATCCATGGCAGCCTCGCCGCATTGTGGATGGCGATGCTGGTCGCGCAGAGCTTTCTCGCCGGGCGCTGGAAGATAAAGTGGCACCGGCGGATCGGCTGGGCCTCGGTCGCGGTCGTGCCGGCGCTGGTGGTGACGGCGTTTCTCGTCGTGCAGGATGGCCTGCGCCACTCCACCTATTTTCCGCGCGACCTGCGCCTGACGCTGACGTGGATCGATCTCTGGTCGCTCATCCTGTTCACCGGCCTCTGGGGCGCGGCGATCGCGAAGCGCAAGCGCTGGCCGCTGCACGCCCGCTATGCGGGCTGCACGGTGTTCGTCGCGATCATCCCGGCGCTCGGGCGATTGCTGGGGATCAACATCCCCGCGATCGGTGGCCTCACCGGCGCGCTCCATCCCAGCTACTGGATCGTCGAGGCGGTGCTGATCGGCCTGATCGTGCGCGACGTGCGCAAGGGCGGCCATCTCGTGCCTTATGCGATCACGCTGGCAGGGCTCGTGTTCCTGGAGGCGACGATGTTCGCCGCACCCCATTGGGGCTGGTTCAATGCTTTCGCCGAAGCGATCGGGCCGGTGGGCTGAAACTCCCGTATTCCTGCGAAAACAGGAATCCAGAGCCACGAACGCTGCGCTTGAAGCCCTGTGCTCCTGCCTTCGCAGGAGCACAGGACCATCAATTCCCCGCGAGCTTGTCCTTCAGGAAGGTGAAGAAGCCGCTCGCCTGCGGGCATTCCTCGCCCGTTTCGGTCGAGCGGAATTCCTCGAGCAATTCCTTCTGGCGCGCGGTCAGCTTGGTCGGCGTCTCGACGTCGATCTGGATCACGAGATCGCCCTGCCCGCGCCCGTTCAGCACGGGCATGCCCGCCGCGCGCTGGCGGAGTTGCTTGCCCGACTGGATACCGGCCGGAATACGGATCTCGTGCGCGGCGCCGTCGAGGCCCGGCACGGTGATCGTGCCGCCCAGCGCCGCCGTGGTGATGCTGATCGGCGCGTGCGCGAAGAGCGTCGTACCGTCGCGCTGGAACAGATCGTGGCGCGTCACGTGGATGAACACGTAGAGGTCGCCCGCCGGCCCGCCGCGCGCGCCCGCCTCGCCCTCGCCGGTCATGCGGATGCGCGTGCCTTCATCCACGCCGCGCGGAATCTTTAATTCCAGCGTCTTGGTCTTCTCCACCCGGCCTTCGCCATGACAGGCGCCGCAGGGGGAGGAGATGGTCTGGCCGCGCCCGTGGCAGGTGGGGCAGGTCCGCTCCACCACGAAGAAGCCCTGCTGCGCGCGGACCTTGCCGTGGCCGGCGCAGGTGCCGCAGGTGCGCGGGGCAGAGCCTTCGGCCGCACCCGAACCGTGGCAGGTGTCGCACGCCGCCGCGACATCGACGCGGATCTGCTCGGTGCGCCCGTGGAAGGCGTCTTCCAGACTGATTTCGAGATCGTAGCGCAGGTCCGCACCGCGCAGCACGGACGAGCGGCCGCCACCCCGGCCACCACCGCCCATGAACTCGCCGAAGATATTCTCGAAGATGTCGGAGAAGCCCTCGAAGCCCTGCGCACCGTGGCCGCCACCGCCGCCGCCATTCTGGAAGGCGGCATGGCCATAGCGATCATAGGCCGCGCGCTTCTGCGGATCCTTCAGCACATCATAGGCGACGCTGATCGCCTTGAACTTGGCTTCGCTGTCCGAGCAGCCCGGATTGCGATCCGGATGGCATTGCATGGCCAGGCGACGGTAAGACGTCTTGATCGTCTTGTCGTCAGCGGTCCGCTCGACCTCGAGCAGTTCGTAATAATCGACGTCAGCCATTCAGCGCCCCGCAGTAACTCCCTCTCCCGCTTTCGCAGGAAAGGGCTGGGGTGAGGGTCTTGCCCGGCCCCGGCACGTACCGCGACCCGGAAAGCACAAGACCCTCACCCATCCCCCTCCCGCGAAAGCGGGAGAGGGCTCACGTCCTTACTTGTTGTCGTCGACTTCCGAGAATTCGGCATCGACCACATCTTCGCCCTGGCCCGCGCCGGGGGCAGCGCCGGCTGCGGCGTCACCGCCGGCCGCCTGCTGCTTCTCGTAAATGGCCTGGCCCATCTTCATGGCGACCTGCGCAAGCGCATTGGCCTTCTCGGTCATCTTCTCGGCATCGTTGCTCTCGACGGCGGCGCGCGCCTCGACGATCGCGCCCTCGATCTCGGACTTCAGGCCCGCTTCCACCGCATCGCCATGCTCGCGCAGCTGGCTCTCGGTGGAGTGGATCAGGCTTTCGGCGTTGTTCTTGGCTTCCGCCGAGGCACGACGCTTCTTGTCCTCTTCGGCGAACTGCTCGGCATCCTTCACCATCTGATCGATGTCGGAGTCCGACAGGCCGCCCGAGGCCTGAATCTTGATCTGCTGCTCCTTGCCCGTGCCCTTGTCCTTGGCGGACACGTTCACGATGCCGTTCGCGTCGATGTCGAACGTCACCTCGATCTGCGGCACGCCGCGCGGCGCCGGCGGGATGCCGACCAGATCGAACTGGCCCAGCATCTTGTTGTCCTGCGCCATTTCGCGCTCGCCCTGGAAGACGCGGATCGTCACGGCGTTCTGATTGTCATCCGCCGTCGAATAGGTCTGCGACTTCTTGGTCGGGATCGTCGTGTTGCGGTCGATCATCTTGGTCATGATGCCGCCCAGCGTCTCGATGCCCAGCGACAGCGGGGTCACGTCGAGCAGCAGCACGTCCTTCACGTCGCCCTGCAGCACGCCCGCCTGCACGGCGGCGCCGATCGCGACCACCTCATCGGGGTTCACGCCGGTGTGCGGCTCCTTGCCGAAGAAGGCCTTCACGGCTTCGCGCACCTTGGGCATGCGCGTCATGCCGCCGACGAGGACGACCTCGTCGATGTCGCCGGCCGAGAGGCCCGCATCCTTGAGCGCCTTCTTCATCGGCTCGATCGTGCGCGTGATGAGCGGCTCGACCAGACGCTCCAGATCGGCGCGCGTGATCTGCTTCACCAGATGCTTCGGCCCGGTGGCGTCGGCGGTGATGAAGGGCAGGTTCACCTCGGTCGTCGCGGTGGACGACAGCTCGATCTTCGCCTTCTCGGCGGCTTCCTTCAGGCGCTGCAGAGCCAGACGATCCTTGGTCAGATCGATACCCTCGGACGCCTTGAAGCCCTGCGCCAGATATTCGACGACCTTGGCGTCGAAATCCTCGCCGCCGAGGAACGTGTCGCCATTGGTGGACTTCACCTCGAACACGCCGTCGCCGATCTCCAGCACGGACACGTCGAACGTGCCGCCGCCAAGGTCATAGACCGCGATCGTCTTGTTGGTGTCCTTGTCGAGGCCGTAGGCGAGCGCCGCCGCCGTCGGCTCGTTGATGATGCGCAGCACTTCCAGGCCCGCGATGCGGCCGGCATCCTTGGTCGCCTGGCGCTGCGCGTCGTTGAAATAGGCCGGAACCGTGATGACGGCCTGCGTGACGGTCTCGCCCAGATAGCTCTCGGCGGTTTCCTTCATCTTCTGCAGCGTGAAGGCGGAAATCTGGCTGGGCGAATAATCCTCGCCGCCGGCCTGCACCCACGCGTCGCCATTCGCACCCTTCACGATGTGATAGGGGACCAGCTCGGTGTCCTTCTTGGTCACCGGATCGTCGAAGCGGCGGCCGATCAGGCGCTTCACCGCGAAGATCGTGTTGTCGGGGTTGGTGACGGCCTGGCGCTTCGCCGGCTGACCGATCAGGCGCTCGCCATCCTTGGCGAAGGCGACGATCGAGGGCGTGGTGCGCGCGCCTTCGGCATTTTCGATCACCTTGGGGCTCCCGCCCTCCATGACCGCGACGCAGCTGTTGGTCGTACCGAGATCGATGCCGATGACTTTGGCCATTGGGTTCCTCTTGCAAGCAGATTTCGTGTCGCGACGGCAGCCCCCTCAAAAGGCGAACCACCGTTTCCACGACGTTTCACGACGGGCGATATAGGTGGTGGAAAAGTGTCCGCAAGGAGGCGGCCCGAGGCGCGGTTCCATAACGGTTCCATGCGGTTCGTCGCGCAGGGCCGCCTTTCCCGCAGCCGGTGCCATCCGGTAGGGATGCGTCATGACGCGCATCGCCCTCCTCGCCGCCGCCCTTGCCCCCCTCGCCCTGCTCGGCGGATGCGACGGTCATCCGGCGGAACCGAAGGTCACCCACGCCTGGGTGCGCCTGCCCGCCGTGCCGGGCCGCCCGGCCGCCGCTTACTTCACCGTCTCCGGCGGGCGCGCCGACGAGACGCTGGTGCGCGTGGAAAGCGCGCTCGCGAAGCGGATCGAGATGCACGAGAGCATGGGGACGGGCGGCATGGCGATGATGAAGCCGCTGCCCAGCCTGCCGCTGCCCGCCCGCTCCGACACGAGGTTCGCACCCGGCGGCAAGCATCTGATGCTGTTCGACGTCGATCCGGTCGTCACCCCCGGCACCGCCATCCCGATCCGCTTCGGCTTCGCCAGCGGAAAGACGGCGGAAGCGGAAGCGAAGACCGTGGCGGCAGGAGACGACGCGCCTTACTGATCGTCGCTCTTTCGCCGAAAATCTGGAGATGACGGCGGCACTCGCCGACTCGCTGATCGCCCGCGATTTTCCGATTTTCGTGCATATCGGCCGGCTCAGCCCCTCCGAACCGACCGCCAGCGCCGCGCTCGAAAACAAGAGCTGCGTGGTCGGGCAGCCCCACCACCCGGATAGGGCCGGGGAAACGGGCGGCGCTATCGCGACGCGATCATCAGGCCCGAGCCCGGCACGCGCTCCACGGCATAGCGCACAGCATAGCCGATATGGTCGGACAGCATCGATCCGTCCGCCTCGGTGCCGAACGGCACCGTCACCGCCGTCGGGCGCAGCGCCGTCACGCTGCCCGCCGCATAGATTTGCAGATCCTTGCCCTTGTCGCGCGAGGCGCGGGCATCCTCGGGCGCATCCACGCTGCAGCCGCCCCGCCGACGCAGGCAGGCGACCAGCGCGGTGCGGATCGGCGGGTGGCCGTCGGGTCGGGCGAGGCTGCCCAGCATCGCCGCGAACTGGCCCGCGCGGGTCGATCCGCGGCCGATATTGGTATCGCCCGCCATCACATAAGGCAGGCCCGGCGGCAGATGCGCGCGCAGGAATGCGCCCAGCACATCCACCTGCCGGGCGAAGGCGCGGGCATAGCGCGCCTCGGACACGCCGGAGGCCGTCTTCGCGTTGAGATGCGTCGCCACCAGCGCGATCGGCTGCGGCGCGCCCGGCACGGCGACCAGCGCGATCATCGCGCCCTTGTTGGCGAGGCAATCCAGCCCCGCGCAGGCATGATCGGGAAAGACGGTCGAGGTGACGCCCAGGATCGGGAAATCGGAGAAGATCAGCAGACCGCTGCCCGCCCATTTGCCCGAACCTTCGCCCATCAGGCGCGATCCCGATGCCATGTAGGCGCGATCCGTGCGATCCGCAGCCGCCTCGGCCGCCCGATTGCGGACGTCCGCGCCCGGACCCTCGACGATGTAGCGATAGCCCGCATGCGCACCGATCGCGCGCTGCGCCGCGCCGAACGCCTCCTGCACCACCACGATATGCGGCTGCGCGCCCTTGGCCCGGAGCCCGCGCAGGCGTTCGGCGATGCGCGCCGCCGCCTCGTCCCGGCCCGAGCGCACCGGCCAGGGCAGGCCCTCGACATTGTAGGTCAGGATCGAGAGCGCGTCGGCCGGCTGGGCGATGGCGGCGGCGCGCGGCGACGGCGCGCTCGCCGGGCTGGGGCCGCCGATCGTGAAGACAAACGGCACCAGCGCCATCATGTGAAACGCGACCTTCGCGACCCTGCCCATGGCTTCCCCCCGCCGATGATCAGCGGAGTCGCCTTAGCGACAAAGGGTTACGCGCGACCTTCCGAACGATGAAGGTTGCGCGGCAATTGCGTGTGATCCCAATGGCGGGGCGGGAACCACCCCAATCACGCAGCGCAGGATTTTATGAGGAAGCGGGATTCGCGCAGAGACGCGGAGACGCGGAGGGCAGGAAAAGCAGCGTAACCGCTGCCTCCTCATTTCTCTCCGCGTCTCCGCGTCTCTGCGCGAATCAAAATATCATTCCGCTTCGCGGACGTAAAACCGCCGAAGGCGCTCAGCCCGCCTTGGCGACGCCCACCATCGCCGGGCGCAGCAGGCGATCCTTGATCATGTAGCCGGCCTGCATCTCCTGCACGATCGTGCCCGGCTCCTGATCGCTCGGCAGTTCGATCATCGCCTGATGCTTGTTCGGATCCAGCTTGTGGCCGACCGCCTCGATCTTGGTGATGCCGTGGCGCTGGAACACATTTTCCAGCTCCTTGGCCGTCATCGCGATGCCCGCGACGATCGTCTTCACGCTTTCGTTTTCGGCGGCGGCGGCCGGAATGGCGGCGATGGCGCGCGCCATATTGTCGGAGACGGAGAGCATGTCGCGCGCGAACGACGTGGCGGCATAAGCGCGCGCGTCGGCGGCGTCCTTCTCCATCCGGCGGCGCACATTCTGCGTCTCGGCCTGCGCGTACAGCACCTTGGAGCGAAGCTCCTCGATCTCGGCTTCCAGCTTCGCGGTCAGATCATGTTCGGCCACTTCGGGTGCCTCGGCAGCGGTCTGCTCGCGCAGGTCTTCGGGAGCGGTCGTTTCGTCGGTCATGCCATCAATCTCGTCAGTGTACGGGCGGTGAAATCCACCATGGGAACGACACGCGCATAGTTCAACCGTGTGGGGCCGATCACCCCCACCACGCCGACCACGCGGCCATCCGTGCCGTGATAGGGCGCGGCGATAACCGAGGAGCCGGACAAAGCGAACAGCTTGTTCTCCGATCCGATGAAGATCTTCATCGCCCGCGCGCCGCGTGCGCTGTCCAGCAGGCGGGCGATCTCCTCCTTGCCCTCGATCTCGTCCAGCAATTGCCGCACCCGCTCCAGATCGGCAGCGGCGACCGGATCGATCAGGTTGGCGGCACCGCGCACGATCATCACCGGGCGACGGCTATTGTCCTCGGACCAGACGGCGAGGCCGCGCGCCACCAGATCCTGCGCCGCCTGATCCAATGCCGATCGGCCGAGCGCGATCTCGTCATCCAGCCGCACCTGCGCCTCGGCCAGCGTCAGCCCGCCCAGCATCGCGGTCATATAATTGGCGGCCTCGCCCAAAGCGTGCGGCGGCACGTCGAGGGGCAGATCCATCACGCGATTTTCGACCGACCCGTCCGCACCCACCAGCACTGCCACCGCGCGGCCGGGCGAGAGCGGCAGGAAGGCGAACTGCCGCAACACCGGCTCATGGCGCGGCACCAGCACGATGCCCGCGCAGGCGGACAGGCCGGACAGCACCTGGCTGGTCGCGGCCAGCGCCTCCTCCAATGGCCCCGTGCGGACCTGCGCCTCGATCGCGGCGCGCTCCTCGTCCGAAAGCGTGGTCGTCTGCATCATGCCATCGACGAACAGGCGCAGTCCCGTCTCGGTCGGCATCCGCCCGGCCGAGGCATGGGGCGCCGCAAGCAGCCCCATCTCCTCCAGATCCTGCATCACGTTGCGGATCGAGGCGGGAGAGAGATTGAGGCCGCCGAAGCGCGAGATGGTGCGCGAGCCGACCGGCCCGCCACTCTCCAGATAGCCCTCGACCACCATCCGAAACACGTCACGCGCGCGCTGGCCGAGTTCGGGAACGGAGGTCATGGGAAGATGGTGGGGGATGCGCGCGATAACGGCAAGAGCGCGCGCCTTCTCTCGCTCTGGTTCGTCATCCCCGCGAAGGCGGAGATCCATTCACTCGAATGGTCGAAGCGGAGTTTCAAACGCGGCGGCAATGGATTCCCGCCTTCGCGGGAATGACGGCAAAAGCATCAGGCCACCGCCAGCGGCTTCCGCTCCACCCGTCCCATCAGCACCACCAGCGAGGCCAGCACGCCGATCGCGCCCGCCACGAGGAAGGCCGGCAGATAGGTCCCCGTCGTCTCGCGGATCAGGCCCGCGCCGAACGCCGCCGTCGCCGCGCCCAGCTGGTGCCCCACCATCACCCAGCCGAACACGATCGGCGCATCGCGCTCGCCGAACGCCACATTGGTGAGCTTCACCGTCGGCGGTACGGTCGCGATCCAGTCGAGCCCATAGAAGACGGCGAACACCGTCAGGCTGCCCGCCCCGAAATCGAGGAACGGCAGGGCCATCAGCGAAAGGCCGCGCAGGCCATAATAGACGAACAGCAAACGGCGCGGATCGTAGCGATCTGTCAGCCAGCCCGAGGCGGCCGTCCCGAACAGATCGAACAGCCCCATCAGCGAGAGCAGCCCCGCCGCCTGCACCGGCGGAATGCCATGATCGCCGCAGAAGGCGATCATATGCGTGCCGACCAGCCCGTTGGTCGTCAGTCCGCAGACGAAAAAGGTGCCCGCCAGCAGCCAGAAGACCGGGCGCTTCGCGGCCATCACGAGCGTCCGGATCGCGAGCAGGGGATCGGTCGCGCGGCGGACCGGTGCCGCCTCGGCATCGGCATGCTCGCCCAGACGGCGCGTGCCGACATCGCCCGGATGCTCGGGCAGGAACAGGATCACGAACGGGATCAGGGCCGCGCAGGCGATGCTCACCGCCATCGCCACCGGCTGCCACGCCCCCTCGCGCGACAGCCACGCGATGAAGGGCAGGAAGACGAGCGCGCCCGTCGCCGTGCTGGCGCTGAGCAGGCCCATCACCAGCCCCTGCCGCGTGGCGAACCAGCGATTGACCACCGCCGCGCCCATCACCGAGGCGACCGCGCCGGATCCTATGCCGGACAGCACGCCCCAGGTGAGCACATAATGCCAGGGCTTGCTCATGCCGAGGCTGAGGAAGGTCGCGACCGACATCAACGCCAGCCCGCAGATCATCGTCCGCCGGATGCCGAACGACTGCATCAGGGCCGCCGCGAACGGGCCGACCAGCCCATACAGCACGATGCCGATCGCGGCCGAGGCGGAGACGGTCGCCCGATCCCAGCCGAACGCCGTCTGTAGCGGCACCATCAGCACGCCCGGCGCCGCGCGCGACCCCGCTGAGACGAGCAGGGCGACGAAGGTGACGCCCACCACCGCGAGGATACGATGCCGTGCCGAAAGCGGCAGGCTGCGGGCAATGGCGCTCATGCGGCGATCTCCTCGGCGACGTGGGTGGCCTCGGCCAGCAGCGCGTGCAGCGTCCGCCATTTCTCTTCGCCCAGCGTCTGGACAAAGCGCGCCTGCGTCGCCTCCCATGCCGCGCGCGTCTCTTCCATGACGGCACGTCCCTGCTCGGTCAGCGCCGCGATCCGCGCGCGCCCCGCTCCGGCCGTCACCGCGATCAGTCCGCGCGCTTCCAGCGGCGCCAGCATCCGGTAGAGCGAGGTGCGCTCCATCACCATCTGCTCGGCGAACTGGCTGAGCGGCGTCGGCCCGTTCCGCGACAGCGCGCGCAACAGCGAGAATTGCCCGATGCTGAGCCCACTCGCCGCGATCGCCTCGTCATAGAAGCGCGTCACGGCACGGGATGCCTTGCGGAGGCTGGTACAGGCGCAGGGATTTGGGTTGCCCATGCAATGATGCATATACATCATACGACATCGAAACAACCGTCATCCTGAACTTGTTTCAGGATCCATGACCTGATCGTTCGACAGGCGGGTCGCCTGCGTCATCGTCCGGGCAATGGATCCTGAAACGAGTTCAGGATGACGAAGAGGAAAAGAGCGAATGCCCGCTCCTTCCCGCCTTACTTCAGGCGCATATCCAGATAATCGTCCACCGAGGTCATGAGCTGCGGCATCTCATGCTCGAAGAAGTGGTTCGCGCCGGGGATCACGTCGTGATGGATCGTGATGTGGCGCTGGGTGCGCAGCTTGTCGACCAGCTTCTGGGTGGCGAGCGGCGTCGCCACCTCGTCCGCCTCGCCCTGGATGATGATGCCCGAGGACGGGCACGGCGCCAGGAAGGTGAAGTCGTAGAGGTTCGCGGGCGGGGCGATCGAGATGAAGCCCTTGATCTCCGGGCGGCGCATCAGCAGCTGCATGCCGATCCACGCGCCGAACGAGAAGCCGGCGATCCAGGTGGTCTGCGCCTCCGGGTGGATCGACTGCACCCAGTCGAGCGCGCTCGCCGCGTCGGACAGTTCGCCGATGCCATTGTCGAACACGCCCTGGCTCTTGCCGACGCCGCGGAAATTGAAGCGCAACGTCGCGAAGCCGCGCTTCACGAACGTCTGGTAGCAGGCCTGCACGATGCGGTTGTTCATCGTGCCGCCCGCCTGCGGATGCGGGTGCAGGATCATCGCGACGGGCGCGCGCGGGCGCGGGCCCGGATTGAAGCGACCTTCGAGGCGCCCTTCCGGGCCGGGGAAAATGACTTCTGGCAAGGGTATTCCTGTGGCGTTTGGCGTGGCGCGCCGCCGCCGCTAGGGCAGGGCCGATCGTGCGCCTATATAGGGTTCGCGCTAAGCCGTGCAATCACAACGCAACCGGAGCCCCCAACTGTCCGCCCCGCGCATCTATCTGGACCATGCCGCCACCACGCCGCTCAGCACCGCCGCGCGCGAGGCAATGGCCGACGCACTCGGCCGCTGGGCCAACCCCTCCTCGCCCCATGCCGAGGGCCGCGCCGCCCGCGCCGCCCTGGAGGGGGCACGCAGCCGGATCAAGGCGGCGCTGGGCTGGACGCATGACCTGATCTTCACGAGCGGCACCACCGAAAGCGCGCAGATCGCCCTCACCCGGCAAAGCCGCGAACGGCCCTGCATCGTCAGCGCGGTGGAGCATGCCTCCGTCCTGCGGCAGCGTGCCGACGCGATCGTGGCGCCGGTGGGCGCGGACGGGCTGGTGGAGCCCCTCGCTTTCGGCGCGCTGATGCACGCGCATCCCCAGGCTCTGGTGGCGATCCAGCATGGCAATTCCGAAACGGGCATCCTCCAGCGGATCGACGAGATCGTGGAGGTGGTGGATGCGGCCGGCGGCGTGCTGTTCGTCGATTGCGCGCAGACGGCGGGAAAGCTGCCGCTTCCCCCGGCGGATCTGATCGCTGTCTCCGCCCACAAACTGGGCGGGCCGCCCGGCATCGGCGCGCTGCTGGTGCGCGACATGGGCATATTGGCGCCTCTGGGTGGAGGACAGGAGCGCGGCTACCGCGCCGGCACCGAGAATCTGCCTGCCATCCTCGGCTTCGCCGCCGCGCTCGATCCCGCGCTGGCGGGCGCGCAGCCGCCCTGGCTGCTGGAGCAGATCGAATGGCGGCTGGCGCTCGAAACGACCATCGCCCGATCCGGCGGCCTGCCCGTCGGCGGCGATCTGCTGGGCGGCACCGCACGCACGCCGACCATCGCCGCCTATCGCCTGCCCGGCATGAGCGCGGAGGCGCAACTGATCCGGCTGGACGCGGCCGGTTTCGCCGTCTCGGCGGGCAGCGCCTGTTCGTCCGGCTCGCTCCATACCAGCCATGTGCTGGGCGCGATGGGCCTGACCGAGGCGGAGGCGCGCGAAGTGATCCGCGTGAGCTTCGGCTGGTCGACCACGCGCGCCGAGGTTGAAGCCTTCGCCGCCGCTTACGCGCAGATGGCAGGCGGGCGCCGCTCGGCATGATCTATCTCGATTATCAAGCCACGACCCCGCTCGCCCCCGAGGCGCGCGAGGCGATGCGCCCGCTGATGGAGGAGGCATTCGGCAACCCCCACTCCCCCCACCGCATGGGCCGCGAGGCGAAAGCGGCGGTGGAGGTGGCGCGCGAACGGATCGCCGCTCCCTTCGGCCCCGGCGGGCGCCTCGCCTTCACCAGCGGCGCGACCGAAGCGCTCAACTGGGCGATCAAGGGTATCGCCACGCCTTTGCGGAACACACGCCCGCGCATCGTGACCACCGCGATTGAGCATGCCGCCGTGCTGGACACGCTCGGATGGCTGGCAACGCAGGGGCATGAGGTGATCGTGCTGCCCGTTTCGCCCGAGGGGATCGTCGATCTGGACGCGGCGGCCGCCGCGATCGACGACCGCACCGCTCTGGTCGCCGCGATGCTCGTCAACAACGAGATCGGCACGGTCCAGCCGATCGCGGAGCTGGGCGCGCTCGCGCGGGCGGCAGGTGCCGTGATGCTGTGCGATGCCGTGCAGGGCTATGGCCGCGTGCCCCTGCCCGCCGACGCCTGCGACCTGATCGCGCTCTCCGCCCACAAGATCCACGGCCCCAAAGGCATCGGCGCGCTCTGGCTGCGCGACGGCATCGTGCCCGAACCTCTGCTTCATGGCGGCGGCCAGGAAGCAGGGCTCCGGTCGGGCACGCTGGCGCCCGCTTTGTGCGCGGGCTTCGGCATGGCCGCGAAGCTGATGGGGGAACGGGCCGGTGAGGATGCCCTTCATCTCGCCCGGCTGTTCGTCCACGCCCGCTCGCTGCTCGACGGCTGGACGATCAATGGCGCGGTAGACCGCCGCTACGCTGGCAATCTCAATATCCGCCGCGACGGCCTCGATGTCGCCCGCCTGATGTCCGACGTGCGCGAGGTGATGTTCTCGGCCGGCTCCGCCTGCGCCAGCGGCTCCGGACGGACCAGCCATGTGCTGCGGGCGATCGGCCTCAGCGACGCGCAGGCAAAATCCTCGATCCGCCTCGGCTTCGGGCGCTATACCGCGGAAGAGGATCTGGAACGCGCAATCCGCTTGATCCTTGCGGCAGCCGAACGGCAGAAGGCTTGGGCATGAGCGTCACCATCACCTTCGTCGCCGTCGACGGTCGCACCGAAATCGTCGAGGCCGCGCCCGGCTCGCGGCTTTTGGAGGTCGCGCAGAATGCCGGCCAGCCGCTGGAGGGGACGTGCGAGGGGCAGATGGCCTGTTCCACCTGCCACGTCATCGTCGATCCGGCCGATTTCGTCCGCCTCCCCCGCGCGAGCGAGGAGGAGGATGATCTGCTCGATCTCGCCGCGCATGTGACGCGCACCAGCCGCCTCGCCTGCCAGATCCTGCTGGACGAGGCGCTGGGCAGCCTGACGGTGCGGATGCCCGCCGGCGCACGGGACATGCAGGGGCGGTAAGAGCCCTCTCAGTAAAGCTCAGCAGTCCCAAAACCCGCCCGTCCTGAGCGAAGTCGAAGGACGTGTTGCTGGACGAATTGCCCGGGGCCCGTGCTTCGACTGGCCGAAGGCCAGCCTGTCCTGAGCGCCTGCCTTGGCAGGCAGTCGAAGGGCTCAGCACAAACGGTTGGGGGCAGGGGTCCGAAGACCCTAAACCTTCACCTTTTCCTTCTCGCGCTCGCGCTTCGGCGCCTCTTCCTCGGGCTCCGGCTCGCCGCCGCCCGCCGCCGCCAGCAACAGCCGCTCCAGCGTCCGCAGCCGCACCGCGCCCTCGATCTTGTCGCCGAGCAGATCGGTCAGATAGAAGGTATCCACCGCGCGCGTGCCATAGGTCGCGACATGGGCGGAGCGGATCGTCACCTTCGCCTGGAACAACGCATAAGCCAGCGCATGCAGCAGTGCCGGCCGATCATGCGCATTCACCTCCACCACCGTGTAGCGGTTGGACGCGCGATTATCGATCAGCACGTTGGGCTCGACCACGAACGCCTCCGCCCGCGTGCGGGGGGAGGGCTTGGTGGCGAGCTTGGCCGCCAGCTGGCTGCGATTGGCCAGCGCATCCTCGATCGCCGTCGCCAGCCGTCGCAGCCGCATCGGATCGTCGAACGGTTTGCCGAACGGATCCTGTACCAGCAGATTGTCGATCGCCATGCCGTCGCGCGTCGTGTGAATGCGCGCATCGATGATGCTGGCGCCCGCCAGATGGATCGCACCCGCAACGCGGTAGAACAGGCCGGGATGATCGGCCGCGTAGATCGTGACCAGCGTCGCGCCGCGCTGGGGATCGGGCTGCGTCGCGATCGAGAGCGGCTTCTCGCCCGCATCCGCCGCCGAAATAAGCCGCGCATTGCGCTCGAGAATGTCGACGCCCTCGGCCACCCAATAGCTGTCCGGGAAGCGCTTGCGATAGGCGTCGAAGCGCTGGCGCGACCAGCCCAGTTCCACGCCCAGCTCCGCCTGCTTCAGCTTGATCCGCTCGTTGCGCCCGGTCTGCTGATGGCCCAGCCGCAGCACCTCTTCGGCCGCGTGGAACAACGTGCCGAGCAGCTGGCGCTTCCAGTCGTTCCACACGCCCGGCCCCACCGCGCGGATATCCACCGTCGTGAGCAGCAGCAACTGGCGCAGCCGCTCGGGGCTCTGCACGCGTTCGGCGAAATCCAGCACCGTCTTGAAATCGGCCAGATCGCGCTTGAAGGCGGTGGCGGACATCAAAAGATGCTGCTCCACCAGCCACGCCACCGTCTCGGTTTCGGCAGGCTTCAGGCCGAAGCGCGGGCAGAGCTTGCGCGCCACCTCCGCGCCCAGCGTCGAATGATCGCCGCCGCGCCCCTTGGCGATATCGTGCAGCAGCACCGCCACATAGAGCGCGCGCCGGCACACCACCTGCGACAGGATCTTGGCGGCGCCCGGATGCGCTTCCTCCAGCAGCCCGCGCTCGATGCGGGAGAGCAGGCCGATCGCGCGCAACGTATGCTCGTCCACCGTGTAATGGTGGTACATGTCGAACTGCATCTGCGCCACGACGCGCCCGAAATCGGGCACGAAGCGGCCGAACACGCCCGCCTCGTTCATCGTCCGCAGCACGCGCTCCGGATCGCGGCGCGAGGCCAGCACCTGCAGGAAATGGCGGTTGGCGACCGGATCGGCGCGCACCTGATTGTCGATCAATTTCGCATCGCGCCCGGCCATGCGCAACGTGAGCGGATGCACCTCCAGCTGATGCTTGTCCGCCAGCGCGAACAGCTCCAGCAGGCGTACCGGATTTTCGGCGAAGAAGGTGTCGCTCGGCGCCGCCAGCCGCCCGCGATCCAGCACGAAGCCTTCCAGCTTGCGGGGCTTGCGGCCGATCAGCGTGATGCCGAAGCGGCGCCCCTTGGCGGCGAACGTCTCGTCCAGATGCGCGAGGAACATCGCGGTGAGATCGCCCACTTCCTTCGCGATCAGGAAATAATGCTGCATGAAGCGCTCGACCGCGGACTTTCCGGGCCGGTCGGCATAGCGCATCCGCCGCGCGATCTCGGCCTGCACGTCGAAGGTCAGCCGGTCCTCGGGCCGGCGCGAGAGGATGTGGAGGTGGCAGCGCACCGCCCACAGGAAATTCTCGGCCTTGCGGAAGCGGCGCAGCTCCTGATCGGTCAGCAGCCCGCGCTCGACCAGATCGCCCACGTCGCGCACCTGATAGGCATATTTGCCGATCCAGAAGAGCGCGTGCAGATCGCGCAGGCCGCCCTTGCCTTCCTTCAGATTGGGCTCGACCACATAGCGGCTGTCGCCCATCCGCTCGTGCCGCGCATTCCGCTCGGCCAGCTTCTCGGCGACGAAGGCGCGCGCGGTGGACGCCATCACGTCCTTCTCGAAGCGGCGGCCCGCCTCGTCATACAGCGCCTGATCGCCCCAGATGTAGCGCGCCTCCAGCAAAGCGGTGCGGATCGTGAGATCGCCGTTCGCCATCCGCACCATCTCGTCGATCGAGCGGCTCGAATGGCCCACCTTCAGGCCCAGATCCCACAGCGTGTAGAGCATGGATTCGATCACCTGCTCCGCCCACGCCGCCTGCTTCCAGGGGGTGAGGAAGGCGATGTCGATATCCGAATGGAGCGCCATCTCGCCGCGCCCGTATCCGCCCACCGCCGCCAGCGCGAGCCGCTCTCCCGCCGACGGGTGATGGTTCGGGAACAGCCGCTGCGTGGTGAAATCATAGGCGAGGCGCAGGATCTGATCGGTCAGGAACGCATAGGAGGCCGCGATCTCGTTGCCCGAGCTGGGGCTTTCGGCCAGCCGACGTGCGATCTCATCCCGGCCCGCCGCCAGCGCCTCGCGCAGCACGGGCGTCGCCGACAGGCGCAGCGTCGTGGCATCCGCCGTCGGCAATGCCTCCAGCGCATCGGCGATGGCGCGCCGATCGATGATGGCGCGGCGCGCGGGAAGATGATCGAAACGCGTCGTCATGGGAGCGCCCAGATAGGACCGATGCGGCGGAACGTCATCCTACCGCCGCACCTGTTTACGGATGATTGCGGTCCGGCCTTAGGCCCGCCTCACTGCAGCTCGAACGTGACCTGCAGCGTGATGCCCAGCGTTTCCTCGCCTGGCTCAACCGGGGTGGAATCCGCCTTGGCGCGCAGGCTCATCGCCATCATCGGGCGGATGGGAGACTGGACGTTCGTGGATTCGGTGATCGCCACGATCCGCTTCACGCTCAGGCCCGCCGCGCGCGCATAGAGGTCGGCGCGGGCCTTCGCCGTCGCCAGCGCCTGGGTGCGCGCCTCGTCCAAAGCGGCCTCGGGCTTGTCGACCGCGAAATTGGGCCCGTCGATCTGGTTCGCGCCCGCCGCGACCAGCGCATCGAGAATGCCGCCCGCCTTGGCGATCTCGCGGAAGCGCACCGTCACCTGATTGCTCGCCTGATAGCCGGTCAGCTGCGGCGGCTGATTGTCGACATAGCGATATTGCGGAGACAGGCGCAGCGAAGCGGTGCGGATATCGCGATCGGCGATGCCCGCCTTGCGCAGCGCCGCGATCGTCGCGGTCATGCGGCGCGCATTGTCGGCCATCGCCTGCGACGCCGTCGCCGCCTGCGTGACGACGCCCGCGCCGATCGTGGCCACGTCGGGCGCCCGCATCACCTCGCCCGTGGCCGTAATGTCGAGGCGGGTGCCCGTCAGGCGCGGGCCGTCCTCCGCGTGCAGCGCGGCGACGGGCGTCATCGCGGCGAGCGCGATCGTGGCGTAACGAAACATCCTTCCTCCTTGGCTGGCCGATCGTCCGGCCCCGATCTCCGGGCCCCTTCGGGCCGATGCCGTTTTTATGCGTTGCCGCCGCTGGCTGCCGCCTGAACGGCGTCCGGACCGGCCTTATCGAGCACATCGCGCAGCTTTTGTGCGAGCTGGGCCACGGTGAAGGGCTTCAGCAGCACATCCACGCCCGGCTCCAGCAGCCCCTCCCGCGCGATCGCCTCGTGGGCGTAGCCGGTCGTGTAGAGGATGCGGATGTTCGGCTGCTTCTCGCGGGCGGCCGCCGCCAGCTCGGTGCCGCCCATGCCGGGCATCACCACATCGGTGAAGAGGATCGCATAATCGGGCGACTGCTCGATCAGCGCCAGCGCGGCCACGCCGTCCGGGGCCGCCGTCACGACATAGCCCAGATCGGCCACCGCATCGCGCGAGAATTGGCGGACGCGATCATCATCCTCCACCAGCAGGATACGCTCCCCGCCGCGCACCGGCGCCGGGCCCGCCACCGGCGCCGGCTCGCGCACGATCGCGGGCGCCGCCTCGTGCCGCGGAAGGAACAGCCGGATCGTCGTCCCGTGCCCCACCACGCTCTCGATGCCGATGTGGCCGCCCGATTGCTTGACGAAGCCGAACACCTGGCTGAGCCCCAGCCCGGTGCCCCGGCCGACTCCTTTGGTGGTGAAGAAGGGATCGAAGGCGCGCGCCAGCACGTCCGGCGGCATGCCCGATCCGAAATCGCGCACCATGATCATCACATAATCGCCCGGCGCGGCATCGGGATGCGAGCGGATATAACCCTCGTCCAGCGTCGCATTGCCGGTGCGGATCGTCATGCGCCCGCGCCCGCCCAGCGCGTCGCGCGCATTGACCGCCAGATTGACGATCGCATTTTCCAACTGGAGCGGATCGACGAAGGTGGGCCAGATATCGCCGGCCAACTCCGTTTCCACCTCGATCCCCTCGCCCAGCGTGCGGCCGAGCAGGTTGGACATGTCACCCACCAGCCGGTTGGGATCCACCGCCGCCGGCGCGAGCGACTGGCGCCGCGAATAAGCGAGCAGACGGCTGACGAGCGAGGCGGCGCGCCCCGCGCCCTCCATCGCGCTCGCCAGGCTGCGCTGGAGCCGGTCCGGATCGTCGATCCGGCGCCGCGCCATATCCAGGCTGCCGATCACCACCGCGAGCATATTGTTGAAATCGTGCGCGATACCGCCGGTCAGCTGGCCGATCGATTCCATCTTCTGGATGTGGCGGAGCTGTTCCTCCACCTGTTCGCGCGCGCGCATCTCGCTCTCCGCCGCTTCGGCCGCAGCCCGCGCCTCGCGGTGCGCGGCCTCGATCGACAGGGAGCGGGCCTGCGCCTCCGAGATCGTCAGATAGGCGATCACGACGACCAGCAGCACGGTCGCCACCAGCCCGATCGACAGCAAGGCGGTGCGCTGCTGCGCCTGTTTCTGCCGCGCGGCCAGCAGCGCCGATTCCGTCGCGAACATGCGGCCCAGATGCTGGCGGATCGCCAGGATCAGGGGAAGGCTGCCCGGCTGCGCCGCGCTCAGGTTCATCGCGTAGAGCGGCTTGTGGTCGCGCTCGGCGGACATATGCTCGCCATAGATCAGGCGCTGGCGGATCAGCGGGGCGACCGCGTCGATCTCGCGCAGCTGCGGCTCGTTGTCGCGCAGCAGCTCGCGCAGCTCGGCCACGCGCAGCAGGATATCGTGGCGGCTGTCGCGCATATCGTCGCGCATCGCGGGCTCACGCGAGATCATGTAGCCGCGCAACGCTCCGTCATGCGTGGCCAGCCGCTCGCCCAGCTCCACGATGCGCGTCTGCACCTGCACCGAATGGTCCGCCCAGCGATTGCTGGACGAAACACCGCTGGCGATCAGCAAGGCGATCAGCCCGGCGACGATGACGATGCCAAGGCCCGCCAGCGACATCAGGGGGATCTTGCGCGGCGTCGCTTCGACCATGCTCCCGTTGTGGCTGGAGCGCGTGACGGGCGCAAGCGCGTCTCCGCTATATCCCGGCGGACCTTACGATTTCCGCCCAGCCCGCCTCGTCGATCACCCGCACGCCCAGATCGGCGGCTTTCTTCGCCTTCGATCCCGCATCGGTGCCCGCCACGACCAGATCGGTCTTGGCCGAGACCGATCCCGCCGCCTTGGCGCCGAGCCGCTCGGCCTGCGCCTTGGCCTCGTCGCGGCTCATCGTCTCCAGCTTGCCGGTGAACACCACGGTCTTGCCGGAGACGCTCGACGCCTGCGTCTCGACGATGAAGTCGGGCGGGGACACCTCGGCCAGCAGATCGGCCCACACCTGCACGTTATGCGGCTCGTGGAAGAAGTCCGCGAGCGCGTGGCCGACGGCCGCGCCGACATTCTCGACCCCGATCAGCTCCGCGATCGCCTTGTCCATCCGCGTGCGGAAGCGGCCATCCTCCTCGCCCAACGCGCGCAGGAAATTGTCCCGGAGAGCGATCAACTCGTCCGCCAGCGCCCGGATCGCGGGCAGGGTCGTGTATCGCTTCAGCAGATCGCGCGCGGTGACGATGCCGACATGACGGATGCCGAGCCCGAACAGCAGGCGTGCCGCATCGGGCGCGCGCTTGGCCTCGATCGCCGCCAGGAGATTGTCAACCGACTTCTCCTTCCAGCCCTCCCGCCCCAGCAATTCCTCGCGATGCGCGGCGAGACGGAACATGTCGGCGGGCTCGCGGATCCAGCCGAGCGCGAGAAATTCCTCGATCGTCTTCTCGCCCAGCCCTTCGATATCCAGCGCCCCCCGGCTGACGAAATGGCGGAGCCGCTCGAAGCGCTGCGCCCCGCAGATCAGCCCGCCCGTGCAGCGGATATCGACCTCGCCTTCCTCGCGCACCGCCTCCGATCCGCAGACCGGGCAATGATCGGGATAGACGAACGGCGCGCGATCCTCGTCACGCGTGAGATTGTCGACCACCTGCGGGATCACATCGCCCGCGCGCTGCAGCACGATCCGGTCGCCCGGCCGCACGCCCAGCCGCGCGATCTCGTCCGCATTGTGCAGCGTCACGTTCGAGACGACGACGCCGCCCACCGTGACCGGCACCAGCCGGCCGACGGGGGTGAGCTTGCCCGTGCGCCCCACCTGGATGTCGATCGCCTCCAGCGTCGTCTGCGCGCGTTCGGCCGGGAACTTGTGCGCGATCGCGAAGCGCGGCGCCTTGGCGACGAAGCCCAAACGCTGCTGCCAGTCGAGCCGATCGACCTTGTAGACCACGCCGTCGATATCGAACGGCAGATCGGCGCGCTTCGCCTCAATCATCCGATAATGGCCGACCAACGCTTCCAGCGTGTCGACGCAGGTGAGCAGCTCCGAAACCGGCAGCCCCCAGCGCTCGATCGCGCGCATCACGCCCGTCTGCGTCTCGGCCGGCAGCGCGCTCACCTCGCCCCAGCCGTGGGCCAGAAAGCGCAGCGGACGGCTGGCGGTGACGGCGGGATCCTTCTGGCGCAGCGATCCGGCGGCGGCGTTGCGCGGATTGGCGAAGCGGCGCGCTTTCTCAGGGTCCTCGGCCTCCGCCAGCAGGCGCGCATTGAGCGCGGCGAAATCCTCCTTCGCCATATAGACCTCGCCGCGCACCTCGAACATGTCGGGCACGTCGTCGCCGCTCAGTGTCTGCGCGATGTCCGCGATCGTGCGGACATTGGCGGTCACGTCCTCGCCGGTCGTGCCGTCGCCGCGCGTGGCGGCCTGCACCAGATGGCCCTTCTCGTAGCGCAGCGAGCAGGAGAGGCCATCGATCTTCGGCTCGGCGGTCAGCGCCAGTACGGCATCCTCGGGCAGCGCCAGATAGCGGCGCACGCGCGCGATGAATTCGGCGATGTCCTCGTCCGAAAAGCCGTTGTCGAGGCTCATCATGCGGACGGCGTGGCGCACCTTGCCCAGCGCCGAGGTCGGCTCCGCGCCCACCTGCGCGTTGGGCGAATCCGCGCGCACCAGATCGGGGAACGCCCCCTCCAGCGCCAGATTCTCGCGGATCAGCGCATCATAGTCGCCGTCCGAAATCTCGGGCGCGTCCTGATCGTGATAGAGGCGATTGTGATGCGCGATCTCGGCCGCCAGTTGCTCCAGCCGCGCTGCCGCCTTTTCGCGATCCGTCGACTCCAGGGGCAGCTCAACGGGCGACATGCAGCACCTCATGCCCCGGCCGCAGCGCCAGCGCCTCGGCCGCCTGCCCGTCAATCTCCAGCCCCGCCACCGTCTCCGCCAGCAAGGCGAAGCTCGCGCGGAAATCGCGCAGCCGCCCGGCGGCGAGGATCGAGCGCACGCCCCCGCCCTCGCCAATCGAAGCCACGCACGTTTCGCGCGCCTCGCGGATCGTCTTCAGCCGATCGACCATCACGGTCATCGTCGGCCCGCCTTCGAAAATGTCGACATAACCCTCGTCAATAAAGCCCTCATGCTCCAGCATCCGCATCGCCGCGCGGCCGGTGCCGTGCGGCACGCCGATCACCGCGCGCGCCGTTTCCGGCAGCATCGCCAGATAGATGGGATGGCGCGGCATCAGATCCGCCAGATGCTGGTTGCCGTTCACGGCGTTATAATCGTCCGCCTCGCGGAAGCTCATCTGGAAGAAGCGCCCGCCGACGCCGTCCCAGAACGGCGATCCGCCGCCTTCGTCGATCACGCCGCGCAGCTCCGCGATGAGCTTGTCGGCAAAGCGCGCGCGATGATGCTTGATGAACAGATAGCGGCTGCGCGCCAGCAGCAGGCCGAGCCCGCCGGCCCGGTAGCGCGGATGGAGGAACAGGCCGCCCACCTCGCTGCAGCCTTCCAGATCGTTCGTCATCACCAGCATCTCGGCGCGGAAGCTGCGGCCGAAGGCGGCGCTGTGCTGCGTCAGCGTGGTGCGGCGATAGGAATGGAACGAGCCCTTCTGGCCGGTGCGCGTGATGATCTGCGCGGTGCCGGCGATCCGCTTCGTCTCCAGATCCTCCAGCATCAGCAGATAGACGTCGTCGCCCAGCGCATCCTCGTCGCGCGCATAGGCCGCCTCGGACGCCGCCAGCCGCTCGGCCAGCGCATCGCGATCGGCGGGCAGGTTGGTGAAGCCCCCGCCCGTCAGCTTCGCCATCTCGTACAGGGATTCCAGATCGGCCGATCGCGCCGCGCGGACGACCGCGCGCATCAGAAACCGTAGACCAATGTCGCGCGCGTCACCGTATCCAGCTGGCGGCTGGTGGTGGGCGTCTCGCGCTCGAACTGGAGATTGTAGGAGAGTTTGGCCTTCAGCGCGCCGAGCAGCTTGGTCTCCAGCGCTGTGGTGTTCGATGCGGTCGCATCGTCGCCCTCGAAGAAGAAGGCCGCATCCTGCCGGAAGGTGAGCGTCGGCGAAATCTGCCACATCGCGGAGATCGAGGCACGACCGGCCAGCCGCGTCGTGTTCGCCTCGTCGATATAGACGGTACGGCGGATCGCCGGGCCGCCTTCCAGCGTGATGTTCAGGTTCGATCGGCTGGCGACGAGAAAGCCGACACCCGTACCGAAGGTGCCGCGCGCCTGGATGCCCAGAAAGCGGTCATGCTCATATTGGGCAAGGCCATATGCGTAGCGCGAATCGTTGAACTTGTAATTGGGCTGCCACGCGGCCAGCCAGCGCTCGGTCGTCCGCTCGTGATCCGTATCCTGGAAATCGAGGCGCGCGTTGAACTTCTGGCGCCAGCGTATGCCGTCGCGCTGCAGCTTGGCCGAGGCATAGATGCTGGTCGTGCGCGTGGTGCCGGTGGAGCGCGATCCGCCCGCTTCCAGCTCGCCCTTCCAGATCTGGAGGAAGCTCGCCGCCATGATGCGTGCCTGCTCCTTCTCCTGTGCTTCCTTGCGGACGCCGGCGAGCCTTTCGGCCTGCACCTGCGCCACGCCGTTGATCTCGGCGATATAGGTCGGGAAATTGTCCTTGGCCAAGCCGACCACGTCGCTGATCGTCTTGTCGTTGCCGGTCTTGTACGCCGCCTCGATCATCGTGCGCACGGGCGCGGGCAGGCCCGGCGGCGGCGGGGCGAGCACCAGCATCGGCTGCTCCACCACGGGAGCCTCCGGCGCATAGGGCAGGCGCGGCGCGGGCAGCGTTTCGAACGACAGCTCCGGCCCCAGCGCGCCGGCCAGCGCCATCATCAGGGCAGCACCGCTCATGCCGGCTTCGCCAGATGATCCGCGAACGCGGCCAGCACGTCACGATACAATTGCTGCTTGAACGGCACGATCAGCACTGGCAGCTCCGCCGGCTCCGCCCATTTCCAGGCGTTGAATTCGGGATGCTTGGTGTCGAGGTCGATCTCGTCGTCGCGTCCCAGGAAGCGCAGCAGGAACCAGTGCTGCTTCTGCCCGCGATATTTGCCGCCCCACACCTTCTTCTGCAGATCGGCGGGCAGATCGTAGAGCAGGGGCTCGGCCGCTTCCGCGATCACCGCCACCTTGTCGGCGGGGATGCCCGTCTCCTCCTCCAGTTCGCGCAGCGCGCCCGCCTGCGCGTCCTCGCCGGGATCGAGCCCGCCCTGCGGCATCTGCCAGGCCTCGGCGGTGGTATCGATCCGCCGCGCCACGAAGACCTTTCCCGCCTCGTTCAGGAGCATGATGCCCGCGGCCGGGCGATAGGGAAGATCTCTCATGAAAATGCGCTCTCGCTGACTGGCGTTCTCGTTCGCAGCCGACTTCCCCCATGTCGCCATCACGATCAAGGCCCGTGTCCAGCGGCTCATCGCGCCCGCCATTGCTGGTGGGAAGGCTCGGTCCTAAGGAGCGACGAAAGGAGGGCCGCTCATGCGTCCGGTCGATCTGCTCGCTTTCGTTTTCGCCGGTCTTGCCGCGCTTCCGGCCATTGCCCAGACGCCGCCCCCGGCACCCGTGCCCCAGCGCCGCCCGACCAATCTGCCCGGCGTCTCGCCGCAGGGCAATGCGATCCTCACCAAGCTGGATAGCCAGGGCGATCCCCAATATGCCCAGCTCAAGCATCAGCAGACCGGGCTGAAGGATCAGCTCTCCAACGCGATCATGGTCCCCACGATCGACGTGGACCGCGTCGCCGGCATCATGCGCCAGATGGACGTGGTGCAGGGAGCGATGCGGACCCGCGCGAGCGAGCGCGTGCTGGCCGCGCTGAAAGCCCTCCCCGAAGCCGATCGCGGCCCCTTCCTCCGCGCCATCGCCAAACAGGTCGGCCCGGCAGCGAACTAATCTTCTCCCCTCCCTGCATGACAGTGTTACGTAGTTCGTTCTTTAACTCCGTTTGCACTGAGCCTGTCGAAGTGCCGTTCTTCTTTCTCTCGTGCTTTTAAGAAGGACGGTGCTTCGACAAGCTCAGCACAAACGGGATCATGGCTTTGACGAATTTCGCAACGATCCCTTTCAGGGAGGGGAGGATAAAACCACGCATCCCCCGGCCCCCTCACCCGTTCAGCGCGCATGACAGCCCCCACACTCGTCTGGTTCCGCCAGGATCTCCGCCTTTCGGACCAAGCCGCCCTCGCCGCCGCCGCGAGCGAGGGCCCGATCGTCGCGCTCTACGTGCTGGACGATGACGGCCCCGGCGACTGGCGCATCGGCGGCGCCCAGCGCTGGTGGCTGCACCACAGCCTGACCGCGCTCGCGAAATCGCTCGGCCGCCACCGCATCCCCCTGATCCTGCGCCGGGGCGAGGCCGTCACCGCCGTCACCGCCGTCGCGAAGGAATCGGGCGCCACCCGCGTCCACGCCCTTCGCCATATCGAGCCGTGGTGGCAGGCGGCCGAAGAGGCGCTCGCCGGCACGCTCGATCTCGTTCTTCACCCCGGCCAGCAACTGGCCGACCCCGGCGAGATCCGCACGGGTGCGGGCGGCCGCTACCGCATCTTCACCCCCTTCTGGCGTGCACTCGCCGCCACGTTGCCGCCACCCAAGCCACAGCCCGCGCCGAAACATCTCCACGGCCATGGCGAGATCCGCTCGGATCGGCTGGAGGATTGGGATCTGCTCCCCACGAAGCCGGACTGGGCCAAGGGCTTCGACGTCTGGACACCCGGCGAGGACGGCGCGGCCGAGGCGATGGAGGATTTCGCGGATCGCGTGTCGGCCTACGATCACGATCGCAACATGCCCTCGATCGACGGCAGCTCACGCCTCTCGCCGCATCTGCATTTCGGCGAAATCTCCCCCGCCGCCGTCTGGCACGCCGCGCACGACGCCGCACCGCACTCGGCCGATCCGTTCCTGCGCGAGGTCGGCTGGCGCGATTTCACCGCCAACCTCGTCGATCAATATCCGAAGATCGGCCGCCAGAATGGCCGCGACGCCTATGATCGCCTGCCCTGGCGAACGGGTGCCGCCGC
Organism: Sphingomonas sp. AP4-R1; assembly: GCF_013113735.1. Lineage (NCBI taxonomy): Bacteria > Pseudomonadati > Pseudomonadota > Alphaproteobacteria > Sphingomonadales > Sphingomonadaceae > Sphingomonas > Sphingomonas sp. AP4-R1. The sequence goes on from NZ_CP053346.1 coordinate 298,059, forward strand.
CGATCGCGATTTCCACGCGTGGACCGAAGGCCGCACCGGCTATCCGATCGTCGATGCCGGGATGCGCCAGCTCTGGGCGACCGGCTGGATGCACAATCGCGTCCGCATGATCGCAGCCAGCTTCCTCACCAAGCATCTCCTGCTCGACTGGCGGCGCGGCGAGCGCTGGTTCTGGGAGACGCTGGTCGATGCCGATTACGGCAATAACAGCGTGAACTGGCAGTGGGTCGCGGGCACGGGGATCGACAGCAACCCGTTCGGCCGGATCATGGCGCCGCTCACCCAATCGCCCAAGTTCGACGCCGCCGACTATATCCGCTTATGGGTGCCGGAACTGCGCGACCTGCCCGACACCACGATCCACGATCCGCACGGTGCCGGTTGCGCGCCGAAGGCCTATCCCGCCCCCCTGATCGGCCACCGCGAAGGCCGGGAGCGAGCCTTGGCCGCAGCGGCAAAGATCAAAACCTGAAGCGCGGCCGGCTCACACTCTCTCTCATTCTTTTTCTCCGCGCCTCCGCGTGAATCTCTTTTTTGTTCACGCAGAGACGCGGAGACGCAGAGGAGAGAAAAAGAAGGAATGAGCCGCTTCGCGGGCTTACCCCTCCACGCGCATCCGGTGTCCCGTCGCGAAATCGCTCGCGAGCAGCGCCGCGATCGCCCCGCCCACCACGTCCGGCGATTTCAGCGTCGCGGGATCCTCGCCCGGAAAGGCCTTGGCGCGCATCGCGGTGGCGGTGCCGCCCGGATCGACGATCGCCACGCGCAGATCGCCCAACGCCTGCATCTCCTCGCCATAAGAGAGAATGAGATTTTCCAGCGCCGCCTTGGACGATCCATAGGCGCCCCAGAAAGCCCGCGGCCGCGCGCCTACGCTGGACGTGATCGCCGCCACCCGCGCCCGCGCGCTCTTCCGCAGCAGCGGATCGAACGCCGCGATCAAAGCCTGCGGCGCGCCGACATTCAGCGTCAGCAGCTTTGCATATTCCTTGGGATCGATCGCGGGCACCGGGCTCAAGGTCCCGAGCGTGGCCGCGTTGATCACGAGCAGGTCGAGCTTCTCCCAGCGGCCCGCCACCGCCTCGGCCAGTCGGCCGATCGAATTGCCGTCCGTCAAATCCAGCGGCGCGATCGTCGAGGAGCCACCCGCCGCGTGGATCGCCTCCTCGGTCTCCTCCAGCCCCCCGGTGGTTCGCGCCACGAGCAGAACATGCGCGCCGGCCGCCGCCAGCGCCTTGGCGGTGGCAGCGCCGATACCCCGGCTGGCGCCGGTGACGAGGGCGATCTGGTTTTCGAGCGGACGGGTCATGCTCTTCTTTCCTCCCCTCCCTGGAAGGGAGGGGACTGAGGGGTGGGTCGCTGGAGGCGGACGACGGCGGCCGCAAGCGGATCCACCCACCCCCAGCCCCTCCCTTGCAGGGAGGGGAGCCGGTCAGGCTATGCGGGATTGGCCGGACAAGAAAGCCTCAGGCCAGCACGCGCTCGTCGAGCAAGGCGAACTGGTCCGGCACGGTCTGCGCGTCGTGATCCGTCAGCGGCGTGGGATAATCGCCGGTGAAGCAGGCGTCGCAGCGCGTGGGCTGCGCGGCATTGCGGCCTTCCTCGCCCAGCGCGCGGTACAGGCCATCGACCGAGATGAAGCCAAGGCTGTCCGCATGGATGAAATCCGCCATCTGCTGCACGGTCATGCGCGCGGCGAGCAGCTTGGCGCGCTCGGGCGTATCCACGCCGTAGAAGCAGCTGTGCCGCGTCGGCGGGCTGGCGATGCGCATATGCACTTCGGTCGCGCCCGCATCGCGCATCATCTGCACGATCTTCAGGCTGGTCGTGCCACGCACGATCGAATCGTCGATCAGCACGATGCGCTTGCCCTGGATCAGCGCGCGATTGGCATTGTGCTTCAGCTTCACGCCCAGATGGCGGATATTGTCCGCCGGCTGGATGAAGGTGCGGCCGACATAATGCGAGCGGATGATGCCCAGCTCGAACGGGATGCCGCTTTCCTGCGCGTATCCGATCGCGGCCGGCACGCCCGAATCGGGCACGGGGATCACGAAATCGGCGTCGACAGGGCCTTCCTTGGCCAGCTCCGCGCCGATCGCCTTGCGGACCGAATAGACCGAGGTGCCGTCCAGCACCGAATCCGGCCGCGAGAAATAAACATGCTCGAACACGCACGGCCGTCCGCGCGCCTTGCCGAACGGGCTGATCGAACGGACGCCCGCTTCGGACACCGTCACCAGTTCGCCCGGCTCCAGCTCGCGCACGAAATCCGCGCCGACCACGTCGAGCGCGACCGTCTCGGAGGCGAAGATCGTCGCATCGCCCAATTTGCCCATCACGAGCGGGCGGATGCCGAGCGGATCGCGGCAGGCGATCATGCCCTCGGGTGTCATGCAGATCAGCGAATAGGCGCCCTCCACGCGGCGCAGCGCATCGATGAAGCGATCGATGAGCGTGCGATAGGTGGAGGTGGCGACCAGATGGATGATCGTTTCGGTATCGCTGGTCGACTGGAAGATGGAGCCGGTGCGGATCAGATCGCGCCGCAGCTTCATCGCGTTCGAAATATTGCCGTTATGGGCGATCGCGAAACCACCGCTGGCCAGTTCGGCGAACAGCGGCTGCACGTTGCGCAGCGCCGTCTCGCCCGTCGTGGAATAGCGCACATGGCCGCAGGCGACGCGCCCGGGGAGCGCGCGGATGATGTCGTCGCGATCGAAATTGCCCGCGACATGGCCCATCGCGCGATGCGTGTGGAAATTGTGGCCGTCCCAGCTGGTGACGCCGGCGGCTTCCTGCCCGCGATGCTGGAGGGCGTGGAGGCCGAGTGCCGCGATCGCGCTCGCCGATTCGGCATCATAGACACCGAAGACGCCGCATTCTTCGCGCAGCGTATCGCCGTCGATCGTTTCAAAAGGATTGGTGGTCAGCATCGTCCGTTCCGTCGGTGCCCGATGCCCATAAGCGATCGATCGCCCTTTGTCGCCCCATCGGGAGGGCGACCGGCGCATTTCCTGTTTTCCGGCGTGCGGATCGGTATTTAGCCAACCGTTCGCGCCGGCATATGGGGGCGGATGGCGCGCGGCACCACCCCCACATCCGCCAGCCCGCTTCCGTCCGCACACGCCGCCCCCTACATGGCGCGCATGGACGATCGCGAAACCGGAACCACCCTGATGCCGCGCTGGGATGCGGCGGGCCTCGTCACCGCCGTGGTGACGCATGCCGAAACCGGCGAGCCGCTGATGCTGGCGCACATGAACGCGGAGGCGCTGGATCGCACGATCGAGACAGGCGAGGCCTGGTTCTGGTCGCGCTCGCGCGGGCGGCTCTGGAAGAAGGGCGAAAGCTCGGGCCATGTGATGAAGGTGGTCGAGCTGCGCGTCGACTGCGATCAGGACGCGATCTGGTTGCGCGCCGAGCCCCACGGCCCCGCCTGTCACACCAACGCCCCGACCTGCTTCTACAGGCGCCTGCAGGACGGCGCGCTCGTCCGGGTGGAGTAATCGTAGGCTGCTGAATGTGCGCCTGTCGGTGCCGCCTCGAAATGCGATCCTCCTCGCATTTCGCAAACAGCACTTATCCCCGTACATTTTCGGTTCATGCAACCGACCAGTCTTTCGCACGTTCGGAGCGGGCAAGGTTGGGTACAGCCTGTAAATGGCTTCATGCCGTGTGTGTTGCGTAAGCTTAGTACGAGTAGCGTTCCGTATCTTTTCGAGGCCGGCTGTCCCTGCCTTGCGCCTCTCCCCCGATCGAAGGGTCGCAGATTAAGCGACGGATCAGGCAGGAGCCCGATCCGTTAACCATATTTACTTGCGCTTTTGCAGGCAGAACGTCTCACACTGCCGTGTTCCTGCGAAAGCAGGAGCACGGATCACCCGCCCATCTGATCGATCACGAAGGCGAAGGCCTCCGCCCGCTCGCGCAGCGCCTCGTAGCGGCCCGATTTGCCGCCATGGCCCGCGCCCATGTTGATCTTGAGCAGCAGCAGCGCCTCGTCCGTCTTGGTCGCGCGCAGGCGGGCCGCCCACTTCGCCGGCTCCCAATAGGTGACGCGCGGATCGTTGAGCCCGCCCGTGATCAGCATCGGCGGATAGGCTTTCGCCGCCACATTCTCATAAGGCGAGTAGGACAGGATCAGCCTGAACGCCTCGGGATCGGTGATCGGATTGCCCCATTCGGGCCATTCGCCGGGGGTGAGCGGCAGGCTCTCGTCCTGCATCGTATTCAGCACATCGACGAACGGCACGTCCGCCACCACCGCGCCCCACAGATCGGGATCGGTATTGGCGACGACGCCCATCAGTTCGCCACCGGCCGAGCCGCCGTTGATCGCGATCCCGCCGGCTTTCGCGAAGCCTTGGGCGATCAGCCCCTTCGCCGCATCCGAGAAATCGTGGAACGTGTTCCAGCGCTCGGTCGCCTTGCCCTGCAGATACCAGGTGTAACCCAGATCATCGCCGCCCCGGATGTGCGCGATCGCATAGGCCCAGCCGCGATCCAGCAGCGACAGCCGCCCGGTGGAGAAGCTCGGCGGGATCGCATGGCCATACGCGCCATAGGCGTAAAGGAAGACCTTGCCCGATCCGTCCTTCGGAAAGCCCTTGGGATAGACGATCGAAACCGGGATCGCCTTGCCGTCGCGTGCCGGCACGCTCAGCCGTTCAGTCGCATAGCGCGAAGGATTGTAGCCCGAAGGCACCTCCTGCACCTTCAACACCTCCAGCCTGTGTTCAGCCGGGTGGTAATCATAGACGGTCGAGGGCGTGACCATCGACGAATAGCCGATGCGATAGGCGGCCGGATCAAATTCGGGATTGTTGCCCAGCCCCGCGCTGTAGCTCGCCTCGGGAAAAGCGACGCGGTGCGTGTCGCCCTCGTAGGTGCGGAGCAAAAGCTGATCGAGCCCGTCGATCCGCGCCGCGACCGCGATGTGGCGCGCGAAGCTGGCGATGCCCGTGAGATACGTATCGTCCGATCCGGCGATCACCGTCTCCCACGCGCCGGGCGTCGCCGGATCGGCGGAGGCCAGACGGAAGTTCACATGATCGTCGTTGGTGAGGATCCAGAAGATTCCATGCGCCGCATCGACCGAATATTGGCGTTTCACCTGCCGGGGGGAAACCAGCAGCGGTTCCGCCGACGGATCGCCCGCCGGCACCATACGGATCTCGCTGGTCTGATTGTCGCCGGTGGCGATCTGGATCCACTGGCGATCCTGCGTGCCGCCCACCGCGACGCGGAAGCCCTCGTCCGCTTCCTCATAGAGCGTCACCGCCTCGGCCGGATCGGCGCCCAGCCGGTGCAGCCGCGCGCGATAGCTGCGCCAATTGTCGTTCACCTCGGTGAAGACCAAAGCTTTGCTGTCGCTCGACCAGACCACGCCGCCATTGGTGACGGCGCTGACCGTCTCGACATCCGCCCCCGTCGCCAGATCACGGATGCGCAGCGTGAAGCGCTCGGCCCCGCTCTCGTCCGCCGACCAGGCGAGCAGTCGTCCGTCGGGGCTCACCGAGAAGGCCGCGAGCCGGAAATAGGCCTTGCCCTCGGCCTCCGCCGCCTCGTCCAGCAGCAGTTGATCGGGGCCGCCCGCGACGGGCTTCCGCCAGCGGCGCGGATATTGGCTGCCCGTCTCATAGGCCCACCAGTAGAGATACTCGCCATCCTTCTGCGGCACGGAGGATTCATCCTCCTTCATCCGCCCCTTCATCTCCTGGAAGATCGCCTCCACCAGATCGGCGCGCGGCGCCATCGCCGCCTCGAAATAGGTGTTCTCCTCCCGAAGATAGGAGAGAACCGCCTCGTCCTTCACCTCCGGATAGAGCGGATCCTTCAGCCAGTGATACGGATCGTCGAGCGTGATGCCGTGGACGGCCGTTTCATGCGGAATGCGGGTCGCGCGGGGCGCGGGCGGAAGGTCAGCGGGCGTCATCATCGTGCTTATCTGTGGGGATGCCGCCGTCCAGCCGCAAGCCGTGCCTGATATCCTTCCGCTGAAGGGTGAGGATTGGATCTCGCTCCGTCGTCATTCCCGCGAAAACGGGAACCAGCTTCTTCCGTCTGCCTCCAACCACTGTCATGAAGCGAAGTCTGGGTTCCCGCTTTCGCGGGAATGACGGGACAAGGAGGAGAGTGAAATGGCCGAGATGCCCGAAAGCACCGCCTTCAGCCGGGAGATCCTCGATCTGTTCGATGCGTTCGTCCATGGCGGCATCAGCCGGCGCGGCTTCATCGAGAAAGCCACGACGCTGACCGGATCCGTCGCCGCCGCCACCACGATCCTCTCCGCGCTCAGCCCCGATTTCGCCTCGGCGGAGGTGATCGCCCCCGCCGACAAGCGCATCACGGTGGAGACGGTCACGATTCCCTCTCCGCAGGGCGACGGCACGATCAAGGCCTATGTCGCCAAGCCCGCCGGCACATCGCCCAAAAAGAAGAAGCCGGTCGTGCTGGTCGTCCACGAAAATCGCGGCCTCAATCCGCATATCGAGGATATCGCCCGTCGCCTCGCCGTGGACGGCTTCATCGCGGTCGCGCCGGACGCGCTCACCTCGCTCGGCGGCTATCCGGGCACGGAGGACGAGGCCCGCGCGCTGTTCCCCAAGCTGGATCAGGCCAAGGTGCAGATGGATTTCCTCGCCGCCGCCGCTTACGCGCAGGCGCTGCCGGACGGCACCGGCAAGCTCGGCGCGGTCGGCTTCTGCTATGGCGGCGGCATCGTGAACATGCTGGCCACGAAAGTGCCCACGCTGCGCGCTGCCGTCCCTTTCTACGGCGCCCCGCCGAAGCTGGAGGACGTGCCCGCGATCAAGGCCGAACTGCTCGTCCAGCATGCCGGCAACGACACGCGGCTGGCCGGCACCTGGCCCGATTACGACAAGGCGCTGACGGCCGCCGGAGTCCGCCACGAGGGCTTCATCTATCCGGGCGTCGAACACGGCTTCAACAACGACACCACGCCCCGCTTCAACAAGGCGGCCGCTGATCTGGCGTGGAACCGCACGATCGCTTTGTTCAAGCGGACGTTGGCCTGAACAGAGGGAAGAAAGAAAAAGGATTCACGCAGAGACGCAGAGGCGCAGAGAGGGTGCGCCCGGCGCGAAGCGCTCTCATCATAAGCGAGCGATGATAGGAGGCCGCTACGCGGCGGCAGGACACACCATCTCTGCGCCTCCGCGTCTCTGCGTGAATCAAACTTACGTCTTCCTCCGCCACCTCGACGAAGGCCGGGATGACGAAGGAAATCGACGGGCCTACATTGCCCCCATGTCCAGCCACACCGATCGCCTCGCCGCCCTGCGCGACGAACTCGCCCGCCGCCGTCTCGACGGCTTCGTCGTGCCGCTCACCGACGAGCATATGTCCGAATATGTCGGCGCTTATGCCCAGCGCCTCGCCTGGCTGACCGGGTTCGAGGGATCGGCCGGATCGGCGGTCGTCCTTCCCGCCGAAGCCGCCATCTTCACGGACGGCCGCTACACGCTGCAAGTGCGCGAGCAGGTCGACGGCACCAACTGGTCCTATCAGTCCGTGCCGCAGACCAGCGTCGCCCAATGGCTCGGCGAGCATGCCAAGGAAGGCGCGCGCATCGGCTATGATCCCTGGCTGCACACGCGGGGCTGGGTGATCCAGGCCGCGAAGGCGCTCCGCGCCAAGGGTGCCGAGCTGATTGCGGTCGAAACCAATCCGGTCGACGCGGTGTGGCCGGACAAGCCCCTGCCTTCGGCCGCGCGCCTCGTCGTCCAGCCCGATGACCTAGCCGGCAAGAATTCGGTTGAGAAGCGCGCCGAAATGGCCGACTGGCTCACTGCGCAGGGCGCCGACGCCGCAGTCCTCTCCGCGCTCGATTCGATCGCCTGGACGTTCAACGTGCGCGGCGCCGATGTCGATCGCACGCCCGTCGCGCTCGCTTATGCGCTGGTCGGGGCGGACGGCACCGCCGATCTGTTCGTCGCGCCCGACAAGCTCACCGACGAGGTGCGCCAGCATCTCGGCAATGCCGTGCGCCTCCATCCGCGCCATGCCTTCGCCGACTATCTCTCCGCCCTCGGCGGCAAGAGGATCGTCGCCGATCCCGATCGCGCCGTCGCCGCCATCTTCGGCACGCTGGAGCAGGCCGGCGCCCGCATCCTGCCGCTGCGCGACCCGGCCGTCCTCCCCAAGGCGATCAAGAACGGCGCCGAAATGGCCGGCCACCGCGCTGCCCAGGCCCGCGACGGCGCGGCCCTCTCGCGCTTCCTCCACTGGCTCTCGGTCGAGGCACCCAAGGGCGGCGTCACCGAAATCTCCGCGCAGGAGAAATTGCTCTCCTTCCGCGAGGAGACGGGCCGCCTGCGCGATCTCTCCTTCGACACCATTTCGGGTGCAGGCCCCAACGGCGCGGTCGTCCATTATCGCGTGAGCGAGGAGAGCAACCGCCCGCTGGAAATCGATTCGCTCTATCTGGTCGATTCGGGCGGCCAGTATCAGGACGGCACCACCGACGTGACGCGCACCGTCGCGATCGGCACGCCAACGGCAGAGATGCGCGATCGCTTCACGCGCGTGCTGAAGGGCCATATCGCGCTCGCCACGGCGATCTTCCCGGAGGGTACGCGCGGCGGCCAGCTCGATACGCTCGCGCGGCAATTCCTGTGGGCGGCCGGTCTCGATTACGCGCACGGCACCGGCCACGGCGTCGGCGCCTTCCTCGCGGTGCATGAGGGGCCACAGCGTATCGCGCCCGTGGGCGGGGCCTTCGTGGGCGGGGACGAACCGCTGCAGGCGGGCATGATCCTCTCGAACGAGCCCGGCTATTACAAGACCGGCGAATACGGCATCCGCATTGAGAATCTGGTGCTGGTCGGGCCGCGCGAGGCGCCGGGCGCCGAGAAGAAGATCCTCGGATTCGAGACGCTCACCTTCGCCCCGATCGATCGCGCGCTGATCGATCTCGATCTGCTCACCCCGGCCGAGCGCGCCTGGATGGACGCCTATCACGCGAAGGTGGCGGAGGTGGTCGGCCCGCAGCTGGAGGGCGCAGCCGCCGAGTGGTTCAGTCGCGCGGTGGCGCCTCTGTAGGCGCCTCGCTCCCTTCCGTCGCCGCCTCGGCGTCCCGCGACTGCGCCTTGCGCCGGCGCAGATTCTGTCGGAGCGCCTCGGCCAGCCGGGCGGCGCGTGCGGGATCATCTTTCGCCATGAGCGGTTTCATAGCGAGGGAAGGTGCTGCTTGCCATTGACCTTCCGCGCGGGCTTCGCCATAGGCGCCACCTCCCGCAGGGGAGGCCATGCTGGCCGTGCTGCCGTAGCTCAGTGGTAGAGCGCATCCTTGGTAAGGCTGAGGTCGTGAGTTCAATCCTCACCGGCAGCACCAGCATCCCTCCCCTGCCGGTCAGGCCTGCGGGCTCTCCTCCGGATCGACCAGACTGACGCGAAAGCTCTCGATCGGGCGGCCCGTCTCGCGATCCACCACCACCGGCTCCAGCGTCCGCCCCGTCTCCGCATCCGCGATGCGGCGCGCGCCCTTCCCATGGTGGCGCCGGCCCCACGCGCCGATCACGAGCAGCACCGGCAGGAAATCCCGCCCGGCCTCCGTCAGCACATATTCGTCACGCGGGGGATGCTCGCTGTAGCGCCGTCGCTCCAGCAGGCCGGCGTCCGTCAGCGCCTTCAGCCGCCGCGTCAGGATATTGGGCGCGATGCCCAGGCTTGCGCGAAACTGATCGAAGCGCGTGATGCCGAGCCCGGCGTCCCGCAGGATCAGCATGCTCCACGCATCCCCCACCCGGTCCAGCCCGCGCGCGACGGGGCAGCGTTTCTCAAATTCCTCGATCATGTCCATTGCAATATGATAGTGACTACCTATCATTATGCAACCGACTCACGGTGGATAGTCAAGGACGAAGGACATGACGGACAAGGTTTTGGGTACGGCGCTGGTGACGGGCGCCTCTTCGGGCATCGGCGCGGTCTATGCGGATCGGCTGGCCAGGCGCGGCTATGATCTGATTCTGGTGGCGCGCGACGCCGCCCGCATGGAGGCGCTCGCGACGACGCTGCGCGATCAGACCGGCCGTGCGGTGGAGGTGCTTCCCGCCGACCTCACCCATGCCGCCGACGTCGCCAAGGTGGCCGATCGCCTCGCGACCGACGGCGCGATCACCTTGCTGGTGAACAATGCCGGCATGTCGCTGAACGGCGGCCTGCTCGACAATGAAGCACCAGCGATCGAGCGGCTGATCGCGCTCAACATCACCGCGCCGACCCTCCTCGCCTCGGCGGCGGGCAAGGCCTTCGTGACGCGCGGCGGCGCGATCATCACGATCGCCTCGGTTCTCGCGCTGGCGCCCGAGATGTTCGACGGCATCTATAGCGGCTCGAAGGCCTATGTGCTCAATCTGACGCTGGGCCTCGCCGCAGCGCATGCGGATACCAAGCTGCGCGTCCAGGCCGTGCTGCCGGGTGCCACGCGCACCGAAATCTGGGAGCGCTCGGGCAAGGACGTGAACGCATTCCCCGCCGAATGGGTGATGGAAGCGGGCGACTTGGTGGACGCGGCCTTGGTCGGCTTCGACAAGGGCGAGACAGTCACGATCCCGCCGCTGGCCGACGAGGACCAGTGGATCGCATTCGATACCGCCCGCAAGGCGATGGCGCCGAACCTGTCGCGCCGCGATGTGGCGGAGCGCTACCGGGTGGCGGTCGATGCCTAAGCGCCTTTAATCCCGATCGTCATTGCGAAGGGCGCAGCCCTGCGGCCATCCAGTTCCTCAGCGAGGGACTGGATGGCGTCGCTCCGCTCGCAATGACGACGGCACGTGAACGTGCCGATCGGCTCTACAGCCGCAGGCCGGCCGCTTCGGGCAGGCCCGCCATCAGGTTCATATTCTGGACGGCGGCCCCCGCCGCGCCCTTGCCGAGATTGTCGAGCGCCGCGACCAGCCGCGCCTGCCCGGCCTTCTCGTCGCCATAAACGAACAGATCGAGCCGATCCGTGCCCGCCAGTTGCTCCAGCGTCAGCAAAGGTGGGGCGTCGGCGATGACGCGCACGATCTCGCTGCCCGCATAGGCATCCGCCAGCGCCGCGCGCAGATCGGCCAGCTTCGGCGCGCCCGGCAGCGCGTGCAGATGCAGCGGCACCTCCACGATCATGCCGCGATAGGCGTGCGCCACCGCCGGCTGGAAGATCGGCGGATGGACGAGGCCCGCATGCACCATCATTTCCGGCACATGCTTGTGGCCGAGATTCATGCCGTAGGTGCGGAATGCCGTATCGGTCGCGCCGGGATCGGCCGGATCCTCGAATGCCGCGATCATGGCCTTGCCGCCGCCCGAATAGCCGGAGGTGGCGTTCACCGACAGCAAGGTCTCGGCCGGCAGCAGACCCGCGCGCACCAGCGGGCGGACGAGCGCGAGGAAGCCCGTTGGGTAACAGCCCGGATTGGCCACGCGCCACGAGGCGCCGATCGCCTGCCGCGTCGTGCCCGGCTCCAGCTCGGGAAAGCCATAGGCCCAGCCCGGCGCGATCCGGTGCGCGGTGGACGCATCGATGATCTTGGTCGACGAGCCTTCCAGCAGCGTGACGGCCTCGCGCGCGGCATCGTCGGGCAGGCAGAGGATCACGATATCGGCCGCGTTCAACGCATCGCCGCGCGCGGCCGGATCCTTCCGCCGCGCCTCCGGCAACGTCAGCAGCTCAAGCTCGGGGCGGCCGGCCAGCCGCTCGCCGATTTCGAGGCCGGTGGTGCCGACGGCGCCATCGACGAATATCTTCACTTCAGTCTCCGTCGTGCCAGAATGGGTGCGGGCTCCTGATGTAGTCGCGCCACCACGTCAACCAAGGGTTCGATCGTCACCGCCATCGCAAAGGCATTGGCGTGGATCAGCCGCTCGCCATCCAGCATCAGGCCGACATGGCCGGGAAAGAAAATCGCGTCGCCCGCGCGGACCGGCTCGTCGTCCGCCAGCGGCGTGCCGAGCGAGTCGCGCTGCATGTCGCTGTCGCGCGGGCAGGCGATCCCCGCGAAATCGCAGGCGACCTGCACCAGCCCCGAACAATCGATCCCCTCGCCCCCGCGCCCGCCCCACAGATAGGGCTGGCCGATCAGCGCGGCGGCCGTCTCCAGCGGATCGCGCGCGGCCCCGATCGCGCAGGCGTGGCGCTGGTGGATATAACCCGCCTCGGTCCGCAGAAACGCACCGTCCGCCTCGGCCGAGAAGCGCGCGCCGATCGGCCAGCGATCCAGCACCGGCGCCTTGATGTCGGGCGCCGAGAACATCAAGGCCACGGGCACCGAGACACGGTGCGTCGGCGCCTCGGGCCGCCCCAGCAGATCGGCCGGCAGATAGCCGACATAATCGTCATGGACGCAGCGCCCCCAGGCCCAGCCCGAGACGATGTCGAATATGTCGAACTCCTCGCCCAGCACCAGTTGCGAGACGGCGCGGGCATCCGTCGCGGGCCCAGCGAGGACAGGGGTGAAGCGTGCCGTCAGGCGGCACCGGATGGGCGCGGCATAATGCGGCGCGAACAGCCGCCCGGCGAGCGCGATATCCGCCACATCCTTTCGGAAGGCGTGGACGCGCGGATCGAGCGGGCGCGAGGGCCCGTCGAGACGAACCCGTTCAGGCCGAAGCGTGACGCAGCTGACGGACGATGGCGTGATCCGCGTCGCCGTCGATGAGACCTCCGAAGCCTTCAAGGAATTGAGCCCCTACATCCGTATGCGCGATGAAGATGTTGCGCCTGTCGGCCTCATCCCGTTCGCGCCGCAGATAGCCGAGCGCCCCGAGCGTGTTCAAGGCACGGGTGACGACCGGCTTCGACACGCCGAGCGCCTGGGCGAGCCCGCGCACCGTATGCGGGCCGGGCGTCAGATAAACGAGCATCAGCAGCGCCATCTGACGGTTGGTCAGATCGGGCCTCCCCGATCGGACATAGCCGACCAGCGTCTGCATCCACTCTGCCAGTGTGTGATCATGCATCATAAGCACGCCTCTCTACCGAAACGACCCACCTCCCGAACGGGCTTAACAACCCAGCGGCAGGATCGTTTCATCGCCGGGTCGATTGACGGCGAAGGCGGATGATGACCGGTGGCCGATTATCGGTCGGGCGAGAAGCGCGCTTTCAGCATGGCCCAGGCGGCGCGCAGACCGAGCGCCTCTCCGCCCTTGGGCCGGCCGGGCTTGGCGGCCGGGTTCCAGGCGAAGGTATCGAGATGCGCCCAGGGCACGCCCTTCACGACGAACCGTTCCAGGAACAAGGCGGCCGTGATCGATCCGGCGAAGCCGCCGGCGCCCGCATTGTTGATGTCGGCCACGTCGGACTTGAGCATATCGTGATAGGGTGCCCACAGCGGCAGGCGCCACAGCGGATCGCGCGCGGCGATACCCCCTGCCAGCAGCGCATCGGCCAGCGCATCGTCATTAGCGAACAGAGCGGGCAGATCGGGTCCGAGCGCGACGCGGGCGGCGCCCGTGAGCGTGGCGAAATCGATCACCAGCGCCGTGCGCGCCTTTTCCTCACCCTCGCAGGCGAGCGTCAGCGCATCGCCCAGGATCAGCCGGCCCTCGGCATCGGTATTGCCGATCTCGACGTGCAGGCCCTTGCGGCTCTTGAGAACATCGCCCGGACGGAAGGCATCGGCGGAGATCGCATTCTCCACCGCCGGGATCAGCAGATGCAGGAAGACCGGCAGGCGACTCTCCATCACCAGCCCGGCCAGTGCCAGCGCGTGCGCCGCGCCGCCCATATCCTTCTTCATCAGCAGCATGCCGCTCGGCGGCTTGATATCGAGCCCGCCCGAATCGAAACAGACGCCCTTGCCGACGATCGCGATGCGCGGGTGCGCGGGATCGCCCCACTCCAGCTCGATCAGGCGCGGTTCCCGGTGGCGCGCGGCGGCGCGGCCGACCGCGTGGATCATCGGGAAGCCTTCCAGCAGCGCGTCGCCCCGGATCGTGCGGCAGGCCGCCCCGTTCGCGCGGGCGAGCGCCTCGGCCGCCGCCTGCAGCTCGGCCGGCCCCATGTCGGCGCTGGGTGTATCCACCATATCGCGCACCCGCGCGACCGCGGTGGCGAGGCGGATCGCCTCGGGGATCATCGCCGCATCGCTCGTCAGCAAGGTGCGGACCGGCTCGGGCTTCGGGGCGCTGCGATAGGCATCGAACCGATGCTGGGCGAGCAGCCAGCCCAGCGCCGCCTCGCCCGGCTCCTCCTTGGCGGCGAGGCGATAGAGGCCTTCGGGCAGGCGCTGGGCGGCGGCCGCCAGATCCCAGGGTCCGCCTTCCTCGCTGACGCCGACCGCCGCGTTCCACTCGTCCACCTTGTCGCCCTGGAGGATGACGAGGCTGCCGGGCTCGGCCTTGAAGCGGGCGGCGGCGACGGCGGTGCGCGCGCGCTGGGGAAGCCCGGCCATCCAGGCATCGAAGCCGGATTTGGCGACCTTGTACAGGATGGTCGCGGGCTGGCCGCGATCGGCCACGAGAAGCGAAGCGAAATCAGTCATTCCACGACCTTAGAGCGATTTCGAAGCAGGTGGAATCACCTGCCGCTCCCGGAAATCGCAACAGATCAGAAATCTGGAGCGGACGATCCGATGTCAGCGGACCGAAGACCGCGCCAGCAGCGCCCGTCATGTGCCTTATGATCCCGGTCGCCACTCCGGCGGCGCGAGGTCGAAGCCCGAGAAACGGAAGCCGGGGCTGACGACGCAGGAAACGAGCGTCCAGCCCGCGCGCGCTTCGGCCGCCTGCCAGTGGCCGGTCGGGATCACCCCCTGCAGCGATTGCCCGGCCGCGACATCGGGGCCGAGAAGGATCGTCTCGACCGGACCGTCATCGCCGGGCGCGCGCAACAGCGCGAGCGGCGCCCCGCTGTGCCAGAACCACAATTCGGCCGCATCGACCGTATGCCAGTGCGATCTTTGCCCCGCCTCCAGCAGGAACAGGATCGCCGTGGCCGACGGCCGCTCACCCTCAGGCGCATCGGCCCGCCACGTTTCGCGATACCAGCCGCCCTCGGGATGGGGGGCGAGGCCGAGGGCCGCAATCAGCGCCGCGGCCTCGCTTGCCATCCGGATCAGCCCTTCGGGTGCGCGGCGCGCCAGGCCTTCACCGCCTGCATCGTGCCGGTGACATGGCCTTCCGGGCTCAGCGCCGAATAAGCGAAGATCACCTTGCCGTCGGGCGCGATCACATAGGAGGTGCGGTTCGAACGATCGGGCTTGGCCGGCAGCGTCACGTCATAGGCCGTGATCGTCGCGGCGGTGGCGGAGCCGACCGCGAACTTGTTGCGGCATTCCTCGACGGAGAATTTGTTGAGCGTCTCGATCGGATCGGCCGACATGCCGATCACGGTGGCGCCCGCCTTGTTGAAGTCGGCGGTCGCCTCGGCGAAATCATGCGCCTCGATCGTGCAGCCCTTGGTGAAGGCGGCCGGATAGAAATAGAGGACGACGGGCCCCTTCTTCAGCGCCTGCTTCAGATTGAAGGGCATCGGCTTGCCGGCGAGGCTCACCTGCGTCGAGAAATCGGGAGCCTTGGCGCCGACGGCGAGCGAGGCGAGCCCCGGCGTTGCGAGCAGCAGGGCGAAAGCGGAAGCGGCAGCCAGGCGTTTCATCAGGTCCATCTCCTCTGGGACGCGCGATCATATCGGCGCGGCCCCGGAAGCGAAATGGACATTCGAAGATGTCCGGTGGCGAAGATGTACGATGGCGAAGATGCCCGGCGACGCGCACGGCGGATTTGCCCGCAGCGCGCCTTAACGCTCTCTCAGCAACCGCTCCGGAGGATCGAAAGCACCTGCTCGATCCGCTCGGGCATGTGCGGAGCCAGGCGCACCATCGTCCGCCGCTGATCCTGCGGATGATCCTCGCAGATCAGATTGCCCACCTCGATAAGCTTATGGACGTAACGCAGCGCCGTCGTCGGCGGCACGCTGGCGGCATGGCAGAGAGAAGACACCATCATCCCTTCCTCACCCCCATTCGCATAGAGATCGAGCAGAATATCCCAGGCCGGATCACGGAAAAGTTCGACGCCCAGAAGTTCCGACCGGCGCGAGCGGGCGCGCAGCAAGGCCCGCGCCGTCACCTGGAGTTCACGCTCGCCATTTGGAGAGCGCCCGAAATGTCTTTCCAGCGCGCCTTCGACGCGATCGACCGTCTCGGAGAATGTCAGCCCGAACCGGCCACCGACCGACAACACTGTTGTGACGAGGCGGATGACCTCGTTGAACGATACTCGATTCATGTAGTCTTTCAGCGAAAACGGGGGAAAGCCGCCGAAAATTGGACAGGTATTATGACCATTAGCATGACGACCTGCCTCATCATAGGCATTTGCACCCAAACGGAGCGAAATCCGGCGTTAGCAGGTGCACGAATCCTTCGCGACAGGTGCAGGAATCAAAGCCTTGCCTCCTCTTTCCCCCGGCACCCCTCGTTGCTAAGGCGCCGCGCAAACATCGCAACGCAGCATCCACGAAGGAGCCCCGCCGCATGACCGCCGTTGGCCAGGACACGCTCAAGACACGTTCCACTCTCGAAGCGGCGGGCAAGACCGTTTCTTATTATTCGCTGGCGAAGGCTGCGGCGAGCATCGGCGACATTTCGCGCCTGCCCTTCTCGATGAAGGTGCTCCTGGAAAATCTGCTCCGCTTCGAGGATGGCGTGACCGTCACCGTCGAGGATATCGAGGCGATGGTGCAGTGGCTGGCCGACAAGACCAGCGAGCGCGAGATCCAGTATCGCCCGGCGCGCGTGCTGATGCAGGATTTCACGGGCGTTCCCTGCGTCGTCGATCTCGCCGCGATGCGCGATGCGATGAACGCGCTGGGCGGCGACGCGCAGAAGATCAATCCGCTGGTTCCCGTCCATCTCGTGATCGATCACTCGGTGATGGTCGACGAGTTCGGCACGCCCCAGGCGTTCGAAGACAATGTCGAACTGGAATATCAGCGCAATTCGGAGCGCTACGAATTCCTGAAGTGGGGATCCAAGGCGCTCGACAATTTCAAGGTGGTGCCGCCGGGCACCGGCATCTGCCACCAGGTGAATCTGGAGCATATCGCGCAGGCGGTGTGGACCTCGGTCGATGCGAATGGTGACACGGTCGCCTATCCCGACACCTGCGTCGGCACGGACAGCCACACCACGATGGTCAACGGCCTCGGCGTGCTGGGCTGGGGCGTGGGCGGCATCGAGGCGGAAGCCGCGATGCTGGGCCAGCCGGTCTCGATGCTGATCCCCGAAGTCGTCGGCTTCAAGCTGACCGGCACGCTGAAGGAAGGCATCACCGCCACCGATCTGGTGCTGACCTGCACCCAGATGCTGCGCGCGCGCGGCGTGGTCGGCCGGTTCGTCGAATATTTCGGCCCGGGCCTCGCCTCGCTCAGCCTCGCCGATCGCGCGACGCTGGCCAACATGGCGCCGGAATATGGCGCCACCTGCGGCTTCTTCGGCATCGACGAGAAGACGCTGGATTACATGCGCCTCACCGGCCGCGAGGAAGACCAGATCGCGCTGACCGAGGCCTATGCCAAGGAGCAGGGCCTGTGGCTCTCGGCCGACATGGCCGACCCGATCTTCACCGACACGCTGGAGCTGGACATCAGCAGCGTCGTGCCGTCGCTCGCCGGCCCCAAGCGCCCGCAGGACAAGGTGATCCTGACCGAGGTGGACGACGTGTTCAACGCCGACCTCGTCAAGACCTACAAGCATGACGGCGCCAAGCGCGTTCCGGTGGAGGGCAAGAGCCACGACATCGGCGACGGCGACGTCGTGATCGCCGCGATCACCAGCTGCACCAACACCTCGAACCCGAGCGTGCTGGTCGCCGCCGGCCTCGTCGCCCGCAAGGCGGCGGCGTTCGGTCTGAAGCCCAAGCCCTGGGTGAAGACCTCGCTGGCCCCCGGCTCGCAGGTCGTGACCGATTACCTCAACAAGTCGGGCCTGCAGGCCGATCTGGACGCGGTCGGCTTCAACCTCGTCGGTTATGGCTGCACCACCTGCATCGGCAATTCGGGTCCGCTCGCCGAGCCGATCTCCAAGGCGATCAACGGCAACGACATCGTCGCCGCCTCGGTCATCTCGGGCAACCGCAACTTCGAGGGCCGCGTCTCGCCGGACGTGCGCGCGAACTTCCTCGCCTCGCCGCCGCTCGTCGTCGCCTATGCGCTGAAGGGCACCGTCACCGAAGATTTCACGACCACCCCGATCGGCCAGGCGACCGACGGCACGGACGTCTATCTGAAGGACATCTGGCCCACCAACGACGAGATCCGCGCCACGATGGACGCGAACATCGATCGCGCAATGTTCTCGGCCCGCTATGCCCACGTATTCAAGGGCGACAGCAAGTGGCAGGCGATCGATGTCGCCGGCTCCGACACCTATACGTGGAACCCCACCTCCACCTACGTCGCCAACCCGCCCTATTTCGAGGGCATGAGCATGACGCCGAAGCCGGTGACCGACATCGTCGGGGCGCGGCCGCTGGCGATCTTCGCCGACTCGATCACGACCGACCACATCTCGCCGGCCGGTTCGATCAAGGTGGACAGCCCCGCCGGCCGCTATCTGAACGAGCATCAGGTCTCGAAGGCGGACTTCAACAGCTACGGCGCGCGCCGCGGCAACCACGACGTGATGATGCGCGGCACCTTCGCCAACATCCGCATCAAGAACGAGATGGTCCCCGGCATCGAAGGCGGCATGACCAAGGGCCCGAACGGCGACGTGCTGGCCATTTACGACGCCGCGCAGGAATATAAGGCGCAGGGCACCCCGCTCGTCGTGATCGGCGGCAAGGAATATGGCACCGGCTCCTCGCGCGACTGGGCGGCCAAGGGCACCAACCTGCTCGGCGTGCGCGCGGTGATCGTCGAAAGCTTCGAGCGTATCCACCGCTCGAACCTGGTCGGCATGGGCGTGCTGCCGCTGCAGTTCCCGGAAGGCGTCGATCGCAAGACGCTCAAGCTCGACGGCAGCGAGACCTTCACGATCGAGGGCGTCGCCTCGCTCCGCCCGCGCCAGATGGTGACGGTGGGCCTCACCCGCGCCGACGGCACCCAGGAGACGTTCGAGGCGCGCTGCCGCATCGATACCGTCAACGAGCTGGAATATTTCCTCAACGGCGGCATCCTGCCCTACGTGCTGCGCAAGCTCGCGGCCTGATCGGATTGCTCCGCCTTCGGGCGGGGCGTTCCCCGAGCGAACAGAAAAGGCGGCTCCCGGAAGGGGGCCGCCTTTTTCTTTGGGTACAGTCATGCGGCGCTTCTGATCGTCATCGCCGACTTGATCCGGGATCCCGCTCCTCTCGGCGCCCAGAAATGAGCGGGGCCCCGGATCAAGTCCGGGGTGACGACAGATAGGAAACTGTCTTTCGCATCAAAGAAAAAGGGCGGCCCCGCAGGACCGCCCTTTCGCGTCTCAGTTCGGATCAGCCGGCGATCAGCCGAACCGCACCATCTGCCCGCCCGTCGAACGGCGGCGGCGCAGCGCGCCGCCGACCAGGCCGAAGCCGCCGATGAACATCGCCCAGGTCGCGGGCTCCGGCACAACCGCTGCCTGCGGCGTGTAGTTCACCGTCAGCGAGGCGATCTTGAAGCCGTCGTTACGATCGGTCGCGAGGAAGCTCGCGCCGACCAGCCACACGTTCGAGGTCGGTACGGCGCTGCTGCCATAAACGTCGGAATTGCCGGTCAGCGTGCCCGTGCTCGCCCGGCTGCCCCCGGCGATGTCCGTCCACAGCTTTTCCGAAATGTCGTAATTCTGCAGCGCGATGGCCTTGGTCCAATCGGTGCCGAGGGTGCCGCGCGTATCGGCCCAATAGGCCGCGTCGCTGTCGATCGTCGAATTGCCGTCGAGCCGGAAGACGTTGCGATAGATGCTGGTGAGCGACACCGCCTGATCGAACTGCAGCAGCACGAAATCCACCGCGCCGCCGGTATTGTCGATCTGGTGGTCGTTGCCGTTGGTGCTCTCGTTCTTGCCGATCACGCCGAGGCCCGCATCCCACGCGCCGAGCTTGGCCGCACTGATATCGTCCAGATCCGTGTTGCCGCTCTTGTCGGTCGCCTGCCACGCGCTGACGCGCACGTTGAGCGTGGTGCCGCCGACGGTGTTCGAGCTGAACGTGGCGGCGCCGCTGGTGATGAAGCTGCCGGTGGTGTCGAACACGAAGCTCGCCGCCGAGGCGGGAGCAGCCATCGCGATCGCGGACGCCGTCACGGCGACCGCCAGACCCTGGATTCGAGACATCATTTACGCATCACCCTTTTGAATTACCGCCACGTCCGATCGAGCGATCGGACGTCAAATCTCGGCGAGCTCGCCCCCGCGCGCTCATTAACGGTCCGTAAAGGTTCATCTTGTTGCGGCGCAAAACAAAAGATGGTTAACGAACCGTTGTGATCATTGTTTACAATTCGCGCGGTCAGCGCGGCGCCCGTGGAAATTCGGGCGCAAAAAAGGGCGGTCGTTTCGGGACCGCCCTTTCGCGAGTGGCGCCCCCCGCAAGGGGGCATCTCCCTGATTAACCGAATATGGCAACCGTCTGGCCGGCGGGCTTTTTGCGGCGCAGCGTGCCGCCGATCGCGCCGAAGCCGACGAGCATCATCGCCCAGGTCGCGGGCTCGGGCACGGCGCCCATCACGCGATCGGCCGTGGCGCCCCACACCAGCTGCGTCTGGTTGTTGCTGTCCTTCAACACCGCGAGCGACAGGCTGGGATCGGCGATCCACGTGCCGTTATTGACGTTGGCGAGATAGGAATTGGCCAGCGTGACCGCCGAGCGATTGACGTTGGAGACGCTGAAATCGCCGGACGATACGTTGAGGCGGTTGCTGCCCTCGGTCACGATTTCCCAGATCGCGAGCTGCTCGGCAGCCGAGTGGTTGGCGTCGGTCACCAGCGCCTCGCCGTTCGAGAGCAGCGCGCTCAGCTGCGAAATCTGCGTGGCGGTGAGGCTCGTCGTGGTGATCGCGGCCGCATCGAACGTGCCGGTCGTGAGGCCGTGGAAGATATCGATGCAGTAGCTCAGCAGCGTATCGCCGGTGCTGGTCGTCAGCGCGAGCCGGCCGATATCGGTCCGCACCACATAATCCGGCCGCGGCGGCGTATAGGTCAGCGTGCCGGCGATGGCGCCGGGCGTATCGAATGCCACACCGGTGATCGTTACCGACGCATCCGCAGCAGATGCGATCGCGAGGGAGCCGAGGACGCCGGCCGCAACGAGGCCGAACTTGCGAATCTTCGAGAATGCCATGGGTACGCTCCGCTACTTTTTCGCGGAGAACTGCCCCGCTACAGGGGCTCGTTAACGGTCCGTTACATTCTCACCAAGGAAATTGAGGGTTAATAACGTAACGTTAACTCTCTTTGTGCGCCGCAGCGTCCGCCAGAGCGTCCTGGAGCCAGCGCGGGAGGATCGCTTGGGGGTCTCCGGCGATGTCGGCAACGCGCATCTGGACCACGGCGAGACCCAGATCCGGGTGGAAAATGCGCGCCGATTCGCCCGGATCGGCTTCCAGCCGCCGCACCACGAGGCGGCGATTGACCTTCTGGCGCCAGTTCATCCGCGCCGTATTCTCCTGCCCGACATAGCAGCCCTTGGTGAAGCTCACGCCGCCCAGTTCGGTCGCGTTGGTTTCCAGCCACAGCGTCTTGTCGCTGCCGATCTCCGCCACGCCCTCCGCCACGCCGAGCCCGAGCCGATGCGCGCGCCAGAGGGATTCGGCGCCGGGCCCTTCGCCCGCCGGGCCGATCCAGCGCCACCCCAGTTCGGGCAGGCGCGGATCGGGCACGCCCTGCCCCTCCGTCGCACTCCAATGCACGCCGAGCGCGAGATCGCGCGCGATCTCGATCTTGCGGCGCAGACGATAGAGGGTCAGCCGCCGCGCCAGCGCATCGGCCTGATCCGCCTCGCAATCGATCAGCAGATCGTCGCCGTCCGCCCAGACGAGAAAATCGAACAAGGCCTTGCCCTGCGCGGTCAGCAGCCCGGCCCAAACGGGCAGCGTGCCGGCAACGTCACTGGTGACGAGCCCTTGCAGGAATCCGCGCACATCCTCCCCGGACAGACGGATGAGGGCGCGGTCGGCGAGAAAAGTCATGGTCATCGCCAAAAGGTAGGGGATCGCTTGCCACACACAATCCGTTCGTGCTGAGCAAAAGCGACGCACGGGTGCCTGGCGCCCGACCAGCGAGCCCGTCCCTCGACAGGCTCAGGACGAACGGAGCGGCCCATGGCGACCTACGATCTCATCCTCAAGAACGGCACGGTCTGGACGCCGGGCGGCCCCGTCGAAACCGATGTCGGCATCACCGACGGCCGCTTCGCCGGCCTCGGCACGGGCGGCAGCGCGGGCGAGACGATCGATTGCACGGGGCTCACCATCCTGCCCGGCGTGATCGACAGCCAGGTCCATTTCCGCGAGCCCGGCCTTGAGGAGAAAGAGGATCTGGAGAGCGGCAGTCGCGCCGCCGTGCTGGGCGGCGTCACCGCACTGTTCGAGATGCCGAACACCAAGCCCAACACCGATTCGGCCGAGGCCATCGCCGACAAGCTCGCCCGCGCACGCGATCGCATGTGGTGCGATCATGCTTTCTATGTCGGCGCCACCGCTGCCAATGCCGAGCATCTGGGCGAACTGGAGCGGCTGCCGGGCACCGCGGGCGTGAAGATCTTCATGGGCGCCTCCACCGGCGATCTGCTCGTCTCCGACGACAAGGAGCTGGCGCGCGTGCTGGCCCATGGCCGCCGCCGCGTCGCGATCCATGCCGAGGACGAGCCCCGGATGCAGGCGCGCATGGGCGAGCGGATCGAGGGGGATCCCGCCAGCCACCCCGTCTGGCGCGACGACGAGAGCGCGATCCTCGCCACGCGCCGCATCCTCGCGCTCGCCCGCGCGTCACGTCGGCCGATCCATGTGCTGCACATCACGACGCCCGCCGAGCTGGAATTGCTCTCGCAGCACAAGGACATCGCCACCTGCGAGGTGACGCCCCAGCATCTGACTTTGGCCGGAGAGGAGGCCTATCCGCGCCTCGGCACCTTCGCGCAGATGAATCCGCCGATCCGCTCCGGCGCGCATCGCGACGGCTTGTGGTTCTGGCTCAATCAGGGCGTGCCCGACGTGCTGGGATCGGACCATGCGCCGCACACGCTGGCGGAGAAGGCCAAGCCCTATCCGGCCAGCCCCAGCGGCATGCCCGGCGTCCAGACATTGCTTCCGCTGATGCTGAACCATGTCGCGGAAGGCCGCCTGTCGCTCCAGCGCCTGATCGAGCTGACGTCGGCGGGCCCGCAGCGCGTGTTCGGCCTGACCGGCAAGGGCCGGATCGCGGCGGGCTATGATGCCGACGTCACGATCGTCGACCTCAAGGCGAAGTGGACGATCGAGGAAAGCTGGCTCGCCTCGCGCTGCGGCTGGTCGCCCTTCACCGGCATGTCGATCACCGGCAAGCCCGTCGCCACGATCATCCGCGGCCGTCAGGTGATGCGCGAAGGCCAACTGGCCGACCGCGCCGAGGGCCGCCCGATCCGCTTCGACAGCGCGGACTGGTAAGCGCCCACTCGCTTCCTACCCCCCGCCCCGTTTGGTTCGAGCTTGTCGAGAACCGGGCTAGGCTTCGAGCGAAGTCGAGAAGCCGGGATATGAAGCGCGGGCTCTCGACAAGCTCGAACCAAACGGGGGAGGACAAGAGGCCGCCCCAACTTCCAGATGACGCGCGAATGACGCGCGGCTAAAGGCACGGCCCATGACCGACAGCACCAACACCCCGCCCGATCGCCTTTCGACCGATCCGCGCAGCGACCATTATGATGCGGACGCGCTCCAGCGCGGCGTCGGCATCCGCTTCAAGGGCGTCGAGAAGACCAATATCGAGGAATATTGCGTCTCCGAAAGCTGGGTGAAGATGGCCGTCGGCAAATCGCGCGATCGGTTCGGCAATCCGATGACGATGAAGATGTCCGGTGCGGTCGAGCCTTATTATCGCGACATCGCCGGTGACGGCGAAACCACGGCGGCCGCCGAAAGCGACGCGCCCAAGACGGACGACGCGGAACAGGCGGACTGAGCCTTCGTTACACCGGCGATACGCTCAATGAAGGGCGATCGTGGAGGTGACGATGGGTAAGGCTTTGATCCTGTGGCTGCTCGGTGTGCCGGGCATTATCGTCATCCTGCTCTATTTCTTCGTCTTCCGGTAAGCGCGATGGCGGGCGGGGACGAGAATGAGGCTGATCTGACCGGCGGCTCGCAACGCCGCCGGCCCCGTCGGCAGCTTGAGGAGATTGGCGGGCGCAGGCTGTCACCCGCCACCCTCATGATGGGCCACGGCTTCGATCCGGCTCTGTCCGAAGGCGCGCTGAAGCCGCCCATCTTCCTCACCTCCACCTTCGTCTTCGAGAATGCGGCCGCCGGAAAGCGGCACTTCGAAGGCGTCACCGGCAAGAGGCCGGGCGGGGCGGAGGGCCTCGTCTATTCGCGCTTCAACGGGCCCAATCAGGAAATCCTCGAGGATCGCCTCGGGATCTGGGAAGGCGCGGAAGAAGCGCTGACCTTCTCCAGCGGCATGGCCGCGATCGCGACCCTGCTGCTCGCTTATGTGAAGCCGGGCGACGTGATCGTCCATTCGGCCCCGCTTTATGCCGCGACCGAGACGTTGATCGGCAAGATCCTCGGCCGCTTCGGCGTGACGTGGCTCGATTTCCCGGCGGGCGCCACGCGCGCCGAGATCGATGCGGTGCTGGATCGCGCGAAGGCGCAGGGCCGCGTCGCGCTCGTCTATCTCGAAAGCCCCGCCAATCCGACCAACGCGCTGGTCGATGTCGAGGCGGTCGTCGCCGCGCGCGATGCCGCGTTCGGCGAGGACAAGCCTCCGGTCGCGATCGACAACACCTTCCTGGGCCCCCTGTGGCAGCAGCCGCTGCGGCAGGGCGCGGACATCGTCGTCTACAGCCTCACCAAATATGCGGGCGGGCATAGCGATCTGGTCGCGGGATCGGCGGTCGGCGCGAAGGCGATGATCGATCCGATCCGCGCGATGCGCAACACGATCGGCACGATCACCGATCCGCACACAGCCTGGATGCTGCTCCGTTCGCTGGAGACGCTGGAGCTTCGCATGACGCGCGCGAGCGAGAATGCGGCGAAGGTCTGCGCCTATCTGCGCGATCATCCCAAGGTGGAGCAGGTCGGCTATCTCGGCTTCCTCGATCCCGCCAGCCGGCAGGCCGATATCTATCGCCGCCACTGCACCGGCGCGGGCTCCACCTTCTCGCTGTATCTGAAGGGCGGCGAGCGCGAAGCCTTCGCCTTCCTCGATGCGATGAAGATCGCCAAGCTGGCGGTCAGCCTGGGCGGCACCGAGACGCTGGCAAGCGCACCCGCCGCGATGACGCACCTCTCCGTGCCCGACGATCGCAAGGCCGCACTCGGCATCAGCGACAATCTCGTCCGGATCTCGATCGGCGTGGAGAATGCGGACGATCTGATCGCGGACATGGAGCAGGCGCTGGCGGCGGTCTGACGCCCTCCCGGCGCCATTCTCCCCCGCTCGTCCTGAGCGAAGTCGAAGGACGGGAGGCTGGGCAGAGCGTTTGTAGCCCGTGCTTCGACTTCGCTCAGCACGAACGGGATTAGGTGTAGCCCGTTAGCGCAACTCCAGCCCGATGATATCGATCGGCCCCGCCACGAAGCGCCCGGTGATCCGCCGGTCCCGCCGCAGCGCATTCAGGAACATGTCGCCCGGATCATAGGTCGTATTGCCCAGCCGGAGCAGCCACACGCGGCGCACCTGCGCGATCTCCGGCGCGCGCGCGATCGCCTCCAGATGCGGGCGGGGCAGCGAGATCACGCCCCGGCTGCCGGTGGGATGCCATCCATCCGCATCGAACGCCGGCACCGGCCTCGGCACCGCGATCACCCGCCAGTCGAGCCCCTTGTCCTTCAGCGCGCGCTCCAGCGGCAGCGCGCCCTCATTGGGATAAGCGAGGATCAGGTCGTCGGGCGCGTGCCGCTGCTGGAGCCACGCGACCGCGCCATACCAGTTCTGGAACGGCCCCGCCGCACGCTGCTGCCCGTCGACGGCCAGCATGTTCAGCACCAGCATCAGCGCGGCGCCCGCCCCGATCCACGCCGCCTTGTCGCGGGCGCCCGCCGCGCCCAGCGCGAGCAACACCAGCCAGGGCACCGCCACGGGCGTCAGCGTCCGTGTGATGAAGACGGGCGCCACCGTCATCGAGAGCAGGATGGAGAGCGCGGTCGGTACGATCGCCAGCACCAGCAGCATCGCCAGCAGGCGACGCCCTCGGACCTCCCGCGCCAGCACAGCGACGGCGAGGATCAGCAGCACGACCGCCGCCAGCCCCTGCCACCCCGGCACCGCATACAGCACCGGCAGATGATCGCTCAGGCCGCCGAGGCCGAATGTCAGCCAGGTCGATTTCACCCATGTCGGCGCCTGATCGAGCAGGATGTCGAGCGCGGGCAGATAAAAGAGCGCGACCGCCATATGGCCCGCGACGAACCAGCCCCCATCGGCCGGCCGGGCCCGGCTGGCGAGAAATGCCGCCAGGCAGGCCAGCCCCAGCGCCGCCGCCCACAAAGGCCCCAGATTGTGGAGCCACAGCATCCATTCGAGGCAGAGCAGATAGACACCGAAGGCCGGCCCCGCGAGCCGCCGCCCCTCGCTCCGCACCCGCGCGATGCCGATCAGCGCCCGCACCGCCAGCGCATAGACGAGGATCATCACCGGATAGGGCCGCACTTCGCGACTCATCTCGACGAGCGGGATCGCCAGTGCCGCCAGCGCGAAGGCGACGAAGGCGGCCAGGCGTTGCCGCCGCGGCTCCCAGCCGAGCCCCTCCGCTGCCGCGCCCGCACTCCACGCGATCACGAACGGCGCGATCAGCCCCGCCGCCAGCCCCAGCGCGCGCTCGGCCACCAACCCGTCGCCGAAGACCAGCGTCCAGAGCTTCAGCAGCGTGTAATAGAAAGGCGGATGCGTCTCGTAGCGCGGCACCACGACCCACAGAAAGCCGAAGCTCTTGCCGGCCGCATAGGCGCTATAGGCCTCGTCCAGCCACATCGGCGTGACGCTGACATGCCACAGCCGCACCACCGCGCCGAGGATCGCCAGCAGCAGACCGCCCGCCACGAGCAGACGGGCTTCCTGTGCTTCCTTCATTGCCATGCGCCAGCGCCGTCCAGCCCCAGCCGGGCGCGCGGCTCACGCAGCAAACGGAGCCTCAGCGCGTGCCCTGCGCGCGGCGCAGGCGATAATAACGCTGCACGTTGGCATTATGCTCGGCCAGCGTGTCCGAGAAGACGTGGCCACCCTTGCCGTCCGCGACGAAATAGAGCGCGTCCGTCTGCGCCGGCGCCAGCGTCGCCGCGATCGCGTCACGGCCCGGATTGGTGATCGGCCCCTTGGGCAGGCCGGTCATCGCATAGGTGTTGTAATCGTTCACCGCGCGCACTTCGGAGAGCTTGATCCGGCGGCCGAGCGGCTTGCCCTTCGTGATCGGGTAGATGATCGTCGGATCGGCCTGCAGCTTCATCCCCTGCCGCAGCCGGTTCGAATAGACGCCCGCCACCATCGGCCGCTCGACCGGAACGCCCGTTTCCTTCTCCACGATCGAGGCCAGCGTGATCGCCTCCTCCTTCGTGTTGACCACGGTGTTCGCCTTGCGCCGGATCCAGAGCTGGTCGAGCGTCTGCGTCATCGCATCCTGCATCCGCTTCAGCACGGCCTTGCGCGGTTCGCCCCGCTGGAAGCTGTAGGTGCCCGGCAGGACGGTGCCTTCCTCCGGAATCGGCAGCTTGCCGGTCAGCACCTTCTCCCTCGCCAGCCGCTCGAACACGAGGATCGAGGGCATGCCTTCGGGAATCGTGATCAGCCGCTGCACGGTGCGCCCGGTCTGCAGCAGCGCGAGGATGTCCTTCGCGCTCATGTGCGGCGCGACTTCATATTCGCCCGCGCGGATCGGCGCCGAATCGCCGAAGCGGCGGGCGAAGCGCAGGAAGCCGGTGGTCGAGCGCACCGCGCCCAGATGCTCCAGTTCGCGCGCCGTATCCGCCAGCGTCGATCCCTGCGGCACGATCAACGTGGTCGGGTGCGTCGCCGGGCCGGGTCCGCTCCAGTTGCGGTGGACGTACAGCCAGAAGAAGCCCCCGGCGACGAGCGCCACGAGCAGCAGAAAACCGAGGCAGCCGAAGCCGCGGGCGTTACGCTTGGCCATGTGCGAGCCTTAGCGCCTGTCCCCGTTCGCTTCGAGCGGAGATCGAGCTTGCCGAGATCGCAGTCGAGAAGGATTCTCGACGGTCGCTTCTCGGCAGGCTCGAAGCTGCTCGAACCGAGCGGGGCTGTGCCATGATGGCCTCAGAGCGCGCGCATCACGAGGCTGGCGTTGGTGCCGCCGAAGCCGAAGCTGTTGTTCAGCACCGCGCGCACCGGCCGCTTCTTCGCGACGTGCGGCACGAGATCGACGCCCACGCAATTGTCGCTCGGATTATCGAGGTTGATCGTGGGCGGGACGATCTGGTCGCGCAGCGCGAGGATGCAGAAGATCGATTCGACCGCCCCCGCGCCGCCCAGCAGATGGCCGATCATCGACTTGGTCGAGGACATCGAAACCGTATCCATCGCATCGCCGAACAGGCGGCGCACCGCGCCCAGTTCCAGTTCGTCGCCCAGCGGCGTCGAGGTGCCGTGCGCGTTGATATAGTCGATGTCCTTGGGCTCGAGCCCCGCCTTCTTCAGCGCCATCTGCATCGAGCGGAACGCGCCCGAACCTTCCGGGTGCGGCGCCGTCACATGATAGGCGTCGCCCGACAGGCCATAGCCCACCACTTCGCAATAGATCTTCGCGCCGCGCGCCTTCGCATGCTCATATTCCTCGAGCACGACGATGCCGGCGCCCTCGCCCATCACGAAGCCGTCGCGATCCTTGTCATAGGGGCGGCTCGCCTTTTCGGGCGTGTCGTTGAAATTGGTAGAGAGCGCGCGCGCCTGGGCGAAGCCGGCGATGCCGAGCGGGCAGATCGCGCCCTCGGCGCCACCCGCCAGCATGATGTCCGCATCGTCCATCGCGATCATGCGCGCCGCATCGCCGATCGCATGCGCGCCGGTGGAGCAGGCGGTGACGACCGCGTGATTGGGGCCCCGCAGGCCATATTTGATCGAGACCTGACCGGAGATCAGGTTGATCAGCCGCCCATGCACGAAGTGCGGGGAGACGCGGCTCGGGCCCTTCTCCTTGCAGACGATCGATTCGCTCTCGATGCCCGGCAGGCCGCCGATGCCCGCGCCGGTGGAGATGCCGGCGCGATAGCTCTGCTCCTCGGTCAGTTCCGTCAGGCCCGCATCCTCCAGCGCCTGACCGGCGGCGTCGATGCCATAGACGATGAACGGATCCACCTGGCGCTGCACCTTGTGGTCGACGCGCTTGGAGGGATCGAAGCCATATTCGTGATCGGCGGGCTTCACCTCGCAGGCGATCGTGCACTTCTGTCCCACGGGATCGAAGCGCGTGATGCGGCCCGCGCCGGATTTACCGGCCAGGATGTTCGCCCATGCGGTTTCGACGTCGGCGCCCACCGGCGTCACAAGGCCCAGTCCGGTTACGACCACGCGGCGCAGCATATCTTTGTCCTCTTCCCTGTTCGTCGCCCCGGTTCGAGCCGGGGCCTCGGGAGGGGGAGCGGCTCGGCTCCCTCGTGAGATCCCGGTCACAGCCGGGATGACGGGATCATCTTAAAAAGCAAAAACAGGCCCAACCCGTCCGGGCTGAGCCTGTCGAAGCCCCGTTCTTCTTCCCTTAGCTGAAGAAGGGCGGCCCTTCGACAAGCTCCGGGCCAACGGAAAAAGCCGATTACGCCTTGTGCGTATCGATGTAGCTGATCGCGTCCTTCACGGTCGTGATCTTCTCGGCCGCATCGTCCGGGATCTCGACGCCGAATTCTTCTTCGAACGCCATCACCAGTTCGACGATGTCGAGGCTGTCCGCGCCCAGATCATCGATGAAGCTGGCCTCCTCGGTCACCTTCTCGGGTTCGACGCCGAGATGCTCGACGACGATCTTCTTCACGCGCTCGGCGGTCTCGCTCATGAACACTGCCTTCCTTAGGGTCTGATTTGGCGCCGCCCTAGCGGCGTGGAATTATCCCTGCAAGCCTGAGCGTGCAGGGTCTTGTCGACACAGACGCTCAGATCATCGCCATCCCGCCATTCACATGCAAGGTCTGGCCGGTGACATAGCCCGCCTCGCGGCTGGCCAGATAGGTGACGGCGGCGGCGACATCGGCGCCCTCGCCCAGCGCGCCGGCCGGGATGCGGCCGAGAATCGCGCCCTTCTGCTGCTCGTTCAGCGCATCGGTCATCGCGCTGGCGATGAAGCCCGGCGCCACGCAGTTCACGGTGATGCCGCGCGACGCCAGTTCCTGCGCCAGCGCCTTGGACATGGCGGTAAGGCCACCCTTGGATGCCGCATAATTGGCCTGCCCCGGATTGCCGGTGGTGCCGACGACGGACGTGATCGTCACGATCCGGCCGAAGCGCGCCTTCATCATCGGGCGCGCGGCGGCGCGGATCAGGCGGAAGGCGGCCTCGAGATTGACCGAGATCACCTGATCCCATTCCTCGTCCTTCATCCGCATCACGAGATTGTCGCGCGTGATGCCGGCATTGTTGACGAGGATGTCGATCTTCCCGCCCAGCGCCTCCAGCGCGGCGGGGATCAACGCCTCCACCGACGCGGAATCGCCCAGATTGCAGGGCACCGCGACCGCGCCATTTCCGATCTCGGCGGCGAGCGCCTCCAGCGCCTCGATCCGCGTACCCGACAGCGCGACCTTCGCGCCCTGCGCCGCCAGCGACTTGGCGATGGCCGAGCCAATCCCGCCCGAAGCGCCCGTCACCAGCGCCGTCATACCTGTCAGATCAAACATTCTCGTCCCTCGAATCAGAAGAAGATGGTTCACGCGGAGACGCAGAGGCGCTGAGGGGGCGGTGATCGTTCACGACCCGCCGGATTCCCTCACGCAAAGTCGCGCCAGCGAAATTGATAAGCAGCCCCACAGGCTGCTTCGTCAATCTGAGATACGTCAGTAATTGCTTGGCGTGAACCGCGCTCAGCCGCTCGACAGACTTGATCTCGACGATCAGCCGATCATCGACGATGAGATCGACACGAAACGCGCCCTCGAAGCGAATATTGTCATGCTCGATATCGATCGCACGCTGACGGGCGACCCGATATCCCAATCGCTCCAACTTGGCCGCCAGCAGCGCCTCGTAGACGCTTTCGAGCCGGCCGGGACCGAGATCGCGATGCAGACGCAAAGCGGCATCGATCACGTCACCGCTGATCAGATCGATGTCGCGCACCGGTCTCTGCGCCTCCGCGTCTCTGCGTGAAACTCTTCCTTGCTTACAACCCCGCCGCGAACGCCTCGATGTCGGCCATAGTCACCAGGCTCGTCGTCGTCGCATCCGGCGCGATGCGCTTGATCATCGGGCCCAGTACCTTGGCGCCGAACTCCACGAACTCCGTCACGCCCGCCGCGACCATCGCCTCCACGCTCTCGCGCCAGCGCACCGTGCCCGTCACCTGCATCACCAGCAACTCGCGAATCTGGTCGGGATCGGCCACCGGCGCCGCCGTCACATTGGCATAGACCGGAACCAGCGGCGCGCGGATCGCGGCCTTGGCCAGCGCCTCCGCCATCGCATCGGCGGCCGGCTGCATCAGCGCGCAATGGAACGGCGCGGAGACGGGCAGCGGCAGAGCGCGCTTCACGCCTTTCTCCTTGGAAAGCGCCATCGCCCGCTCCACGGCCGCCTTGTGACCGGAGATCACGACCTGCCCGCCGCCATTGTCGTTCGCGGCCTGGCAGACCTCGCCCTCGGCCGCCTCGGCGCAGATCGCCTCGGCCAGCGCATAATCGGCGCCCAGCAACGCCGCCATCGCGCCCTCGCCCACCGGCACCGCCGCCTGCATCGCCTGCCCGCGCAGCTTCAGCAGGCGCGCCGTCGTGGCGAGATCGAACGCCTGCGCCCCGCACAGGGCGCTATATTCGCCGAGCGAGTGGCCCGCGACGAAATCGGCCTTGTCGACCAGCCGGATCCCGCCGTCCGTCTCCAGCACGCGCAGCGCCGCAATGGCATTGGCCATGATCGCCGGCTGGGCATTTTCGGTCAGCGTCAGATCGTCGGCGGGCCCTTCGGCCATCAGCCGCGCGAGATTCTGGCCGAGCGCATCATCCACTTCCTGAAAGACGGCGCGCGCCGCCGTCGATGCGGCCGCAAGCGCGGCGCCCATGCCGACGGCCTGGCTGCCCTGGCCCGGAAAAACGAATGCTCGCATGGTCTGGCTCCTTCAACCGGAGCCCGACTATTTATCGGGGGCGGCCGGCGCAAGCTCTGCGCACCGCCGCCCCCGTCCGCTCAGAAGCGGAAGTTCGCCGTCGCGCTGATATTATCGGTCGCGAAGCGCGAATGGCTGCGCTTGAAATCGGTGCCGTTCGCATTGACGAGGATGAAGGGATTGGTCGCCGGCTGCAGCCCGCGCGACACGCGCAGCCGCGCGCCATCATCCTTCAGGCTGGTGTGCAGATATTGCAGGCCGATCGACAGATGCTTGTGCACGCGCTGCTCCACGCCCGCACCCGCACGCCAGCCAAAGACCGTGTTATCGGACAGGTCCTGAAACGCGTTGGCGCGGTTGGACGAGCGGAAGCTGTTGTCCATCTTCGCCCAGACCACGCCGCCCGTGCCATAGACGAGCGTATTGCGCTGCGCGCCGAGCGCATAGCCGACGCGGGCGCGCAGCCCGTAATTCTCGGCCATCCGCCGCGTCCAGGTATAATTGGCGGGCGTGGTGGAGAAAGCGGTCACGCTATCCTCGGCATAGCCCATGCCCACTTCGGCGAGGCCACCGATCACGACCTTGCCGAGATCGAAATCATAGCCCGCGTGCAGCGCGAATTCGAGGCTGTCCTTGTCCTTGGTGCAGCCGTCCGCCGCCACCGCCGAGCGTGCGCCGCCGCCACAGAAACCCGGCGAGAAGGCGTTGGCGCCCGTCGTGGTGCGGACCGTGTCGCCGAAATTGCCGTCCAGATTATTGTCGAACAGCACGGTTTCGTCGCCGTCGCCCGGCTGGAAACTGTAGCCGGCGCGGCCGCCGACATAGAAGCCGGTCCAGTTGGTCGGCTCGGCGGACTGGGCGAAGGCCGGAGTCGCGGTCGCGATGACGGCTGCGGCGAGAATGAATTTCGACATGGATGCTCTCCCTGAAATCCGCACTCGATGCGGCGGATCAGGGCAGATACGTTTGGTAGGTCCGATTCGGCCGGATAGCAATGAAATGAAATATTTGAGTTGCTTGGCATTTTTCCGCCCAGTTCCCGCGGAGCAGGCTGGCCGCTTGCCTTCGGAGCCGTTTTCGGCCATAGGCCCGCGCTCCGGGCGAAGGCTCCTGCCTTGCGCCCGGTTTTATTTGGACGACAGGCCGGAGGGGCGACCGCATGGGGCGGCGTCAGCGATCGGCATGGAGATATGAAACATGGCTCTCTACGAGCACGTGTTCCTTGCGCGCCAGGATCTGGCACAGGCGCAGGTGGACGCATTGGCCGAAATGGTCACCAAGATCGTCGAGGAAGGTCAGGGCAAGGTCGTGAAGACCGAGACCTGGGGCCTCCGCAGCATCGCTTACCGCATCGCGAAGAATCGCAAGGCGCATTATGTGATGCTCGACATCGACGCCCCGACCGGCGTCGTCGCCGAGATCGAGCGTCAGCTCGGCATCAACGAAGATATCATCCGCTACATGACCGTCCGCGTGGACGCGCTGGAGCAGGGCCCGTCGGCGATGATGCGCCGCGGTGACCGTGACCGCGCCCGTGGCGAGCGTGGCGACCGCCCCGATCGTGGCCCGCGCGAGGATCGCCCGCGCCGTGACGACCGCGACGCGGCGTAAGGAAAGGAACAGACCATGGCCCGTGCCTTTTTCCGCCGCCGCAAGAGCTGCCCCTTCTCCGCGAAGGATGCCCCCCGGATCGACTATAAGGACGTCCGTCTGCTGCAGGGCTTCGTGTCCGAGCGTGGCAAGATCGTCCCCAGCCGCATCACGGCGGTGTCCGCCAAGAAGCAGCGCGAACTCGCCCAGGCGATCAAGCGTGCCCGTCATCTGGGCCTGCTGCCCTACCTCGTTAAGTAAGGAGCGCACCGCATGGACGTGATCCTGCTCGAACGCGTTGAAAAGCTCGGCCAGATCGGTGACGTCGTCACCGTGAAGAACGGTTTCGCGCGCAATTTCCTCCTCCCCCGCAAGAAGGCGCTCCGCGCCAACGAAGCGAACAAGAAGGTCTTCGAGGCGAACAAGGCGACGATCGTCGCCGA
Organism: Sphingomonas sp. AP4-R1; assembly: GCF_013113735.1. Lineage (NCBI taxonomy): Bacteria > Pseudomonadati > Pseudomonadota > Alphaproteobacteria > Sphingomonadales > Sphingomonadaceae > Sphingomonas > Sphingomonas sp. AP4-R1. The sequence continues at coordinate 332,456 of NZ_CP053346.1, forward strand.
GAACGCCGCCCGTCGCGGCGAGGCCGAAGTGGCTTCGAAGGACATCGACGGCAAGACCATCACCCTGATCCGTCAGGCGTCCAACACCGGCCAGCTTTATGGTTCGGTTTCGGCACGTGATCTGGCCGAGCTTCTCGCCGAGGACGGCGCGAAGGTCGCGAAGAACCAGATCGTCCTCGACAAGCCGATCAAGGCGATCGGCCTGAGCGAAGTGAAGATCGTTCTTCATCCGGAAGTGACCGTCTCGATCAAGGTGAACGTCGCCCGTTCGCCGGAAGAGGCCGAGATGCAGGCGCAGGGCGTCGACGTCATGGCTCAGATGTTCGAGCGCGACGAAGCCGGCTTCATCGAGGATTACGATCCGAACGCGGAACCCGGCGCCACCGCCGATGTCCGTCCGGACGCCGAGGAGGAGCAGGAGGAGGCCTGAGGCCTTCCCCTCTCTCGAAGCCCAACAAAAAGGCCGTCCGGAGCGATCCGGGCGGCCTTTTTGTTTTACCTGAGCCCCTGCTCCACTCGCGCCACCCCGGCGAAAGCCGGGGGTCATGCTTCGCCTCCTCTCACGGAAGCCGCATGCCGCATGCTGGATCCCGACGTTCGTCGGGATGACGGGCGTGGATCAGGCCGGCACGCCGAACAGATCGTGTTCGTCGGCTTCCTCGATTTCGACCTTCACGATGTCGCCGGGGGACAGATGGCCCGCGTCGCGCAGGTGGACCTGACCGTCGATCTCGGGGGCGTCCGCCTGGCTGCGGCCGGTGGCACCGTCGCCGCCGACCTCGTCGATGATCACGTCCAGCGTGCGGCCGACCTTGGCCTCCAGCTTTTCGGCCGAGATGCGCGCGGTCAGCTCCATCAGGCGGGCGTAGCGCTCCTCCTTCACCTCTTCCGGCACCGGATCGGGCAGATCGTTGGCGGCGGCGCCCGCGACCGGCTCGAACCGGAACGCGCCGACGCGATCGAGGCGGGCTTCCTCCAGCCATTGGAGCAGATAGTCGAAATCGGCCTCGGTCTCGCCGGGGAAGCCGACCACGAAGGTCGACCGGATCGCGATGTCCGGCGCGATCTCGCGCCACTTGGCGATCCGCTCCAGCACCTTCGCCTCGTTGGCCGGGCGCTTCATGGCCTTCAGCACGGACGGCGCCGCATGCTGGAAGGGGATATCGAGATAGGGCAGCACCAGCCCCTCCGCCATCAGCGGGATCACGCGATCCACGTGCGGATAGGGATAGACGTAGTGGAGGCGCACCCAGGCACCCAACTGGCCCAGATGGCGCGCGAGATCGGTCATGTCCGAACGGATCTCGCCGCCGCCCTTCAGGGGATAGGAGGCATGGCGCAGATCGAGGCCGTAGGCGGACGTATCCTGGCTGATGACGAGCAGTTCGCGCGTGCCCGCCGCGACCAATTTCTCCGCCTCGCGCAGGATCGCATCGGGGCGGCGGCTGGCGAGATCGCCGCGCAAGGCCGGGATGATGCAGAAGCTGCAGCGATGATTGCAGCCCTCCGAAATCTTCAGATAGCTGTAATGCTTGGGCGTGAGCTTCAGGTCACCGCCCAGAGGATTGGCCGGCACCAGATCCAGATAGGCCGAAGGCGGAATCGGCGCCGCGTCATGCACCGCGCCCACCACCTGCTCATATTGATGCGCGCCGGTGACGGCGAGGACGGACGGGAAGCGCTCGCGAATCACCTCCGCTTCCTTGCCCATGCAGCCGGTGACGATGACGCGGCCATTCTCCGCGATCGCTTCGCCGATCGCCTCGAGGCTCTCTTCCTTGGCGGAATCCAGAAAACCACAGGTATTCACAAGAACGACATCGGCGCCCGCGTAATCGGGCGACATCGAATAGCCGTCCGCGCGCAGCTTGGTGAGGATGCGCTCGCTGTCCACAAGGTTCTTCGGACAGCCGAGCGAAACCATGCCGACTTTCGGCGGGGAGGGAAGTATCGTTGCCATGGGAGCCGCGCCACATAGGCGATCGGCTCCGATTTTACGAGGGGGCGCCTGTGCCGGGACGGTCTTTGTGGTTTGGTGTGACCGCGCTGCTGGCGATGATGCCCGTCGAGGCCCAGCCCGCGACCACGCCGCCACCCGCGATTGCCCGTCCCGACGACACCCCGCCCCCGCCCGTCGACTATGCGAATCCGGCCAGCTGGATGTGCCGCCCCGGCGTGGATGACGGCACCTGCTCGGCCAATCTGGACGCGATGACGGTGGATGGCGGCGGCACGCGCACGCCGAAGCCGTACAAGGCGGCGGCCGATCCCAAGATCGACTGTTTCTACATCTACCCCACCGCCTCGGGCGATTCGACGATGTTTGCGGATCTGCTGCCGGATGCGGGCGAGAAGCGCGCCGTGCACAGCCAGGCGGCGCGGCTGGGCGAGGCGTGCCGCCTGTTCGCGCCGCTCTATCACCAGTTCACCGGCGCGGCCCTGCGCTACGGCATGGCGGTGGAGAAGCGGACGGAAATCCCGGCCTCTTACACCGACATCCCGTTTCGCGACGTGCGGGCGGCGTGGCGGGCCTATCTGAAGAATGACAATCACGGCCGCGGCGTCGTGCTGATCGGGCACAGCCAGGGCGCGATGATGCTGAAGCAGCTGATCGCCGCGGAGATCGACGGCAAGCCCGCGCAGAAGCTGGTCGTCGGCGCCTATCTGGCGGGCAATCCCGATCTGACGACCGACAGCTTCAGGAGCCTCAAGCCCTGCGCGGCGCCGGGCCAGACGGGCTGCATCGTCGCCTGGTCCTCCTATCTCGATACCGTCACCAGCCCGCACATCTTCGGCGCGGCCAAGCCCGGCAAGACGGCTCTGTGCGTGAACCCGGCGGCGCCCGGCGGCGGACGCGGGATGCTGAAGGCCTATCTCAACCGCCCCGGCATCGCCCCCGAAACCGATCCGCCTTATGTCGAGACGATCGGCCAGATGTCGGCCGAATGCGTGGCCGATGCGGGCGGCACGGTGCTGCGCATCCATATCGAGCCGAGCCGCTATGCCGATCTGCTGACGGCCTCGCTCGGCCGCCTCTCCGCCGCTTCGCCCGCATGGGGGCTGCACACGCTGGACGTGAACCTAGTGCAGGGCAATGTGATCGACATGATCGAGGCGCAGGCGGCCAGCTGGACGAAAGGGCACTGAGCCCTCCGGCGGGCAGGAGCGGGAAGAATGGCGGCCCGCTCCCCTCGCTTCCTTCCCGCTCCGCAAAGGGCTAGGGCGGCGCGTGAACAATCAAGGAGCTTCCATGCGCCCCAGCGGCCGTGCCCCCGATCAGATGCGGGCGATCACCATCCAGCCGAACTTCACCGTCCATGCCGAGGGCAGCGTGCTCATCGGCTTCGGCGACACCAAGGTGCTCGTCACGGCATCGGTGGAAGAGCGCGTGCCGCCGTTCCTGCGCGGCAAGGGCCAGGGCTGGGTGACGGCCGAATATGGCATGCTGCCCCGCGCCACCCACACGCGCGGCAGCCGTGAGGCCGCCAAGGGCAAGCAATCCGGCCGCACGCAGGAAATCCAGCGCCTGATCGGCCGCTCGCTGCGCGCCGTGGTCGACATGGAATTGCTCGGCGAGCGCCAGATCACGATCGACTGCGACGTGATCCAGGCGGACGGCGGCACCCGCACCGCCTCCATCTCCGGCGCGTGGGTCGCGCTGCGCATCGCCGTGGACAAGCTCCTGGCGTCGGGCGCGCTGGTCGCGGACCCGATCAAGGCGCAGGTCGCCGCCGTCTCCTGCGGCATCTATGAGGGCAATCCGGTGCTCGATCTCGATTATATCGAGGATTCGAACGCGCATGCCGACGCCAATTTCGTCCTGCTGTCCGACGGCAACATCGCCGAGGCGCAGGCCACCGCCGAGGGCGCGACCTATGACGAGGAGGCGCTGCTGCGCCTGCTGCGCCTCGCCCGCATCGGCTGCGGCGAGATCTTCGCCGCCCAGCGCCTGGCTGTGGGCAAGTGAGCATCCGGCTGATCGACGACGAGCCGCCGGCCGTGCCGCATCGCCGGCTGGCGCCGGGCAAACTCGTCATCGCCAGCCACAATGAGGGCAAGGTGCGCGAGATCCGCGCGCTGCTGGAGCCCTATGGGATCGAGCCCGTCTCGGCCGCCTCGCTCGGCATTCCCGAGCCGGAAGAGACGGGCACGACCTTCTTCGCCAATGCCGAGTTGAAGGCACGCTATTCGGCCGACCTCTCCGGCATGGTCGCACTGGCCGACGACAGCGGCCTGTGCGTGGATGCTCTGGGCGGCGATCCCGGCGTCTATACCGCCAACTGGGCCGAAACCGAGGATGGCACGCGCAACTGGCCGATGGCCATGCGCAAGGTGGAGGACGCCCTGCAGGCCAAGGGGCCGGAGGCGGGCCGCGACGCGCATTTCGTCTGCGTCCTGTCGCTCTGCTGGCCGGACGGGCATGTCGAGAGCTTCGAGGGGCGCGCCGAAGGCACGCTGACCTGGCCGCCGCGCGGCACGGTCGGCTTCGGCTATGATCCGGTGTTCGTGCCGAACGGCGACACGCGCACCTTCGCGGAACTGGCGCCCGAAGAGAAGAAGGCGATCAGCCACCGCGCGGATGCGTTCCGCAAGCTGGTGGCGGCGTGTCTGGGGTAATCACTCTCCCCTCCCGCTTGCGGGAGGGGTCGAGGATGGGCCTGCGCGCACGATAGATCATGGCAACCCGCACACACTCACACGTTCGTCCTGAGCCTGTCGAAGGACGGGCTCCGGGCGAGTCGAGTGCGGCACAGGACGCCCTCGCCCTCTACGTCCACTGGCCGTTCTGCGTCTCCAAATGCCCCTATTGCGATTTCAACAGCCATGTCCGCGAGGGCGTGGATCAGGATCGCTGGCGGCAGGCCCTGCTCACCGATCTGGCGTTCGAGGCGGAGATCGGCCCCAAGCGTCCGCTCACCTCGATCTTCTTCGGCGGTGGCACCCCCTCGTTGATGCCGCCCGCCACGGTCGCCGCGATCCTGCGGGATGCCGAGCGCCGCTTCGGCTTCACGCCCGGCATCGAGATCACGCTGGAGGCGAACCCCTCCTCGGTCGAGGCGGCCCGCTTCGCCGATCTGGCGACGGCGGGGGTCAATCGCGTCAGCCTCGGCCTGCAGGCGCTCGATGACGAGGTGCTGCGCTTCCTCGGTCGCGCCCACGGCGTGGAGGAAGGTCTGAAGGCGCTGGAGACGGCGCAGGCCTGCTTCGATCGCGTCAGTTTCGACCTGATCTATGCCCGCCCCGGCCAGAGCGAGGCCGAATGGGCGATGGAGCTGGAGCGCGCGCTCGGCTTCGGCACCGGCCATCTCTCGCTCTACCAGCTCACGATCGAGCCCGGCACGCGCTTCGCCACGCTGGCGGCGCAGGGCAAGCTGGCGCCGGTCGATCCCGATCATGGCGCAGCCTTGTTCGAGCTGACGCGGGAGATGACGGCGGCGGCGGGCCTGCCCGCCTATGAGGTGTCCAACCACGCCCGCCCCGGCGAGGAGAGCCGCCACAACCTGACCTATTGGCGCTACGGCGATTATCTGGGCGTCGGCCCCGGCGCGCATGGTCGGCGCGAGGGCGTGGCGACGGTGCGTGCGAAGAAGCCCGAAAACTGGCTGTCGCGGATCGATTCGCAAACCAGCGGCATCGCGGAGGAGGAGCGGCTCGATCCCGCCACGCAGGCGACCGAGGCGCTGCTGATGGGCCTGCGGCTGGAAGAGGGCGTGAGCCTCGCCCGCTGCGCGCCCGCGATCGATCCGGCCGCGATGGCGCGCCTGATCGCGCAGGGGCTGCTGGAGCGAAAGGACGACAGGCTGCGCGTGACGCCCGGCAACGTGCTCGTGCTGGACGGGATCTTGGGCGCCTTGGCCATCTGATCCTCCCCTACAAGGGGAGGTGGCATCGCGAAGCGATGACGGAGGGGTGGCTGCCTGCCACGAACCGAACCGCCTCTACCCCCTCCACCATCCTTACGGATGGCCCCCCTCCCCTTGCAGGGGAGGATGCTTGTTCAGAACCCCGTCGGCGGCGCCGAAACCACCGTGCGCCCACCCGCACCCAGTTGGTGCACCGCCAGCGAGCGTTCGGCGACATGGTTGGCACCGAAGCGGAAGGCACCATCGACGCCCGCGAACCCGCCCTCGTCGGACAGGCGATCCGTCGGGAAAGCCGCGCCCGGCTTCCAGTCGCGCGCGATGCGCACGGCCAGCAGCACCGCATCATAGCCGAGGCTGGCGAGGCGATAGGGCGTCTTGCCGTAACGGGCGCGGTAACGCGTCTGCAGCTGGCCGAACATGCGATCGTCGACCGACGCGAACCAGGCGCCGCTCATCGCCGCGACCGCATTCAGGCCCGGCTCCGCATTCCACAATTCGGTGCCCATCACCTGCCCTGTCGCGCCCTGCTTGCGAAGCAGGGGCACGGCGAGGACGGCGATGCGCCCGCTGTCCGCGATCAGCACGGCGTCGAATTTCTGCTTGGCCAGCGCCGCCACCGCCGCCGTGATCCCGGCCGAGCGGTCATAGCTCTGCATCGTCACGACGCTGCCGCCCGCCGCTTCCGCCACCCGGATCAGCGTACCCGAGGCGGTACGCCCGTAAGCGCCCTGCGGCACGAGCCCGGCGAAGCGCGTCATCCCCTTGGAACGGGCGAAGCGCACCACGCGCTCGATCGACTGGGCGGGCTGGAAGCCCAGCAGCCAGACATTGTCGGCCGAGGCGGCGATGTCGTTGGAGAAGGACACGACCGGCACGCCGCGCGCCGCCGCCGGCCCGGAAACCGCGCGCACGTCATCGCCCAGCAATGGCCCGAGGATCAGCGCATTGCCCTCGGCCAGCGCCTTGGCGGCGGCGGGGCCTGCACCGGGGCCGGTATCGTAGGTCGTCACGCGCAGGCTGCGATCCTTGGTGTCGGCCAGCGCCAGCACGGCGGCGTTGGCGATCGACTGGCCCACGCCCGCATTCGGCCCCGTGAGCGGCACCAGCAGGGCGACACGGTGGCGTTCCTTGTCTTCCGGCAGGCCCTCCTGCTTCGAAGGCGCGGTGGCTGTGGGCGGCGCCTTGGTCGGCACGGGCGCGCTGCGACGGGGGCCGCCGGTGGTGGTGCAGGCACCGAGCAGCATCGCCACCAGCAATGCGAGGAAGGTGGCCGCGCGATTCCGCCGGCCTCCGATTTGCGCCCGGTGGCCGGGGTCTGCCATGGTTGCCATCATGTCTTTCAGCGATCCCGAACCTCTCGAACCCGGCCTGTACATCGTCGCGACGCCGATCGGCAACCTGAAGGACCTGAGTCCGCGCGCGGCGGATATCCTGTCACGGGCCGATGCGATCGCGGTGGAGGACAGTCGCGTCACCGGCGGGCTGCTGCGCCATATCGGCGTGAAGCGGCCGATGATCCCCTATCACGACCACAGCACGGAGCGGGTGCGCGAGGATCTGGTCGCGCGGCTGGGAACGCAGGCGATCGCGCTGGTGTCGGACGCGGGCACGCCGCTCATTTCCGATCCGGGCTTCAAGCTGGTCCGTGCCGCGCGTGCGGCGGGCTATGCCGTGACGACCCTGCCCGGCCCCTGCGCGGCGGTGGCGGCGCTGACGTTGGCGGGGCTGCCGACCGACCGCTTTCTGTTCGCGGGCTTCCTGCCCTCCAAAGCCAAGGCGCGCGACGAGGCGATCGACGAACTGGGCGCGGTCCGCGCGACCTTGCTCTTCTACGAATCGGGCCCGCGCCTCGCCGCGAGCCTTTCCGCGCTGGCCGCACGGCTGGGTGATCGCGAGGCGGCGGTGGCGCGCGAGATCAGCAAGATGTTCGAGGAATGCGTGACGGGCACCCTCTCCGAACTGGCCGCGCGCTATGCCGGGGCCGCGCCCAAGGGCGAGATCGTGATCGTCGTCGCCCCGCCCGGCGAGGCCGAACCCGCAAGCGAGGCGGATGCCGACGCCCTGCTGGCCGAGGCGCTGGAACGGCTGCCGATCGGCAAGGCCGCCTCCGAAGTGGCGCAGGTGACGGGCCTCAACCGCCGCGATCTTTATGCGCGCGCGCTGGCGCTGAAGGGCGAGGCGTGAGGGGCGCAGGATGAGGGATCGCCGCGCGTCCGAGCGGAGTGGCCGCGTGGCCGAGACGGCGGCGGCGTGGTGGCTGCGGCTCAAGGGCTGGCGCATCCTTGCGCGCCGCGTGCGGACGCCGGTGGGCGAGGTGGATCTGATCGCCACACGGGGCGATCTGGTCGCGTTCGTCGAAGTGAAGCGCCGCGCGACGGCCGCCGAACTGGATTTCGCGATCGACGAGCGCAGGCTGGCGCGGGTCGCGGCGGCGGCCGGCTATCTGGCGCCCCGCTTCGCCGGCGAGGGGCAGGACATCCGCATCGACGTGATCCTGATCGCGCCGGGCCGCGCGCTGCGCCACATCGAGAATGCGTGGATCGGCTAGACTTTCTCGCCCCTCGTGAAGCCCCGCTTCCTTGTCCGCCGTTCGTGCTGAGCGTAGTCGAAGCACGTGCTTCATCACCGCACGCTGCCCCCCGTCCTTCGACTTCGCTCAGGACGAACGGAGAACCAGATCGAATGTCACTGACCGTAGCCGTCCAGATGGACCCGCTGGAATCGATCAACATCGGGGGGGATTCCACCTTCGCGATCATGCTGGGCGCGCAGGCGCGCGGCCATGCGCTCTGGCATTATGCGGCGGGCGATCTGTCCTATTGCGACGGTCGGCTGACCGCGCCCGCGCGCCGCATCCGCGTGCAGCGCGTGGCGGGCGATCATTTCGCAGTGCTGGAGACGAAGACGCTCGATCTGGGCGCGGATGTCGACGTGATCCTGATGCGGCAGGATCCGCCCTTCGATCTCGCCTACATCACCGCGACGCACCTTCTGGAGCGGATCCAGCACCAGACCCTGATCGTCAACGATCCCGCCTCCGTCCGCAACGCGCCCGAAAAGCTGTTCGTGCTGGATTATGCGGAGTTCATGCCGCCCACGCTGATCACGCGCGGGCTGGAGGAGGCGCGCGCCTTCCATGCCGAGCATGGCGAGGTGGTGGTGAAGCCGCTTTACGGCAATGCCGGCTCGGCCGTGTTCCATGTCGCGCGCAAGGACGCCAATCTGGCCGCGCTCACCGAATTGTTCGGCCAGGTGTGGCGCGAGCCCTTCATGGTGCAGGCCTTCCTCCCCGACGTGTCGAAGGGCGACAAGCGGATCGTGCTGGTGGACGGCAAGCCCACCGGCGCGCTCAACCGCCTGCCGCGCGAGGGCGAGATACGATCGAACCTCGCCGTCGGCGGATCAGGCGCGCAGGCGGACCTGACGCCGCGCGAGCTGGAGATCTGCGCCGCAATCGGCCCGGAACTGGCGAAGCGCGGGCTGCTGTTCGTGGGGATCGACGTGATCGCCGGCTATCTCACCGAGATCAACGTGACCTCGCCCACCGGCATCGTCGCGATCGACCGCTTCAACGGGACGGACACGCCCGCGATCATCTGGGACGCGATCGAGGCGAAGCTGGCGGAGCGCTGAGGCTGCATACCCGATCACCGGCCTGTTCCCTGCCCGTCACCCCGGACTTGATCCGGGGCCCCGCTGCCTCATGCCGGGCCTGAGAAGAAAGAAGCAGGATCCCGGATCAAGTCCGGGATGACGGAAGAGCATATTCGGCGGCGCGCGTCCTTCCAGTGACGCATGCCCTTCCCATCGCCGATGAGGCGTGCGCAGCGCGCGGCGCCATTCCGTTCAGCCCCCGTCTAGGCTGACACCCCGAAGACACACTCCCGCCCCACCTCGCCGCGCGCCACAAAAAGTCACTTGATACAATATATCATCCCCCTATGAAGCGTCGCCGAGCGATAGGGAGTTTTTGAATGCGGATGATGAAGGCGGGCTTGTTGGCGGGTGCTGCGCTGATACCGACCACGGCGGCGCTGGCCGAGGATGCGACGCCGCCCTCGGGCAACGACATCGTCATCACCGCGCCGCTCTCGCGCAGCCGCGAGGATGTGATTGCCGGTGTCTCCGTCATGTCCGGCACCGATCTGGTGCGCAATATGCGCTCCACCGTGGCCGAGACGCTGGCGCGCACGCCGGGCGTGTCCGCCAGCTCGTTCGGCCCCAGCGCCTCGCGCCCGATCCTGCGCGGCTTCCAGGGCGATCGCGTGCGCGTGCTGACGGACGGCATCGGCAGCATCGACGCCTCGGGCGCCAGCGCCGACCACGCGGTGGTGATCAATCCGCTGCTGGCCGAGCGGATCGAAGTCGTCCGCGGCCCTTCCGCGCTGCTTTATGGTTCGGAGGCGATCGGCGGCGTCGTCAACGTGATCGACACGCGCATCCCGCGCAGCATCCCCGAAAACGGTTTCCGCATCACCGGCCAGGGCACCTATGGCAGCGCCGCCAACGAGCGCTCGGGCGGGCTCGCGGTGGACGTGAAGGCGGCCGAAAATCTCGTGATCCACGCCGACGGCAGCTATCTGAAGACCGGCAACATGGACATTGGCGGCTATGCGCTGACGCCGGCGCTGCGGCGCACCGCGCTGGCGACGGCGGCGGCCGGCGGCGATCCCACCGGCGAGATCGATTTCGCGGGCAATGCGGCGGTGAAGAACACGCTGCCCAACACGCGGGCCAAGACGTGGGATGCGGCGCTCGGCGCCACGCTCATCACCGAGACGGGCAGCCTCGGTTTCTCCTACAGCCACTATGACAGCCTCTACGGCGTGCCGATCCGCTATGCGACGCAGCTGGGCGAGGGGCAGGAAGCGCCCCGGCTCGACGTGAAGCAGGATCGCCTGGATGCGCGCGCCGAGATCGACGCGAACGGATCCGTGATCGAGAAGATCCGCTTCCGCATCGGCGGCGGCCGCTATCGTCACTACGAGCTGGAACAGGACAATTCGATCGGCACCGCTTTCTACACGCAGGGCATGGAGGGCCGGCTGGAACTGGTGCAGGCCCAGCATGGCGGCTGGCGCGGCGTGGTCGGCGGCCAGTTCCTCTATCGCGACTTCAACGTGGTGGGCGACGAGGCCTTCCTGCCGCGCAACCAGACCGACCAGCAGGGCGTGTTCACGCTGCAGCAGCTGGAGATGGGCAAGCTGAAGCTGGAGGCGGGCGCCCGCTTCGAGCATGCGGTGGCGGCGTCCAAGCCGCGTGACGACCAGCCGCAATTCACGCGCGGCAAGCGTGGCTTCGATCTCGTCTCGGGATCGATCGGCGCCTCCTATGCGATCACGCCCGGCCTCCGCTTCGGCGTGAACCTCTCGCACAGCGAGCGCGCGCCCTCCGCCGAGGAATTGTTCGCCAACGGCCCGCATGGCGGCACCGAAGCGTTCGAGATCGGCGATCCGGGCCTGAAGAAGGAAAGCGCGAACGGCGCCGAGGCCGTGCTGCACGTCCACGGCCGCGGCTTCGACCTCGAAGCCTCGGCCTTCTACCAGCGCTTCAACAACTATATCGACGACTTCCCCACCGGCGAGATCGAGGACGGCCTGCCCGTCTATCAGTCCGCGCAGGCCGATGCCCGCTATTACGGCTTCGAAGTGCAGGGATCGGTGGACCTCGCCCATATCGGTGACACCACCTTCGCACTCGATGGCCTGGCCGATTATGTGAACGCGCAGGTGATCAGCCAGAGCCCCGTGCCCCGCATCCCGCCGCTGCGCGTGCTGGCGGGGATCGAGGCGAAGAATGGCCGCATCTTCGGCCGCGCCGAGGTGGAGCGCGTGATGAAGCAGGATCGCATCGCCGCGTTCGAGACGGAGACGCCGGGCTACACGATGGTCAACGCCTCGATCGGCGTGCATCCGTTCGCGGACCATCAGGGCACCAGCATCATCCTGTCGGCCAACAACCTGACCGACGTGGTGGCGCGGCGCGCGACCTCCTTCCTGAAGGATTATGCGCCGCTGGCCGGGCGCGACATCCGCATCACCGCGCGCTTCCAGCTCTGATCCGACCGGCAAGCCAGGAGGCGGCGTCTTCGGGCGTCGCCTTTCCGGCATCCCGATCGACGCGGTAATTGGCCTCTCGCATCGCATCGACGGGGATCGCGTTCACCAGCGGGCGCAGCGCGGCGAGGAAGCGCGCGTCGTGCGCGCGGGCGGGGCTGGCGAGCAGCAGCGCATCGTAGCGCGGCACGGCGCCCTTCGGATCGCTCAGCACGACCAGCTTCTCCGCCGCGATCCGCCCGTCCGACGAGAAAGCCGAAATCACGTCGGCCTGCTTGCTCGCGAGCGCGCGATACATGAAGGTGGGGTTGTAGGCCCGCTGCGTGCGGAAGCGCAGGCCATAGGCCTCCCGGATCGCGCGCCATTCGGGCCGATCGAGAAATTCGAGGTCGGCGCCCAGCGCGAGGTTCGGCGCGCGGGCGGCGAGATCGGCGAGGCTGGAGATCCCCGCCCCCGGCCGCATCGCCAGCGCATAGGCGTTCTCGAAGCCGAGCGGGCCGACGATCGCGGTCTTGGGACCTGCCGCCATCCACCGCCCCATATCGGCCAGCATCGCGGCGCGGGGCTTCGTGTCGGTCCGTCCCATCGCGCCGGTCCAGAGCGTGCCCGCATAATCGACATAGACATCGACATCGCCCGCCGCGAGCGCGCGGAAGGCGACCGCCGAGCCCAGCCCCTCGCGATAGGAGACGCGGTAGCCCGCCGCCTCCAGCCGCGCGCCGATCAACCGGGCAAGGATGAACTGCTCCGAGAAATTCTTGGCGCCGACCACCACGGTCTGCGGGCGCGGCGCGACGCTGGGGGCGAGCGCGGCGGCGAGGCCCGCCACCAGCAACGCGATCCCGGCCAGCAGAGGTGCACGTCTCCGGCGGGAGAGGCCGCGCTCGATCAGCGCCAGTACCGCGTCGGTGGCGATGGCGAGCCCCGCCGCACCGATGCAGCCCGCCAGCACGAGTGACCAATTCTCGGTCTGAAGACCGGAGAAGATCGGATTGCCGAGGCTGGGATAGCCAATCGTGGTGGAGAGCGTGGCCGCGCCGATCGTCCAGACGGCGGCGGTGCGAATCCCCGCCATCGCCACGGGGGCGGCGAGCGGGAGTTCGACGAGGCGGAGCTTCTGGCGCGACGTCATGCCCACGCCGTCGGCCGCCTGCAGCACGGCGGGGTCGATCCCCTGCAGCCCCGCCACCACGTTCCGGATGATCGGCAACAGCGCATAGAGGGTGAGCGCGAGCAGAGCGGGCAGGAAGCCCAGCGCCGGGATCGCACCGCCCGCGAAGGACGAGAGCCACAGCAGCACCGGGTAGAACAAAGCGAGCAGCGCGAGGCCGGGAATCGTCTGGATCAGCCCCGCCACCGCGAGGATCGCGCCACCCGCGCGGGGCCGGCGCGCGGCGAACAGGCCGAGCGGAAGGCCGATCGCCAGCGCCAGCAGCATCGCCGCGCCCGCCAGCAGCAGGTGGCTGGCGATCAGGGGTGGGAGCTGGGCGAGCGCGGCGGTCATTTCCCTGCTCCCGCTGGGGCGGGAAGAAGAAGGGGATTCACGCGGAGACGCGGAGGCGCGGAGAAGAATGAGAAGATACTTGATGGCCCTCGGCCGAAGGCCGATTTTGTACCATTCCGCTGAGGGGGCACACCGCGTCGATCACATGCGAAACCTCTCTGCGCCTCTGCGTCTCTGCGTGAATCTCTTGCCCTTCCGCCCCCTTCGGATGAACGGATACGAAGCAGGCGATCCCCGCCCGTCATCCGCCCAGCGCCCGCAGGCGGTCGGCCTGTTCGCGCGGCACCGCCACCAGAGCCGCCGCCTCCGGCCCGGCCCCGCCCGCCAGCATGGCCGTGGGCGTCGCATCGCCCGCCACGCGGCCCCTGGCCATCACCACCACGCGATCCGCCAGCAGCAGGGCCTCGGCCATGTCGTGTGTCACCAATATCGTCGTGAGGCCCAGCGCGTCGTGCAGGTCGCGCACCGTGCGCCCCAGCCGATCGCGCGTTACCGGATCCAGCGCGCCGAACGGCTCGTCCATCAGCAGCAGTTTCGCCTCGTTGCCCAGCGCGCGGGCGATCCCCACCCGCGCCTGCTCGCCGCCCGAAAGCTGCGCCGGCATCCGCCTCGCATAAGCAACGGGAAGCCCCACCCGCTCCAGCGCGGCCGCCACGTCCACCGCCCCCTGCCCCGCCAGCCGCGCGGGCAGCGCGATATTCTCCGCGACCGCCATGTGCGGGAACAGGCCGACATTCTGGAAGCTGTACCCCGTGCCGCGCCGCACCTGCACCGGGTCCAGCGCGGCGATATCCTCGCCATCCCGCAACACCCGCCCCGCATCGGGCGCCTCCAGCCGGTTCGCCATCCGCAGCAAGGTCGACTTGCCCGAACCCGACGCGCCGACCAGCGCCACGAACGATCCCGCCGCGATCGCCAGCGTCACGCCGTCGACAGCCGCCTGTCCCGCATAGACGCGGCTGACGCCCTCGTAAGAAAGCGCGGGCGGCGCGTCAGCCAAGCAAGGCGTCGATCTGCGCGGCGAGCGTCACGTCGCGCTGGGACAGGCCGCCCGCATCATGCGTGGTGAGCAGCACGTCCACCCGGTTCCACACGTTCGACCATTCGGGATGATGATCCGCTTTCTCCGCCAGCAGCGCCACCTTCGTCATGAAGCCGAAGGCCGCGACGAAATCGGGGAAGGTGAAGCGGCGGCGAATCCCGTCCCGCTCCCCGTCCATCGCCCATTCGGGCAGATCGGCCAGCGCCAGCGCGCGCTCCGCCTCGTTCAGTCGCTTGATCGTCATGCCACTCTCCCACGCTGGCGCCCGGCAAACCCTTGGCCTATCTCGCGCAGATGGCGAGGCAAGGTCAAACCATCGCGCCCGATGCCGGGATGATCGAGCGGATCGCGCGCGACGCGATCGCGCGGCTGCCCGAGGCGTTCCGCGCGCATCTCGACAATGTCGTGCTCCAGATCGAGGATTTCGCGGACGACGAGACGCTGGATGCGCTCGGCCTCGAAGATCCGTTCCAACTGTCCGGCCTCTATTCGGGCCGGCCGATCGGCACCAAATCGATCGACGACAGCGGCACCCTGCCCGACATGATCCACCTCTATCGCCGCGCTTTGCTCGACGAATGGGCCGAGGGCGGGGAAACGCTGGAGACGCTCGTGTCGCATGTGGTGATCCACGAGATCGGCCACCATTTCGGCCTGTCCGACGCGCAGATGCACGCGCTGGAGCAAGAGGCGGGGCACGCTCCCGAATGAGCGAATCCGCGCGGCTGGTGCTACATGACATCGCCTGCCTGCGCGGCGATCGCCTGTTGTTCGAGGGGCTCGGCTTCGCGCTCGGCCCCGGCGAGGCGCTGTTGGTGACGGGACGCAACGGCGCGGGCAAATCCAGCCTGCTGCGGATGATCGCCGGGCTGCTGCCCCCCGCCGCCGGACGGATCGAACGCGAGGGGCGCGTGGCGCTGGCGGCGGAGGCGGCGGCGCTCGATCCCGATCGCGCGCTGGGCGCGGCGCTGCGTTTCTGGGCGGGGCTGGACGGGGCGAACGACACCGTGCTTCCCGCCGCGATCGGCACGATGGGACTGGAGGCGCTGGAGGACGTGCCCGTGGCGATGCTCTCGACCGGCCAGCGCAAGCGCGCCGTGCTGGCGCGCACGATCGCGGGCGGCGCCGATATCTGGCTGCTGGACGAACCGGGCAACGGCCTCGACACCACGGCGCTCGACCGGCTGGCCGGGGCCATGGCCGCGCACCGGGCGAAGGGCGGCATCATCGTCGCTGCCAGCCACCAGCCGATCGGCCTCGTCCCCACGCGCGAGATCGCGTTGTGAAGGCGCTCGTCGCGGTCGGCGCGCGCGATCTGCGGATCGCCTGGGCGCAGGGCGGCGCGGTGCTGCCGCTCGTCTTCTACCTGCTCGTCGCCACCCTCCTTCCCTTCGCGATCGGGCCGGACAAGGCCTTGCTCGCGCGGATCGGCGGGGGGCTGCTGTGGACGGCCGCCCTGCTCGCCGCCCTGATGCCGGTGGAGCGGCTGGTGGCGCCCGATCTGGCGTCCGGCACGATCGACCAGTTCGTGGTGCGGGGCATGAGCGAGGAGGCGATCGGCGCGGCCAAGCTCGTCGCGCACTGGATCGCGTTCGGCCCGCCGCTGATGATCGCCACCCTGCCCGCAGCTGCTCTGCTGGGGCTGGACGGGCCGACGGTGCTGCGCCTCGAGGTCGGGCTTGCGATCGGCACCCCCGGCCTCGCCGCGCTGGCGCTGGCGACGGCGGCGCTGACGGCGGGCCTGCGCGGCGCGAGCGCGCTCTCGGGTCTCATCATGCTCCCTCTGGCGATCCCGCTGCTGATCTTCGGCGCGGGCGCTCTGGGAGAGGCGGGCGCGGGCGCCACGAAATTATTGGCCGCGACCAGCCTGCTGCTCGTGGCCGGCACCCCCTTCGCCGCCGGAGCCGCGCTGAGGGCCGGGCGCGGCTGAGAGAAAAAGAGGCGGGGAGGCCGCTGGTTTTCCTCCCCGCCCCGAGGTGCCCTCCGGTTACACCGGGGAGCGGACCGTTTTGAACCGTATGCGGCTGCCGCTCCGGCGCATCGCGCCGCCGAGGATGCCGAAACCCGCGACCAGCATGGCCCAGCTCGCCGGCTCCGGCACGGGCGATGCGAGATCGAAATGCGCGACGAGCGTGGCCGTCGTGCTTTCCTGTTCCTGCGCGATGAAGCTCGACTGCGGGACCAGCTGCGCATCGAGGAAGCCATCGATATACAGGGTCAGCGTCTGATCCCCGAGCTGGAACACCTGCGTGGCGGCGCCCGTCTTGATGCTGATCTTGTCCGAACAGCCGATATTGGACGGATAGGGGCAGGTGGCCGGATTGTTCTGGTTGGGCGTCTCATCCACGCTGATCAGAAAGGTGAAAGGCCCCGTCGCCAGCGGCGCACCGTCCACGGTCAGGCCCGGGCTGACGCTGAAGCTGACCGCATTGATCGCGTCGAGCACCGGATTATTGTAATAGGTCAGCGTTCCGAGCGTGAATGGCGTGCCCTGCACGATCGCCTGCGCGGGCGCGTACGAAAAACGCAGGCCCGATTGCCGGTCTACCCGATTGGGCGAACCCGGATCGCCCCAGCGTATCTCCTCGCTGCCGGGCCGGCCGTCCGTATCGAGATAATGGTAAAAGCTGCTGTTGCCGCCGACGGGATCGGAGAAATCCGCCGAAACCGACGACAAGGTGGTGGCGGCCGACGCCGGTGCCACGATGGAACAGGCCGCCCAAGCCGCAAAAATCGCAAGCCGCATACGATACTCCCCTTACACAGGGGACCGGACGATCAGGCTATGCGAAAAGCCCCCGCCCCATCGTTCCGACCCCGTAAAGATGGTTAACGTAACGTTTGCCATTGCTGGAAGTGGCTTTGGACTGGCTTTGGCCTGTTATCGGCTCCACCGTGCAAAAAATCGCGGTGGGCAGAAGCAGATCGCGCGATTCCTCGCGCACGGCCATCTCGCCGACCTCGATCGTGCCGCCCAGATCGCCCAGCGCCTGCTCCAGCAGCGCACCGATCGCGAGCGCCGACATGCGCACGGCATAGACGGTGAGGACGAGGAAGCGCGACTCGGAGTCGAGCAGCTGGCGGCAATGCGCGATCAGGCCGGGCAGATGCTCCTCCAGCCGCCACACCTCGCCATCCGGCCCGCGCCCGAACTTGGGCGGATCCAGCATGATGCCGTCATAGCGTCGCTCGCGCCGCACTTCGCGCGCGGCGAACTTAACCGCATCGTCCACCATCCAGCGGATCGGGCGATCGGCCATGTCCGACAGAAAGGCATTGGCCTTGCCCGCCTCGACCGACTTCTTCGACGCATCGACATGCGTGACCTTGGCGCCCTTCGCCGCCAGTGCGAGGCTGCCGACGCCGGTATAGCCGAACAGGTTCAGCATCTCGCTGCCCTCGGTCGTCCGCTCGCGCATCCATTCCCATTGCGGCGCCATGTCCGGGAAGAAAGCGAGGTGGCGGAAGGGCGTATTCTGGGCGAGGAAGCGCACCTCCTCCCAGCGCATATGCCAGCCGCCGCGCGGCACATCGCGCGAGAGATGCCATTTGCCGCCGCCCTCGTCATCGGAGGCGGCGATGAAATCGCCATCGGCCTCCCAGCTCATCGAGGCGGGCGCCCACATCGCTTGCGGCTCCGGCCGGATGAAGCGAAAGCGACCATAGCGCTCCAGCTTCCGACCATGGCCGGAATCGATCAGACCATAATCGGGCCAGGGTTCGGTGACGAGGGTGAGGAGGTCCTTCATGCCGCCTTCGCCAGCTTGCCGCCGACGGTGGCGAGCGCCTCGCCGCCGGACAGCGCCGCAGCACCCGCCGCGCGCGCCTGCGCGACCGTCACCGCATCCAGCAGCGCGACCGATTCGGACGGCGGCACGATCCGCCCGTGGATCTGGATCTGGCGGGCGAGATGGTCGGCACGCGTGGCGACGCTTTCCAGCCCCATCAGCAGCCCGGCCTTGGCCTGCGCGCGCGCGCGATCCAGCTCGGCCTGATCGAGCGTCTCGGCCGTGCGCGCCAGCACCTCGCGGGTCAGCGCCAGCGCGCGAGCCGCATCGCGGCGCCCGGCCGCGCAATAGACGCCGAACAGGCCCGTCTCCGCATAAGCATGCGCCCAAGCGTAGATGGAATAAGCGAGGCCGCGCTCCTCGCGCACCTCCTGGAACAGGCGCGAGGACATGCCCCCGCCCACCGCGCTGGAGAAGAGCGACAGCGCATGCAGCGACGCATCATGCAGGCCGACGCCGGGGAAGCCGAGCGCGACATGCAGCTGATCGAACCGGCGCACGTCATGATGCGTACCGCCGCCGAACGTGGCGGCCGCGGGCTGAGGCGCGGCGCCGGGCGCGAGATCGCCGAAGCGCGCCTCGGCCAGCGTCAGCAGCGCATCCTCGTTCACCTTCCCCGCCGCCGCCAGCACGAGGCCCTCGGGGCGATATTGCCCGTCCAGCCAGCCCTTCAGCGCGGCGGTGTCGATCGCGGCGATCGTCTCCTCATGGCCGAGCACGGGCTCACCCAGCATCTGATCGGGGAAAGCGGTCGCCTGCAGATGATCGTAGATGATGTCGTCGGGCGTATCGCGCGCCTCGCCCAGCTCGGCGAGGACGACGCCTTTCTCCCGCTCCAGCTCGTCGGCATCGAAATGGGGCGCGCGGATCAGATCGGAGATCACCTCCAGCCCCAGCACCATGTCGTCCGCCAGCATCCGCGCCTGGAACGCGGTGTTGTCGCGCGTCGTCCAGGCGTTGATCGAACCGCCGCGATCCTCGATCACTTCGGCGATCTGGCGCGCGTTGCGACTGCCCGCGCCCTTGAACACCATATGCTCGACCATGTGGGCGAGCCCGGCGAGCCCCTTCTCCTCCGAGCGCGAGCCCGCGTCGGCATAGAGGCCGACCGCGACCGTCTCGACCCCCGCCATCGGCTCCACCGCGACGGTGAGGCCGTTGGCGAGGCGATGGACGCGCGCGCTCATGCGTCGGCCGTGATCGGCACCGCGCGCTCGGCGATATAGGCCTCGACCGCCTCCAGCTCGGCGGGGAGCGTCTCGTAGCGTTCCTCGCGATCGAACAGATCGCCGATACGCGCGGGCAGCTGCGGGCGCTGGCCGGTGCCGCGCTCCACCGCATCGGGGAATTTGGCGGGATGCGCGGTGGCCAGCGTCACGATCGGCACGTCGGCGGGCAGATCGGCGGCGTGGGCGGCGGCGAGGCCGATCGCGGTGTGCGGATCGAGCAGCTGGCCCGAATTCTCCCACGCGCCGCGCATCGCCAGCGCCATGCTGTCCGGATCGATCCGCGCGCTGGTGAACAATTCGGAGGCCTGGCCGATCATCGCTTGCGGGATGGCAAGCCGCTTCGTCTCCTCGAAACCGCGCATCGTAGCAGCGAGCGCGAGGCCGTCGCGCCCGTGCAGATCGAACAGCAGCCGCTCGAAATTGGAGCTGACCTGAATGTCCATCGAGGGCGCGGCGGTGGGCGTGACCGTGCCGACCGAATAATCGCCGGCCGAGAGCGCGCGGTGGAGGATGTCGTTCACGTTGGTGGCCACGATCAGCCGAGCAACGGGCAGACCCATCCGCGCCGCGACATAGCCCGCGAACACGTCGCCGAAATTGCCGGTCGGGACCGAGAAGGCGACCGGACGGCCCGGCGCGCCGAGGCGGACGGCGGCGTAGAAATAATAGACCACCTGCGCCATCAGCCGGGCCCAGTTGATCGAATTGACCGCAGAAAGCTGGAAGCGACCCGAGAAGCTCTGGTGCGCGAACATCGCCTTCACCATTGCCTGCGCGTCATCGAAGCTGCCCTCGATCGCGATATTGTGGACGTTGGGCGACAGCACCGTCGTCATCTGGCGGCGCTGCACCTCCGAGACGCGGCCCGCCGGATGGAGCATGAAGATGTCCACCTTGGCGCGGCCCGCCAGCGCGTCGATCGCGGCCGAGCCGGTGTCACCGCTGGTGGCGCCCACCACGGTGAGGTGCGTGTCGCGCGTCGACAGGAACCGCTCGAACAGCAGGCCGAGCAACTGGAGCGCGACATCCTTGAAGGCGAGCGTGGGCCCGTGGAACAGTTCCAGCAGCCAGTTCGAGGGATCCAGCTGCACCAGAGGCGTGACGGCGGCGTGATCGAAGCGGCCATAAGCGGCCACGCACAGCTCGCGCAGGTCCTCCGGGGTCAGCGCCTCGCCCACGAACGGCGCCATCACGGCGGCGGCGGTGTCGGCATAGGAAAGGCCGGCAAGGCCCGCGATCTCGTCGCTCGACAGGCTCGGCCAGGCGGCCGGGACGTAGAGTCCGCCATCGCTGGCGAGGCCCGCCAAGGTTGCGCCTTCAAAATCGAGCGCCGGCGCGCTCCCTCTGGTGCTGATATAACGCATGGGGCGCGGTGCTTAGAGCGTGCGGGCCCGAAGGGGAAGCTTTTCGGATTCCCGGGTGAACGGCATGCTCACAACCCGACGTCATCCTGAACTTGTTTCAGGATGACGGTTGGGAATTGTGACGGGCCTCAGCGCCACCGCCGCCGCAGCGCCACCGCGTAGATCACCAGCGCCACCCCCGCGAACAGGAACCATTGCACCGCATAGGCCAGATGATTGTTCGGCACGCTCTCCGGATCGGGCGGCGCGGTGGGGGTAAGGCCGGGCGCCGCGCCATCGCTCACGATCAGCGGCGTGCGCGGCGCCCGGGCCGTGAACAGGTGCGCGATCAGGGGTTGGCCGTCCGGCAGCCAGACGATGCGGCCGCGCACGGGGCCGCCCGTCCAGCCCTTCGGCGCCTCGGGCGATGGCGAAACGCCCATGTCCACATGCAGCCCCGGCCCTTCCGCGCCGGTGCGGCAGGCGGCGATATGGCTCCAGCCGGTGCGGCCGTCGGCGGCGTGGCCGGCTGCCGTCGTCCAGCCCGTCACCTGCCCGCAATCGGCGCTGACGGCACGGAACAGGCCCGCATCGTCCAACGGCAGCAGCGCGGACACGGCGACAGGAAGCCGCGCGATATTGGCGGCGTACAGCGCGAGCAAAGCTTCCTTCTCGTGCCGGCGCTGGAGCTGCCACACGCCCAGCCCGATCATCGCCGCCACCGCGAACAGGACGAGGATCGTCGCCACGACGGGAACGCGCCGCGTCACGCTTCGCGCGCCCCTGCTGTGTCTCAAATCAGCCCGCGTGGATCGGCGCGCCCCAGCCGCCCCAGACGTAGATCGTCACGAACAGGAACAGCCACACGACGTCGACGAAATGCCAGTACCAGGCCGCCGCCTCGAAGCCGAAATGCTGCTTGGGCGTGAAATCGCCCTTGTAGGCGCGCACGAGGTTCACGATCAGGAAGATCGTGCCGACCAGCACGTGGAAGCCGTGGAAGCCCGTCGCCATGAAGAAAGCCGCGCCATAGTTCAGCCCTTTGAAGGCGAAGGGCGCATGGGCATATTCATAGGCCTGGATGGTCGAGAAGAGCATGCCGAGCAGGATCGTGCACCACAGACCCTGGATCAGCCCCTTGCGATCGCCGTGCAGCAAGGCGTGATGCGCCCACGTCACGGTGGTGCCCGAGCAGAGCAGGATCATCGTGTTCAGCAGCGGGAAGGCGAAGGGATTGATGACCTCGATCCCCTTGGGCGGCCAGACGCCGCCGACGGCCTCCACCGGGGAGGGGAAGAGCGAGAAATCGAACCACGCCCAGAACCAGCCGACGAAGAACATCACCTCCGAGGCGATGAACAGGATCATGCCGTAGCGCAGATGCAGGCCGACGACGGGGGTGTGATCGCCCGCTTTCGCCTCGCGGATCACGCGACTCCACCAGCCGGCCATGCACAGCAGCACGCAGCCGAGGCCGGCCAGCGCGACGAAGCCGCCATAGGCCGCCGAATGCATGTACATGATGCCGCCCGAGGCGAGGATGAGCGCGGAGAAGGCCGACAGGATCGGATAGGGATCCGGTGGCAGGATGTGATAATCGTGGCTCTTCGCGCCGGCCATCTGCAATCCCCTCGTTTCTTGTTGCCCTTACCTTAGCTTGACCCTTCCGGCGATGCTACGGGGAAGAAGGTGTAGCTCAGCGTGATCTCGCTGATGTCCTTCGTGTCCGGATCCTTGGCGAATTGCGGATCGACGAAGAAGATCACCGGCATGCGCACGCGCTCATGCGGCTTCAGCGTCTGCTCGGTGAAGCAGAAGCACTGGATCTTCGTGAAATATTGCCCGGTCTGATCGGGGCTGACGTTGAACGAGGCGCGGCCCGTGATCGAATGATCGGTGGTGTTCACCGCCGTGAAGAAGGCCATCTGCCGCGCGCCGACCGCCACGCGCTTCACGCGATCGTCCGGCTCGAACGTCCAGCCCATGCCGGGCTTCACATTCGCATCGAAGCGGACGTTGACGATCTTGCCCACCACCTCGCCCGGCGCGGTGGCGTTCAGCGCCTTGCGCGCCGTGCCGTTATAGCCGGTCGCCTGGCAGAACATCCGGTAGAGCGGCACGCTGGCGAAGCCGAGCGCCGTCATCGCCACCAGCATCAGCAGCGTTCCCGCCACCGTGCGCGCCTTGCCGCGCGGGAGCAGCGGCGCGGCACCTGCCATCAGGCCATCTTCGCGATCGAGATGGCGAAGAACAGGATCACCAGCGCACCCAGAATCAGGGCCATCACCTTGGCCCGCGCCCGCTGGCGTGCCTGATATTCGCGCTGATGCTCGGGCGTCATGCCAGCAGCATCCGATCGGCGACGAGCGCGCCGAAGATCACGAACAGATAGAGGATCGAATAACCGAACATGCGGCGCTCGGCGCGCATCTCGGCCTGATCCTCGATCCGGCTGAGCCCGACGCGCGCGGCGAAGCCCACGAACAGCAAGGACAGGATCGTGGCCGTCGCGCCATAGATCGCGCCGGTCAGCCCCAGCGGCCAGGGCGCGATCGCCACCACCGCCATCGGCAGGCTGTAGAGAAACACCTGCGTCCGCGTGGCCCTGGCACCCGCCACCACGGGCATCATCGGCACGCCGGCGGCGGCATAATCGGTGCGGACGAACAGGCCCAGCGCCCAGAAATGCGGCGGCGTCCACAGGAAGACGAGTGCGAACATCAGCACCGGCAGCAGATCGACCCGGCCGGTGGCCGCCGCCCAGCCGATCAGCGGCGGGAAAGCGCCGGCCGCACCACCGATCACGATATTCTGCGGCGTGCGGCGCTTCAGCCAGACGGTATAGATCAGCACGTAGAACAGGATCGATCCGGCCAGGATCACGGCCGACAGCAGATTGACCGCCAACCCCATCAGCAGCACCGAGAAGGCGCCGAGACCCACGCCGAAATGGAGTGCGGCCTGCCGGTCCATCCGGCCCGCCGGCAGCGGACGCTTGGCGGTGCGCTTCATCACCGCGTCCAGATCCGCCTCATACCACTGATTGAGCGCGCCCGACGCGCCCGCGCCCAGCGCGACGCAGAGGATCGCGGTGAAGCCGATCACGGGATGGACATGGCCGGGCGCCGCCAGCATCGCGCACAGCCCGGTAAACACGACGAGGCTCATCACGCGGGGCTTGGTCAGCGCGAGGAAATCGCGCCAGTCGGCGGGCAGTGGCTGCGCCGTGGCGAAAGCAGGGGACGACATCATCGGCCCTATACAGAGGCGGCGGGATTCGGGGAAGGCCGACGGGGTGGGACGTTATGTCCTACCCGACTGCAGCCCGCCTGCTCTCCAGCGCTTCAACCACCATCGTCATCCTGAACTCGTTTCAGGATCCATGTCCCGTCTTCGCTTCAAGCGTATCGCTGGAGGAGAGGGCATCGCATGGATGCCGAAACACGTTGGTGGGCATCCCGTTCGAACATGTACCCCGATCTGACCTTCACCGTATTCCGGCGAAAGCCGGAATCCAGGGAGGCTGGGCGATGCGCCTGCAGCTCTGGGCTCCTGCTTTCGCAGGAGTACGATCGATACATGTTCGAGCGGAATAGGCTCCGCGTTCAGGATGGCGGGAGTGGGGCAATGGCAGCCGGTCGGCCGAGCCTCACGCCGCCTTGATCTTCTCCACGAAGCGTTCGGTCGCCTGCTGGAGGGCGCGCGCCGTTTCGGACAGGCCCGAGGCCGCGCCCGTCACCTGCGCGGACAAAGCGGCGGTGGTCTCCGCCGCGCGCGCCGCGCCGCTCGCCTCGGCCGCGATATCGGCGGCGCTCAGCGCGGTCTGGTCGGCGATCGATTCGGCGGCGAGCGCCGTCAGCCCGTGCCGCTCGACATCGGCGCTGATCGCCAGCGCCGTGCCGGAGAGCTGGGCGATGCTATCCTCGATCGCGGCCAATGTCTTGTTCACTTCGCCCGCCCCGCTATCGATCGCGGAGGCCAGCGCCTGGATCTCGCTGGAGGCGCCGCCGGCCTGACGCGCGAGCGCCTTCACCTCCTGCGCCACCACCGCGAATCCGCGCCCCGCATCGCCGGCATGCGCCGCCTCGATCGTGGCGTTGAGCGCGAGCAGATTGGTGCGCCGCGCGATCTGCTGGATCGACTGGACGAAGCCGCCGATCGAGGCGCTGTGATCCGATAGCCCCGCCACGGTGCGGTGGCTGGAGGCCGAGGCGGCGCGCGCCTCCCCGCCCAGCCGCGCCTGCTCCGAAACGCGGCCCGATATGGCCGAAACCGATCCGGCCAGTTCGCGCACGCGCATCGCCAGATCGCGCGCATCCTCCAGCGAACGGCGCGCTGTGCGGGCCATCGCCTCGCTGTCGCGCGTGGCGGACTGGGCGATCCCGTCCAGCGAGCGCGCCGAGGCGTCCAGATCGGCGGAGGCGACGCCGACCGAGCGGACCGCCTCCAGCACCGACGCCTGGAACGTCTCGGCCAGCGCCAGCATGTCGCCCCGGCGCCGCTCGCCCGCCGCAGCCTCGACCGCGTGGCGGCGCTGGCGCTCGTCGGACACGGCCTGCTCGGCCGCCTGCGCCTTCAGCATCGCCTCCTGCAGTTCGTCCCGCGCCTCGATCGCCTCGGCCGCCAGCGCCTCGCTGTGCGCGCGCGCCGCCGTCTGGCGGATCATGAGGAGGCGGAGCTTTTCCACCACGTAGACCAGAAAGCCCGTTTCGAAGATGACGGCGACGGCGTGAAACAGCACGCGGCCGATATTGCCCCCGCCCGTAAAAACCCACGCCGGGACGATCGCCTCCAGCAGCAGATGGTGCGCCGCGATCAGCCCCGCCGCCAGCACGATCGGGCGCCAGTCGCACAGCACCGTCAGCGCGGCGAGCGTCGCCAGGAAATAGAGATGGCTGTCCAGCTGCCACGCCGTGCCGCGCAGCAGGAAGACGCCGAAAGCGGGATAGGCGAAGGCGAGCGTGCCCACCAGCAGCCGCGTCGTCGCGTCATGATCGCCACGCCACGCCGCCCGCGTCGGCAGCAGATTGGCGACGAAGCCGGCCACCAGCACGACGCCGGCGCCGTCCACCCCCGCGATCCAGCCTCCCACCGAGAGGATCAGCAGCAGGCCCCATGCCGCGCCGACCAGCGCCCGGACGCCGACGCGCCGGAGGGTCGCGACCTCCTTGGGTACATCCTGCATCGCGGCGACCTGATTCACTGACCGCAGCCTGCGGCCGGAGCGGCGAGCAGGGCGATGCCGTGGCGGACGAGGCCACGCACCAGATCGGCCCGCCGGCCATCGACCACGAACGAGCCCGGCAGCGGCCCCGGCCCCACCAACGTCGCCCCCCGATCGATCGCCATCGCCACCAGCCCATGCGCCGCGTCGGCGGAAAGCGGCACGAGCATGATCCGCCCGTTCGCCGGCGGGGCCGCGACCATCAGGCCGACCGCGCCGACGATCGCCAGCAACTGGATCAGGAGCGCTGCGGCGCGCGGATACGGGAAACGACCGGACATGCCTCACCCATTACGGACGAAGCGGTTACTGCGACGTAAACCTTGATCGGCCTTCGGACGCGCATCGCGGCGTGGCCCGCATCCCCCGATCGGACGCCCTTCTCTCCGCTGCGTTTCCGGCCCGGAAAAGCCCGTCTTTGCCGCCGGCGGGGACCCTGGCAGACAGTCCCGCCGGGAAGAGCAACGGAGCTCGATGCGCCGAAACCTTCGACCGCGCCGAAAACGCCCGCGTCGAAAATTCGCGAGGGCGATCGCCCCCGGATCAGTCGATTCGGGGGAGCTGCTCGAACTGGTGGTAGGGCGGCGGGCTGGAGAGCGTCCATTCCAGCGTGGTCGCGCCTTCGCCCCACGGATTGTCCCCGGCCTTCCTGCCCGCGAACAGCGACCAGAAGACGTTGACGAAGAAGATCACCATGCTGGCGGCCATGATCTCGTAGCCGTGGCTCGCCACCGCATTCCACGTCGCATAGGCATCCGGATAATCCGGGTAGCGGCGCGGCATGCCCTGCATGCCCAGGAAGTGCATCGGGAAGAACAGCACGTTCACGCCGACGAAGAAGATCCAGAAATGCAGCTGGCCCAGCACCTCGTTATACATGCGGCCGCTCATCTTCGGGAACCAGTAATAGAAGCCCGCGAACAGCGAGAAGACGGCGCCAAGGCTCAGCACATAGTGGAAATGCGCGACGACGTAGTAGGCATCCTGGAAATAATTATCGATGCCGCCATTGGCCAGCAGCACGCCGGTGACGCCGCCCACGGTGAACATGAAGATGAAGCCGATCGCCCACAGCATCGGCGTCTTGAAGGAGAGCGATCCCTCCCACATCGTCGCGATCCACGAGAAGATCTTGATGCCGGTCGGCACCGCGATCACCATCGTCGCGGCGGTGAAATACATCTTCGTGTTCACGCTCAGGCCGGTGGTGTACATGTGGTGCGCCCACACGATGAAGCCCACCACGCCGATCGCGACCATCGCATAGGCCATGCCGAGATAACCGAAGATCGGCTTGCGGCTGAACGTGGAGATCACGTGGCTGACGATGCCGAAGCCCGGCAGGATCATGATGTAGACTTCGGGGTGGCCGAAGAACCAGAACAGATGCTGGTACAGCACCGGATCGCCACCGCCCGAGGCATCGAAGAAGGTGGTGCCGAAATTGCGGTCCGTCAGCAGCATCGTGATCGCGGCGGCCAGCACCGGCAGCGACAGCAGCAGCAGGAACGCCGTCACCAGCACCGACCAGGCGAACAGCGGCATCTTGTGCAGCGTCATGCCCGGCGCGCGCATGTTCAGGATGGTCGTGATGAAGTTGATCGCGCCGAGGATCGACGAGGCGCCCGCGAGGTGGAGCGACAGGATCGCCATGTCCACCGCCGGCCCTGACGAGCCCGTCGTCGACAGCGGCGCATAGACCGTCCAGCCCGTGCCCGCGCCCAGCCCCGTTCCGCCCGAGACGAAGGTGGAGCCCAGCAGCAGGATGAAGGACGGGATCAGCAGCCAGAACGAGATGTTGTTCATGCGCGGGAACGCCATGTCCGGCGCGCCGATCATGATCGGGACGAACCAGTTGCCGAAGCCGCCGATCATCGCCGGCATCACCATGAAGAACACCATGATCAGGCCGTGCGCCGTGATCAGCACGTTCCAGTGATGCAGCGCCTCGTCCATCGTCGCGACCGAGCCGACGCCCAGCGGCCACGCCATCGTCAGGATCTGGATGCCCGGCTTGGCGAGTTCGGCGCGCATGACGCCCGAGATCGCGCCGCCGATGATGCCCGCCACGATCGCGAAGATCAGGTAGAGCGTGCCGATATCCTTGTGGTTCGTCGACATGAACCAGCGCGCGAAGAAGGGCGGCTTGTGATCGGCATCATGATGATGGCCATGCTCATGCTCGTCTTCGGCATGGAAGTGGCTCGGATGCGCGGCGATGTCGGTCATGCTGGGAGCCTCAGTTCTGCGCGACGGTGAGCGACGAGGAAGGCGTGGCGGCGGCAGTCTTCACGGCGGCTGGTTTGGCGCCGGGCATCGTGCCGCCCTTGGAGGCGACCCACTGCGCATATTGCGCCTTGCTCACCACTTCCACCGCGATCGGCATGTAGCCGTGGCGGGCGCCGCACAGCTCCGAACATTGGCCGAAATACACACCCGGTCGATCCACCTTGAACCATGTTTCATTCAGGCGCCCCGGTATCGCATCCATCTTCACCCAGAAAGCCGGCATCGCGAAACTGTGGATCACGTCGTTCGAGGTGGTGATGACCTTCACGACAGCGCCGGCCGGGACCACCATCCGCTCGTCGACGGCGAGCAGGCGCGGCCCGTCCGCATCGGTGCGGAAGCGCGCGCCGGGCTTCACCTCGCTCTTTTCCTTGAGCAGGTTGGACACGACCTCGAAGTCGCCATTGTCCGGATATTGGTAGGTCCAATACCATTGGTTGCCGATCACCTTCACGGTGAGATCGGCCTTGGGCGGATGATATTGATGCGCGAGCAGCCGGATCGACGGCACCGCGATCGAGACCAGCACCAGCACCGGGAAGAGCGTCCAGATCACCTCGATCACGGTGTTGTGCGAGGTGCGCGAGGGCGTGGGGTTCGCGGCGGCGCGATAGCGCAGCACCACCCAGATCAGCAGCAGCAGCACGAAGACGGACATCACGACCATCATCGGCACGAGAATGATATCGTGGAAGCGCACCGCCTCCTCGCCGATCGGCGTCATCTGCGTCTGCAGGCGGATGGAGTCGGTCGGCTGGCCGATGCCCGGCGTGGGCGCGGCATGGACGATGTCCGGCACCTTGGCGACAGGCTCCGGGGCTGGAGCCGGCGCTGCGGCGGCCTCGGCGGGGGCGCCCGCAGGCGCCGGCGCGGCAGCAGGCGCGGCCGATGCCTCGGCCACGGGCGGCACGGCAGCGGCGGGAGCCGGAGCGGATTGGGCAAAAGTGGGAGCGGCGCCCGCAAGGACGGCCAGCAGAGTGAGAATCAAGGCCCGAACGGTCTTCAGCAGCACTCTCTTTCCCCCCCGGTGACGCGCATGGCTCAGCGGCGAAACCGAAACATCACGCCGAGGTGCCCCCTCAGCGCCCTTCCGGCCGATTTTCCCTATCCCAACACCTGTTCGCGCAGAAATGCAAGCCGTTGAGCAACCTTGTTGAGAGCCGGGCCCGCTGCGTCTATCTGCCGCGCGATCGGGCCACGCGAGGAGACAAGGGCATGACCGAAGACGAGGTGATCGCCGAATTCCGTGCGGCCGACGCATTGCTGGAGGGGCATTTCATCCTCTCCTCCGGGCTGCGGAGCCCCCGCTATCTGCAGTGCGCGCGCGTGCTGATGAACCCGGCCCGCGCCGCGAAGCTCACCGATGCGCTCGCCGCGCGCATCCCCGCCGAGATTCGCGATCAG
The DNA here is from genome assembly GCF_013113735.1 of Sphingomonas sp. AP4-R1. Lineage (NCBI taxonomy): Bacteria > Pseudomonadati > Pseudomonadota > Alphaproteobacteria > Sphingomonadales > Sphingomonadaceae > Sphingomonas > Sphingomonas sp. AP4-R1. The sequence goes on from NZ_CP053346.1 coordinate 362,199, forward strand.
CTGGACGCCGTCGTCTCGCCCGCGATGGGCGGCGTGATCGCCGGGCATGAAATGGGCCGCGCGCTGGGGCTGGACGCGATGTTCGTCGAGCGGCCGACCGGCACGTTCGAGCTGCGGCGCGGCTTCGCGCTGACGCCGGGCGCCAAGGTGCTGATGATGGAGGATGTCGTCACCACCGGGCTGTCCTCGCGCGAGGCGATCAGGGCGATCGAGGCGGCGGGCGGCACCGTGATCGTCGCAGCGTCGCTGGTCGATCGCTCGAACGGGCGCGTCGATCTGGGTGTGCCCTTCTTCCCGCTGATCCGCCTCGACGTGCCGAGCTACGAGGCGGACGCGCTGCCGCCGGAGCTGGCGGCGATCCCGGCGATCAAGCCCGGCAGCCGGGCCGCCGCCTGATGGCTCTGACGTCGCCCCTGGGCGAGCCGGGGCGCCTGCGCCTCGGCGTCAATATCGATCATGTCGCCACCGTGCGGAATGCGCGCGGCGGGCTCACGCCCGATCCGCTGCGCGCCGCCGAGATCGCGCAGGCGGCGGGCGCGGACGGCATCACCGCGCATCTGCGCGAGGATCGCCGCCATATCGTGGACGCCGATATCGCCCGGCTGATCGGCGGCATCGCCCTCCCCCTCAATTTCGAGATGGCCGCGACCGAGGACATGGTCGAGATCGCGCTGCGCCACCGCCCCCACGCCGCCTGCATCGTGCCCGAACGGCGCGAGGAAGTGACGACCGAGGGCGGGCTGGACGCCGCCGGGCAGCATAATCGGCTGAAGCCGCTGATCGCGCGCCTGAACGACGCGGGCATCCGCGTGAGCCTGTTCATCGAGCCCGACGCGCGCCAGATCGAGGCGGCGATCCATCTCGGCGCCCCCGTCGTGGAATTCCACACCGGCGCCTATGCCCATGCCGAAGGCGAGGCGCTGGCGACCGAGCTGCGCCGCCTGGCCGATGCCGCCGCGCTCGCCGCGCGCAACGGGATCGAGCCGCATGCGGGGCACGGCCTCACCTACGACAATGTGATGCCCGTCGCCGCGATCCCGCAACTGGCGGAGCTGAACATCGGCCACTTCCTGATCGGCGAGGCGATCTTCGTCGGGCTGGACGCCAGCGTGCGCCGGATGCGCGAGCTCATGGACGCGGCGCGATGACGCCCCTCTCCCCTTGGGTGAGAGGGAGGGCCCCGCTCGGCGCAGCCGAGTGGGCGGGAGAGGGTGTGGCCGCATCGCACACCGCCCGCTCTCACCCTCTCCCCCATAGGGAGAGGGTTGCATGATCATCGGTCTCGGCTCGGACCTCTGCAATATCGAGCGGATCCAGCAGTCGCTCGATCGCTTCGGCCAGCGTTTCACGCACCGAGTCTTCACCGATATCGAGCGCGCCAAGGCCGAACGCCGCACGCTCACCCGCGCCGGCACCTATGCCAAGCGCTTCGCCGCCAAGGAGGCCTTCTCCAAGGCCGTCGGCACCGGATTCAAGGCGGGCGTGTTCATGCACGATATCGGCGTGGTGAACCTGCCCTCGGGCGCGCCCACGCTCGCGCTCACGGGCGGAGCGAAGGCGAGGCTTGACGCGTTGACCCCGCCGGGCCACGCGGTCACCATTCATTTGACGCTCACCGACGATCATCCATGGGCGCAGGCGTTCGTCATCCTCGAAGCCCGGCCGCTGTAGGCCAGGTCGAGGGCAGAGTTTAAGGACCGGACTTGAGCGATACCTCTCCCGATCTCGCCGCCCCGCCGCCGCTCGCCAAGAGCAAGCCCGATCCGAAGAAGACCGACTGGTGGGCGGAACTGCGCGGTATAGTCTGGCTGGTGCTGGGCGTGCTCGCGGTGTGGAGCTTCATCGCCAAGCCCTTCTACATCCCCAGCGAATCGATGATGCCGACCCTGATCAAGGGCGACCGGCTGATCGTGACGAAATATCCGTACGGCTGGTCCTACGTTTCGCCCTCCTTCCATGTGCTGCCCTTCATGAAGGGCCGCATCCTCGGCCGGATGCCGGAGCGCGGCGACGTCGTGATCCTGAAGCCGCCGACCGAGAACAGCGATTATATCAAGCGCGTGATCGGCCTGCCGGGCGACACGATCGAAGTGAATCGCGGCATCCTCTCGCTCAACGGCAAGCCGGTGAAGCGCGTGTCGATGGGCGTGAAGATGCTGCCGATCGACGACAATGTCCCGTGCGCCTCCCCGCTGGAATCGCAGGCGCGCAAGACCGGGCCGGACGGCAAGGATTATTGCGAGCTGCCGGTCTTCCGCGAGACGCTGCCGAACGGCGTGAGCTACGACACGGTCGATTTCGGCTACCAGCCCGGCACCGGCGACGATTACGGCCCCGTGACCGTGCCCGCCGATCATGTGTTCGTGATGGGCGACAATCGCGACGAGAGCGCGGACAGCCGCTACGAGACGTGGCAGCTCGGCCTGGGCGGCCCGGTCGCGTGGGAGAATCTCGGCGGCCGCGCCGATTTCATCACCTTCTCCTATGACGGCTCCACCAAGATCTGGAACCCGCTGACCTGGTTCACCGCGCTGCGCGGCGGCCGCGCGGGCATCAACCTGCACCCGAGCCACGACGCCGGCGCTCCCGCCAAGTGAGCGATGGCGCCGGCACGCGCGAGGAAGCCCCCGGCCCGACGGACAATAGCGATCCGCTGACGCTGCGCGAGTTCAAGCGCGCGATCGTCTGGGTCGCGGTCGTCGTCGCGGTGCTGCTGCTGTGGTTCCTGTCGGAGCCCCTGCTGCTGATCATCGGCGGTATCGTCGTGGCGCAGATGCTGGACGGCGGCGTGCGCCTGCTCGGCCGCATCCTGCCGGTCGGGCGCGGCATCCGTCTCGCGATCGTGGCGACGCTGGTGGCGGCCGCGATGGTCGCCTTCCTCGCCTTCGCCGGCACCCAGCTGACCGGGCAGGCGCAGGCGCTGCAGAGTGTCGTCACCCACCAGCTGCAGAGCTGGATGGACTGGGCCCACGAGCGCGGCTTCCTCCCCGCCGGTTCGGGCGTGAGCGAGATCGGCCAGCAGCTGATGGGCTCGTTCGGCAAGGTGACGGCCGCGCTCGGCACCGCGCTGGGCGCGCTGTCCAGCATGGCGATGATCCTCGTCCTCGGCCTGTTCATCGCGATGGAGCCGCGCCTCTACGAGCGCGGCATCGCCTGGATGCTGCCGATGGCGAATCGCGAAAGCTTCTACGAGACGACCAAGGAAATGGGCTCCACGCTGCGCCGGCTGATGGCCGGGCGGCTGCTGGGCATGGCGCTGGAGGGCGTGTTCGTCGCGATCGCGCTGGAGATCGTGGGCGTGCCGATGGCGACCCTGCTCGGCATCCTGACGGGCCTGCTCGCCTTCCTCCCCAATATCGGCGCGATCGTCTCGGGCGTGCTGATCGTGCTGGTCGGTTTCTCGGCGGGCACCGATACGGGCATCTGGGCGATCGTCGTCTATGTCTCGGTGCAGACGTTCGACGGTTATGTGGTGGTGCCGATGGTGGCGCGCCGTTCGGTCGATCTGCCGCCCGCTCTGGTGCTGGGCTGCCAGCTGCTGTTCGGTGCGCTGTTCGGCATTCTCGGGCTGGCGCTCGCCGATCCGATGGTGGCGATGGTAAAGGTGCTGCTCGAGAAAAGCTCCGCGCTGAAGGCGGAAAAGGCCGAGGCTGCGGCCGCCGAGGAAGCGGCCTGAGGAGACGGCGCGGCTTCGCGCCCTGACTAACGTATCTGGCTCCGACAACCTCTTACGAAACTCCCGTCATTGCGAGCGCAGCGAAGCAATCCAGTCCCGCACCGTCGGATCTGGATTGCTTCGCTGCGCTCACAATGACGATGTCTGACGCCCCCAAGGCTCCATTGGCACCTGCCGTCGCGGATCGAACCGCACGGCGGATGCGGAAATGACGGAAGCACCCAAACAGCCGCACACATAAAAAAAGCGGGGCCGAAGCCCCGCTTTGATCGCTCTACCGAGCTGCCCGAATGACCGGCCAGATTACTGGATCGTCGTGGGCGGCGGCGTGCCGGGCGTCCCGTCGGCATGCGGCGCGCTCATCATCTCGGCATTGGGTTGCGGCACGGCGGCGAATTCGTGCATCGTGATGTCGAACACCAGCACCGAATTGGCCGGGATCGGCCCCGCCTCGCGCTCGCCATAGCCAAGCTGCGGCGGGATCCAGACGCGATATTTGGCGCCCTTCGGCATCAGGGTCAGCGCCTCGGCGAAGCCGGGGACGACCTGCCCGATCTGCATCGGCACCGGCTGGCCGGGCTTCGACGCATCGAACACCTGGCCGCTGGTGAGGCTGCCCTTATATTCGACGAGCGCGGCATCGGCCAGCGTCGGCGTGGGGCCATCGCCCGCCGTCAGCACCTGATATTCGAGGCCGGAGGCCGTCGTCTTCACGCCCGAGCGCTTGGCGTTGGCCGCCAGGAACTCGGCCGGCGGCATCGCCAGCATCACGGGCGCCTTCGTCGTGGCATAAGCGCTGCCGATACCGACAACGATCAGCACGCCGATGCTGGTGAAGAGAGCCGCGAGCCCGGCCTTGTTGACCGGGCGCAGCGGAACGGCGGTGACCTCCGACATCAGGCCTTACCGGGCCTGATCGCGCTCGACGCGCTTGCGCTCCAGCTTGCGGGCGCGGCGGATGGCGGCGGCACGCTCGCGCGCGCGCTTCTCCGACGGCTTCTCATAATGCCGGCGCAGCTTCATCTCGCGATAAACGCCTTCGCGCTGCAGCTTCTTCTTGAGCGCGCGCAGCGCCTGATCGACATTATTGTCGCGAACGATGATCTGCATAAACCGAACGATCTCCACATGCCCGACGCGTCCGTCGGCGTCATCATGATGTCTGAAACGATTCGGCGCGGGCGCGTGAACACCTTTGCCGGAAGGCGCCGCCCCTAGCAGCGACGGGACGAGTCTTCAACCCAGCGTTTTTTATTGGGCCTGGCCCGGATTCTCCGATCCTGGCACCGCACCGACCCGCACGCCCACCCCACCTCCCAACGGAAGTATCATATGGGGAGGTCGGGTGGGGCTGCGGGCCGGTGCGGGTTTCAGCGCAGCTGAAACTCACACTATAGGCATTCCCATGACCAGCTTCACCGTCAATGGCGATCCCGTCCACTATAAGCTGGACCCCGCGACTCCGCTTTTATGGGCGTTGCGCGACGCCTCGAATCTCACCGGCACCAAATATGGCTGCGGCGCGGGACAGTGCGGAGCCTGCACGGTGCATGTCGATGGCGTTGCCCGCCGTTCATGTCAGGTGCCGATCGGATCGATCGAGGGCAGCTTCGTGACGACCATCGAAGGCCTCACCGCCGATCGCGGCCATCCGGTGCAGCAGGAGTGGGTGGCGGCGCAGGTGCCGCAATGCGGCTATTGCCAGTCCGGCATGATCATGGCCGCCGCCGCCTTGCTCGCCAGGACCCCGCGCCCCAGCGACGAGCAGATCGACGAGGCGATCACCAATCTCTGCCGCTGCGGCACCTATCCCCGCATCCGCGCCGCGATTCGCCGCGCGGGCGAGGCGCTGGCGGGCGGCGATCCGATCTCGGCCGCGCCCCCGCCCAAGATCGACCCGGCCGATGCCGCCGCCGCCGTGCCGGCCTTGTCGCCCCCCGCGCCGGCCGCCCCGCCGAAGCGCTGAACGACGCGCTTCGCCGCCTGAATGAAGGTAACGAAACCGTTCATGTACCTTTCTGCACGCTGAAGGACGGATTCAGCAACGGCTCACCGCGAATCGTGCAAACCTTCTCTCACGCTCCCGGCATCGGCCGGCGAGCCTTGGAGTGAGGGTGATGCAGAGGATCGGAAAGCTGCTTCTCGCCGCCGCGGTCGGCGTCAGCCTGCCGGCGATGGCCGTGGCACAGCGTGGCCCGGACGATCAGGACCGGGGCGGACGTCAGGAGCGTGGGCCCGACCAGCAGCGCCCCCAGCAGCAGCAGCAGGGCCAGCGCGGCTTTCAGGGCGCCCGGCCGGACCAGCAGCAGCGGGGCCCGCAAGACTGGCAGCGCAACCGCCAGGATCCGCAGCGCGCGATTCAGGAGCCGGATCGCACCGGCCGCCCCGATCGCCCCGAGGGATTCAACCGCGACGGCGGCCCCGGCCGCTTCGGCGCGGGCAATCCGCAGCCGGGCGGCAATGATCGCCGCGACGACGGCCGCCGCTTCGATGGGCGCCCCGGCGACAATCGCGGGGAGTATCGCCCCGGCTTCAACGGTCGCCCCAACGATCCCCGTTTCGGCAATCGCCCCGGCTTCGACAATCGCCCCGGTTTCGACGGCCGCCGCCCCGACGACCGCCGCTGGGACAATGGCCGCCCGAGCAACGATCGCTGGGTGGGCAGCAACTGGCGACAGGACCGGCGCTACGACTGGCGCGGCTATCGCGACTATAACCGCAACCAGTTCCACATCGGCGGCTACATCGCGCCGCGCGGCTGGGGCTATGGCTATCGCCGCTACTCGGTCGGCGCCGTGCTGCCGAGCCTGCTGTGGGGCTCCGGCTTCTGGCTGAACGATCCCTATGCCTATCGGCTTCCGCCCGCTTACGGCCCCTATCGCTGGGTCCGCTATTATGACGACGTGCTGCTGATCGACACCCGCACCGGCCGCGTCGTCGATGCCATCCCGGGCTTCTTCTGGTGATCCGCCGGAACTGACCCGAGACACCGGCGGCGTCCTCCCCACCCTCCCCCGATCGGGGAGCGCCGCCGGATCCTGATGAAAGGAGTGAAACCATGCGTAAGCTCATTATCGCCGGCCTGATGGCCGCCACCTTGGTGCCCACGATCGCCTCGGCCCAGAATCGCGAGCTGCGGCACGATCGGCAGGACATTCGCGAGGAACAGCGCGACGTGAACCGCGCGATCCGCAACGGCGCGCCGCCGCATGTGGTCCGCGATCAGCAGCGCGACGTGCGCGAGGCCCGCCGCGAATATCGTGAGGACTGGCGCGATTATCGCCGCGGCAACCCGAACGTGTTCCGGGGCCCGGCCTATGTCGGCCCGCGCGGCTATGCCTATCGCCCGATTGCGCCCGGCTATCGCTTCGACCGGCTCTATTATGATCGCCGCTACTGGATCGATCCCGTCCGCTATCGCCTGCCCGCCGCCGCTTATGGCCGCCGCTGGGTCCGCTACGGCAACGATGTCGTCCTGGTCGACGTCCGCACCGGCCGCGTGGTGACGGTCTATAACAGCTTCTTCTTCTGATCCGGGACGCCGGATCCGGAACGGACGTTCAGTAGCGTGGCGTAAAAAAAGCCCGGGCGGGAAACCGTCCGGGCTTTTTCGTGGGAATCGACCGAAAGCCAGCCTCGCACGCCCCTCAACCCGTTCGTCCTGAGCGAAGTCGAAGGACGGGCTTCAGGGGACATCGCTTGTAGCACGTGCTTCGACTTCGCTCAGCACGAACGGTTTTGGGGTGGGCTCTTCTCGGATGCTGACCTCACCAACCGCCTCACTCAAGCCCTGCCGCTATTCCGACCACAATCGCAGCCGCCTTGGGTGCACCCTGCGCCACCGCAGCGGCGAGATATGCAGACGCCGCGAAAGCCGGAGCCGGATCACACCAGTTTGATCTCGCGCAGCCGCTCGTAGAGATAGTCGTGCGCGGTGATCGGCGCATAGAGGTTCGGCCGATCGGGGCCGACGCACTGGGGCAGCGTTTCGATCAGATAATCCGGCCGGAAGTGCAGGAAGAAAGGCATCGAGTAACGCGCGAAGCCGCGCCGCTCGGGCGCCGGATTCAGCACGCGGTGCGTGGTCGAGCGCAGCACATTGTTGGTCAGCCGCTGGAGCATGTCGCCCACGTTGATCGCCAGTTCGCCCGGCTTGGGCTGGACGGGTAGCCAGTTGCCGTCGCGATCCAGCAGCTCCAGCCCCGCTTCCTCGGCGCCGAGCAGCAACGTGATCGTGTTGATATCCTCGTGCGCGCCCGCACGGATGCTGGGGCCGTCGGGGCCCATCGGCGGGTAATGGAGCAGGCGCAGCACCGAATTGCCATTCTCGATCGTGGCGTCGAAGAAATCGGCGGGCAGGTTCAGATAGCGCGCGATCGCGGTGAGAAGGCGCCGCCCCGCATCCTCCAGCGCATCGTAGAGCGCGAGCTGGGCGCGGCGGAAATCCTCGATCTCGGCGGGCCAGACATTGTCGGGCATCACGTCGCGCAGCGGATCGCCCGCCGGCAGCTCGCGCCCGACATGCCAGAATTCCTTCAGGTCGTGCGCCTTGGCGCCCTTCGCCGTCTCGATCCCGAACGGGATATAGCCGCGCTGGCCGCCGCCGCTGGCATTCGCATATTGGCGCTTCACGTCATCCGGCAGCGCGAAGAAGGCCTTGGCCGTCGCATCGGCCTGCGCGATCACTTCAGGCGGCACGCCATGATCGGCGACGATCGCGAAGCCATAGCGCTCGAACGATCCGCCAAGTGCCTGTGCGAACCCGATCGGATCGCGCGCCTCATCGGCAAGGCTGACGGTAGGGACGGTGGGGGTTTCGAGGGTGGTGGCCATCTGGACAATGTATCGGAGCTGCCTGGTGCTCTCAATCGCAGGATGCGACTGACGAGCTTATATCTCGCTCTGGAGCAAAGCTCTGATCATCAGATTGTCGATCGGCCTGGGGAATTCGAGGGGGCCGAGGGTAGAATTCGGACGGTAAAGCAGCGATTTGTGACGACCCCGGCCTGCCAGATCCGAAAAGCCGATGCGGCCGATCTCATCGGGCGGCAAGACGGAAACCATCAAGAGCGATGCATGGGGAGCCCTCTGGTCGAGAAGGTCGGCCAACGCTTCAAAGCGAGAGGGGGCCGCCTTATCGATTGATCCAAGCATAAAGAGCAGCGAACCGGTTCCACCATAGACATCTTGCCGAAATCTCGCGACGCCCCGCCGGTAATAATCGTACCCTCCTTCAACGAGCGGGCTACGATGATTGAAAAGTCGGTGCTCTCCATATGCCTCCATGTAGAATCGGTGGCTGCATGCCTGGCCGTCTATGTCTGCATAGTGTGCCGCATCGAGAAAGGTTTCAAAATCATCCTGAAGGCAATGGAGCACGATATCTGCACTCGAGAAGATCCAGTCGAAGGGATACGAGGCCTGCTTGAGTTCGGCTGATTTTATAGCCCACGCAGCGGCACAATGAGTTCCCAGCGACAGAACCCGAACATGGGTCGGTTCGCGACAACCAGCAAGGGCCCGCTTCTGCTGAGCCTCGTCCGAATGGAGAAAATTGATCGCCATATCCGCAGCAAGCGAAAAATCGACTGACCCTTCCAGTATTTTAGTATTTACGGCCAGACCAGCGGCATCCGGCGCCCGCCCTAAAATACCGTAGTACAGCGCCTCTACAAGCCTTTCCGCTCCCGTTTGCTGAATCACCTGAATTCCGTCCACTTTGTCTTCTTACCAAATTGCGATTGTGGGCGAGTGCGCGACGGCGAGCAAGACCTATAGAGGTGCGGGTGCGATGCGACCACCAATAGGTTCGCGCTGATCGACGGATGCGTTTGGCCTCCGCCCTTGTCGGCTGCATGAACCGGCAGCTTAGCCCTTGCACCACAATCGGCCTACCCCGCGATACTGGCACCCTCGTCTTATCGTTTGAACAATCCCCCCAGCAGCCCGCGCAATAGCTGGCTGCCCAGCTGCCCCGCCACCTGACGGCCGACGGACGACGCCACCGATCGCGCGGCCGACTGGATCATCTTGTCGGTGAGCGTGGGCTTGGCCGCCTCGCGCTCGGCGGCGATGCGGGCGCGCTCCTCGGCCTTGGCCTGCGCGGCGGCGGCGCGCTCGGCCTCCTTGTCGCGCCGCGCCTGTTCGGCCGCGTCGAGCTTGGCCTGTGCGGCGGCCGCCTTGGCCGCCTCGGCCTGCTGTTTCGCCAGTTCGGCATCCGCCTTGGCTTTCTCGACCGCAGCCTTCGCGTCGCCGGCCTTCTGGGAAAGAATCTCGGCCGCGCTCTCGCGATTGACGGGCGTGTCATACTTGCCCGCCACCGGCGAGGTGGAGATCATCACCGCGCGCTCCTTGTCGGTGAGCGGCCCCGCGCGCGAGCAGGGCGGCCGGACGAGCGTGCGCGAAACCGGTGCGGGCGCGCCGTCGGGCTGGAGCAGGGAGACGAGCGCCTCGCCCACCTTCAGCTCGGTGATCGCGGTGGCGACATCCAGACCGGGGCTGGCGCGGAACGTCTGCGCGGCGGAGGTCACCGCTTTCTGCTCGCGCGGCGTGAAGGCGTTGAGCTTGTGCTGCACACGATTGCCGAGCTGGCCGGCCACGTCATCCGGCACGTCGATCGGATTCTGCGTGATGAAATAGACGCCGACGCCCTTCGACCGGATCAGGCGCACCACCTGCTCCACCTTGTCGATCAGGGCCGGTGCCGCATCGTCGAACAGCAGATGAGCCTCGTCGAAGAAGAAGACGAGCTTGGGCTTGTCCGGATCGCCCACCTCGGGAAGCGTCTCGAACAGTTCGGACAGCAGCCAGAGCAGGAAGGTGGCGTAGAGCTTCGGCGCCGCCATCAATTTGTCGGCCGCCAGCACGCTGATCGTGCCGCGCCCGGCCTCGTCGATCAGCATCATGTCCTTCACGTCCAGCGCCGGCTCGCCGAAGAAGCCGTCGCCGCCCTGCGCCTCCAGCTGGAGCAACTGGCGCTGGATCGTGCCCACCGTCGCGCGCGTGACATTCCCGTATCTGGCGGAAAGATCGGCCGCATTCTCCGCCGTCCAGGCGAGCATCGCCTGCAGATCGGAGAGGTCCAGCAGCAGCATCCCCTGCTCGTCCGCCACCTTGAAGACGAGGTTCAGCACGCCTTCCTGCACGTCGTTCAGCGCCATCAGCCGCGCCAGCAGCAGCGGCCCCATCTCGGAAATGGTGGTGCGGACGGGGTGGCCCGCCTGGCCGAACAGATCCCAGAAAATCACCGGATTGTCGGCATAGGCCCAGTCGCTCATGCCGATTTCGGCCGCGCGCGCCGTGAACGCCTCGTTCGTCTTGGCGGTGGGCGATCCGGCCATGGCAAGGCCGGCGAGATCGCCCTTCACGTCCGCCACGAACACGGGCACGCCCGCCTTGGAAAAACCCTCCGCGATCCCCTGCAGCGTCACCGTCTTGCCGGTGCCGGTCGCGCCCGCGATCAGGCCGTGGCGGTTCGCGCGCTTCAGCTCCAGCATCTGCCGCTCGCCCGCCGCCGTCGCGCCTACGAAAAGACCGGTGGGATCGCTCATCGCATGCTCCTTGTTGCCCCCGCAGCCTTTGCGCCGGAGACGGGGCCAAGTCGAGCGGGACGATGGCGACTTTCACACCCGTTTACGATCAGCCGGATCCGGGATGCGGCGGCGATCGTTGATCATGCTGAACGGTGATTAACCCTGTTGCCGCATCGGGTGTTTACCGATGCCGCCTAGGATGTCGGCATGGTGTCTGTGCTTGCCCTGCTTCTGGCGACCGCCGCCCCCGGATCCTCTGCGGATGCGGTGCGCGAACCGCATCCCGTCACCGCGAACACGGCCGCCGCCCGTCCGGGCCGCATTTCGCTCCACAACAACGATGCCGGCGTGGTGCGCGTGCGTCTGTCCCTCGGCCCCAATGGCGTGCCGACCAGCTGCACGGTGGTGAAAAGCGTTGCCCCCGCGCTGGATCAGGCGACGTGCGAAGGCATGATGGATCGCGCCCGCTTCGAGCCGGCCCCGGAGGAGATGCGCGGAGCGCTCGTCACCGAACGCTCCGTCACCTGGTGGCGATAGAAAAGGCGGCGGCGACGGGCTCTCCCGTCACCGCCTGACGACCCGACGGGCTTATTTGCCCGTCAGATCCACGCCCAGATATTGCGCCGGACGCGTGCCGCGCTGGACGAGCAGCAGCACCGTCTTCATCCCGGCCTTCTTCGCAGCTTCCACCGCCGCCGCCGCTTCCTGAACGGTCGCGACGCGACGCTGACCGACCGCGACGATGATGTCCTTGGGCTGCAGGCCCTTGGTCGCCGCGTCGCTGGAGGGATCGACCGAGGTGATGACCGCGCCCGTCGTCGTCTCCGGCACGCCGATCTGGCGGGCGATACCGGGGCTCATCGACTGGAGCGTGACGCCCAGCGCGTTCTTGACCGCGGGCGTGTCCTGACCGTTGCCGATCGGGCCGTCCTCATCGTCATCGCCGACGGCGCTGGCGAGCTGATCCTCGGACGGACGCTGGGTGACGACCGCCGTGGTGGTCGCATGCTTGCCGTTGCGGATATATTCCACCGGCACGCGGCTGCCGACCGGCAGGCCCGCGACGATGTAGGACAGGGTATTGTCCGGCGTCACGTCCGTGCCGTTGACCTTCACGATCACGTCGCCCTGCTGGATGCCGGCGCGCGCGGCCGGCTGGCCGGGCTCCACGCGCGCGACGATCTCGCCCACGTCCTTCGGCAGGCCGAGGCCGGCGGCGATATCGTCGTCCATCGGCTGGATCACCACGCCGAAATAGCCGCGCTTCGGCGGCGTACCCTTCATCAGCTGCTGGATGACGGGCTTGGCCTGCTCGGCCGGGATCGCGAAGCCGATGCCGACATTGCCGCCGGTGGGCGAATAGATGGCGGTGTTGATGCCGATCACGTTGCCGTTGAGATCGAACATCGGGCCGCCCGAATTGCCCTGGTTGATCGCCGCATCCGTCTGGATGTAGCGGTCATAAGGGCCGCTGCCGATGCTGCGGTGGATCGCCGAGACGATGCCGGCGGTCACGGTGCCGCCCAGCGCGAACGGATTGCCGATCGCGATCACCCAGTCGCCGACGCGCGACTTGGTGGAATCGCCGAACTGCACGAAGGGGAGGTTCTTCGCGTCGATCTTCAGCACCGCGAGATCGGACGTCGGATCCTTGGCGACGACGGTGGCCGTATATTCCTTGCGATCGGTGAGCGTCACCTTGATCGACGAGATCGTGACCTTGCCCTGATCGGTCGGCACGCCCGAAATCACGTGATTGTTGGTCACGATGAAGCCGTCGGCCGAAATGATGAAGCCCGAGCCCAGCGACACGGCCTCGCGCGTCTGCGGGGTCGCGCCGCCGCCCTGGCCACCCTGACCGCCGAAACGGCGGAAGAATTCATCGAAGGGCGTGCCCGCGAACGGATTCTGCTGCTGCTGCTTGAGCTGCACCTTCTGCGTGGTGGAGATGTTCACCACCGCCGGCTGCAGCTTGGCGGCGAGATCGGCGAAGCTCATCGGCGCGCCGCGCGGCGCGACGGCGGCCATCTGGGACGGCGCATTCTGGGCGACCTGCGCGCCGACCGGCTGCTGCAGGGTTACCGTGGCAGCCGCACCACCGAGAAGCATGGCGGCGGTGATGGCATAGGCATAGCGCACGTGGGCAATCCTCCTGGGAAAAATACGCCCGGCCGAGAAACGGGAGCGTCGGGCGACGTGATCAGACTGTTGCTTTTGCCCTGAACGTATTTTGAACAGCGAAGGTCCGCTCTGTTACGTTATGCGACCTGATATTGCCACGCCGGCAGGAGCAGCATCGCACGCGACGGCCCAACCGGCCGCCGCGCCCGACCGGGTCTTCCTTGCGTCGACCGCTGCGGATTACTTCCCGCCCCGGAACTGACGCAGATATTCGCTGTCCGGCGAAAGGATGATCTGGCTGCTGCCGCGCGGCTGATCGTCATCCGTGCCGAACGTCGCCCGATAGCTCTGCATCGCGCGGTAGAAATCGTAGAAGCCCGGATCCTTGCCATAGGCCTCGGCATAGGTGCGCGCGGCATTGGCATCCGCCTCGCCCATCAGGATCTGCGCCTCGCGGCGGGCGCCCGCCTCGATCGACTTGGCCTCCTGCTGGCGCGCGGTGCGCATCCGGTTGAACGCGCTCTCCAGCGGCGCGCCATCGGGCAGATCGGCGCGCTTGATCCGCACGTCGACGATCTCGGCGCCATATTGCTTGGCGACGCGCGCGACGGCGGTCTTGATGTCTTCCATCATCTCGCCGCGCTCGGGGCTGAGCAGATCGCGGAAGGGGCGCTTGCCCAGCTCGTTGCGCAGCGCCGAGCCCAGGATCGGCTTCAGCGCCTCGCCCACGCGCCGCTCGCTGCCGGCCGAGACATACATCCGCACGGGATCGACGATGCGATAGCGGGCGAAGGCGTCCACCTCCAGCCGCAGCTGATCGGTGGAGAGCACCGCCTGGCGCTGCATGTCGAAATCCAGCACGCGCTTGTCGACCCAGACGACCGATTCCATGCCCGGAATGCGCCAGACGATGCCCGCGCCGGTGCGCCCGAACTCTTCCTTGGAATCATAGCCGTTGGCGATCCGCTTCGGCATGCCGAAGCGCACGATCAGCGCCTGCTTGGTTTCCGGAACGACCAGGAACACGCTGAACAGGACGCCCAGCACCACCAGCACCAGCCCGCCCCAGAAGATCGGGTTGCGGCGGATCGAATCGAAGCCGTTCACTTGGACGCCCCCTTCGGCGGGATGGGCAGATAGGGGGTGACGCCGGGTGCCTCCAGCACCGTCTTGTCGGTCTTGGCCAGCACCTTCTCCATCGTCTCATAATAGAGGCGACGGCGCGTGACCTCGGGCGCGAGCTTGTACTGCTGATAGACCGAATCGAACGCGGCGGCCTCGCCCTGCGCCTGCGCGGTCTTCTGCGTGGCATAGGCCCGCGCCTGGTTCAGATAGGATTGCGCCTGCTGCTGAGCGGCGGACACTTCCTTGAACGCGTCCATCACCTCGCCCGGCGGATCGGCCTGCTTGATCGCCACGCCCTGCACGGCGACGCCGGCGCGATATTCGTCCAGCAATTCCTGCATGCGCAGCGCCACGCGCTGTTCGATGATCGCGCGCTGGGGTCCGATCGCGGCATTCAGCGTCACGTTCGAAATCTGCTCGCGCATCGCGCTTTCCGCCACTTCGCGGATCGTGCCCTCGGGATCGGACAGTTCGAACATGAAAAGTTCGGGATCGCGGATGTTCCAGCGCACCGAATAAGCGAGATCGATCAGATTCTCGTCGCCGGTCAGCATCAGATTCTGGCCGCTGGCACCGGCGGCCCCGCCGTCGATGTCGACGACATGGATATTGTCGACGTCGATCTTCGTGACGATGTCGATCGGTGCCGGCAGCGAGAAGCGCAGGCCCGGCTGCAGCATGCCGACATATTTGCCGAAGCGCGTGACCACGCCGCGCTGCTGCGGGCCGATCGTGTGCGTGCTGGTGAGCGCCATCCAGAGCAGGACGAGGCCGAGTATGCCCCACGCCCAGATCGCGCCGGGCAGCTGCGGCAGGCCATTGCCGCCGGCACCGCCGCCCCCGCCGCCGAAGCGCGCGCGTCCACGCCGCACCAGCGCGTCCAGCGCGGACGGGCCGGGCTTTCCGGACGGCTTGCCGCCTCCGCCCCAGGGATTGCGACCGGGACCGCCGCTTCCGCCGCCGGCACCATCGCCGCCACCGGAACCGCCGCCCCAGGGGCCGCCCTCGTTCAACACCGCTCCGGCCTCTTCCAGCCGCCCACTTGCATCCATGCGCGGCCTTATAGGGTCCGTCCCTGCGGAAAAACAGTGCTTGCCCGGCCGATTGGTTCTAACCGCGCGGCATGAGCGATCTCCCCCTCCTTGCCGCCGCCCTCGATAGCGTTTCCGATCCCGTCAGCGGCCGTGGGCTGCTCGCCTCCGGCCGCGCCTCCGCGCCCCGCCTCGAAGGTGGGCGCGCCGACGTGATCGTGGATGTGGCCGGGCTGGCGGCGGTCGATCGCACGGCGCTGGAGGCGGCCGTGCGCGCGGCGCTGCTGGCCGTGCCCGGCGTGTCCGAGGCGCGCATCCTGCTCACCGCCGATCGGCCGCAGCGGCGCATCATCGCGGTCGCCAGCGGCAAGGGCGGAGTCGGCAAATCGACGGTCGCCGCCAATATCGCGGTCGCACTGGCCCGGCGCGGCGTGAAGGTCGGCCTCGTCGATGCCGATATTTACGGCCCCTCGCAGCCCCGCCTGTTCGACGCGCACGATCGGCCGGATGCGAAGGACAAGATCATGTTCCCGGTGCCCACGCGCTGGGGCGTGCCGATCCTGTCGATGGGTCAGCTGATCGAGCCGGGCAAGGCGATCGCCTGGCGCGGACCGATGGCGGCGGGCGCGCTCAGCCAGCTGGTCGACGCGCATTGGGGCCAGACCGACGTGCTGATCCTCGATCTGCCGCCGGGCACGGGCGACGTGCAGCTGACCATGATCCAGAAGCATCGTCCGGTCGGCGCGGTCATCGTCTCCACCCCGCAGGATCTGGCCCTGATCGACGCGACGCGCGCGATCGATCTGTTCTTCAAGGCCGAGATCCCGATCGTCGGCCTCGTCGAGAATATGGCGGGCTATGCCTGCCCCCATTGCGGCGAAATCTCCGATCCGTTCGGGCAGGGCGGTGCCGAGGCGGAAGCGGCGGCCTTGGGCCTCCCCTTCCTCGGCCGCATTCCGCTCGCGCGCGGCATCCGCACCGCCTCCGATGCGGGCATGCCCCCCGCCGCCGGCGACGGGCCGGACGCCGCCCCCTTCCACGCCATCGCCGCGCAGATCGAAACCTGGCTGAACCCTTCGGCCTCGCCGGTGTTCTGATTCCGAACCGACCTCTCCTCCGTTCGTCCTGAGCGAAGTCGAAGGACGGGCTTCGCACTCAGCCCGTGCTTCGACAGGCTCAGCACGAACGGAGCGTGCAGAAAGGACCGGACATGCCGCTCACGACCGACGCCGATATCGCAGCTTTGCTCGCCGAAACCCGCACGATCGCGGTGATCGGCGCCTCCGATCGGCCCGACCGGCCGAGTTGGGGCGTGATGCGCGTGCTGCAGGATTGGGGCTATCGCATCCTGCCGGTGAACCCGCAGATCACGGGCGAGCATGTCCACGGCGAATATGTATGGCGCGATCTCGACCAGATCGGCGAGGAGATCGACATGGTCGATATCTTCCGCCGCCCGCAGGCGGCGGGCGAGGCGGTGGATCAGGCGATCGCGATCGGCGCCAAATCGGTGTGGCTGCAGATCGGCGTGATCAACGAAGAAGCCGCCGCCCGCGCCGAAGCCGCCGGCCTGAAGGTGGTGATGGACCGCTGCCCCGCGATCGATCTGCCAAGGCTGGGCGTGCCGAAGAAGGGGTAGGGTCGGCCGCCCGCCTCATTCCAACATCCTCGTCATTGCGAGCGCAGCGAAGCAATCCAGTCCCAAACGCGAGGAACTGGATTGCTTCGCTGCGCTCGCAATGACGATATCGGGACGGATTTAATCCCTACCGGTCAGCCGCCTGCGCGCGTTCGGCCAACCGCTCCAGCGCCACCGGATGCAGCGCCCGTCCGCTCGCCAATATGCCGAACACCTCCGGCACCGGCTTGTTGAAGCGGATCGGCCGGCCCAGCGGATCTGTGACGGCGGCGCCCGCTTCCTCCGCGATCAGGGCGGCGGCGGCGATGTCCCATTCGCTGCCCCAGCGCAGGCTGGCGCACAGATCCACCTCGTCATTCGCCACCATCGCGATGCGCAGCGCGATCGAATTGGGGCGCGGCATCGCCACCAGATCCTGATCCACCTTCGGCAAGGTATCCGCCGGCACCCGCGCACCCGCCAGCGTCGTCCGGTCACCCGCACGCAGCGTCGCACCGTTGAGGGTCGCGCCGAGGCCCTTGGCCGCGATCCACGTCTCGCCTCGCTCCGGCGCTTCCAGCACGCCCACGATCGGCTGCCCGCGCTCCACCAGAGCCACCGAGACCGACCAGCCCGGCCGCCGCCGCAGATAATCGCGCGTGCCGTCGATCGGATCGACCACCCACACGCGCTCAACGCCCAGCCGCTCGGGGCTGTCGGCCGTCTCCTCGGACAGCCACGCGGCAGAGGGATCGATCCTCTTCAGCCGATCGAACAGCAAAGCATCGACCTCCAGGTCGATCTCGCACACCGGATGGCCCGGCACCTTTTCCCATTGGCGATAGGCATCGCTGGAACGACGCGCGGCGAGCGCGCCCGCCTCGCGGGCGGCGTCCGCGATCGCGGAAATCAGATCGGCGTCAGGCGCCGGCAACGGTCATCCCGTCCACGCGGAGCGTCGGCACGTCATGCGCGCGGCGGAACACCAGATCGTCGGCCGCCGTCATCTGCAGGAACATCTCCTTCAGATTGCCCGCCGCCGTCACTTCCGCCACCGGCTCGGCCAGCTGGCCGTCGCGGATCGCGAAGCCCGACGCGCCCCGGCTGTAATCGCCCGTCACCATGTTCACACCCTGGCCGATCAGCTCGGTCACGAACAGGCCCGTCTTGATGTCCCCGATCAGCTCCGCGACCGACAGCGCGCCCTTGTCGAGATAGAGGTTGCTCGTCCCCGCGCCCGGCGCGCCCGAACCGCCGCGCGTGGCGTGGCCGGTCGGCGCCAGATCCAGCTGACGGGCCGAGGCGCTGTCGAGCAGCCACGTCGTCAGCACGCCATCGTCGATCAGGTCTATCGCCTGCGTCGGAAGCCCCTCGCCATCGAAGGCGCGGCTGCGCAGGCCTCGCGGGCGATGCGGATCATCCCGCAGGAAAAGCCCGCGCGCGAACACCTGTTCGCCCAGCATGCCGAGCAGGAAGCTCGTCTTGCGGGCGATGGCCGATCCCGTGACGGAAGCGGCAAGATGCCCGATCAGGCTGGAGCCGACACGCGGATCGAACACCACCGGCATCGGCCCCGAAGGCAGCTTGCCCGGATTGAGGCGCGCGACGGTGCGCTCGCCCGCGCGCCGCCCGATCGCCTCGGGCGCCTCCAGATCGGCGAGATGGCGCGTCGAATGATAGGCGTAATCGCGCTGCATCGAGGCGCCCTCGCCCGCGATCACGCTGGCCGACAGGCCGTAACCGCTGGAGGAGAAGCCGCGCACGAAGCCGGTGCTGGTCGCCAGCGCCATCGCCGTGCGGCCCGCACTCGCGCCCGCGCCCTCGCTGTTGGTGACGCCCGCCACCGCCCGCGCGGCTTCCTCGGCCACCAGCGCCAGCTCGCGCAGACGATCCGGCGCGGGATCCGCACCGTCGTCGCCATCGATCTCGGGCGCCGCACCGGTCAGCAGACGATCGGCCGGAGCCAGCCCGGCATAGGGATCCTCGGGCGCCTCGCGCGCCATCGCCACCGCGCGCTCCACCAGCGCCGCGATCGCATCGTCGGTCAGGCTGGAGGAGGAAACGCTCGCCGAACGCTGGCCGACGAACACGCGCAGGCCGATCTCCTCGCCGTCCGAACGCTGCACATCCTCCAGCGCGCCGAGCCGAACCTGCACCTGGGTGCTCTCGCTGCGATAATAGACGGCGTCGGCGGCGTCGGCGCCGGCGCGCCGCGCGGCTTCGACAAGGGCGGCGACGCGATCTTCGGAAACGGAGGTCATGCCCTGCCCTTAGGCACTCAAACCGACGAACGAAAGCACGGGCTACCCCTCATGCCTCCTTTTCCCCGCGATCGAACCGCGCGCGCGCATCCTGGATCGTGTCGTAATGCTCGTTCGCCCAGGCCCCGATCGTCATCATCGGCGCGCGCAGGGACATGCCGAGTTCGGTCAGCGCATAATCCACGCGCGGCGGAATCGTGGGCGTCACGTGGCGCGACACCAGCCCGTCCCGCTCCAGCCCGCGCAGAGCGAGCGTCAGCATGCGCTGCGATATGCCGCCGATCTGCCGCTTCAGCTCGTTGAAGCGGCGCGGGCCGCCCGCCAGCGTCATCACGATCAGGATGCTCCATTTGTCGCCGATACGCTGGAGGATGGGCGCGACGCGGCTGCACGCGGCGGGGTTGTGATCCGCCGCGCCCTCCGGTTCGGCTGGCGCCGACACTTCGACGATCCGCTCGCGTTCGATGGTCACATCCATGTGCCCGGGTGACAAAATTGTGCCTCCTTGTGGACCACGGGGGTGGTCACATATCGATCCTCGGTCACTTATTTATACCGGGACACGACAGAATGAAACTGCTCCACATCGATTCCAGCATCCTCGGCGAAGGATCGGTCAGCCGTCAGCTCACCGCCTCGATCGTGGAGCAGTTCCGCAAGGCCGATCCCTCGATCGAGGTGATCACGCGCGATCTGGTGGCGGAGCCGGTTCCGCACATGACGATCGCCACCCTGCCCGCCGCCAATCCCGATCTGCGCGACGATCTGAAGCAGCTCCAGTCCGCCGACATCGTCGTGATCGGCGCGCCGATGTACAATTTCTCGGTGCCGACCCAGCTGAAGGCGTGGATCGACCGGATCGCGATCGCGGGCGAGAGCTTCCGCTACACCGAAACCGGCCCCGAAGGCCTGCTGGGCGGCCGGCGCGTGATCGTCGCTCTGTCGCGCGGTGGCCATTACGGCGCCGGCACGCCCGCCGAGAGCCTCGAGCATACCGAAACCTATCTGCGCAGCGTGTTCGGCTTCATCGGCATCACGCCGGAATTCATCGCCGCCGACGGCATCGGTCTCGGCCCGGACGCGCGCACCGCCGCGATCGAGAAGGCCTTGGGCGACGTGTCGGCGCTGGCCGCCTGACCCCTCGGTGCTCCTGCGGAAGCAGGAGCCCAGAGCTGCGGGCGTCCCGCTTTCAACCCTGGGCTCCTGCTTTCGCAGGAGTGCGACGGGATCAAAGCGAAGTCGTACCCACTACCAGACAGGCGAGAAACATCAGCAGACCCGCGAACCGATTCGATCGGAAGCGGGCGAGCGCGTCGGCCGGGTCTTCCTTGCGAAGCCCGGCCACCTGCCACAGCAGATGCGCGGCCATCGGCAGCAGCCCGACCAAGGCGAGCGGCTCGGGCCGGACCCGCCACAACGCCATCGCCCAGCAGGCGAGCGCCACCGCATAAAAGCCCGTCACCCCGCCACGCGCATGCGCGC
Organism: Sphingomonas sp. AP4-R1; assembly: GCF_013113735.1. Taxonomy (NCBI): domain Bacteria; kingdom Pseudomonadati; phylum Pseudomonadota; class Alphaproteobacteria; order Sphingomonadales; family Sphingomonadaceae; genus Sphingomonas; species Sphingomonas sp. AP4-R1. Next base: position 383,045 of record NZ_CP053346.1, read on the forward strand.
CGAGCGCCCGCGCCGAACTCTTCACGCCGGCCAGCGCATCATCCTCGATATCCTGCAGCGCGTAGATCGTGTCGTAGCCGATCACCCACGCGATCGATCCGCCATAGAGCCACAGCAACGGCGCATCGATCGATCCCGTCACCGCCGGCCAGCCGACCAGAGCCGCCCACGAAAAGACGATTCCCAGCCACGCCTGCGGCCACCAGGTGATCCGCTTCATGAAGGGATAGGCCGCGACCGGCGCGATGCTGGCGAGCGCCGCGATCTGCGCTGTCCGCTCCAGCTGGAGCAGCACGATCAGCCCGACCAGCGAGAGCGCGAGCAGCCAGCCCCAGGCCAGCTTCAGCGACAGTCGCCCGCTCGCCAGAGGCCGCGCCGCCGTGCGCGCCACGCGCTTGTCCAGATCGCGATCGACGATGTCGTTATAGACGCAGCCCGCCCCGCGCATCGCGACCGCACCCAGCGCGAACCACAGGATCAGATCCCAGCGCGCCACCGCCTGCCCCGCCAGCGCGATCGCCCAGGCGCCGGGCCAGAAGAGCAGCCACGCGCCGATCGGCCGATCGAGCCGGGCGAGCTGGATCAGATCGCGCGCCCGTCCGGGCAGGCGGGCGAGCAGGCCGCGGCCCTCGCTGTCGGGAACGATCATATCGGGCATACTTCTCGCCCATGGCCGCCAAAGCTACAGACGGCAATATGCCTGCCACCCCCGCCTGGCCACCCGCCAGCACGCCCCGCCTGTTCCTCGACCAGCCGCTCTCCGACGGCGCACTGCTGACGCTCGACGGCGCGCAGGCCAATTATCTCGCCAATGTGATGCGGCTGAAAGCGGGCGACCCGGTCCGCCTGTTCGACGATCGCACCGGCGAATGGCTGGCCGAAACGAACGACGCAGGGCGACGCAGCGTGAGGCTGCGCATTACGGCCAAGCTGCGCGAGCGCGAGGCCGTGCCCGATATCTGGCTGCTGTTCGCGCCGCTGAAGAAAGATCGGCTGCATTATCTGATCGAGAAGGCGACCGAACTGGGTGCCGCGCGACTCCAGCCGGTGCTCACCCAGCGCTCGATCGTCGACAAGCCGAATCCCGAACGGTTGCGCGCGCACATGATCGAGGCGGCCGAGCAATGCGACCGCACCGCACTGCCGGAGCTGGCGGATCAGGAAAAGCTTACGGCGGTACTGGCGAACTGGCCCGAAGATCGCGCTTTGCTGTTCGCGGATGAGGCCGGCGGCCAGCCGATCGCCAGCGTCGCGCCCGGCGCCGCCGCGATCCTGATCGGCCCCGAAGGTGGCTTCACCGACGAGGAGCGCGCCCGCATCCGCGCGCATCCCAAGGCCGTTCCCATCTCGCTCGGCCCCCGCATCCTGCGCGCCGAGACGGCCGCCGCCGCCGCGCTGGCGGCCTGGATGACGCTTTATGGCGACTGGCGATGATCCCGCTGCTCGCCGGGCTCGCGCTGGCAGCCGCTCCCAGCCCAACGATCGTCACGACCGACGTCGATCGCTTCTTCCGCATCTACGGGGCCGCCCAAGGCCATCCCGGTGTCGCCGATCTCCAGGCCTATGTCGACGACGGCTCGCCCGGCCTCCACGATTTCGCCAGGCTCCGCGCCCTGAGCGGTGAGACGATCGAGAAGGCCATCGCCAGGAAACCCGCCGTCTACGAACGCGCCCGTTCCTGCGCGCCCGTTCTGCCCCGCGTTCGCCAGCGCCTCTCGGCCGCGCTTGAGCGATTGGCGAAACGGTATCCGCCCGCCACGTTCCCACCGATCACGATCCTGATCGGCCGAAACAGCACCGGTGGCACTACCAGCCCGACCGGCGTCCTCATTGGTCTCGAAATGCTCTGTTCGGCGGATTATCTGGAGCCCGATATCGAAAGCCGCTTCGTCCACGTGATCGCGCATGAATATGCGCACGTTCAGCAGCCCGGAGCGGCGGTGGAATCGCCCGACGTCCCGCTCCTGTTCGTCGCGATGATCGAGGGCGGCGCGGAGTTCGTCGGCGAACTGACGTCGGGCGGCGTTTCCTATCAGCACCTCCGGCGTTGGACGAAGGGCCACGAAGCCGAAATCCTCGCCCGCTTCGCCGCCGAGCGGTCCAAGACCGACACGAGCGACTGGCTCTATAACGGCCCCGGCGACCCCGCTCATCCCGGCGACCTTGCCTATTGGGTCGGCTATCGCATCGCCAAGGCCTATTACAGCCGCGCCGCCGACAAGAAGCGCGCGCTGGCCGAGATCATCGCCGTAACGCCGTCGACCGCCGAAACGATCTACCAAGCGAGCGGCCTCGCGCCCGGCCAATGATCACTCCCTCCGCAAGCCGCTAGCGGAACGACCCCGGCGTCGCTATCTGCGCGAGCCATGACGACGCGCGCAGCCGACACGGGCCATGACCCTCTCATCGAAGGGCGCGCCGATCTGATCGGCGTGTTCGCCAGGGGCGAGAAGCCCAAGGCCGACTGGCGGATCGGCACCGAGCATGAGAAATTCGTCTACTGGAACGACGCCACCCACCGCGCGCCTTCCTATGCCGAGAAGGGCGGCATCCACGCCTTGCTGATCGGCATGACCAAGTTCGGCTGGGAGCCGGTCTATGAGGGCGAGAATATCATCGCCCTCTCCGGCCCGGACGGCGCGATCAGTCTGGAGCCCGCCGGCCAATTCGAGCTGTCGGGCGCGCCGCTCGACAACCTGCACGAGACCTGCGCGGAGACGGGCCGCCATCTCGCCCAGGTGAAGGAGATCGGCGAGAAGCTGGGGATCGGCTTCCTCGGCCTTGGCTTCTGGCCGGACAAGACCCGCGCCGAGCTGCCGATCATGCCCAAGGGTCGCTACGACATCATGCTGCGCCACATGCCGCGCGTCGGCCAGCTCGGCCTCGACATGATGCTGCGCACCTGCACCATCCAGACCAACCTCGATTATGCGAGCGAGGCGGACATGGTGAAGAAATTCCGCGTGAGCCTGGCGCTGCAGCCGCTCGCCACCGCGCTCTTCGCCAATTCACCCTTCACCGAGGGCAAGCCCAATGGCTTCCTCTCCTATCGCAGCCACATCTGGACGGACACCGATCCGCACCGCACCGGCATGCTGCCCTTCGTGTTCGAGGACGGCTTCGGCTACGAGCGTTACGCCGATTACATGCTCGACGTGCCGATGTACTTCGTGTTCCGCAACGGCGGCTATATCGACGCGGCCGGCCTTTCGTTTCACGATTTCCTCGATGGCAAGCTCTCCGTCCTGCCGGGCGAGACGCCGCGGATCGAGGATTGGAAGGACCATCTCTCCACCGCCTTCCCCGAAGTGCGCCTGAAGAGCTTCCTCGAAATGCGCGGCGCCGATGGCGGCCCGTGGAACACAATCTGCGCGCTCCCGGCCTTCTGGGTCGGCCTGCTCTACGACGATCAGGCGCTGGATGCCGCGTGGGACGAGGTGAAGCACTGGACGATCGAGGATCACAATCGCATCCGCGAACAGGTGCCCAGGCTCGGCCTCGCGACGAAGGGTCCGCGCGGGCGCACCTTCCAGGAACTGGGTCGGCGAATCCTCGACATCGCCCATGCCGGGCTCGCCGCGCGCGGACGCCTCAACGCCTCCGGCGACAATGAGACGGGCTTCCTCGATCCGCTGCGCGAGATCGTCGCCTCGGGCAAGGAACCGGCGCGTCGGCTGCTGGATCTCTACGAGGGCGAATGGTCAGGAGACCTGTCGCGAATCTATCAGGACATGAGCTTCTAACGCCCGATCCGCACGCGATCCGGCCGGATCGCGTGCGGGGGTTCGCCCGCACGCCGCGATCGTGCCCTGAAAACCGCGCTTTTCGATAATCCACTGTCCGCGCTTGTTTTTCGAAACAATGCATTGCCATTCTGTTCAGCATGAAGTCACCGAAACCGCTGGGGCTGAGCCCCCGAGAAGTCGAGATCATGCATCTCGTCGCGGAGGGAATGGAAACGAAGGAGATCGCGCGCGCGCTGAATATCTCGCCCGCGACGGTCAACAATCAGGTGCAGACCGCCAAGACCAAGATCGGCATCAGCGACCGCTGGGCCGCCGCGCACGCCCTGCGCCGACACCTGGAATCCTCTGATGATCGGCTCACTAATGAGCCGCAAACCCTTTCCAAAATGGGCGAATTCCTGCCTCCTCAGGTCGTCAGCAACCAGGGGGCGCGGCAGCCGGACTCGATAGTCGACACCCTTCCCAAGGAGAATGTCGCCTTCGTCACTTCCGTACGGGATTGGCCGGAGCCGTCCCCCGAACAGGGGAGACGCAACCAACACGACACTTACGAGCGCATCAGCATGCTGCTCGTCCGGACCGTCCTGCTGCTCGCGGCGACGGTCGCCCTGCTGTGGGTCTACGGCAGGCACTGATTTGACGATCCATCAACCCTAGATGACGCGGCGACAGCTTCGCCGCGAAGGAGAAGCCATGTCCTCGTTCATCGCCACCGACATCGCCGTCGCCCGCGCCATCCGCGACGTGGAATCGGCCAGCACCGCCACGCTGCGCAAGTCCGCCCACCTGATCACGATCCTCGTCGACGCGAGCGAAGCCCGCTCGCTCAGCCCGATGCAGGATCAGGATACGCTGGCCCGCGCCGGCCGCCTCGTCACCGAGGCGCTCGCCTTCCGCGCCGAGAGCCTGAATATTCACCGCCAGATGGCCGAAATGGGCCAGCAACTGGGCCTGCCGGTGGTAAGCGTGGGGGACGTGTGTCAGGAATATCTGACCTCGGGCGCGCTCAAGGCTGCCTGATCGTGGGCCGATCGATCCTTGACCGGACGGTCGGCCTCGTGGTCGATCAGGTTCATGTCTCCGCTGCTCCGCTCAGTGCTCGCGCTTTGCACCTTCCTGCTCGTCTGCGCCTATGCGCTGCGGCGGGGCGGCAAGCCCGAGCGCTGGGCGGCGTCCATCCTTCTCGCCGGCATGGTCCTCACCTGGGCGCTGATCCGGCATTCGGCGCAACGCTATCACGCGCCGGAGATCGGCGTCGCGGTGGCGGACGGCCTCACGCTGGTGGCTTTGGTCTGGCTGATGCTGCGCGCCGATCGCTACTGGCCGGGCTGGCTCGCCGCGATGCAGGCGATCGTGGTGCTGTCGCACCTCGCCATGCTGCTCCGCGTGACGGACATACCGGGCTATTACAAGAACACGATCCAGCTCTGGATCTATCCGCAACTCGCGGTGCTGGCGACCGGGGTGCTGCGCCACAGGCTGCGGACCGCGCCCGGCCCGGCGGAACGGACCATCGGCCGCGCGGCCGCTTCATTATGGCGGCGCGCCCGTGACGGCGCGATCGGAACGGCCCTCCGCCGCCTTCACCACGTCCGGCCCGGAACAGACTGACCGCGGGATCGAGCCGCGCGCCCACGGCGAAAACGACGACGGCGCCCCCCGGAGGCCGGGCCGCATCGCCCGCGAGATCCTGGCCTTCCGGCGCAAGCGCGAGACCATGCTGCCCGATCAGCTGTTCGCGGACCCGGCCTGGGACATGCTGCTCTATCTGGTCGTGGCCGAGGAGGAGGGGCGACGCAGCTCCATCTCGCGTCTGTGCCGCGCCGCCGCCGTGCCGACGACGACGGCGCTGCGCTGGATCGGAGTGCTCGAATCGCAGGATCTGGTGCGGCGCACGCCGCATCCCAGCGACGGGCGCATCTTCGTCGTCTCGCTGACCGAAAAGGGCTCGGCCGACATGCACGGGCTGCTCGCCACCTATCGGCTGCGGCCGGCATGAGGAAACGCGATTCGAAGGGACGGGAATGGAGCGGGTAGCGGGAATCGAACCCGCGTATGAAGCTTGGAAGGCTACCGCTCTACCATTGAGCTATACCCGCACCGTGTGCGCTCCCCTGCCATCGGGAGCGCACCTTCGTCAACGTGCGTCGATATGTTTCAAAGATGCAGCCGACACGGGGTTGACGCGCCGCGACCGCTTCGCCAATGAGCCGCCTCCCTACGGGACGCCTCTGGACAGGTGGCCGAGTGGTTAAAGGCAGCAGACTGTAAATCTGCCCGTGCAAGCGTACGCTGGTTCGAATCCAGCCCTGTCCACCATCCTTCCCCATTGCGGGCACGATGCCACCTCTGGCGAGCCACGCTCTCGCGCCGCCGCGCATGTTCAGCATCGTCGAGATGATTCGATACGGCAGGCCCCACCCAGCCTCATTCTTGGCGGAGAATGATCAATCCGGCGCGGAGGTCCGCCCACTGATTTCGCAGCCGATCGGCCATCCGATGCATCTACGATCGGGATCAGGCGGCGTACTCCAGGACCGGCAAACGCCTGGCTTCGGCTGCCGCGACGAAGCCGTCGAACAGCGCCTGCATCGCCGGCTTCTTGTAAGGAAAGACGGTGACGTCATCCATATCGTGGACGACCATCGCGACGTCGAGTTCGAACACCAGCAGGCGGCCGTCAGGAAGTTCCGCGCAATCGATCCCGAAATAATCGAGCCCGATGCGGCGATAGAGCGCCTCGAATGCGGCGCGATGGCGAACGGCAAAATCGTCGTCGAATCTCTCCATCCAGTCCGCTTCTATGGCCCGCTTGCGCGCGTTCTCCATCATCCCGGCATTGAGATAATGGACCATCCAGTGGTCCGAGAGTGCCAGGTGGCTGGGATAGGGCTTGCCATCGATCAACACGATGCGCTGCTTGCTGAACCAGCCCTCCGCCCCCCGATAATCGATGAACGGCGCGGCATAGAAATGCGTGGAGCCCTCGCCGTCCAGGTAACGCGCGATGGCGGCCTCATCGTCCAGCTTGTCCATGCCATGGCCCGCATGCGTGCCGATCGGCCGCACGATGAGCGGAAAAGCGCTTCCCAGCACCTGCATAGCGTCAGCGCCCGCCGCCACGGCCGCAAGCGCATCGCGCGGGAAGCGGCGATTGGCGGGCACGAGGATCGAGGGTTCGTCGTCCAGCAGCGCGCTCACACCGTCGCGCGTCAGGCCGGCAATTAGCGTCGGATCATTGTTCATGATCGGTCCGTCCCAACCGGCCAGCAGCTCCGCCATGCGCGTCAGAACGGGACCATGGTGATTGGCCTCGCCGATCGCGAAGAAGGCGACGTCATGGGCCGGCAGATTGCGGAGATCGGCCGTATCGCCATCGACGAAATGGAGCCACAGGACGGCGTTCGATCCGTTGAGCAGGAAATCCAGCGGCGTATTGGCCATGAAGTCACCGGGCGTGACGAAGGCCAGCAGGCGAATGCCGCTGCCGTCGCCATGCACGATGCAGAAATCCTTTTGTATGCGTGTGGCCTCGTCGAGCAGAGAGCGTGCCTGATCGGCGAAGCTGTGAGCTTGCAGCAGCATCGACATGTCCATCATCGCCGCAGCGTCGCGCGCGTCGACGACGATGCGGTCGGCCAGCGCCTGCAAGTGTCCGGACACATCGATCTCGTTGAATGCCATCGGCAGCACGCGGTGCAGCCCAAGGATCTCGCTCCGTGCGTCGATTGCGGGAATCGCGTCTTGCAAAATCAAGCTCCTCAGGCGCGGGATAAAAGGTCGCCGCCGGCGGCCAGCACAGACTCGACCAGCCGGTCCACATCCGCCTCGGTCGTGCGGTGATTGACGAAGGCGGCGCGGATCGCGGGCTTGCCGCCGATCGTCGTCAGCGAAGGCGCAACCTCCCCAATGGCGTGAAGCCGCTCGACGATCCGCGCGTTGATCGCCCCGTCATCCAAAGCGTCGCGCGATGCATAGCCGAAGCAAACGATGTTCAGTTCCACCGGCGCGAGCAGCACCAGATCCGGCTCATGCGCGATCCGCTCGGCCAGAGAGCGGGCGAGACGACAGCTCGCGGCCATGGCATGGCCCAGCGCGCGCACGCCGTAGGTCTTGAGCGTGAACCACGTCTTGAGCGCCCGGAAACCACGCGAGAGATCGGGCCCGGTATCGCAAGGCCACCATTCGCCAGCCGCAAGCCCTGTTTTGGCGCGCGTCAGATAGGCGGCGGGCGACGCAAACGTTTCGCGCTGCCATGCGCCGTCGCGCACCAGCAGGAAGCCGGCGTCGTAAGGCACCTGCCCCCATTTATGGAAATCGAAGGCGAGGCTGTCGCACAGTTCGATCCCATCGAAGAGCGGCGCGAGTTCGTCGGAAAGAATGCCGAGCGCGCCGAGCGCGCCATCTATATGAAAATGGATCCGATGCTCGGCCGCAATGCGCGCGAGACCTGCCAGATCGTCCACGGCCCCAACGTTCACCGTGCCGGCCGTACCGACGATGAGGAAGGGCCGAAAACCGTCCGCCTCGTCACGAACGATCTGGCGACGCAGCGCCGCGAGATCGATCTGGCCCCGCTCGTTGGTCAGCACCCGCCGGAGATTGTCGCTGCCGATACCGGCCATTTCCATAGCGCGCGGCACGCAGCCATGCACGCCCTCGGAGGCATAGGCGACCAGCTTGTCGCCAGCCCGCACGCCCCCTGTCCGCACACCGCTCCCGCAGACCCGCGTGCGTGCGATCAGCAGCGCGACGAAATTGGCCTGCGAGGTGCCCGTCAGAAAGAGGCCGTCGGCGGTGGAGGGGAAGCCGAATATCTCGCGCATCCAAGCAACGATCTGCTGCTCGACGGCGATCGGCATATGGTCGCGACCGCCCAGATTGGCGTTGAGGCCGCCCGCCAGCATTTCCGCGAGCATGCCCACCGGCGTGCCTCCGCCCTGCACCCAGCCCATGAAGCCCGGATGGATATTGCCGCTGCCATACGGCAGAATCGTCTCGCGGAAGCCGGCATGGACCTCTGCCAGATCGACCGGCTCGATCGGCAATGGCGCGCGCATCGCCGCACGAATATGATCGGGAGCGCACTGCCACACCGGCTGCTGGGCCAGCCCCTCCAGATGATCGAACATGTCGTCGAGCATGCGATGGCCCTGTCGCCGCACCGCGCCCCAATCCTGCGGATCAAGGGTCGCCGATGGCGTGGTCGCCTCGGGGGAGAGCGCTGGAACCGGGCGCGAACGCGCGACCGTCTCGCCTTCGCGATCGAGCACCGACGGAACCCGGCTTTGTAGCGACATCATAGTCCTTCACGTATCCGCACGACAGCGCCTCTTCGTGAGGTTGCGTTTTGCCGTGTCGGCAAACCCGAACCCTGCCTCATCCTAATGCGGCGAAGATGGTTAAGCGGGATTTAAGGGCATAACTTTGCAGTGCGCGGGCGCGTTGGGAGACGTTACGCCCACACCCATCCGCATGTCTTCCGGGGTCGTTCGGCCCGCCATGCATCCACCCGTCGCTATTTTCCGTCGCGACGAGCGGGGCTCGCGCTTGTCACGCGGAGGCGCTAATCGACCCCGCATGCGCCGTGGTCATCGCCCCTCCCAGCCCGTTTCCGGCAAGCCCCGTTTCTGGGGCCGTCATGCCGTCGCTTCCGCTCTCGCCAATCCCGAGCGGACGATTCGCCGCATCTGGGTGACGCGTGAAGCGGCGGCGGCCTTCGGCGGATTTCCCGACCATATCCCGACGAGCTTCGCCGAAGTGACCGATCTCGCGCGGCTGGTTCCCGGCGATGCGCCGCACCAGGGCATCGTGATCGAGGTGGATCCGCTCGACGACATCTGGCTGGCCGACCTGCTGGAGCGCGGCGAGAGCAACCAGCGCCCGCTGATCGTGCTGGATCAGGTGACCGATCCGCACAATGTCGGCGCGGTGCTGCGCTCGGCCGCCGCCTTCGATGCGCTGGGCATCGTCACGCAGGACCGCCACGCCCCGCCGGAAGGCGGCGCGTTGGCCAAGGCCGCCTCGGGCGCGCTGGAATTCGTGCCGTGGGTGCGCGTGGTGAACCTCGCCCGCGCGCTCGACGAGATTGGCGAGGCGGGCTTCTGGCGGATCGGGCTGACGGGCGCCGGCAAGCGCACCTTCAACGACGCGATCGGCACGGCGCGCGTGGCCGTGGTGCTGGGCGCCGAGGGCGAGGGCATGCGCCAGAATACCGAGGCGCATTGCGACGAACTCGCGCGGCTGCCGATCAGCCCGCGCGTGGAAAGCCTCAACATCTCGAACGCCGCCGCCATCGCGCTCTACGCGCTGGCGACGCGGGGCTAACCTTCGACCATTCTCCCTTTATCCGTTCGTGCTGGGCGAAGTCGAAGCACGGGCTTCACGCGCGGCGCTTGCGGCACGTTCTTCGACTTCGCTCAGAACGAACGGATCCTGGGCGTTTCGAAATAAAGGGGGGCTTGAGCCTGCGGGCCAAACCCCACCCCTTCCTCAATCCTCTTCGGCGATCCGGATCGCCAGACCGTCCACCGCCGCGCTGAAGGGCACCTGGCAGGACAGGCGCGAGGTTTCGTCGCGCGTGTCGGAGCTGTCGAGCAGATCGCTCTCATCCTCGCTCATCGGCGGCAGGCGATCGGCGAAGGCCGGATCGACATGGATGTGGCAGGTGGCGCAGGAGCAGCAGCCGCCGCACAGAGCGAGCAGTTCGTCGATCCCGGCGTCGCGGATGACCTCCATCACCGACAGGCCGTCCTCGCCCTCGATCTCCTGCGTGCTTCCATCGCGCAGGGTGACGATCAGCTTGGGCATTTGCGGGCTCCGGACTAGGTAGGATGCGGGCGCTCCTATGGCGCGGACTAACATGATGCAAGCAGGGGCGCGGGATGGGACTGAGCGAAGGCGACCTGCGGCGCGGGCTGGATGCGCTGGCGAAGGTGGAACCCGCCTTCGCGGCGGGGCTCGCCTTGCACGGCTATCCCGCCCCCCGCACCGGCGTGCGCGGCCATGTCGCCTTGCTGCGGACGATCGTGGGCCAGCAGGTGTCGACCGCTTCGGCCAATGCCATTTACGGGCGGCTGGAGGCGCTGATCGGGCCGACGATGGACGTGGCTGTGATCGTCGCCACGCCGGACGAATCGATGCGCGCGGTGGGCCTGTCGCGCCAGAAGATCTCCTACGTGAAGAGCCTCGCCGAGTTGATCGCGAACGGCGAGCTGGATCTGGCGCACCTGCCCGAGGATGACGAGGAGGCGATCGCGCAGCTGACCCGGATCAAGGGCATCGGCCGCTGGTCGGCGGAAATCTATCTGCTGTTCGCGGAGGGTCGGCCGGACGTGTGGCCGGCGGGCGACCTCGCCGTGCAGATCGAGATCGGCCACCTGCTGGGCCATGACGCGCGCCCGGCCGAGAAGCTGGTGCGGAGCCTGTCCGGCCCCTGGAGCCCGCATCGCGGCGCACTCGCCATCTTCGCCTGGCACCATTACGGGCGCCGCCTTTCCGCCAAGGGTGCCGACAAGGCGCCGATCTGAGCTACGCGGGCGAACGACATCTTGCCCGCCCTTGCGAGCGAGGCGACGCACTCCGGATTCCCGCGTCGGGAAAGGATGCGTCGCTCGCAGAGGTGATCCGGTCAGTGCACCTCGCGTGCGGCGAGGATCGCCTCGGCCAGTTCGTGATCGCTGACCTTGTCCACGTCGATCCCGGCTTCCGCGAAGGGCAGAGCCACGGGCCTGGCCGTCATGCCGAACTTGCGGCCCACGGCCAGCATCGCCGCATCCAGCGTGATCGTGCGCGTGATCGCGCGCACGGCCAGCCAGGGGCCGAAATGGGAGATCAGCTTGATCGCCTTCTTGCGATCGCGCTCCACCTCGCTCCAGAGTTTCAGCGCCACCTGCGCGCGATCCGATTGCAGCGCGAACAGATTGGCGCCCGACCAGGCCTCGCCCGCGAATTTCAGCCAGGTGCGGCGATTGTCGGGATAGGCGGCCAGAAGCGTACGCCGACCGACCACGCCGACCGCGACATCCGCATCGCCGGCACCCGCGATCATCGCCTCGATCATCGGCACGGTGAGCAGGGGATGATCGGCGGTCGTCACCAGCACCGGCCAGGGCGCGGCGGCCGTACCCGCCACGGCGGCGACGCTGGTGGCGATGCCGCTGTCCGAATGGACCGTGCCGATGCGCGGCTCCTCCGCCATCCACGCGCAATCGCCGTCGAACAGGAATTCGGGCGTCTGCGCCATCACGACCACGCGGCCGATGGCCGGGGCCGCCAGCAGCGTCTTCGCGACGCGGCTCAGCATCGCCTCGCCGCCCACCTTCACCTTGGCCTTGCGGCTTTCGCCGAGCGCATGGGCGAGAGGATCGATGCCGGGCCGCTGACCGGCGAGCAGGATCGCGGTCCAGCTCGCCTCGCTCATTCGAGCCAGCTCTTCACCGGGCGCCCACGCGCGCGATCAAACATGGCCTGCGCCAGCTGCACGAGATGGACGACGAGCGAGATCACTGTCCACCACGCCACCGCCAGCAGCCCCCAGTCGGGCCGGCCGATGGCGAGCAGGGCGGTGAGGATCACCATGTTCGGATTGCGCCGCGCGGTGATCAGGCGGAACCAGCTGTCGAAGCGACGCCAAACATGGATGTGGATGCCGAACAGAGCGATGAACGCGCCCTCGATCAGCCGCTGGATCACATAGCCGCCCATGATCGCCACCATGCTCAGCCAGAAATCCGTCTCCGATAGCGGGCGGCCATAGGCGATCAGCCCGACGCCCCAGCCATACCACCAGAAGGGCGGATGGACGAGATCCATGCCATGATCGAACACATTGCCCCAGGCGGACGAGGTGATCGTGCAGCGCGCGAGCTTTCCGTCGACCGTATCGAGGATCATCATGAACAGGCCGGCGGCGAGGCCGGGCCAGTAATCGCCGGTGAAGAAGCACCAGGTGGCGATCACGCAGAAGACCGCGCTGATCGTGGTCACCTGATTGGGCGTGATCCCGAAGCGCGCGGCGATGCGCGTCATGTGGAACGCCCATTCGGGCCACATATATTTGGTGAGGATATCGGTGACGCCCTTGTAGGCGCCCCAATAGCTCGCCCGCTCGATCAGGCCGACCGTGGCGGGGGTGAGCCGCTCCATGAAGGGACGCTCGCGCTTGCGGAGCGTCTGATTCTCGACCTCGGTCGTCTCCTGCGGGATCGCCTCCAGCCGGGCGGGATCGGGGCGGCCCGGCGTGACGTGCGCGATCACCGGCACGCCATCGCGCGTAATCGCCGTGCCGGGCCGCGCGGCCGCATATTTCAGCCACAGAGGATCGAACACATACGCGAGATCGACGATCAGCGCCTCGCCTCCCCCGGCGCTTTCGGCCAGCGCGAAGCCCTGCGCCGCGGCGATGCGGCGCAGTCTCTCCCGTGTGGTCATGCCCCAGATCAGCGTATCGGTGTCGCCGGCAGGAACCAGCGGCGGCAATGTCATTCGGTCGTGCCCCAAATTCGCAGGAAGCCCTCCACCGCCAGATCCACATCCGCTTCCGGGGTGGAACTCGGTCCACCCGCGCGATGCCAGATCATGTCGGAGAAGCAGCCCGCCTGGCACAAGGACAAAAACTGCCGCGCCGCAACCTCCGAATCCCCCTGCCGCAAATGTCCGGCCGCCATTTCGCTGGCGATATAGATGGCCAGCCGGGCGCGCGTCCGCTTGGGGCCGCTTTCATAGAAGACCCGAGTCATCTCCGGAAAGCGATGCCCCTCGGCCGCGAGCAGGCGCTTCAAGCCGAGCGACTCGGGCGACAATATCTTGGCGACGAAAACGCGGCCGAAGCGTCGGAGCGCCGCCTCCGTGCCGCCGCCGATCAGCAGCGCCTCATCCAATGCGCCCGCGAAATCGCCGACGAGCTTGTCGACGAACGCCTGAAACAGATCCTCCTTCGAGGGGAAATGACTCCACAGGGTCGTCTTGGAGCCGCCGCATTGCGCCGCTATCCGGGACATGGACGTTGCCGCGAACCCATGTTCGAGGAACGCACGTTTGGCGATCTCGATAATGGCTTCGCGACGGCACTCCTTCCGTTCGTCGCGTTTGGTCCTGGCAATCGGCTCGCTCATAACAATACTATATAGTACACTTTCTTGTTGACAACCCGCCCGACCGGGAGCAGGCGCCAAAACCGTACTCTATGGTATCACAACTCTCCCCCTGGCGTGCCGCTGCCGCCCTCCTCGCCACGACGCCGCTGCTTGCGGCGTGCGTTCCCAATGTCGGGCCTGCGCCCCAGCCGCGCTCGGCCGGTTCGCTCGCCAGCGCACAGGCGGTCCCCGCCTCGACCGGCCAGTGGCCGGGCGAGGGCTGGTGGCAGGCCTATGGCGATCCGCAACTGGATGCGCTGATCCGCGAAGGTCTGGCGGGATCGCCGGACATCGCGACGGCGGCCGCGCGTGTCGCCCGCGCCGAGGGCATGGCCCAGGCGGCCGGTGCCGCGCTCGGGCCGAACCTGACGGCCAATGGCCGCGCCGGCGGCACCAAGCAGAGCTACAATAACGGCATCCCCGCCGAATTTGTGCCCAAGGGCTGGAATTCGACCGGGGATCTGTCGCTGGGGCTCGGCTGGGATCTCGACCTGTTCGGCCGCAACCGCGCCACCCGCCGCGCCGCTCTGGACGAGCGCGACGCGGTGCGGATCGACGCGACGGCCGCGCGGCTCACGCTCGCCGCCTCGATCGCCAGCGCCTATGCCGATCTCTATCGCCTCTATGCCGAGCGCGACGTGACGGAGCAGGCCTCGCGCATCCGCACGGACAGCGCGAAGCTGGTCGCCGATCGCGTCGCCAACGGTCTCGATACCGAGGGCGAGCGCGCGCAGGCCGATTCGCAGGTGCCCGCAACCCGCGCCGACATCGCCGTGTTGGACACGTCGATCGAGCTGGTCCGCCATCAGATCGCGGCGCTCGTCGGCGCCGGGCCGGATCGCGGCCTGACGATCGCGCGGCCGCAACTGGCCGGGCTCGGCATGGCGGCTTTGCCCGCCAATATCGGCATCGATCTGGTCGGCCGTCGCCCCGATGTCGTCGCCGCCCGGCTACGCGTGGAAGCGTCGAACCAGCGGGTGAAGGCGGCCAAGGCGGCCTTCTATCCGGACGTGAGCATCTCGGCGCTGATCGGCTTCCAGTCGCTCGGCCTGTCGAACCTGCTCAAGCAGAACAGCTATTATGGCAACGCGGCCCCGGCCGTGTCGCTGCCGGTATTCGATTCCGGCCAGCGCGCGGGCGATTATCGCTCGCAGCGGGGCGATTATGACGCGGCCGTCGCCGATTATGATCGCACCTTGCTGACGGCGCTGCGCGAAGTGGCCGATGCGGTGAGCAACCGCGCCGGCCTGCAGCGCGAGGATACGGATGCGCGCACCGCGCTCGCCCGCAGCGAGACCGCCTACAAGATCGCCCGTCTGCGCTATGAAGGCGGGCTCTCCACCTATCTGTCGGTGCTCACCGCCGAGGATGCCGTGGTCGCGGCCCGTCGCCGCGTCGCGGATCTTCAGGCACGCGCCTACACGATCGACATTGCATTGATCCGCTCGCTCGGCGGCGGCTTCGCCAGCGAACAAGGAAAAGGCTGATGGCCGAAGATAATCCCAAGATCGACGCGTCCGAAATTCCGCCCGAAGTGAAGCGGCAGGAAGAAGCGTCCAAGCCCGCCGCGCCCGCGAAGCCGGAGCAGAGCCAGCCCGATCCGGCCGAGCAGAAGGCCAAGCGCAAGCGCCTGCTGACCATTCTCGGCATCGTCGTCGGCGTGATCGCCGTGATCCTGCTCCTCTATCATTTCCTGATCGGCGTGCGTCACGTCTCGACCGACAACGCCTATGTCGGCGTCGATTCCGCGCAGATCACGCCGCTGGTCGCGGGCCAGGTGGCCGAAGTGCGCGTGTCGAACACGCAGTTCGTCCATCGCGGCGACATTCTTCTCGTGATCGATCCGGCCGATGCGCGCATCGCCGCCGATCGCGCCGCCGCCGATCTCGCCCAGACGCGCCGCCAGCTGACGCAGACCCGCTCGACCGGCAGCTCGCTCTCCGCCGAAGTGACGGCGCGCGACGCCGATATCGAGCGCGCCCGCGCCGAGCGCGTTTCCGCGCAGGCAGATTTCGCCAAGGCCCAGACCGATCTCTCCCGCCGCGAGAAGCTGGCCGGGGCGGGCGCCGTCTCGGGCGACGAACTGACGACCGCACGCAACGCCTTCGCCACCGCCCAGGCCCGTTTGCTCGTCTCGGGCGCGGCCATCAATCAGGCGCTCGCCAACAAGAAGGCCGCGCTGCAGCGTCTGGCCGCCAACGAAGCGCTGACCGAGGGCCCGACCGAAGAGAATCCGGACGTCGCCTCCGCCCGCGCCCGCTATGACGCGGCCAAGCTGGACCTGAGCCGCACCGTGATCCGCGCGCCGATGAGCGGCATCGTCGCCCAGCGCAACGTGCAGGTGGGCCAGCGCGTGGCGCCCGGTACGGCGGTGATGATGGTCGTCCCCTCCGCCTCGATGTATGTCGATGCGAACTTCAAGGAAGGCCAGCTGAAGAAGGTCCGCGTGGGCCAGCCGGCCACGCTGAGCGCCGACATCTATGGCGGCAGCGTGGACTATCACGGCAAGGTCATCGGCTTGGCCGGCGGCACCGGCTCCGCCTTCGCGCTGATCCCGGCGCAGAATGCCACCGGCAACTGGATCAAGGTGGTGCAGCGCCTGCCCGTCCGCATCGCGCTCGACCCCAAGGAACTGGCCGATCACCCCCTGCGCGTCGGCCTGTCCATGGACGTCGACATCGACGTTTCGGAGCACTGAGCATGGCAAGTGCGGCGGCCACCGCGCCGCAGGCCAGGCCGGCGGTGAACCCCTGGCTGGTGGGCGTGATCCTCGCGCTCTCCAACTTCATGGTGGTGCTCGATATCTCGATCGCCAACGTGTCCGTGCCGCATATCGCGGGCAGCCTCGCCATCTCGCCCGATCAGGGTACGTGGGTAATCACCTCCTATTCGGTGGCGGAGGCGATCTGCGTGCCGCTCACCGGCTGGCTCGTCGCCCGCTTCGGCACGGTCCGCACCTATCTCGTCGCGATGACGGGCTTCGGCATCTTCTCGGTGCTGTGCGGCCTGTCGACGACGCTGGGCATGCTCGTCGCCTGCCGCATCGGCCAGGGCATTTGCGGCGGCCCGATCATGCCGCTCACCCAGACTTTGCTGATGGCGGTGTTCCCGCCGGAGAAGCGCGGCCAGGGCATGGGCCTGTGGGCGATGACCACCGTGGTCGCGCCGATCGCGGGCCCTTTGCTGGGCGGTCCGATCAGCGACAACTGGTCGTGGCACTGGATCTTCTTCATCAACATCCCGATCGCGATCATCTGCGTCGGCGGGTCCTTCATCAACCTGAAGAGTTTCGAGACGCCGACGCGCGCCGCGCCGATCGACAAGGGCGGGATGATCCTGCTCGTCATCTGGGTCGGCGCGCTGCAGATCATGCTCGATATCGGCCGCGACCATGACTGGTTCTCGTCCGATCTGATCAAGGTGCTCGCCGTGGTCGCGGCGATCGGCTTCGTCGCCTTCGTCATCTGGGAGATGACCGAGGAGCAACCGGCGGTGAACCTGCGCGTGTTCCGGCACAGGGGCTTCACCATGTCGGTGATCTCCCTCTCGCTCACCTACGCGATCTTCTTTTCGGCGATCGTGGTGACGCCGCAGTGGCTGCAGGGGGCGATGGGCTATACCGCCACCTGGTCCGGCTTCGTCGTGGCGTGGCAGGGGCTGTTCGCGGTGATCATGTCGCCCATTGTCGGCAAGCTGGTCGCCAAGACCGATCCACGACGGATCTACACGATCGGCGTGCTGTGGATGGGCGTGACGATGCTGATCCGCTCGCACTGGTCGACCGATGTGGATTATTTCCACCTGATGCTGCCGCATCTGCTGCTGGGCATCGGCATGCCGATGTTCTTCGTGCCCGTCACGATGATCGCGCTGGCCGCCGTCGATCCGCATGAGGTGCCGGGGGCGGCCGGCCTCCAGAATTTCGCGCGCACGCTTTCGGGCGCGTTCGGAACGTCGATCGCGACGACCTTGTGGCAGAATGGCGCGGAGGCGCAGCGGTCCGAACTGACCAACATCCTCCAGCCCGGCCTCTATCAGGATCAGCTCGCCCAAGCCGGCTTCGTCGGCGAACGCGCGCGCGGCCTGCTGGAGCAGCTGGTGATGAGCCAGGGCTTCGCGCTGTCGCTGGTCCATATCTTCCAGGGCGCGGCCGTGCTGCTGTTCATCAGCTCCACGCTCGTGTGGTTCGCACCCCGCCCGCGTGCCGCCCCGCCGCCGGGGAGCGCCCACTGATCGACGGGGATGCGGCGCCGAAATCGGTACTCCGGCGCCGCATCCCTGTCGCAAAAGCGCCTTATTGCGCGAGCAGAGGCATTGACCATATCGCGTCGACCGCCTTTGCGGCGACCAAGTCTTTCAGAGTGGATCGATCGTGGCGAACAATGCCCTCAAGCCCAGTTTCTGGCGTCGGGAACATCATCTGGACCGCATGAACATGCGCCAGCTGGTCGTGGCTTTCTTCCAGTATCCGGCGATCATCGCCTACATCCTCATCGCGATCGTGGCGGCCGTCGTGTCCGGCCTGTATCCCACCTCCGCGCTGCAGACGATCGCGGCGGTCGCCAGCTCGATCCTGCTCTATCCGCTCGTCTGGTACGCGCTCCACCGCTGGGTGCTGCATAGCCAGTGGATGTACAAGGTGCCGTTCCTCGCCTCCACCTGGAAGCGCATCCATTACGATCATCATCAGGACCCGAACCACCTGGAGATCCTGTTCGGCGCGCTGCACACGACGCTGCCGACGATCTTCCTCGCCTCGGCGCCCGTCGGCTGGCTGATCGGCGGCCTCGGCGGCGCGGCGGCCGCCTTCTCCTCCGGCCTGCTGATGACCTGCTTCTACGAATTCTGCCACTGCATCCAGCATCTGGCCTACACGCCGAAGCATCCCGCGCTGGTGATGATGAAGCAACGCCATATGGCGCACCATTTCCATGACGAAACCGGCAATTTCGGCATCACCAACTTCTTCTGGGATCGCCTGTTCGGCACGATGTACGCCAAGGTGAGCGAGCGGAAGAAGAGCCCGACCGTGTTCAACCTGGGCTACACGCCCGAGGTCGCCAAGCGCTGGCCGAAGGTTGCCGAGCTGTCGGGCGGCGTCGCCACCGGTCATCCCTCCACCCGCATCAAGCACTGAGGCCCCACTCCTATATGGCCACATCGAGCGCGACGACGATCCGCCCGGTCGTCACCAAGGCGGACCGCAAGGCGTTCGTGAACCTGCCCTTCCGCCTCTATGCGGAAGATCCGGCGTGGGTGCCGCCGCTCAAGGATGAGTCGATGGGGCTCATCACGCCGGGCAAGAATCCGTTCTTCGAGCATGCCGAGGCCCAGTTGTTCCTGGCGGAGCGCGGCGGCGAGATCGTCGGACGTATCTCCGCCTCGATCGATCATGCCTGGACGCCGATGCCCGCCGACAAGGGCGGCGGCGCCGACAGCGGCAATTGGGGCTATCTGGATGCCGAGGATCAGGAAACGGCCCGCCTGCTGATCGCGCGCGCCGAGGACTGGCTGCGCGAGAAGGGCGTGAAGCGCTCGATCGGCCCGATCTCGATGTCGATCTGGGAAGAGCCGGGCCTGCTCATCCGAGGCCACGATCAGTCGCCGACCGTGATGATGGGCCATGACGACAAGCGCTACGAAGCGTGGGTCGAGGCCGCCGGCTATGCCAAGGTGAAGGATCTCCACACCTGGGAGCTGGACATCACCCGGCAATTCCCGCCGCTGATCCAGCGCATCATCCAGTCCGGCGAGAAGAATCCGCGCATCCGGATCCGCAAGGTCGACAAGTCGAAATTCGCCGAGGAAGCGGCGATCATCCTCGCCATCCTCAACGATGCGTGGAGCGACAATTGGGGCTTCGTGCCCTTCACCGCGAGCGAGATCGCGTTCGCCGGCAAGAAGATGAAGCCGATCATCTTCAACGATCTGGTCCGCGTGGCCGAGCTGGACGGCGAGCCCGTCGCCTTCATGATGACCTGGCCGAACCTGAACGAGCTTCAGGCGGACCTGAATGGCGAGCTGTTCCCGTTCGGCTTCATCAAATTGCTGTGGCGCCTGAACGGCGGCTTCTCCGGCAAGCCCAAGGTCAACACGATGCGCGTGCCGCTGATGGGCGTGGTGAAGCGGCTGCAGGCGAGCCGCATGGCCAGCCAGCTCGCTTTCATGATGATCGAATATATCCGCCGCGATTCGGTGGCTTATTATGGCTCCACGCGCGGTGAGATCGGCTGGATCCTCGAGGACAATCAGGGGATGAACTCGATCGCCGAAGCGATCGACTGCACGATCAACAAGACCTACCGGATCTACGAAAAGACGCTGTGACGGCCCTGCCCTGGGCCGAGGACGGCGCCGGTCTCCGGCTCGCCGTCCGCGTCACGCCGAAGGCCTCGCGCGGCGCCGTGGCCGGGATCATCGCCGATGCGGATGGGCGCCCCCTGCTGTCGATCCGGATCGCGGCGCCTCCTGTGGACGGGGCGGCCAATGCGGGATTGATCCGCTTCCTCGCCAAGCAATTGCGGCTGCGGGCCAGCGACATCACGATCGCCTCGGGCGAAACGGGCCGGGTGAAGATGGTCCGCCTTGCGGGCGATCGCGAAACGCTGGCCGAAAGGCTCACCGCCTTGGCGAACGGCACGGGATAGGGACTGTGCCCCCCACCCCGTTCGTGCTGAGCGAAGCCGAAACACGGGCTTCACGCGGCGTCCCTGCGGCACGTTCTTCGACTTCGCTCAGAACGAACGGAGTGGGGGGAGATCCGAAAGATCTGCGGGTCGATCTCTGAGGTGGGGCGTATCCCGCGCAACCCAGGCCCTACCGCAGCACCGCCCACACCGGTGCGTGATCGCTCGCCTTTTCCTTGCCTCGCGTGTCGCGATCGACGCCCGCATCCGCCAGCCGGTCGGCCGCCGCCGGGCTGAGCAGCAGATGATCGATGCGGAAGCCGGCATCGCGCGCCCAGGCGTTCATCGTATAATCCCAGAAGGTATAGACGGGCCCGCGCGGATGGATCGCGCGGATCGCATCCGTCCAGCCGGCATGGATCAGGCGGCGGAAGGCGGCGCGGCTTTCGGGCTGGGAGAGCGCATCGTCCGCCATGCGGCGCGCATCCCAGATATCGTCCTTGTGATCGGTCGGGATCACGTTCCAGTCGCCCGCCAGCACCACCGGCTGTTCGCTGGCGAACAGGGTCTGCGCGCGCTCCAGCAGCGCTTCGAACCAGGCCAGCTTATAGTCGAACTTGGGGCCGGGCTGCGGATTGCCGTTCGGCAGATAGAGGCCGCCCACGATCACGCCGCCCACCGCCGCCTCGATATAGCGGCTGTGGCTGGGATCGGGATCGTTCGGCAAGCCGCGCTGCGTCTCGACCAGATCCAGCCCCTCGCGCGCGAGAATGGCGACACCGTTCCAGCTCTTCTGGCCATGCCAGATCGCGCTGTAGCCGGCCGCGCGGATCTCCATTTCCGGAAAGCGTTCGTCGGGTGCCTTCAATTCCTGCAGGCAGGCGACGTCCGGCTTGGTCTCCTCCAGCCATTCGAGGAGGCGCGGCAGGCGTGCGCCGATGCCGTTGATGTTGAACGTGGCGATCTTCATGGGAGCCGCATAGCGCAGCGACGCGCCCGGCGTCTCTGCCCGATTCAGTGCTGCGCGTTCTGCAGCGGCAGATCGAACTTCACCGTGTCCGTCGGCACCGGCGTGAGCAGCAGCAGCAGCCCGGCGAACAGACCGAGCCCGCCCCACACGAAGCTGCGGCGGCGCAGATCGGCGATGCCGCGCGCGATCGCGAAGATCCCGCAGATCAGGAAAACGAAGGTCCAGCTGTGCACGATGGTCGCGCGATCAGACCGAGAAGCTGGTTCCGCAGCCGCAGCCCGAGGCGGCATTGGGGTTGGTCACCTGGAACGAGGCGCCGCCCAGCGACTTCACGAAATCCACGGCGCTGCCCCGCACCAGATCGAGGCTGACCGGATCGACGACGAGGCGAACGCCATCGCGCTCCGCCACCTCATCCTCGCTCTCCACCGTGTCGGCGAGACCGAATTTATACTGGAAGCCCGCGCAGCCGCCGCCTTCGACGGACAGGCGCAGGATGGCCGGCTTGCCCTGCTTGGTCGCGATCGTCGCGACCCGCTCGGCAGCGGAAGAGGTCAGGTCGATCGCAGTCTCGCTCATGGGCGCAAGATAGGAAGCGCGAAGATGGGCGACAAGCTCCGCCCCGGACGTCACCATATACCGAAATCACCCAATTCAATCGACGTCGTCGGGGCCGCCCGTCGCGATGTCGCTCGAACGCTGCTGCATCGCGACGACATAGTCGCCCGCCTGCAGGAAGGGCACCGGATTCACGGCGTGGCCGTCGATGCGGACTTCATAATGGAGGTGCGGGCCGGTCGAGCGGCCGGTGGAACCCACCAGAGCGATCAGATCGCCGCGATGGACGAGCTGGCCCGAGTGGACGAGAATGCGCGAAAGGTGGCCGAAGCGGGTCTGCACGCCCTTGCCGTGCGCGACTTCGACCAGATTGCCGTAGCCGTTCGACCATTCGGCCTTGTCGACGATGCCGTCGGCGGTGGCATAGACGGCGGTGCCCTGCGGCGCCGCCAGATCGATGCCCGCATGCATCGCCGCCGCGTGGCGGAACGGATCGGAGCGGACGCCGTAGCCGGAGGTGAAGGTGGCGGCGTTGATCGGCTTGGCGGAGGGGACCGCGATCACGCCCTGGCCGATCGCGTCCTGCTTCTTCCAGCCCATGAACATCGCGTGGAACGCATCGTCGCCACCCGAGACGGCGGCGGCATCGTCGATGGAGTCGAGCGCGGCCTCGTCGGTGACGTCGCCGATCTTGTCGCCAACCTGCGGTGCGGCGGTATCCGCGAAAGCGGGCGCGGCGGCGGTCATCAGACCGAAGGCGACAAGGAGAGTGGAGAACGAACGGAAGCCGGTCTTCAAACGTGCGGTCATGCGATCCCCAACGGAGGCTTAGCCCGCGTGAGAGCCCCCGCTCCCGCACGGTCAGGTTAAGCTGCCGTTCTGGAGATGCCCCTCCCGCAACGACGCATTCAGGTCTGTGCGCTTGGTTCCGGGACCGCAAGCGACGCGTAGAATTCCGGCGTCAGACCGGCAGAAGCACGCGCCGAATCGTTGAACGGAGGCTTCAGCGCACCGCCGAAGTAGCGACCGACCAGCGCGCGCCACTGTTCGGCCGGCGTCACGCCCGAATCCCGTGCGGATGACTCGAACCATTTCATGCCCGTGGCGACGTGATTGATCTCGTCGGAATAGATACGCGCGAGAATCCGCGAAGAAATGCCGTCGCCGGCCGCATCCAGCCGCACGATCATCTGCGGCGTCACGTCCAGTCCACGCGCTTCCAGCACCAGCGGGACGACGGCCAGCCGCGCGGCGGCATCGTGCGCGGTCGCCTCGGCCGCCTCCCACAGGCCGTCATGCGCGGGCAGGTCGCCATAGGCGGCACCAAGCTGGCGCAAACGGCGCTGGATCAAGGCGAAATGCATCGCCTCCTCGGCCGCGACCTTCATCCAGTCGTCGGCGAAGGCGCGCGGGAACTGCCCGCCGAAGCGGCCGACCAGATCCACCGCCAGATCGATCGCGACATATTCGATATGCGCGATGGCATGGAGCAGAGCGATACGATGGGCGATGCTGCCGCCCTTGCGCCGCTTGGGCATGCGCGCGGGTGGCAGCAATTCGGGTCGCTCGCCCCGCGCGGGCCGATCGGGCATCGCCACGTCGAATTCGTGCGCCAGCCGCCCCAGCCGCCACTCGCGCGCGACGGCGCGGGCGGCCATCACCTTGGCGTAGGGATCGCCCGTCATCAGAACGGAGCGGCAGGCGCTCCCCAAAGATCCTCCCCGGCACGGGGAGGGGGCTTCGCGGCTGTGACATGTCCCCGGCATGTCACGTCCCGCCGCTACGCCCCCCTCCCCGCTCCGGGGAGGATCGAGGGTCAAAGCGCCTTCACCGCGGCCAGCACCGCATCGACATGGCCCGGCACCTTCACCTTGCGCCAGATCTTCGCGATCGTGCCGTCGGCCGCGATCAGGAAGGTGGCGCGATCGATGCCCATATATTTGCGGCCGTAGAGGCTTTTCTCGATCCACGCGCCGAACGCCTCGCACACCGATCCGTCGGGATCGGTCGCCAGCGGCACCGTCAGCGCGTGCTTGGCGGTGAATTTCGCATGATCCTTGGGGCTGTTCTTGGAGACGCCCAGCACGCCTGCGCCCGCCGCCTCGAACGCCGCCAGCTGCGCCGAGAAATCGATCGCCTCGCGCGTGCAGCCGCTCGTATCGTCCTTGGGATAGAAATAGAGGACCAGCGCCTTGTCGCCGCGCAGCGCCGCGAGCGGCTGCGCGCTGCCATCGGCCGCCTGCAGCGTGACGTTCGGGGCCTGATCGCCTTCGTTCAGCATGGGAATCTCCTGTCGTGGCTCGCTCCTAAACAGGCGGCCCAAGGATCGGAACATCGTTTATTCTCCCAAGGCGGCCAGCCGGCGCCATTCGCCGCCGATCAGCGCACGGGCGGCATCGTAAGCAGGCAGGAACTCCTCCCATCTTGAATATCCGCAGGCCTCCGCCACCAATATATGTGAGGGCTCGGCCGGCGCCGCGCCGCCCGGCGCCACAAGCCGCAGCACGATCAGCATCCGGGTGAGCAGCGCCAGCGCATCGGCGAAGCCCGCCGCGAGCAGCCCTTCCCCCTCCAGCGTCGCGGCCGCACGCGCGAGATCGGGCGTGATCGCGATCCGCTCGCGCAATTGCAGGAAGTGCACCGCGAATTCGGCGTCGATCAGCCCACCGTCGATCGCCTTCACGTCGAACGGGCCCGCCGCCGGCTTGTGCGCGGCGATATCGCCCCGCATCTTCACCACATCGACGGCGAGCTTCGCGGGATCGTGCGGCCGCCTGAGCGCGCCCTCGACGATCGCCGCCAGCGCCGCCTGCGCCTGCGCCGATCCGAACACCGGCCGCGCGCGCTCCAGCGCCATATGCTCCCACGTCCAGGCGCTCTCCGCCTGATAGCGCTGGAAACTGTCGAGCGAGACGGCGAGCAGCCCCTGCGTGCCCGACGGCCGCAGCCGCGTATCGATCTCGTAGAGCGGCCCGCTGGCGGTGGGCACGGACATCGCCGCCGAAACGCGGCTGGCGAGCCGGTTGAAATAATGGGTGGCGCCCAGCGGCTTCGCCCCATCCGATTCCGCCAGGAAATCGCCGGTGAACAGATAGACCAGATCGAGATCGGAGGCGTGGGTGAGCGTCCCCCCGCCGAAGCGGCCAAGCGCGAGGATCACCAGTTCGCCGCCCGCGATCCGGCCATGCGTGCGCTCGAACTCCGCCACGGTCGCGGCGGCCAGCACGCGCAACGCCGCCTCCGCCACGCGCGCATAGCCCGCACCCACCGCCAGCGGATCGAGCGCGCCCGCCACCGCCTGCACGCCGAGCGCGAAGCGCCGCTCGCTGACTTCGGCGCGCACGCGGTCCAGCAGGCCCTGATAATCCTCGCGCGCCTCGCCCTTCGCGAACTGGGCCGCCAACGCGTCGGTGGCGGGCTGCGCCTCCAGCGCGCTCGCGTCGATCAGGCCGTCCAGCAGGCTCGCCCGTCGCGCCAGATCGGCCGCCAGCGCGGGCGCGAGCGACAGCACGCGCACGAGCAGACCCAGCAGATTCGGCTGCGCCTCCAGCAGGCGGAACAGGTTGAGCGCGCTCGGCAGACGCGCGACCAGATCGTCGAAGCGCAACAGCGCCGTGTGCGGATCGGCCGCCTCGGCGAAGGCCGCGATCAACGTGGGCAGCACCTTCTCCAGCGCCGCGCGTGCCGCCGCGCTGCGCGTGGTGCGCGCCTGCCCCTTCCGCCACGTCTCGATCCGCTTCGCCGCGTGGGCGGGATCGGGAAAACCCCGCTCGGCCAGCGCCTGCTCCAGATCGGAGCGCGTTTCGGGCAGAGGCGGCGCCTCGTCCGGCTCCAGCCCGTCATAGATGCGCCCGACCACCTCGGCGGCGGGCGCCAGCGCCGCGATCAGGTCGCCCCCATCGGCATAGCCCGAGAGACGCGCGACATTGTCCAGCGCGGCCGGATCCTCGGGCAGGCGATGCGTCTGCTGATCCTCCACCATCTGCAGCCGATGCTCGATCGTTCGCAGCAGGCGATAGGTGTCGCCGAGCGTGCGCGCTTCCTCCGGATCGATCCGCCCCGCCTCCGCGAGCGCGGCGAGCGCATCCAGCGTGGCAGGCACGCGCAGGGCCGGCTCGCGCCCGCCATGGATCAATTGGTGGATCTGCGCGAAGAATTCGATCTCGCGAATGCCGCCGCGCCCGCGCTTCACGTCATAGCCGGGCGCGGGCACGCGCACCTTGCCGTGATGATCGCGGATCCGGCGCGAGAGATCGCGCAACTCCCCGATCGCGCCGAAATCCAGCGCACGCCGCCACACGAACGGGCGCAGATGCGTGAGCATCCCCGCACCCAGCGCGACATCGCCCGCCGCCGCCCGCGCCCGGATGAACGCGGCGCGCTCCCACGGCAGAGCGGAGGTTTCATAATGGCTGATCGCGAGGCCGATCGGCACGGCCAGCGGCGTCGCCTCGGCCGCCGGGCGCAGGCGCAGATCGACGCGCAGCACATAGCCGTCGCCCGTCTGCTGCTGCAGAAGCTCCACGATCCGGCGCGCGATGCGCTGCGCCGCCTCGCCGGGCTCCTCGCGCGGTCGGCACCACAGCGTGGCCGGATCGAACAGCAGGATCGGATCGATGTCGGACGAATAATTGAGCTCGCGGCTGCCCTGCTTGCCCAGCGCCAGCGCGCCGAAGCCGATCGCGCCCTCCCCGCCCCGCTCCTCGATGATCGAGTGAATCGCACGATCCAGCGCATGATCGGCAAAGTCGCTGAGCGCGCGCGTCACCGTCTCGAACGACGCGCCCGCCAGATCGGCCAGCGCCACCGAGAGCGCCACCGCCTGCCGCTCTCGCCGCAGCGCCAGCGCCGTATCGCTCTCCGCGTCGGACTCCGCGCGCGCCGCCGCCAGCGTGGCGCTCAGCCCGTCGCCCGCCAGCCGGTCCACCACATCGCGACGGCGGGCGATCAGGCGGCGCAGGAACGGCGCATGCGCCTCCGCCCGTTCGATTCCTCCGCCAAAATCCGCCACGCTATTGCTTTCCGTCACGTCGGCCCTTCACCCCCGCCGGCCGACGCAACCTTACGCCCGACTCGGTCGTTACACTTTACATGGGTTTATCCGTAGACTTCGCGTCCTCCAGTGAGGAGGGTGACCGCAAGCCGGTCACGGTGCCACCGCCTGCCGTCTATCAGGGCGTGGGCGCCGCGCTGCGCAACAGCTATTCCGCGCCGCCCATCGCGACGGAAGAGTTCCGCCGCCTGCTCTCCAAGCTGAAATAAGCGCCGGGCGGTTCGCCCCTCCACTCCCCGTCACCCTGAACTTGTTTCAGGGTCCATGACCTGACCGTTGAGCCCAGCCGATCGGGTCGGTCATGGATGCTGAAACGAGTTCAGCATGACCGTGATCCGCAAAGGTCGCCGGGTCCGCTCAGCGGCCCCGGCTCAGTTCGTCCACTTCACCCATGATCGCCTGCAGCGCGGTTTCGTCGCCCTTGTTGGAATGCAGGCGCCGCGAAGGCAGATCGCCGCCGCTCATCAACTGTTCGAGCGCGACGCGGCCGCGCGCAACGCGGCTCTTGATCGTGCCGACCGCGCAGCCGCAAATCTCGGCCGCCTCCTCATAAGCGAAGCCGCCCGCGCCCACGAGGATCAGCGCCTCGCGCTGCGGCTGCGGCAGATGCAGCAGGGCCCGCTGCAGATCGCCCAGATCGACGTGGCGATCCTGGCTGGCCGGCGCCGCGAGGATCTTGCTCGCCGTCAGATCGTCCCATTCGCCCTTGAAGCGCGCGCGGCGCATCTGGCTGAGGAACAGATTGCGCAGGATGATGAAGGTCCAGGCGCGCATGTTCGTGCCGGCCTGGAAGCGCTTGCGCGCCGCCCATGCCTTCAGCAGCGTTTCCTGGACCAGATCGTCCGCCAGATCGCGATTGCCGGAGAGCGAACGCCCGAAGGCGCGCAGGTGCGGGATGACCCGCGCCAGCTCCGTCTTGAATTCGGAATCGGAGAGGGCGACGTGCTCCACCGGGGGGGACACGTCCTCCTGTGCGTCGGTCATATCGTGATCATTTCCCGGTGATGGGCTGACAACGCCCCGACTGGAAGGAATTTGGGGCCGATGCCCCGGCGCCGCAAGGGCAGTATCGGACGAAAGCAAAGCGCCACTCACCACCAGATCCGCAGAATCACGGCGAAAAGAAGGATCACCAGCGCCAGGCTGATCGGCAGCACATAGCGGGTGACGTGGTTGGAGGATCCGCTCCGGGCCTCCGTCCGCGTCAGGTGGACTGGTTTATCTTCGGCCATGACGGGCCTCTCCACTTGCGATCGTTACTGATGGCCAACGGTCGCAAGTGGAGGCGGTTCCATTCGTTTCGACTATGAAACTTTCAGGCGGGGATGGTCGCCGCGTCGAAAAACAGCGCCTGGCTGATCGCCGCCTTCACCGTGGAGCGCTGGAAGGGCTTGGTGATCAGGAAGGTCGGCTCCGGCCGCTCGCCCGTCAGCAGGCGCTCCGGGAAGGCGGTGATGAAGATCACCGGCACCGCGAATTCGGCGAGGATGTCCTTCACCGCATCGATGCCCGAGCTGTCGTCGGCCAGCTGGATGTCGGCCAGAACGAGGCCCGGCCGCTGCGCCAGCGCCTGCGCCACCGCCTCATCGCGCGTGACGGCAACGCCCGTCACGTTGTGGCCCAGATCGCGGACGATCGTTTCCAGATCCATCGCGATGATCGGCTCGTCCTCGATGATCAGCACGTCGGCGCGCGTCTGCCGCTCGATCTCGGCCACGGCGTCACGCACATATTCCTCCACCTCGGCCGCCGACGCGTCCATCAGATAAGCGGCATCCTCGGGCGTGAAGCCTTCGAGCTGGGTGAGCAAAAGCGCCTGACGCGACAGCGGCGTGATCTTGGCGAGGCGGGCATTGGCGATGCCGGCCTGCGGATCGCCATCCTCTCCCTCGCCGCCCTCTTCGTTCACCGAACCCCAGATGCGCTGGAAGGTGCGATAGAGTCCGAGGCGGACATCCACGTCGCGCGGAAAATCACCGGGCGCCGCGACGATCGCCTCCAGCGTCGCGCGGACATAGGCGTCGCCATGCTGCTGGGTGCCGGTCAGGGCGCGCGCATAACGGCGCAGGAAGGGAAGGTGCGGGGCGAGATCCTGGCCGAGCGACATGGGCGGCAATGCTCCTGACGTGTGAACTGAGTGGATAAGCAGATGAAACCGAAAACGCACGGGCCCCGTGGACGATGCCGATGCCCCCGCACGAGCAAGATGAACTTTCTTGCCGCCTGACTGGAACCATCGTCGTCAACTTTTGTTTCACTGCCGATGTGCATCCTCGTCAACGAGCCAAAAAAGCCGTTGGCGGAGCGCTGTTGAAGCAGCGTGTTGCGAGGTATCAGGCGTTGATCATCAAGAGACGACCGAACCGTAGAGGTTCGAAGTGATTCAGGGGGCTGACGGCTTGGTCGTGGAAAAGAAAGGTCGGGGCGGGAGCGGTGGCGGCGGCGATAAATCGCCCCGCAAGAAGAAGCCGGGTGCCCCGGAATCGCACGTCGCGAACGCATTGAAGACCGCCTATGAAGATGCGGTGCGTGAGGACGTGCCCGATGAATTCATCGATCTTCTCGGCAAGCTTAGCTGACGGCGGGTAGCCGTCGGTCCCATGCTGCTCGTTTCGGATTCCCGTTCGTGATCGCCCGCCTGTCCAGCGGAGCGAAGATGCTCATCATCATGACGGTGGCGCTGCTGCCGCTGGGCATCATCGCCCTGTTCGCATCGATCCAGTCCGCGCATGACAAGCGCCTCCAGCACGAGGCGGACGCGCGCCTGATCGCGACCGCCGAGGCGCGCCAGATCGATCTGGCCGTGGTGCGCAGCGCCAATGTGGTGCGCGCGGCCGCCTTCGCCGCCGCCGGCGGCCTCCCCGAATGCCGCAACGCCCTCGCGCAGGCATCGCGCATCCTGGGCCAGGATACGCGCATCGCCTTTTTCGGCATGGACGGTGGCCTGCGCTGCGCGAGCGCGGGCTTCCGCGCGGCCCGCCTGCCGCCGCCGCGCGGCAATATCGGGATCGAACTGCTGCTGCTCGATCCACCGGGCGGCATCCGCTTCACCGTGGGCGCCAGCAATGGTGGCTATGGCGTGGGCGAAACCTCGCAGGCGCAATTGATCCGTTCGCTGGGTATCGCCACCGGCAATCAGAGCGTGATGCTGCGGCAGGGCAGCGCGCGCCTGCCGCTCGTCACCGCGCACAAGGCCGGCCCGCTCGACCAGCGCATCACCGTGAGCGCGCCGTTTGCGGGCGGGCAGATCAATCTCGTCGCATCGATCTATGCCAGCGCCGTCTCCGCGATCGAGATCCTGCTGGTGCTGCTGCCGATCCTGATGTGGGCGGCGGCGGCGATCATCGGCTGGAGCGTGGTGCAGGGCCTGCTGCTGCGCCCGCTCGGCCAGCTTCAGCGTTCGGTGGTGCAGCTCGGCACCGCTCCGCTGACGCTGCCCCGGCTGCAGACGCCCGCCTTGGAGATCACCGCCCTCGCGGATTCCTTCCGCGACGCCGCCGAACAGATCGCCACGCGCGAGATCGCGCTGGAGGAAGGGCTCAACCGGCAGGTCCGGCTGACGCGCGAAGTCCATCATCGCGTGAAGAACAATCTGCAGGTGGTCGCCAGCCTGATCGCGCTGCATGCGCGCGGATCGACCGGCGACGTCGCGGCGGCCTATGCCTCGATCCAGCGCCGCGTGGATGCGCTCGCGGTGGTCCACCGCAACCATTATGCCGAGCTGGAGGAAAATCGCGGCGTGGCGCTGCGCTCGCTGATCGGCGAACTCACCTCGAACCTGCGCGCGACCGCGCCCGCCGAGGCCAGCCATTTCCACATCATGCTGGATATGGCCGCCGCCCATGTGAGCCAGGACGTGGCCGTCCCCGTCGCGTTCCTGATCACCGAGGCGGTGGAGCTGCTGATGACGTCCGCCCCGGCCGATCCGGTGATGATCAGCGTTCGCACCACCGACAAGCCGGATCGGGCCCTGCTCTCGATCCGCGCCCCCGGCTTCGTGTCGGAGGCCGCGACCGAAGGGGCCGCCCGGCAGCGTTTCGATCGAATCGCGGGCGGCCTCGCCCGCCAGCTCCGCTCCGCCCTCACGCAGGACGAAGACGGCATACGCTATACGATCGAGATCGGCATCGTTCCCGATGACGAGAGCGAGATACCCGCTTCCTGAAAAAATTTTGAAGGCAATCGGGAGAGGCCGGAACCATGTTCAGCCCGGCCCGTTCTCAACACCGGATAGCGACCTTTTGCCCCCCCGCTCTCGCTGTCCACACAAATGGGCCCGGACGCGCCGATCCTCCCCCCGGCGGCGCCTCCGGGCCCACATTGTTTTCAGGCAACACATTCCATCCTATTTCCAATACTTTACGGTCGATCGGACCGGATGCGGAACATGGTGCGGCGTGGGACATTGATCCCTCGGTCCCGCCCGTCGGGATGGACTGATTTTGGGAGAGTAACATGGTTCGCAAGGCACTCGCGCTGGCTCTCGTCGCCGGCACCCTGCTCGTCTCGGCCTGCAACACTGTCGAAGGCGCCGGCAAGGACGTCTCGTCCGCCGGCAAGGCCGTCAGCAACGCGGCCGACGACAACAAGTAAGCCCCACGGGGCATCAGCGGGAAAGGGCGTCGCTCCGAAAGGGGCGGCGCCCTTTCTCGTGTGGGAGGCTCGAAGGATCGTCATTGCGAGCGCAGCGAAGCAATGACGAAGCGATTAAACCCTCAGCTTTCGACCAGAGCCGTGCTGTCGTCGCTCTTCTTGCGGCGGCGCTCGGTGAACCACATCGCGATCAGCGCCAGTTCGTAGAGCAGGATCAGCGGCACGCCGAGCATGATCATCGATCCGATATCCGGCGGGGAGAGCACCGCCGCCACCGCCGTATTGCCGACGATCGCATAGCGGCGCAGCGACACCAGCTGCTGGCGCGACACCAGCCCCGCCTGCTCCAGCAGCATCAGCAGCACCGGCACGAGGAAGGCCAGCCCGAAGCCGAACAGGAATTGCATGATGAAGGTGAGGTAATTGCCCACCGACGGCAGCGCCTCCTGCTGGATGCCGCCCAGATTGCCCTGGAAGCCCAGCAGGAAATGCAGCGCCATCGGCACCGCCACGAAATAAGCGAGCGCCGCGCCCATCAGGAACAGCACCGGCGTCGCGATCAGGAAGGGAAGGAAGGCGTTCCGCTCCTTCTTGTAGAGGCCGGGCGCCACGAACTGCCAGATCTGGTTGGCGATTACCGGGAAGCTCAGCATCGCGGCGGCGAAGAAGGCGACCTTCACCTCGACGAAGAAGGCCTCGAAAATCTGGGTGTAGACGATCTTGCCCTGCCCGGCGCGCACCAGCGGATGGACGAGGAAGGCGAAGATCGGCCGCGCGAAATACAGGCAGATCGCAAAGGTGATGCCCAGCGAGAGGATGCACCACAGCAGGCGCCTCCGCAGCTCGATCAGGTGATCCAGCAGAGGCGCGCGCGTATCGTCCAGTTCGTCGGGCATGCTCATGAGCGGGCCGGGGGCTCCTGGTGGCTCTCGGTCGGGGCCTTGGCCGCGCCGTCGCTCTCGGGCTTCGTCTCGCCCCCCTCATGCCCGTCATGCCCCTGTTGCGGGTAAACGGGCTCGGGCAGTTCGGGCAGCGGCATCATCGCATAATGCGCGTCGTCATGCTCTTCCGGCGGCGGGGGCGCGGATGCGGGATGCTCGGCCATGATCCGGGCATTCTCGGCCGCCCACTTCTTCTCCATCTCCTCCATCTCGGCCTGACGGATCATCTCGTCGAAGCCGGAGCGGAAATGGCGGGCGACGCCGCGCGCGCGGCCGACCCACTGGCCCACGACTCGCATCGCGCGCGGCAGATCCTTCGGGCCGATCACGACCAGCGCCACGATGGCGACGAGCATCAGCTCCGATGGCGCGATATCGAACATGGCGAGGGCTTTAGAGCCTGATCGTGCGGGGTGGAAGCGGGCTCGACGCTTCGTCGCGGCGGAGCCGGCTCATTCGCGGCTCGCCAGCAGCTTGTCGATCTTGCGCCCGTCCATATCGACGATCTCGAAGCGCCAGCCTTCCTCGGAGAAGACCTCGCCCGTCGTCGGCAGATGGCGCAGCACGGACAGAGCGAAGCCCGCCACGGTCGCATAATCGCGATCGTCGGGCAGATCGATGCAGAGCCGGTCCGCCAGCACGTCCGCCGAGGCCGACCCCGAGAGCAGCCAGCTGCCATCCTCGCGCTCGAAGAAAGGCGGATCCGTCTCCTCGTCATTGTTCGAGGCGAAGGCGCCCGCGATCGCCGCCAGCAGATCCACCGGCGTCACCAGCCCGTCGAAATGACCATATTCGTCATGCACGAACGCCATCGGCACGTCCGCCTCGCGCAGCACGGTCAGCGCGTCCATCGCGTCCATCTGGTCCGGCACGACCGGCACGGTGCGCACGAGCGTCTCGATCGCGGGCTTGGTGTCGGCCAGCGACGCGCCCAGCAGATCGCGCGCCTGCACCACGCCGACCAGCGCATCCACGGTGCCACGGCCCACCGGCATACGGCTGTGCTGCATCGTCAGCAGCTGCTCGCGCACCGTATCGGCATCGTCGTCCAGATCGATCCAGTCGACATTGGTGCGCGGCGTCATCACCTCGCGCACGGGGCGATCGGCCAGCCGCACGACGCTGGAAATGAACGCACGCTCGCTATCGTCGATCACGCCCGCGGTGGAGGCCTCGGCGACGACGAGGTGCAGTTCCTCGGCCGTCACATGGTTGGTCGCCTCGCGGTCCAGCCGCAGCAGGCGGAAGATGAAGGCGCTCGATCGGTCCAGCAGCCACACGAAGGGCGCGCCGACGCGCGACAGCCACATCATCGGCCGCGCCACGATCGAGGCGATCGCCTCCGGCTGCCGCAGCGCGAACTGCTTGGGCACCAGCTCGCCGACGATCAGGCTCAGATAGGTGGTGCCGATGATGACCAGCACGAAGCCCCATTGCGCGGCGGTCTGCGCATCCAGCCCCAGCGGCGTGCCGATCAGCTCGCCCACCGGCCCGCCCAGGCTCGCGCCCGAATAGGCGCCCGCCAGGATGCCGATCAGCGTGATGCCCGTCTGCACGGTGGACAGGAACTTGCCGGGATCGCTCGCCAGCACCAGCGCGACGCGCGCGCCGCTGCGCCCTTTACGGGCCAGAGCCTCCAGCCGCGGCTTGCGCGCGGACACGATCGCGAGTTCGCTCATCGCGAAGACGCCGTTCAGGATCATCAGGAAGATGATGATCGCCAGATCGAACCAGGGAAAAGGGTGTGCCATGGGCGCGAACCCGCCTTAACGTCGGGGCGGGCCTGCGAGCAAGCGATGAGTTTGCACGACGAGCCGGGAAAATGCGGTGTTGCGGGGAAATGCGCGCGCCGGACGCGGATCAGCATTCAAGCGGCAACATCGGCCGTCTCCAAGAAATGCGACTGATACAACGAACCGTTCGTCCTGAGCGACGTCGAAGGACGGGCTTCAGGCGTTGCGTGCGCGGCACGTTTTCGACTTCGCTCAAAACGAACGGAGGATTGGGAGCAGTGCGAAGATCGTCTGAGCAGCCCCTCAGCCGAAGCGCACCGAAACCCGCCGCCGCCTCATCGCTCCGCCGATCAGGCCGAAGCCGCCGATGAACATCGCCCAGCTCGCCGGTTCGGGCACCGGCGAGGGCGCCGGCGGCGCCGCGCCGACCGGCAGGGAGAATTGCGCGACGATCAGGCTCAGCGCATCCGATACCGGCGCCAGCTTCAGATCCAGCGTGTTCGATCCGGGCACAAGGAAGCCGGTGACGTCATAGGTCTGGATGTCCCAGAGATAGCCATTGCGGCCAATGCCATCGCCGGGCTGCACGCTGTCTCCCCGCGCCCAGTTGCCGTTGGCGATTGTCGTACCGTTGAGCATCAGTTCGCCGTCGGTAAAAACACTCTGACCGTCACTGATGCTGAGCGTCATGGAGGCGGAGCCGGACGTGTAATCGATGCCGGCCAGCGTCGCATTCCATCCATTGGCGTCATAGCTGTTGTCGAAGTTCGAATCATTGCCGTCGAACAGCACGACATCGCGATTGTTGGTCGCATCGCCGTCCTGGTAGAAGACGATCAGCGAGGCCCCGTTGATGTTCGCGGTGGCGCCACCGAAGCCGTTGATGAAGCCGTCGAGATAATAAGAGCCGTTGCCGGTGACTAACGCGGTCACGTCAGCGCGATAGGCCTGGCTGTTGGCATAACTCCACAGATTGTCCTGCGAGAAGCCGATATTGGTGCCGGTGATCGCATGGCCGGCGAAGCTCGTTGCGGCATTGGCCTTGGGATCGATCGAGTTCGTAGGCCCATGCCAGTAGAGATACGCGCTTGAGATGGTGCCGGAGAGGCCGGACACGACCAGCTCGCCATTGCCGTAATTTCGCATCCGGCCGATGGCGAAGGTCGCCACGTCGGTGTCCGGGACGGTCGTGAAATAGGTCATGTCGGAGGCCTGCGCCGCCGTGCCGAGACCGGCGAGACACGCGATCAGCGCGCGAGAAATCCGGGAAACACGCATGCCACTGTCACTCCCCTGTTCGCCGCCGGCGGAGCCCCCTCCGCGCGGCATGCCTGCAGATCGCCGTCCGGGTCGCGATGCGTCCTGAACGGCGTCGGGAGTCAGGTTTACGGAGCGAAAACGGCGCCCGCGTCCATCATCTGTTTACCCTGAATCTTTGTCGAAAATGCGCGGAAGAGGGCATTTCGAGACGGAACGGCCCGCTCCCCACCCGGCCTCCCAATCAGTTTATTCTGTGGGAGGCCGGGTGGGGGAGCGGGCCGGTGCCGCCATGCGCCGACAGGCTCATCAAACACGACTCTCAGGTCGCGATCCGCCCGAAGCGGTGGGCGAGGCTGGAAAGCCCGGCGAAGCCGCGCGTATCGGTCTTGTCGTAGATGCGGTGCAGGTGCGTGCGCGCGGTCGCCCGCGCCATGCCCAGCCGGTCGCCCACCTCGGTAATGTCCCCCGCCTCGATCGCATCGCGCAGCACGCGCAATTCGGTCGCGGTCAGGCCGTAAAGCTGGCCGATCGCCGCGAAGGCGATGATGCGCGGCCGGTCGACGCGCGTGACGTGGACGGCACAGGTGGCGCCCGGCCCGCTCGCCAGATCACCGAAGCGGTTCGTCTCCAGCGCTCGCGCCTCCAGCAGCAGGCGGACGGGCTCCGCCTCGCCCGCCGGCGACACTTCGATCGCGACCGGCTCGCCGCCTTCGATCGCGCGCGCTACCGCCGTGCCGAACAGCCCGTCCCCGATCGGCTCGCCGATCCGCAGGCGCAGCAGCGGCACGAGCGGGGCATCGGCATCCAGCAGCACGCGATCGGCCGTCAGCAGCAGCAGCGCGCTGTTCGCCACCCCCGCCACCGCCTGTTCGCCCGCCGCATGATCGGCCGCGCGGATGAGGTGGCTCTGGATATAGATGGCGCGGCGCAGGTGCGGCAGGATCTCGGCCAGCCGCGCGCAGTCCTCCTCCGAAAAGCGCGGCGCGGGCGCGTGGCGCAGCAGGGCCAGATGCGCGACGATGCCGGGCCGCTTGATCAGGTTCACCGCCAGATTGTCGACGATGCCCTGCGGCGCGATATACTCCCGATAGAACAGGCTCTCGCGGATTTCGGGGGTCTGCAGCAGATCCCATGCGGGCGCGCACACGCCTTCGGGCACGGCATGCAGATGCGGGCGCATGATATCGTGCGGCGCATAGGTTTCGACATAAGCGTGTAGCCACTTCGGATCGTTGCCGAACTGCACCTGAAAGCCCGCGTCGCGATCCAGATCGCTCCAGCCGATGAAGCCCGCCTGCGCGCCCATCGCATGGACCAGCCTTTCCAGCAGCGTCGGGAAACGCGCGCGATCGAACGCGGCGTCGTAAATCTCCTCCAGTGCGAACATGCGTGCGAGTGCCCCCTGCTCCGCTCCCCCGATCCCCATCAGAAAGGGCGCGACCGCTCTTGTCCAGCGCCCGTTCGGCCATCACGATCCATCGCCGCGGATGCAAAGGGCCGCGCGGAATGCGATGAGGGCGAGGATGGTGCGTTTGGGGGTTTCGCCATGACGAACAGGTGGCTGGTCACGACCGTCGATCTCGCCGGGACCTTCGTCCTCGCCATTCATGGCGCGTCGGTCGCCGCGGCGGCCGGGCTCGATCTGCTCGGCATCGTCATCATCGCCATCGTCTCGGCCATGGGCGGCGGCATCATCCGCGACCTGCTGGTGGGCGAAACGCCACCGGAAGCGCTCCGCCACTGGCCGCTTATCACGGTCGCCCTCGCAGGCGCGCTGCTGACGATCCTGTTCGTCCAGCAGGTGCGAACGATCCCCGAAGGACCGCTGATCGCCATCGATGCGCTGGGCCTGTCGCTGCTGGCCGTGGCTGCAGCCGAGAAATCGCTGGACTACAGGCTCACACCCATCGCCGCGATCATGATGGCCGCCATCGGCGGGTGCGGCGGCGGCGCGATGCGCGATGTGCTGCTGATGCAGATACCGGCCATCCTGCGCGCCGATTTTCTGGCGACCGCCGCGATCGCCGGGGCAGCGGTGCTGGTGGTCAGCCGCCGGTCCGGCCTTCGTCCGGTCTGGGCGGCCTGGGCCGGGGGCACGACATGCTGCCTGCTCCGGCTGGTGGCCGTGTTGCAGGGATGGCATCTGCCGCACCTGTAAGGCGGCCCTTCCGTATCAGCGCGCGCGCTTCACTCCGCCATCGCCTCGGCGGCGAGCGCCTCCGCCTCGATCAGCAATGCATCCTCGGTCGATCCCTGCGCCACGCGCTCGCGCCCGATCAGCACCAGCACCGGCACGGCCAGCGGCGAGACCTTGGGCAGATCGACATGCAGCATCGTGCCCGCCGCCCGGTCCAGCAGATCGGCCAGGCGGCCCACGTCCGTCATCCGCGCGCGGGCATCGTCCCACGCCGCGCGCAGCAGCAGGTGATCGGGCTCATATTTGCGGAGCACGTCGTAGATCAGGTCGGTCGAGAAGCTCACCTGTCGGCCGGTCTTGCGCTTGCCCGGATGCTGACGCTCGACGAGGCCGCCGATCACCGCCACCTCGCGAAAGGCGCGCTTCAGCAGGCTCGACTGCTGCACCCAGTCGACGAACTCATGTTCGAGGATATCCTTGTCGAACAAAGGCGCGGGATCGGTGACGGGCTCCAGCGAATAGGTGGCGATCGCATAATCGCTGGCGACGAAGCCGATCGGCTTCAGCCCGGCCGTCTCCATCCGCCGCGTGATCAGCATGCCCAGCGACTGGTGCGCGTTCCAGCCCTCGAAGCTGTACACCACCATGTAATGCCGCCCCTCGCGCGGGAAGGTTTCCACCAGCAATTCGCCCGGCCGGGGCAGGCGCGAGCGGCGCGCCTGCATCTCCAGCCATTCGCGCACGTCATCCGGGAAACGCGCCCACTGGCCGGGCTCCGCGAAATAGCCGCGCACGCGATTGGCGAGGTTGGTGGAGATCGGCATGCGCGCGCCCCCATAAGTGGGGATGCGCGCGGGCCGGGCGGTGGCGCGCACGTACACATCCTCCACCTCGGCGCCGATCACCTCCAGGCTGAGGCCCGCGAAGAAGAAGGTGTCTCCGGGCGAGAGGGTGGCGGCGAAACCTTCCTCCACCTTGCCCAGCGCGCGCCCGTTCTTGAAGCGCACATTGAGCATCGTCGCTTCGACGATGATGCCCGCATTCATCCGATATTGCTGGACGAACTGGGGATGGCTCACCCGCCAGCGCCCGTCCTCGCCCTTCACCAGCCGCTTGAAGCGGTCATAGGCCTTCAGCGCATAGCCGCCCGTGGCGATGAACTGCAGCACCTGCCCGAAAAGCTCGGCTGAAAGCGCACTATAGGGCAGCGCCGATCGTACCTCGGCCAGCAGAGTCTCCTCCGCGAACGGCGCGGCGCAGGCGCACCCCATCACATGCTGGGCCAGCACGTCGAGCGCGCCCGCCCGGAACACCTCATGATCCAGTTCGCCCGCCTCCACCGCGTCCAGCGCGGCGCGCGCCTCCAGATATTCGAAGCGGTTGCCGGGCACGATCACCGCTTCGGACGCATCCTCCAGCCGATGGTTGGCGCGGCCGATCCGCTGGAGCAGGCGCGACGATCCCTTGGGCGCGCCCATCTGGATGACCAGATCGACATCACCCCAGTCCACGCCCAGATCGAGGCTGGCCGTCGCCACCAGCG
The DNA here is from genome assembly GCF_013113735.1 of Sphingomonas sp. AP4-R1. NCBI lineage: Bacteria > Pseudomonadati > Pseudomonadota > Alphaproteobacteria > Sphingomonadales > Sphingomonadaceae > Sphingomonas > Sphingomonas sp. AP4-R1. The sequence goes on from NZ_CP053346.1 coordinate 422,341, forward strand.
CGCGCAGGCGGCCATCCGCCATCGCCGCCTCCACCTTGCGCCGCGCCTCGATCGCGAGGCTGCCATGGTGGATACCGATCGGCAGCTTCATCTCGTTGACCGCCCACAGATCCTGAAAGATCAGCTCGGCGAGGCTGCGCGTGTTGCAGAAGATGATCGTCGTGCGGTGCGTCTCGATCTCGGCCATCACCTGCGCCGCCGCATAGCGCCCCGAATGGCCCGACCAGGGCACGCGATCCTCGGGTAGCAAGATGGCGAGATCGGGCGCGGCGCCCGGATCGCCCGTCACCTGCGCCACCGCGTCGATATCGCCATCGGGCGCGAGCCACGCCGCATATTGATCGGGATCGGCCACCGTGGCGGACAGCGCCACGCGCCGCATCCGCGGCGCCAGCGTCTGCAGCCGCGCCATGCAGAGCGCGAGCAGATCGCCGCGCTTGCCGCCGGCAAAGGCGTGGACCTCGTCCACCACGATCGTCTGGAGACTCTCGAACAGGAAGCCGGCATCCGCGTGGCTCAGCAGCAGGCTCAGCGATTCGGGCGTGGTGAGCAGCATGTTGGGCGGCTTCACCCGCTGCCGCGCCTTGCGATCGGAGGGCGTGTCGCCGGTGCGCGTCTCCACCGTGATGGGAAGGCCCATCTCCGTGATCGGATCGAGCAGATTGCGCTGCACGTCGATCGCCAGCGCCTTGAGCGGCGAGACGTAAAGCGTGTGGAGGCCCTGGGCCGGCTCTTCCGCCAGCGCGACGAGACTGGGCAGGAACCCCGCCATCGTCTTGCCGGAGCCGGTGGGCGCGATCAGCAGCGCATGACGCCCGGCCCGCGCGGCGTCCAGCATCTCCATCTGCGCGCGCCGGGGCGCCCAGCCGCGCTTGGCGAACCAGCCGGCGATTTTGGGCGGGAGCGGGGCAGGGGAACGCACGGACATACGCTAGATCAGTCGCGCGATTTTGCGACCCTGCTGGCGCTCTTCATGCCCGTCAAGCCGGCCTTGGGCCGGGATCCCGCTTCTTTTTACGCGGGTCGAGGCAGCGGGAGCCCGGCTCAAGGCCGGCGTGACGGAAGGGAGGGATCGGCATCCGCCACCCGATCCTCCCGATCGATGCCCAGCTTCATCGCGCGCGTGGCCTCCTCGGTCCGCCGCCGGTCCTCGGGCGTGCGCCGCCGATTGCCGATCACCGCCCACAGCAAGGCGAGCGCGAGGAGCAGGCCGCCGATCGCGGCGACGAGGCCCATCCCATCCATGTCGATCTCCTCTCGCCGTCCCAACGAAGCAGGCCCCGCGCGTATCCGGCCGACTCCCGTGGAACCGCGCACGCCCCATCCCCATTTGCGCTTCATGTCCCGCATCGGCGCCTGGATCGAACCGCACCCGCAGGGCCTCTATCTGCCCTCGGCGGATGCGTGGATCGATCCCTCCACCCCGCAGGCGCGCGCGCTGGTGACGCACGGCCACGCCGATCATGCGCGCGGCGGCCACGCCTCCGTCCTCGCCACGGCCGAGACGATCGCGATCATGGACGCGCGCTACGGCCCGCAGAACGGCCAGCCCGTGGCCTATGGCGAAAGCGTCCGGCTGGGCGACATCGACGTCAGCTTCGTCTCCGCTGGCCACGTCCTCGGCTCCGCGCAGATCGTGCTGGAGAAAGGCGGCGAGCGGATCGTCGTCTCGGGCGATTACAAGCGCCGCCCCGATCCCACCTGTCCGCCGTTCCAGCCCGTGCCGTGCGACATCTTCATCACCGAGGCGACGTTCGGCCTGCCCGTTTTCCGCCATCCCGATACGGGCTCCGAGGTGGATCGCCTGCTGGCCGCGCTCCACGCCAATCCCGATCGCTGCGTGCTGGTCGGCGCCTATGCGCTCGGCAAGGCGCAGCGGCTGATCATGGAGTTGCGCGGGCGCGGGCATGACGCCCCCATTTACCTTCACGGCGCGATGCAGCGCCTGTGCGATCTCTATCGCGATCTCGGCGTGCCCTTGGGCGATCTGCGCCCCGCCACCGGCATCAAGGCCGCCGAGATGAAGGGCCATATCGTGCTGTCCCCGCCCTCGGCGCTCAACGATCGCTGGTCGCGCCGCCTGCCCGATCCGATCACGGCGATGGCCTCGGGCTGGATGCGCGTCCGCCAGCGCGCCGTGCAGCGCAATGTCGAGCTGCCGCTCGTCATCTCCGACCATGCCGACTGGGACGAGTTGACCGACACGATCACCGAGCTCGCCCCCTCCGAGGTGTGGGTGACGCACGGGCGCGAGGAGGCCCTGGTCCACTGGTGCCGCACGCACCAGATCAAGGCGAAGGCGCTCGATCTGGTCGGCTTCGAGGATGAGGACGATTGAGCTTCGAGAGCTCATCCCTCCCCGTTCGGTTCGAGCAGCTTCGAGCTTGCCGAGAAGCGGGCATCGAGAACCTCTTCTCGACTGCGATCTCGACAGGCTCGATCTCCGCTCGAAGGGAACGGGAGGGACGGGGACTTAAACCAGAACCGCCAGCAGCCTGGCGCGCCGCTTCGCCACGTCCTCTAGCCCGATCGGCGCCACATTGGGCGTGCGCGAACCGCAATTGGTGAGCCCGCGCGCGCCGACATAATCGCCCGCGTCGCAGCAGACGTTCACGCCCGCGCGCCGCCAGAAATCCAGCGCGATCAGCAGCGAGGTGGCCGGATCCGCCGCCAGCTCCGGCCGTGCCTCCAGATCCAGCCCCAGCCTTTTGCCCGCCGCGCGATAATTGTTGCGGAAGGTGAGCTGCAGCATGCCGCGTCCGCGATAGCGCCAGCCGTCGCCGGGCTGCACATTGCCCTCGGCCGCCCGCGCATAGACGCTGTTGGCGATCGCCTCCGGCCGGCCCGCCAGCCGGATCGCCAGCGCGTTGGGCCGCTTCACCGCCGCTTTGGTCGAGAGCGCGAATCGCCCCGGCCATGTCCGGGCCAGCCCCTCGGCCGAATAATGCAGATCCTCCTCGAAGCGGCGATAGCCCCCCGTTTCATGCGCCGTCTGCGCGACGAACTCGGCGAGCCGCGCGGGTGTCGTCATCCCATAGGCCGCCAGATGCGCCGCCCCCGCCGCGCCGATCGCGCGCAGCACCTCGTCCGGCGGCCGATCGGCGGCGAAGGCGAACAGCGACGTGCAGAAAGCCGCATCCATACGGCCGCTCGGATCGAATCGGGTCATGCCGAGCCTGTGACCGGCCCGATCCAACATTCATCCAACAAAATGCGGCAAGATCCGAAATGGCAGGAAATCCGCCGTTCCCCCCGCTTGATCGCGCCTTCGTTTCGCGGGCATCATGAAATTCGGGGGACAATCATGGCAGCATCTTCATGGCTGGCGCCGGTCGCAGCGCTGGCATTGGCGGGGTTCGTGGGCGGCGGCGCGCAGGCGGAGCCGATGCCGCTGGAAAAGGCCGCGCGCATTTTCGGCACGCGCGAGAATCTCTATTCGGCGGCGCTGTCACCGGACGGCAAGAAGGTCGTCCTGGTCGGCTCGGTCGGCGCACGGACGCGGCTGGTCTATGTGGTCGATCTGGCCGACAGCCAGCCGCACCCGATCCTGCATTCGGACGACAATCTGAAGCTCACCCACTGCGGCTGGGCCGGAAACGACCGGCTGGTCTGCGGCTTTCGCGGCCTCGATATCGCCTATGGCCAGCGCCTCGGCTTCTCGCGGCTGCTGTCGCTGGATCCGGACGGCAAGAACATCAAGGATCTCACCGCGCATACGGTGGGTGAGGCGCTGCGGATCAGCCAGTTCACCGGCGGCATCATCGATTGGCTCGACGGATCCACGCCGGACGTGCTGATGGTGCGCGATCATGTTCCCGGCTTCTCGACCGGCCAGCGCGGCGCATCGACGCGCGACGGCTATGGCGTCGATCAGGTCAACACGCGCTCGCTGAGCGTCCGCACGATCGAGGGCGCGGACAAGCTGGCGGACACGTTCATCACGGACGGGCAGGGCCATGTCCGCATCATGTCCGTCCGCGGCGTCGCCAATGACGGGATGCTGCGCGGATGGTGGGATTATCGCTATCGCCTGGCCGGCGAGGAGCGCTGGCGCCCGTTCAGCCATGTGGTGCTCAACGCCAAAGAGTCGCTTCGCCCGCTCGCCGTGGATGGCAATGCCAACGTGGCCTATGCGCTCAAATCGCTGAACGGCCGCGATGCGCTCTATCGCGTCAGGCTCGACGAGACCCTCACGTCGGAGTTGGTCTATGGCGATCCGGTGGTCGACGTCGACGATATCGTCACGATCGGCCGCCACGGCCGCGTGATCGGCGTCAGCTACGCGACCGACCGCCGCGTGGTCGACTATTTCGACCCGGACTATAAGACGCTGGCAGCCAAGCTCTCCAAGGCCCTGCCGAAGCTGCCGCTCGTCTCGTTCGAAAGCGCGAGCGCCGACGAATCCGTCCTCTTGCTCCGCGCCTCCAGTGATACGGACGGCGGGCATATGTTCCTGTACCAGAAAGCCAGTCGTCACCTGACCGAGCTGATGCCGGTCCGCCCCGAGCTGGATGGCGTGGCGACCGCCACGGTCCGCTCCATTTCCTACCCGGCCGGCGACGGCGCGATGGTGCCCGCATATCTGACGCTGCCGCCCGACGGCGCCGACAAGAATCTTCCCGCCATCGTGATGCCGCACGGAGGCCCCGCCGCGCGCGACGAATGGGGCTTCGACTGGCTCGCCCAATTCTTCGCGGCGCGCGGCTATGCGGTGATCCAGCCGCAGTTTCGCGGCTCCACCGGCTTCGGCGATGCCTGGTATGTCGATAACGGCTTCAAATCCTGGAAGATCGCCGTGCGCGACGTGACGGCAGCGGGCGAGTGGCTGGTGAAGCAGGGCATCGCCGATCCCGCCAAGCTGGCGATCGTCGGCTGGTCCTATGGCGGCTATGCCGCTCTCCAGTCGAACGTGCTGGATCCGGGCCTGTTCAAGGCCGTGGTGGCGATCGCGCCCGTCACCGATCTCAACAAGGTGAAGCTGGAGGCGGCCGGCTTCACCAATGCGGGGATCGTCCGGGCTTATGTGGGGGATGGCCCCCACATCACGGAGGGATCACCCGCGCTGCATGCCGATCGCTTCCGCGCGCCCGTGCTGATGTTCCACGGCGATCAGGATATCAATGTCGGCATCGGCCAGTCCGCCGGAATGGATGCCGCGCTGAAGCGCGCCGGCAAGGTCAGCAATCTCGTCCGCTATCCGGGCCTCGATCACCAGCTGGACGACAGTTCGGCGCGGATCGACATGCTGACCAAGGCGGACACCTTCCTCCGCGATTCCATGGGAATGTGATCCCTCCGGACGGGCATGTCCCATCGCGATCCTGGCCAAAAAGCGGGATATTCCGAACGTGCGCATCCCCATGGCGGCGATGCGTGGCGCTTTAGAAAAAATCGACCGGGCCGCCAAAAAAGGCGTGCGGGAAGCACGCGGCTGCATCGTCTTGTCAGTGGAAACAGACGAGACACAGAAGCGCGTCGATCGCGACGTTCGGCCAAAAGGCGGACCGGATCGACGGCGAGAGGTTCGGCGGGTGGACCCCATCCCATCCGCCGAAACCCGCCGGGCGGGAGCCGCAACCCGCCCGGCGGCTTGGTCCTAGGACGGATCGACATTCGGATAATTCGAAAGACCGAGCTGGAAATTATTCCAGACTGTCATGCTGAACTCGTTTCAGCATCCATGACCTGACGGGTCTGATTGGCTCAACGGTCGGGTCATGGACCCTGAAACAAGCCTGTCCTGAGCCTGTCGAAGGGTTCAGGGTGACGAGGTTTCAAAGCGGGCGCCATTCCGACGCTGAATGTCGATCGGCCCTCGGGATCGCGGGCCCGACCGGCCTCTTCGCGATTCACCGCACCTCTTTTGCCGGGCACAGCGAAACGCCGCCCTTCCTCACGCCAGAGGCGGAGCAAGAACGGCGCTTCGATCATTCTTGAAGGGATGGGGTGGGAGCCGTCAGCGGCCCCCGCCCACCATCAATGGCTGGCCTGCGGACCCCGCTTGATCCCGGACAGGCCCAGCTGCTCGTCGATCTGGTGCATCAGCCGCTCCAGGCCCGCCTCGTCCTTCGCCTCGGCGCGGGCGACCAGCACGTCCTGCGTGTTCGACGCGCGCAGCAGCCACCAGCCGTCGGCGGTGTTCACGCGCGCGCCGTCGGTGCGGTTGACCTCGGCGCCGTCGGCTTCCAGCCGGTCCAGCACCTCGTCCACCACCGCGAACTTGCGGCTCTCGTCCACCTGGAAGCGCATCTCCGGCGTGTTGACCAGCTCCGGCATCGCGCTCTTCAGCTCGGTCATTGTCTTGCCCGAGGCGCGCACCGCGCCCAGCAGGCGGATCGCCGCATAGAGCGCGTCGTCGAAGCCATACCATTCGTGGCGGAAGAAGATGTGGCCGGACATCTCGCCCGCCAGCGGGCTGTCCGTCTCCTTCATCTTCACCTTGATCAGGCTGTGGCCGGTCTTCCACATCAGCGGCGTACCGCCCAGTTCCGCCACGCGATCATAGAGCGCCTGGCTGGCCTTCACGTCGGCGATGATCGTGCCGCCGGGGACGGCCTTCAGCACCGGCTCGGCCAGGATCGAGAGGATCTGGTCGCCCCAGATCACGCGGCCCTCGCCGTCGATCGCGCCGATCCGGTCCGCGTCGCCGTCGAAGGCGATACCGAAGTCGAGGCCCTTTTCGGCGACGAGCTTCTTCAGATCGACGAGATTCTTCTCCTCGGTCGGATCGGGATGATGGTTCGGGAAGGAGCCGTCGATCTCGGTGTAGAGCAGGTGATGCTCGCCCGGCAGCTTGGCGACCAGCTTCTCCAGCACGCGGCCGCCGGCACCATTGCCATTGTCCCAGCCGATGCGGAATTCGCCGCCCGAATAGCCGGCGAACAGGCGATCGACATAGAGATCCTCGATGTCGGCGTCGGACACCTCGCCCTCGCCCTCGTCCCAATCGCCGTCCTCGGCCATCTTGCCGATCGACTGGATATCCTGCCCGAAGAAGGGCTGGTGCTGCAGCACCATCTTGAAGCCATTGTAATCGGCCGGATTGTGGCTGCCGGTGATCTGGATGCCGCCGTCCACTTCCAGCGTGGCTTCGGCGAAATACAGCATCGGCGTGGGGCCCAGGCCGGTGCGGACCACGTCCACGCCGCTCTCCGTCAGGCCGCGCACCAGTTCGTCGCGCAGGCTTTCGGACGAGACGCGCCCGTCCCAGCCCACCGCCACGCGGGTGCCGCCGGCGCGGCGGACGTGCGTCGCGAAGCCGCGCCCGATCGCATAGGCATCCGCGGTCCCCAGCGTCTTTCCGACGATGCCGCGAATGTCATATTCGCGCAGGGACGTAGGGTCGAAGCGATGCGTCATGAATCCTCCTGTTGACCGGCGTACTTTGCCGCAGTGCAGCGTTAATAACGTTTATCGTTTCACATGCGTTGCGAGGAGTCTGTCCCGCGCTGCATTTATTTCTACGGCAAGCTGGGTGGAGCCGCCCGCATCGGGGTGAACGCGCTGGATGATCCGGCGGTGCGCGGCCCGGATTTCCGAGGCGCTGGCCCCGCGCGGCACATCCAGCAGGGCCCGCGCCCGCTCCGGCGTCATGCCCCGATCGGCCGGCGCGCGCAGCATATTGCGCGTGCGAAACCAGGCCCACCAGCAGGCCCCGCCGATCGCCGCCACCGCCGTCACCGCCTCGCCCCGGCTGAACAGCCGCACCGCGACCAGCACCGCCACCAATGCGGCGACGTCGCCCGCGCGGGGCGCGCGCAAACGGCCCGTCTTCCACCCCCACCAGCCGATCCCGGCGGCGAGGAGGAGGGCCAGGCCCATCATGCGGGCTCGTTAACCTTTTCGGCCGTTTCCAGGGCCGGCAGCTGCAGCCCCGCGATCAGCTCGCGCAATTCCTGCCGGGCGGCGATATGGCCCATGCCCGCCTCGGATCCGATCACGCCCAGATCCAGCAGGGTCAGGCCCTTGGGAAACAGCTCGCGATAGATGACGCGCTCGGACAGGCCGGCGATCGTGCGGAAGCCGACGCGCTTGGACAGTTCGGCCAGCGCCGAGGCCACGCGCCGCATGTTGCGCGCCTCCAGATGCTGGAGACGGTTGCGGAGCACGACCCAGTCGACCGTGGCGCCGTCGCGCTTGCCGCGCGCCTTGCGCGCATCCCACACGATTTCGGCATAGAAGCTCGGCCGCGTGACCTTGAACGTCTCGGCATGGACCTGTCCGATCAGGTCGAGATCGATGAAACTGTCGTTGATCGGGGTCACGAGCGTATCGGCCATCGAGATGGCGGTGCGGACATAATCGTCGTCGCGGCCGGGCGTATCGATCACGATTACGTCCATGCCGTCCGCCATCGCCTCGATCCGCTCCTCGATCGGGCCGCTTTTGGCCGGATCGTAGGTTTCGTGGCGCGCGGTGGCCAGCTCCTGCCCGATCGACTTGGCCATCGCGGATCGATTGTCGAGATAGCGGCCCAGTGTACGCTGGCGCGTATCGAGATCGAGCGCGGCCACCTTGCGGCCTGCGCTGGCGAGCGCGATCGCGACATGGACGGCGGTGGTGGATTTGCCCGATCCGCCCTTTTCGTTGGCGAAGACGATGCGATGTGCCGGCACGGAGACGCTCTTACCCCTGTTGGAACGATGGGCGCGGTCTAGGCGAAGGCACCTCCTGCGGCAACGGACAAGCGTGGGTCCGGGTGGCGCGCGATTTTTTCGGGACCCGTGATTCTACGGGCTCAAGATTCACGAATCGTTGTCGTTAATAAGAGAGAAGGCACCATCGGTAAGGGACGATCGACAGTGAGCAATCTTTTCGGCGTGCAGGGCACCGATAGTGCCCACAAGACCAGCAGCGCGGAAGCCGCGTTCGAACTCGGCATGGCCTATTCCAGCGGATCGGGCGGCGTGCCGCTGGATCTGGTGCAGGCGCATCGCTGGCTGAACGTGGCGGCGCTTTGCGGCTATCGCCCGGCTCTGGCCTGGCGCGCGGAGATCGCGGCGGAGATGGAAGGCAAGGACATCGTCGAGGCCCAGCGCCTCGCGCGGTCCACCATCGTCCAGATCGAGCGCAAGGCGGCATAACCACCGCTCGGTTCGAGCAGGTTCGAGCGAAGCCGAGATACGTCCGTCGCGACCCTATTCGACGCGATGACTTCTCGACTACGATCTCGGCAAGGTCGATCTCCGCTCCAAGCAAACGGCGATTAAAAGCCGGCGGTCACCCCTTCCTGTAGGGGCCCTCTTCGGCCAGCGCCTCGGCATTGTGCTCGACGATCTCGCGCTCCTGCGCGAGATAGGCCTCGACCGCACGGCGGAAACCCTCGTTCGGGATATAATGGGCCGAATAGGTCAGCGTCGGCTCATAGCCGCGCGCCAGCTTGTGTTCGCCCTGCGCGCCGGCCTCGACCGTCTTCAGGCCGCGCGCGATCGCAACATCGATCGCCTGATAATAACAGAGTTCGAAATGGAGGCAGGGTACCTCCTCGGTGCAGCCCCAATAGCGGCCGTAGAGCGTCTCGCCGCCGACCAGATTGAGCGCTCCCGCGATCGGATGCCCGTCGCGCAGCGCCAGCATCAGCACCACCTTGTCGCCCATCCGCTCGCCCAGCAGCGAGAAGAAGGATCGCGTGAGATAGGGCGTGCCCCACTTCCGCGCGCCCGTATCCTGATAGAAATGCCAGAAGGCGTCCCAGTGGCGCTCCTCGATCTCCGCGCCGGTCAGGTGGAGGAACTGGAGCCCCTCGCGCGCCGTCTCCCGCTCCTTGCGGATATTCTTGCGCTTGCGGGACGAAAGCGCGCCCAGGAAATCGTCGAAGCCCGCATAGCCGCGATTGGCCCAATGATATTGCGTGTCGGTGCGGATCAGCCAGCCCGCCGCCTCGAACAGCGGCACCTGCTCGGGCGCGATGAACGTGGCATGCGCCGAGGACAGATCGTTCTGCACGACGACGCTTTCGGCCGCCACGATCAAAGCAGGCGCCAGCGCCGGATCGCGCAGCAGCAGCCTCGGCCCCGGCACGGGCGAGAAGGGCACCGCGATCTGCAGCTTGGGATAATAATTCCCGCCGGCGCGCTCCCACGCCTCCGCCCAGCCATGATCGAACACATATTCGCCGCGACTGTGGGACTTGGCATAAGCGGGCAGGATCGCCGCCGGGCGCCCCTCCGCATCGTCGATCGCGATCGGCACCGGCTGCCAGCCGGTGCGCGTCACGGCGCTGCCCGAATCCTCCAGCGCGGAGAGGAAAGCGTGGCTGACGAAGGGATTCTCCCCACCCGCGCACGCATCCCAGTCGGAGCGCGAGAAGGCGGCGATCCCGCCTGCCATCCGCGCCACGACATCCTCCATAAGATCAGGCCTTTACGGCGAAGATCGCGTCGATCTCGACCACCGCGCCCAGTGGCAGGACCGGCACGCCCACGGCGCTGCGCGCATGCTTGCCGGCATCGCCGAACACCGCGACCATCAGTTCCGACGCGCCGTTCGCCACCTTGGGCTGGGCGGTGAAGCCGCCCGCCGAATTGACGAACACGCCCAGCTTCACGACGCGCTCCACCGTGTCGAGCGAGCCCAGAGCCGCCTTCACCTGCGCCAGCAGCATCAGGCCGCAGCGCTCGGCGGCCTTCTGCGCATACACCTCGTCGCGATCCTCGCCGCAGCGGCCGGTCATCAGCTGGCCGTCGAGGAAGGGCAGCTGGCCCGAAACGTGGAGCAGGCCACCCGCCAGCACGGTGGGCACATAGGCCGCGACGGGCGCCGCCGCGACCGGCAGGTCATGCCCCAGTTCCGCCAACCGATCGTCGATGCTCATCCGTCTGTCTCCGTTCACAAATGCGTTCAGGCGGCCACGGGATGTCCCGCGAAGCGCGCCAGCACCCAGTCGACCGCCTCGGCCCAGTCGTCGATCCGCGCGTGCGCGTCCGGCGCGGGGCCGCACTCCACCGCAATCTCGGGCTCGGCGATCATATGCAGCCGGAACACGTCCGGCGCGGCGCGGGCGACGGAGGCATGATGCCCGGCCAGATCGTCGACGAACACCGCCACCGACGGGCTATATTCCGCGATCAGCCGCGCCACCGGCTCGCCCTTGGAGGCCATGCCGTTGCAGATCACGCGATGCTCGATCCCGAACCGGGCGAGCTGATCGATCCGCCCGGTCAGCGATTCCTCGCCCAGATTGGTGAGGACCACCACGTCCGCCACCTCGGCGATCCGCTCCAGCGCCTCGCGCGCATGCGGCACCAGGGTCTGGCGCGGCATTTCGGTGGCGAAGAAACCGTCGAGGAAGGCCCACAATTCGTCGTCCGACACGATCGATCCGTCCGATCGGCGTCGCGCCGCTTTCGAGAAGAAGCCGCCGGTCGGGCGGAAATCGATCGCATGCGCCTCGTCCAGCCAGGCGCTCATGTGCCGCACCATATGCAGCAGCACCTCGTCGCAATCGGTGATCAGCAGCGGGCGGCTCATGCGTTCAACTCCCGCGCCGCTGCCTGGATAGCCTCGGGCGCGATCGCAAGGTCGCGCGCGCAGGCGATCAGATCCGCCTCATGCCCGGCGAGATAGGCGACCACCGCCGCATGGAGCGCCGGATCGGAAATGCGCGCGCGCAGATCGTCGGGCTCCAGCCCGGTCAGCGCCAAAAACCGCGACGCACGGCCGCCATCGTCCAGAATCCAGCTAAGCGCCTGCAATGCCACGGTTGGCGCATCTTCTCCTTCGTGCGACACTATGGATCGTTTCGCAGTCGTGATCGTTTCATCGGGCATAGGGTGCGAGGGTTCCGTGGCGAAAAAAGTACTCGTTGTCGAGGATAACGAACTCAATCTGAAGCTGTTCTGCGATCTTTTGCAGGCGCATCATTTCGAGACAGATCCGGTGCCCGACGGGCGAGCCGCGATCGAACGGGCCCGACTTTTCGGGCCGGACCTGATCGTGATGGATATTCAGCTGCCGCATGTCAGCGGGATCGAGCTGATCGAAACGCTGAAACGGGACGTGGCGCTGTCGTCCATCCCCGTGATGGCGGTCACCGCTTATGCCGCCAAGGGCGACGAGGAAAGGATCCGGGCCGCCGGTGCGGAGGCCTATATCTCCAAGCCCGTCACCGTGAACAGCTTCATGAGTGCCGTCCGCAAGCTGATCGATCCGGACGCGCTGCCCGATCCGCGCCTGGCGCAATCGGCCGCGCGCGGCCTGAGCGCCCCCTTTTAACGCTGAACCAGACCCGTCCTCCCCTCCCGCCCGCGGGAGGGGCCGGGGGTGGGCATTCCGCCCCCAACGGCTACACAATCAGCCGATGCTGAGAACCCCACGCGAACCCCTCCCGCCTGCGGGAAGGGCTTTCGTCCTATTGGGTGGGCGCGTCGGTTTTCGCCGGGGCCGGCGCTCGCCCATCCAGCTCCGCCGCGAGGCGCCGGATCAGGCGGCTTCCCGTCGTCTGGTGAAAGCGCGGAAACACCGCATGGATCAACGCCGCGATGCCGCCGCCGATCAGCAGGAAGCCCACCCGCCCCGCCACGCGCATATGCTCGCCATAGCTTTCGCCGACGGAGCGGGGATGGGCGAGGAACAGGCGTTCGAACATGATGGGCCTCCGTCGCCAGGATGCCCCCGCGACGGCGACCTCGCAATCAGGAGGTCGTTTGCGACATGCGAGGAAGATCGCATGTCGAGGCGGCACCGGCCCACTCCCCCACCCGACCTCCCAATCAGTTTACTCTGTGGGAGGTCGGGTGGGGGAGCGGGCCGGTGCCGCCATGCGCCGCAAGGCGCATCAAACAGCCCCTCTCAGCTGAACTTTTCTTTCAGCCCCAGCATCGCGATCGCGGCCTTGGCCGCCTCGCCGCCCTTGTCCTTCTCGGTGCGGCGCGCGCGGGCCAGCGCCTGCGCCTCATTCTCCACCGTCAGGATGCCGTTGCCGATCGGCAGGCCGTCCAGCGTCAGCGCCATCAGGCCGCGCGCGCTCTCGTTGGCGACGACCTCGAAATGATAGGTCTCGCCGCGAATGATCACGCCCAGCGCGACGAAGCCGTCATAGCGGCCCGTCTCGGCCGCCATCGCGATCGCGGCGGGCACTTCCAGCGCGCCCGGCACGGTCACCAGCTCGTGGCTGTGCCCCGCCTCTTCCAGCGCGGCGCGCGCGCCCTCGATCAGCATGTCATTGAGATGCGTGTAGAAACGCGCCTCGACAATCAGGAAGCGTGCCATCAGCCCAAAGTCTCCGGAATGGGCCGCTCACCGACCACGTTGATGCCATAACCCTCGATCGCGACGATGTGGCGATGCGCGTTCGAGAGCAGTTCGATCTCATGCACGCCCAGATCCGCGAGAATCTGCGCGCCGATGCCGTAGCTGCGCAGGTCCATATCCTCGCCGCCCTCGGCCTGCGGGGCGGCCTGCACCGGCGCCTTGCTGACGAGCAGCACGATCACGCCCGCGCCCTCGCGCCCGATCTCGGCCATCGCGCGCTGCAGCATGCGCTTGCGCGGCCCCTGCCGGCCCAGCATGTCGTCCAGCAGCGAGATGGCGTGGACGCGCGCCAGCGTCGGCTTGCCCTCCACCACGCGGCCCTTCTGCATCACCATGTGGTGCGTGCCGTCAGTCTTGTCGCGATAGGTGAGCAGCTTCCAGTCGCCGCCATAATCGGAGGTGAAAGGCGCCTCCTCGATCTTCTCGACCAGATGATCGTAGCGGCGGCGATAGGCGATCAGATCGCGGATCGTGCCGATCTTGAGGGCATGGCGCTGGGCGAAGGCGACGAGATCGTCGAGACGGGCCATCGTCCCGTCATCCTTCATCACCTCGCAGATCACGCCCGAGGGGTTGAGCCCCGCCAGACGCGACACGTCCACCGCCGCCTCGGTATGGCCCGCGCGCACCAGCACGCCACCCGGCCGCGCGACCAGCGGGAACACATGGCCCGGCGTCACGATCTCATCCGGCCCCTTGCCCGCATCGATCGCCACCGCGATCGTGCGCGCGCGGTCGCCGGCCGAAATGCCCGTGGTCACGCCATGGCGCGCCTCGATCGAGGTGGTGAAGGCCGTCTCGTGGCGCGTGCCATTGTTGCGGCTCATCAGCGGCAGGCCGAGCTGATCGACCCGTTCCTTGGCCATGGCGAGACAGATCAGCCCGCGTCCATGGGTGGCCATGAAGTTGATCGCATCCGGCGTCGCCATCTGCGCGGGGATGATCAGATCGCCCTCATTCTCGCGATCCTCGTCATCGACCAGAATGTACATCCGACCGTTGCGCGCCTCGTCGATAATCTCCTCGGGCGAGGACAGGAAAGCGTGGCGCAGCCGCGTGATCTCAGCGCTTGCGGGCATGGTTCAACTCCTCCATCCGGCCGAGATAGCGTGCCAGCACATCGATCTCGATGTTGAGCGGGCGGCCGGGCTCCAATGTTGCGAACGTGGTCATTTCCGCCGTGTGCGGGATGATGTTGAGGCCGATGACGGTGCCCTCGGGCCCATCCTCCACCGTGTTGACGGTCAGCGAGATGCCGTCGAGCGCGACCGATCCCTTGGCCGCCAGATAGCCCGCCAGATCGTCCGGCACCCAGACGGTCAGCGCGATCGACCCGCCGACCGGATGGGCCGAAACGATGCGGCCGACGCCGTCGACATGGCCGGTCACGATATGCCCGCCCAGTTCATCGCCCACGCGCAAGGCGCGCTCCAGATTGATGCGCTGGCCCTCGGCCCAGACGGCCGAGGCGGTACGCGCCACCGTCTCCTGGCTCACGTCGACCGCGAACCAGCCGGGGCCCTTGTCCACTACCGTCAGGCAGGCGCCCGAGCAGGAGATGGAGGCGCCCATGTCGATCGATTGCGTGTCGTAGCGCGTCCCGATGCGGACGCGCAGGTCGCCCTTCTGCTCGATCGCCTCGACGGTGCCGATGTCGGTGATGATGCCGGTGAACATATCTTTCCTAAGCGCCCCGCGATCAGGGCAAGTCCAACAACTTATGCTGTCGGGCCTGTCAGTTTCGCTGGCGCAGGTAGGCTTCGAATCGGTCGCTGCCAAGCATCCGCGCATCGTCCAGCCGCCAGCGCCCGTGCGCGGCGGCCAGATCGGTGAGGCCGATATCGCCCAGCGCGGGCTTGCCGTCGCCGATCAGGATGGGCGCGCGATAGAGCAGCAGTCGATCGACAAGATCGGCGCGGAGGAAGGACGCGGCGGTCACGGCGCCACCCTCGACGAACAGGTGATCGACGCCGGAGAGGGCAGCGATCTCCTGAACCCCACCCAAGACTTCCTCGTCATTCCCGCGAACGCGGGAACCCAGTCCACCGGTCTCATCCGAATTCCCGCCTCCGCGGGACTGACGCGCGGAAAGAAGGATCCGACGCGGACCCCGCCCCTCCAGCCCCGGCAGGCGCACGTCCAGCCTCGGCGCATCCGCCTCCCACGTCCCCCGCCCGACCAGGATCGCCTCGTGCCGCGCCCGCTCCAGATGGACATGCGCGCGCGCCGCATCTCCCGTGATCCAGCGGCTCGATCCGTCCGCCAGCGCGATCCGCCCGTCGAGCGAGGTGGCGAGCTTCAGCGTCACCAGTGGCCGCCCCTGCGCCTGCCGCATGAGGAACCCCGCCATCGCCCGCCGTGCCTCGGCCGCGAGCAGGCCGCTCTCCACCACGATCCCGGCCGCCCGCAGCCGCGCGAAGCCCTCGCCCGCCGTGCGCGGATCGGGATCCCCGATCGCCGCCACCACGCGCGCCGGCCGCGCCGCCGCCAGCGAATCGGCGCAGGCCGGTCCGCGCGGGCTGCGATGCGCGCAGGGCTCCAGCGTGGCATAGACCGTCGCGCCCTCCGCGAGCGCGCCCGCCTCGCCCAGCGCCATCGCCTCGGCATGGGGGCGACCGCCCGGCTGGGTCCAGCCGCGCCCGACGACCCTGCCGTCCCGCACGATCACGCAGCCGACGTTCGGATTGGGCGCGGTCAGCCCCCGCCCGCGCTCCGAGAGCGCGAGCGCGGCGGCCATCCAGCGATCATCTGTGCTCAAAAACCCCAGCGGGTCATCGCGTCATCCACCTTCTGGAACTGGCGGCGACGCTCGGCCTTGGCCGCATTCACTTCCTTCTGGTCGATCTTCTGCTGCTTGACGATCTCCGCATCGGTGCGATTCTCGGACCAGTCGGCGGCATAAATGGTCGAGGCGCCGGGCATCACGCCGTTGCGCGCCTCCAGGATGAAGCCGGTGATGATCAGCGAGGTCATCCCGATCGCCATCGCGCCGAACACCAGTTTGTGGCGCCGGTTGGCGGCCAGCATGCCCTTCAGATCGGCAAGCAGCGCCTTGGGTTTCGCGGGGCGGGGGAAATAGGCCATGCGGGGAAGATAAGGGGTGGAGGAAGCCAGCGCCACCTTTCCGTTTTTCCCTCGTCATCCTGAACTCGTTTCAGGATCCATGGCCTGACCTCCGCTTCACGCGAGTCGGTCGTGGTAGGCTCCCGGGTGATGGATCCTGAAACAAGTTCAGGATGACGGCGGAACCTAAGCCCCCGCCCGCTCCAGCCGCGCCACCGCCAGATCCTGCCCGATCAGTGGCAGCAGCGCCGCCATGTCCGGGCCATGATCCATCCCCGTCAGTGCCTGTCGTAGCGGCAGGAACAGCGCCTTGCCCTTGCGCCCGCTGCTCGCCTTGAGCGCGCCGGTCAGCGCGGGCCAGACGCCCTCATCCCACGCCAGCGTCCGTGCGACCGCCGCCGCCTCGGCCAGATAGGCGCGATCCTCGTCCCCGATCGCGGGCACGGCAATCTCGCCCGACAGCACCGGCAGCCACTCCGCCGCCTCCGCCACGGTCGAGAGGTTGGGCGCGATCGTCGCCCAGGCCTCGGCCCCGATCCCCTCGGGCAGACGATCCGCGACCGCCGCATAGGGCATCAGATGGATCGTGCGCGCATTCACCGCCGCCAGCTCGTCGAGATCGAAGCGGGCGGGCGCGCGGCCGAAGCGGGCGAAATCCACCCCCTCGATCAGCGGCGCCACCTCCGCCACCGGCTCGACCGGATCGCTGGTGCCGAGCTTCGCCAGCAGAGCCGCCAGCGCCAGCGGCTCGATCCCGCTCTCGCGCAGCGCATCGGCGCCCAGCGCGCCCAGCCGCTTGGAAAGCTTGCCCCCGCTGCCTGTCAGCAAAGCCTCGTGCGCGAAGGCCGGCGCCTCCGCGCCGAGCGCCGCGAACATCTGCAGCTGCAGCCCGGTGTTGGTGACATGATCCTCGCCGCGCACGACATGCGTCACGCCCATGTCGATATCGTCGATCACGCTCGGCAGCATATAGAGCCAGCTGCCGTCCTCGCGGCGGATGACGGGATCGGACTGCAGCTTCGGATCGATCTTCTGCTCGCCGCGCACCAGATCGTCCCAGTGGATCGGCGCGTCATGATCCAGCTTGAAGCGCCAGTGCGGGCGGCGGCCCTCCGCCTCCAGCGAAGCGCGGTCCGCCTCGCTCAGGGCCAGCGCCGCGCGATCATAGATGGGCGGCAGACCGCGCCCGGCGAGGATCTTGCGCTTGAGGTCCAGTTCCTGCCCCGTCTCATAAGCGGGATAGACCCGGCCGGCCGCGCGCAATTCCTCGAAACGCGCTTCGTACAGCGCGAAGCGGTCCGACTGGCGCGTCTCCGCATCCGGCACCAGCCCCAGCCAGCGCAGGTCGGCGCGGATCGACTCCGCATTCTCCTCGGTCGAGCGCGCCCGGTCCGTATCGTCGAGGCGCAGCAGGAAGCGCCCGCCATGCTTGCGCGCCCACAGCCAATTGTGGAGCGCCACGCGGATATTGCCGACATGGATGCGCCCGGTGGGCGACGGGGCGAAGCGGGTTACGACGGTCATAGGGGGGGTCATATCAGGCGGGCTCTCCGGAGACGCGCGCGGTCTGGCTCGAGGCGCCGACGCCCAGTAGCCGGCGGATCGCATCCGTCACGGGGCGGAGCAGGCGGACGAGCGGCGGTTCGATCCTGGCGGCGATGATCCAGGCGAGGCCGATCATCAGCCCCAGCACCAGCAATGGCACGAGGATCACGGGTACGCCCGACATCAGCGGCGCGATCTCCGCGATCAGCCCGACGCCGATCGCGCTGTGGAGCAGATAGAAAGGATAGCTGACGAAGCCGAGCCACAGCAGCCCCTTGGCCGCCAGCAGGTCCTGCAGCCAGCGCCATTGCTGAACAGCGGCGAAGAACAGGATGCCCGCGAACAGAGCCGCGCGCGACGAGCGTTCCATGCCGCCCGGCAGCACGGTCGTCGTCGCCGAGCAGAGCCCGATCGCCAGCGCCATCCAGAACAGCCCGCGATCGCTATTCTGCCGCGCCTTCAGAAACAGGGCGCCGCTCGCGAACCAGCCGAAATTCTGGAAGCCGGCATGATAGAGGAAGAAAGTCGGCCGCAGCGCCCAGTGCAGATGATAGCGGTGGACCAGCACCGGCACGATCAGGCTGAGCGCATACAGCACCAGCAGCAATGCCACCGACCGCGCCCAGCCGATCCGGAAGAAAGCGAGCCCGATCACGATGTAAAAGGCCGCCTCCACATAGAGCGACCAGAAGGCGCCATCCAGGCTGTGCGCCATCACACCCATGGTGCGAATATAGACCGGATTGATGAGCATCAGGCCGGGCAGCAGATCGCCCGGCTGGGCATATCCGCCCGGCATCGCGTCGCCCATCGGGATGCGCGCCGCATAGAGAATCAGGCTCGCCACCAGCATCGCGGGGAACAGGCGCAGCCAGCGCCGCAGGATGAAATCGACGAACCCGGTGCAGCGCTCCAGCGTGATGAAGATCACATAGCCGGAGATCAGGAAGAACAGATTCACCCCCGCCCAGCCGTAGCGCACCCCCGGCCACCATTCGAAGGCGCGGCCATAAGGCAGGTGCATCTGGTAGATCGGGCCCAGAAAATGCCATGCGGCGGTCAGCAGGATCGCGACGCCCCGCAGGCCATCGAGATAGCCGATCCGCTCCTGTCCCTTATGCATTCCGCCGTCTGGCCCCCGGTAAGGCGGCGGCCCTTACCAGCGTGGCCCCGCGCTTTCCAGCCGCTCGCCCGTCAGGGGATCAGGCCGGTGGCGCGATAGGTCTCGATCATGCGATCGAACAAGGCGATGTCCCTGCGCCCGCGCGCCACGAGCTGCGCGCCCTGGATCGCCCCGAAAATGGCGAAGGCCCGATCGGAGGCGGTCTTCCCGTCGGCCGCCCCGTCAATCGCCAGCACGTCGCGCAGCCAGGCGACGCACACGTCGCTGAACGTCGCCACCTCGGCCTTCACCGCGTCGGGCAGATCGTCATGCTCGGCGGACATGATGCCGATCAGGCACATCCGATTTCCGTTGGCGAGCGCGGCGCGGAACACGCCGATGAACCCGGCCACCAGCCCCGGCACATCGGCGGACGATTCGCGCATCCGCGCCAGTCCGGCCCTGCCCGCCTCGGTATAGCGCCGGGCGAGCGCCGCCCCGAGATCGCCCTTGGTGGGGAAGTGATAGTGGATGCTGGCGCTCTTGATGCCCACGGCTGCGGCCACATCGCGGAAGCTGAGCGCGTTATAGCCATGCGCCTGCACCATCGGCTGGGCGGTATCGAGGATGAGCTGCTTGGTGTCGGTGGTCGCCATGTCGTTCCAATCTATCTATCGGTAGATAGTATTTGACATCGGATCTGGAAAGGCCTTTAGCGCCGCCGTCACCTATCTAGTGGTAGATAGATTCGATAAGGAGGCAGACCATGAAGATTTACGACCGCGCCGGTTTTCCCAATCCATCCCGCATCCGCATCGTCGTCGCCGAGAAGGGGCTCGAGGATCGGGTGGACTATGTGAGCGTCGATCTGATCGGGGCGGAGCATAAGCAGGCGCCGTTTCTGGCCATCAATCCGTCGGGCAAGATTCCCGTGCTGGAGTTGGAGGACGGCACCCAGATTTCGGAATCGACCGCGATCACCGAATATCTCGACAATCTGGATGGCACGCCCACGCTTACCGGCACCACGCCGCGCGAGAAGGCGATGATCCACATGATGCAGAAGCGCGCCGAAGTGGAGCTGATGGACGGCGTGGACGGCTATTTCCATTATGCGACGCCCGGCCTGGGCGATGCGATGATCCCCTACACCAGCCCCGATTGGGCGGGCCGCAAGGAATGGGGCGAGCGCCAGCGCGACAAGGCGGTGCGCGCGATGCACCAGTTCGATGGCATGCTGCAGACCCGGCCCTATCTGGCGGGCGACCGCTTCTCGATGGCGGACATCACCGCCTTCGCCGCGCTGAACTTCGCGGGCGCGGCGGGCATCGCGATCCCGGCCGACTGCAACGCGCTCACCGAATGGCGCGAGCGCGTCTCCGCTCTGCCGAGCGTGCGCAACCGGTCCGGCCAGTCCTTCCTGCCCGAGGATCTGCGCCGCTTCGGCTTCTGATACCCTCCAAACCGTCCGTGCTGAGCCTGTCGAAACACCGTTCTTCTTCTCGGACCCCGCGCTCCGGAAAGGAACGGCCGACAGGCTCAGGGCAAACGGACCTGAAAGCCTCTCACCCGAACAGCCACGCGCCCAGCACGCGCCCCGGCACGAAGGCGAAGAGCGCGGCGGCGACGGCGCTGCCGTATATGATGACCATACCGCGCAGATGCGCCCGGATCTGGCCTGCGCGCGCCAGCCACACGGCGCGCGGAATGCCGACGGTCACCGCCAGCGAGAGGATGTGGATCGGTCCGAGATGCCCGAGCATCCCGACCAGCCCGAAGCTCGACAGCGCCACCACCATCATCAGCGCCGCCCAGATCCGCCCCAGCAGGCGGTGCAGCCGATCGCCCTTGCGGCGCACCAGCACCCAGGCGCCCAGCGGCACGATCGGGATCGCCGCGCCCAGATGGATCGGAAGCCAGATCGACCGGGCTGACAGCGTGGGCGATCCCGTCGCGACATGACGCACCAGCGCCGCGAGGATCAGGGCGCTCACGATCCCGGCCGTCAGCGCGATCAGCCAGCGGAGCGGATGCGGGATGGCAGGCAGAGGGATCGGGGCGGTGGCGGCGAGGCTGGTCATGCAGGTCTCCTTCGATGACCTCGCCATGGCAGCGCGCGGTTCGCCCTCAAGCGCGCCTGCGTCAAACGCGCTCCGCCCTTCGCCGATGCCGTGGATGTACCGTTCGCGAAGCGCCGATGGTACAGGTCCCCCCATGGCGCGCCTGAAGGATATCTCGGCCGAATTGCTGGTGATGGCCGGGCTCGGCCTGATTCTGGGCCTGCTCGGGCCGTTCGGCACCTTCGCCATGCCGGTGGCCGCGCGCGTCGGCATCTGGCTGGCGATGGCGATCGGCGGCTATGCCTGCTTCCGGCCCGTGATCGGCGCCGGCCGCTCGCTGTCCGAACAGGCGCATCTGCCGTTGACGCTCGCGATGGCGCTGGCCTGCATCGTCGCCTCCGTTCCGGTGACGGTGATGACCGGCGCGCTGTTCGGCGAAGGGCTCGATCCCGCCGCGCTCGCGCATTCCTACCCCTATGTGCTGCTGGTCGGCGGGCTGACCACGGCGATCCAGGTCCTGCTCTTCTCGCGCCGCCAGCCGCCAGCCGCCCCAGCCCTCGCCACGGCCGCGATCGACGCGAATGCGCCGCAGCCGCCCTCCGATTCCGTACCCGTCGCCGCGCCGACACCCCCCGCACCGCAGCCGCCCGCCACCTTCCTCGATCGCCTGCCGCCGCATCTGGGCCGCGATCTGATGTGTCTGGAGATGGAGGATCATTATGTCCGTGCCCATACGGCGCGCGGCTCCACCCTGATCCTGATGCGGATGCGCGATGCGGTGGCCGAGGTCGCGGGGATCGAGGGTGAGCGCGTGCATCGCAGCTGGTGGGTCGCCCGCACCGCCGTCGCCGCCACCGAGCGGCGCGATCGGGCGATCCTGCTGCGCCTGTCCAACGGACTGGACGTGCCGGTCGCGCGGGACAGCGTGGCCCTGCTCCGATCGAAAGGGTGGCTGTAGCGGGTTGCGAAACGCGCGGAAGGGCGCGCGCCGGCAGGCGCATCATCAAACAATGTGTAACGCGATTGCCAAATGGGCTCTCGTGGCTATGAGCGGGCGCGAAAATTCCCCGGGGGTCCCCACGCGATGAAATTGTTGACCGGCAACGCGAACCGGCCGCTGGCCAAGGCGATCGCCGATTATCTGGACATGCCGCTGACCGATGCGTCGGTCCGCCGCTTCGCCGACGAAGAGGTCTTCGTCGAGATTCACGAGAATGTGCGCGGCGAAGACGTGTTCGTGCTGCAGTCGACCGGCTACCCCGCCAACGACAATCTGATGGAATTGCTGATCTGCATCGATGCGCTGCGCCGCGCCTCGGCCCGCCGGATCACCGCCGTCGTCCCCTATTTCGGCTATGCCCGCCAGGATCGGAAGCCCGGCCCGCGCACGCCGATTTCCGCCAAACTGGTCGCCAACCTGATCACCGCCGCGGGCGCGAACCGCGTGCTGTCGGTGGATCTGCACGCCGGCCAGATCCAGGGCTTCTTCGATATCCCGACCGACAACCTCTACGCCGCGCCGGTGATGTCCGAGGATATCAAAGCCCGCTTCGGCGACAAGAATCTGATGGTCGTCTCGCCCGACGTCGGCGGCGTGGTGCGCGCCCGTGCGCTCGCCAAGCGGCTGAACAACGCCCCCCTCGCCATCGTCGACAAGCGCCGCGAGCGCGCCGGCGAGAGCGAGGTGATGAACATCATCGGTGACGTCACCGGCCGCTTCTGCATCCTGATCGACGATATCGTCGATTCGGCCGGCACGCTCTGCAACGCCGCCGCGGCGCTGCGCGATGCGGGCGCCGAGGATGTCGTCGCCTATGTCACGCACGGCGTGCTGTCGGGCGGCGCGGTCGCGCGCGTCGAGGGTTCGGCGCTGCGCGAGCTGGTGATCACCGATTCGATCGCGCCCAATGTGGCGGTGGCCGGCGCGCAGAAGATCCGCGTCAACACGATCGCCCCGCTGCTGGCCGAGGCGGTGCGCCGCATCGCCGACGAAAGCTCGGTTTCCTCGCTGTTCGACTGAGGCCCGTCGGCCTATTTCCCGCTCGATGATCCGCTTTTGAGGCGGACCGAGCCGAGATAGGCCGTAGCGGCGCTCGCCTCCTTGGGGCTGGGAATGGCGCGATAGGCATATTGCACGAGGTGGATGTCCGCATCCCCCGCGAAGGCACGTGCCAACATCGTCTCGGGCTTTCCCGTCGCCGGGTTGAGTGGGCACGTCACGCGGAACGCCGCTGTGACATGACCGCCATCGCTTGCGTCCTCGATCGGATCCGCAATGGCTCCGGGACAAGCCTGAATCATGAGGGAGCCGAGCTTTTCCAGCATCGCATGAGGCCCGATCCGGGCAAGTCCGGAGAAGCGCTGAACGGTGATCATCCTCGACCACGCTTCGACTGTTTCGCGAACGGGTACGCGTTCCTCGATCGTCTGGCCGCTCTGTTTGTCAGCGAAGCCGATCTTGAAGCCGGAGGGCAAAGGCGCTTCGAGCATTTCGGCCTCAGGAGCCGGAACCGCCCCCGCCGCCTGGAGGGCGATCCATAACGCTGCCGTGAACCCGATCATATTCGCCCCCTCGTCATTGATCCCAACTGTCACACGGGATTCGATGTTGCCAAGCGACATGATCGCCCGCCCACCGCTGCCGCCCCTCATCGGTTGACGCCCGCCCCGCCGCCCTCCAGCATCGCGAGCGGGGTCTGGGGGGATTGCGGTCGTGGCGCGGCGTTCGGAATTCCGGGTCGAGCAACTCAGCGGGCTGACGCTGACCCTCTATCGCGCGCTGATGGCGGTGCTTCTGCTGATCGCGGCGATCGGCATCGTCACCGCCTACGGCCAGCAGCGCGACGCGCAGGCCTCGGTCGGGCCGACCTTCGCGGCCAGCCTGCGCTTTCCGGGCGGCAACGATGTGGTGACGCGAGTCGCCCCCTTCAGCGACGAGGCGCGCGCCAGAGGCCTGCTGCCGGGCGACCGGCTGATCGCGATCGACGGTCGCGCGATCCCCTATTTCGATCTGGATGCGATCCAGTCGCTGCTCGCAGGCCCCGACGGCAGCACCTATCGCCTGACCGTGCAGACCGGCGAGGCGTCGCCGCGCACGATCACGCTCACCCGCAATTCCCATTATATCGACCAGGCCTATGCCGGATCGGGGCTCACCTTCGCGATCCGCAGCTGGACGGTGTTCGGCTTCCGCATGCTGGATGCCGTGCTGGCGCTGGCTACGGCGCTGCTGCTCTTCATCCGCCGCCCGACCGATCCGGTGGCGGCGATGCTGGCCTTGTGCGCGGTGCCACTGGAGAACGGGCTGCTGTTCCTGTGGCCCGATGCGGGGCTGGCGCTGACCGGCTTCTCGTCGGTGCGCCACATGCTCTTCCTCACCACGATCCTGATCTATCCCAACGGGCGCTTCGTGCCGCGCTGGACGATCTGGCTGACGCCGCTGATCCCGGTGATCGAGCTGGTGTCCTTCCAGTCGACCACGGTGGAAGCCGCGATCGGCCTGCGGCAGCTGCTGCTCTTCGCCTTCCTGATCGCGGCGGCCGGCGCCTTCTACCTGCGCTATCGTTCGACCCCGCCCGGCGCGGAGCGGCAGCAGATCAAGCTCATCATGCTGGGCACGGTCGGCTGGGTGCTGTTCGGGCTTGTCTCGCTGGTGCTGGAGCGGATCTCGGCGGCCAGCGCGACGGTGGCGATGTCGGCCTGGTTCTCGCTCGCCTCGCATCTGGCGGGCAGCTTCGCCGCGATCGCGCTGGAGGCCGGCATCCTGCTCTCGCTGCTGCGGCTGCGCCTCTACGACGCCGATTCGCTGATCAGCCGCTCCGCCGCTTATACCTTCCTCACCCTGCTGCTCGGTCCCACCTTCGCCGCGACCGACAAGGTGGTGCAGGTGCTGAGCGCGCAATCCTTCGGCGAGAATGCGCGCGCCATGTCGGCGGGCTTCGGCGCCGCCATCGCCGCCACGTTGATCGCGCCGCTCAACAAGCGCGTGCGCCGCTGGACCGAACTGCGCTTTCAGGGCGAGATCGTGGCGCTGCGCGACGATCTGCCGAAGCATGTGGGCGATCTGCGCGAATTCGCGACGTTGGACGTGCTGCTGGCGGGCGTGCTGGACCGCATCCGGCAGGGGATCCGGACGCGCCATGTCGCGATCCTGCTGCGCGGCGAGAATGGGGGCTTCCATCCCCTGACGTCGCCCGGCCTGACCGGCGAGACCGTTCTTACCTGGGCGCAGGACTGGCAGCCGGAGCCGGGCAACCGGCTGGAAGGCGACCGCGACGATCCGCTCTTCCCGGTGCGGATCCGGCTGGGCGACGAGGAACCCGGCATGATCGGCTGGATCCTGCTGGGGCCCCGCCCCGACGGCAGCTTCTTCGGCAAGGACGAGCGCAAGGCACTGGCCGAGATCGCCGCGCCGATCGCGCTCGCCATCCGCATCGTGCGCGAGCGCGACGCGCGCATGGCCGGGCATATCGCGCGCAATCGCGAGCTGGAGGAACGCATCGCCACGCTGGAGAGCCGGCTGGGCGCCTTCCGGGATAGTGCGTGAACCTCTCCCAAAACCCGTGGGGCACTGAGCTTGTCGAAGTGCCGTTCTTTCTTTCCACCTTGCGAAGAAGAGGAACGGTGCTTCGACAAGCTCAGCACGAACGGGTTTTGGTTCGATCGATCCCGCCTAGGCTGGGACATCGCGACCGGCTAGGCAGTCCCCATGACCGACGATGATATCCAGCTGATCGGGCGGCTGGCGGATGCCGCGGGTGCGGCGATCCGCCCCTTCTTCCGCGCGCGCTTCACGATCGAGACCAAGGCCGATGCCTCGCCCGTGACGCAGGCGGATCGCGCCGCCGAGACCGCGATCCGCGCGATCCTAGAGCAAGAACGCCCGCAGGACGGCATCATCGGCGAGGAATATGGCGTCACCCGCGAAGAGGCGCCGCGCCAGTGGGTGATCGATCCGATCGACGGCACGCGCGCCTTTCTCGCCGGGCGGCCTCTGTTCGGCACCCTGATCGCGCTGCTGGAGGAGGATCGCCCGGTGCTGGGCGTGATCGACCAGCCGATTTCGGGCGAACGCTGGCTGGGCGCCAAGGGGCGGCCGACCCTGTTCAACGGCGCGCCCGTGAAGACGCGCGCCTGCGCCACGCTCGCCGCCGGCCATATGGCGACGACGGGCCCCTATCTGTTCGCGCCCGAAGACCAGCCCGCCTTCGATCGGCTGCGCGGGGAAATGCGCGACACGATCTGGGGCGGCGACTGCTATAATTACGCGCTGGTCGCCTCGGGCCATGTCGATCTGGTCGTCGAATCCTGGCTCAAGCTCTATGATTTCGCGGCGCTCGTGCCCGTGGTGGAGGGCGCCGGCGGGCGCATGACCGACTGGCAGGGCCAGCCGCTCGACCGCCACAGCGACGGCCGCGTGATCGCGGCGGGCGATCCGGCGCTGATCGAGCAGGCCGTGACGGTGCTGGCTTCCTGACCGTCATTCCCGCGAAAGCGGGAATCCATGGAAGCACGCCGCCGGATCAAGCCGAAAAAGCCTGCTGGCGATGGATCCCCGCTTTCGCGGGGATGACGATGAAGGTCACAGCTTGATCGGCTTCTTGTCCTTCTCCGCCTTCACGTCGGCGCTCTTGCCCTTGCCGATATCCTTGCGCGGCTCGCCCTTGAGGGTGCGCTGGGCGGCCGCGTTCGCGCCGGCCAGCACCGGCCCGCAGGCCGCCGCCTTCGCATCGCCCGGATCGACGAACGCCAGCAGCGCCGCCGGCGGCGTCAGCACGCCCAGCGCCACGCCCACCCCGCCGCGCAGCAGCAGTTCGGGTGTGACGATCTGGAACGAGGGCGCCGCGAAATGGCCACCGATGCCCACGGGCGACTGGCCCGAGAAGACGCTGAACTTCTTCGCGTCCGCGCGGAAGGCGAAGCTGAGCAACTCGTCCTTGAAGCTGAAGCCGCCCTTGGCCGTCATCACATTCTTGCTGGTATCGATCAGGATGGGATCGGCCGCCGCGATGCCGTCGCGCACCGTGAAGCCGATCAGCCCGCAATTGATCTGCACCGGCTCCTTCAGCTTCTTCTCGAACATCTTCTGCACGAAGGTGCCGATGTCGAATTCGGACAGCTGGGTGTAGCTGGTCCAGAAGGTGCCGCGCGGCAGGATCACGGCGATGCGGCCGTTGGACGTGGCGAGCGAATCGCGCACCGTGTTGCCGGTGCCCGTCATCTTCACGCGCGCCTTGATCGTGCCGGTCGTACCCGAATCATTGACCCCGAAGCGCGCGAGCAATTTGCCCATCGGCGTCGGCGACATGCGGATATCGTAATCGGTGACGATCGCGGGCTGGCGCGCATTGATCGAAATGTCGCTGTCGACATGGCCGCCCGCCATATCGAAGTTGAGCGGGCTCAGCTTCATCAGCGAATGATCGAGATCGAGGCCGAGCAGGATGTTCGAGATCGGCACGAACGGCTGCCTGATGTCGGCCACCTTGTAGGTGACCTTCGCATCGAAGGCCTTGATCGCGTCCACGCGCAGCGGCGCGTCGGGCAGGATGCGCGGATAGGCACCGCGCGCATGCTGGGTGGTCGCGGCGGCGGTGGCACCCTGCGTCGCCAGCTTGTCGGGATTGTAGCCGATGAACGGCCCGATATCGATCATGTCGACCAGACGGCTGGCGAGATCGGCCTTCAGGAACAGGCGATCCTCGGTGCCGGTGCGCGGCACGGTGACCGTCATCGCACCGCCGATGTCGCTATTGCCGTAGCTCCCGGCGATGCGGGTGAATTCATAATCCTGTCCGCGCTTCGTCAGGTGCGAGCGCAGGCGATAGGCCCGCGTATCCGGCACGGCGATGCCGGCCAGATCGAACAGGTTGCGCAGATTGCGCCCGCGCACCTGCACGGCGAGATCCGCACCCTCGATCTGCGTCGCGGCCGGAAGCGTACCCGACACGTCGACGCTGGTGCGCGCGGCGCGAACATGCAGCTCGAACTGGTTGCGCCCGCCCGCCATCAGCGCGTTGGGCGAGGTCTGGCTGCCGTTCAGCGTGAAGGGGTTGCCGCGCGCCGTGCCCTTGCCGGTGAACAGGATATTGTTGGCGAAGCGGCTGTCCTTCGCGTTGATCGGATCGAAATGCACGTCCGCGAAGATCTGCATCGCGGCATCGTCATAGTGGATGTCGGTGCCCGTCACCGCCGCGCGCCGGATCAGCGGCATCTGGAACGGCGTGTCGCCCGCAAACGTCCAGCTGTTGCGCTTGTGCGCCTTGTCCCATTCCAGATCGACCGTGCCGTCGACCAGGTTCAGCCATTCGATCTGCTTCTTCCCGAAGATCAGCGGCAGCGTCTCGATCCGCGTGTCGATCAGCTTGGAGGCGAACAGATTGGGCTTCTTCGCCCAGTCGGGATTGGAAACGGTCATGCCCTCGGCAAGGAACTTCACGTCGATCGGATCGAAATAGAAATTGAAGTCGCCAGCCACGCGGATGTCGCGTTCCATATAGCGGCTCGCGACCCGCTCGAACGTATGCTTCAGGAAGCGGCCCTTGGTGACGAACAGCACCAGCCACGCCAGGAAGATCAGCCCGAAGATCGTGGCCACCACCGAGACGACCGAGGCGATCGCCGTCCTGGCCGGGTCGCGCACCGGCGCCGGAGCGGGCGGGGGCGGCGCATCGGCCGGACTGCTGTCCCGTGCGGACGGAGGGTGAGACAGATCGACCATGAGCGCACAAACCGTTCGTCGCGTTCGTCGGTTCCGGTTGCGAATCTGTTCCGACTTGCCTATAGGCGCGCGCTTCCAAGCGATTATCGCGAGAACTGCCCGGCTAGTGTGGGCTGCCGTGGCCGTTCCTGATCGCCTCGACAAGGAGACGAAAATGCCCAAGCTGAAGACGAAGAGCGGCGTTAAAAAACGCTTCAAGCTCACCGCCACCGGCCTGCTGAAGCATGGCGTGGCGGGCAAGCGGCACCGGCTGATGAGCCACAATGCCAAGTATATCCGCCAGAACCGCGGCACCTCCGTGCTTTCCGACGCCGATACGGCGACGGTGAAGCGCTGGGCGCCCTACGGCCTCAAGTAAGGAGTAGCGGGACATGGCACGCGTCAAGCGCGGCGTAACCACGCACGCAAAGCATAAGCGTATTCTGGAAGACGCGAAGGGCTATTATGGCCGTCGCAAGAATACGATCCGCATCGCCCGCCAGGCGGTGGAGAAGGCCGGGCAGTACGCCTATCGCGACCGCAAGGTGAACAAGCGCAATTTCCGCGCTCTGTGGATCCAGCGCATCAACGCCGCCGTCCGCACCGAAGGCCTGACCTACGGTGTGTTCATGCACGGCCTGAAGCTGGCCGGCATCGATCTGGACCGCAAGGTCCTGGCCGATCTGGCGATGAACGAAGCCGCCACCTTCTCGGCGATCGTCGCCCAGGCGAAGGCAGCGCTTCCGGAAGACGCCCGCGTCGCGGCGTAATCCGATCGTTCGCTGAACGAATGAAGGGCGCGGCGCCGAAGGGTGCCGCGCCCTTTTTGTTTGCTCCATCGTCATTCCCGCGCACGCGGGAATCCAGTATCGCAGCGCCATGGAGCGAGCGCCGGTCGTCTATATTCTGGCCAGCGCCCGCGCCGGGACCTTGTATATCGGCGTCACCTCGAACCTGTTGCAACGTCTGCATCAGCATCGTGAAGGGTTGATCCCCGGCTTCACCTCCCGCTACGGGGTCGCGCGACTGGTCTGGTTCGAAATGCACGGGGATATGGCTTCGGCCATCGGGCGCGAGAAACAGCTCAAGAAATGGAACCGCGCCTGGAAGCTCAGCCTGATCGAGGAGCGGAACCCCCATTGGGAAGATCTGGCGGTGACGATGCTTGGCCTCGATCCGCTTGATACTTCCTCCCCGTCATTCCCGCGAAAGCGGGAATCCACGGATATGAGACTTCAACAGGACGGGCTGCCGTCCATGGATCCCCGCTTCCGCGGGGATGACGAGGATTTGTTGTGAGCGACGTCCAAACCTTGAGTGCCAGCCTCGTCGACGAGGTCCGGTCCGCCGCCGATGCCGACACGCTGGAGGCGATCCGCGTGCGCGCGCTCGGCAAGTCCGGCACGATCACCGCGCTGCTGAAGACGCTCGGCGCGATGTCGCCCGAGGAGCGGCAGGAGAAGGGCCCCGCCATCCAGGGCCTGCGCGCCGCCGTCGCCGATGCGATCGCGGAGCGGAAGGCCGCGCTGGATCAGGCCGCGCTCGACGCGCGCCTCGCTTCCGAGCGGCTCGACATGTCGCTGCCCGTCGGCGCGGGCGCGCAGGGCTCCGTCCACCCCGTCAGCCAGGTGATGGACGAGCTGGCCGAGATTTTCGCCGATCTGGGCTTCGCCGTCGCCACCGGCCCGGAGATCGAGGACGACTGGCACAATTTCACCGCGCTCAACATTCCGGAAACCCATCCGGCCCGCGCGATGCACGACACCTTCTACTTTCCCGATGTGGACGCCGAGGGTCGCAGGATGCTGCTCCGCACGCATACCTCGCCGGTGCAGATCCGCACGATGAAGGATGCCGAGCCGCCGATCCGCATCATCGCGCCGGGCCGCGTCTATCGGTCGGACAGTGACGCCACCCACACGCCGATGTTCCACCAGATCGAGGGCCTCGTCATCGATCGCGGCATCCATCTCGGCCATCTGCGCTGGACGCTGGAGACCTTCCTCAAGGCCTTCTTCGAGCGTGACGATATCGTGCTGCGCCTGCGCCCCTCGTATTTCCCCTTCACCGAGCCTTCGGTGGAGGTCGATGTCGGCTATTCGATCGAGAAGGGCCGCCGCGTGATCGGCGGCGATCCCACCGGCCCCAATGGCGGCTGGATGGAGGTGCTGGGCTCCGGCATGGTCCACCCCAAGGTGATCGCCGCCGCCGGTCTGGATCCGGCCGAGTGGCAGGGCTTCGCCTTCGGCACCGGCGTCGATCGCCTCGCTATGCTGAAATATGGAATGGATGATCTGCGCGCCTTCTT
This sequence comes from Sphingomonas sp. AP4-R1, assembly GCF_013113735.1. NCBI lineage: Bacteria > Pseudomonadati > Pseudomonadota > Alphaproteobacteria > Sphingomonadales > Sphingomonadaceae > Sphingomonas > Sphingomonas sp. AP4-R1. Next base: position 453,369 of record NZ_CP053346.1, read on the forward strand.
CGACGGTGATCTGCGCTGGCTGCGCCATTATGGCTTCCGCGCGCTCGACGTACCCACGCTGAGCGGAGGAGTGGGCGCATGAAGTTCACCCTGTCCTGGCTCAAGGAGCATCTCGACACCGAGGCGGACGTGTCCGCGATCGCCGATGCGCTCACCCGCATCGGGCTGGAGGTGGAGAGCGTCGAGGATCCCGCGATCCGGCTGCGCGGCTTCACCATCGCGCGCGTGCTGACGGCGGCGGCGCATCCGCAGGCGGACAAGCTTCAGGTGCTGACGGTGGATGCCGGTGACGGCAAGCCGCCGCTGCAGGTCGTCTGCGGCGCACCCAATGCGCGCGCGGGCCTGGTCGGCATCTTCGGCCAGCCGGGCGCGGTCGTCCCCGCCAACGGCATGGAACTGCGCGTCGCGGCGATCCGCGGCGTCGAATCGAACGGCATGATGTGCTCGCTGCGCGAGCTGGAGCTGGGCGAGAGCCATGACGGCATCGTCGAGCTGCCCAACGACGCCCCGGTCGGCACGCTCTACGCCGATTATGCGGGGCTGGCCGATCCGGTGATCGATATCGCGGTGACGCCCAACCGGCAGGATTGCATGGGCGTGCGCGGCATCGCGCGCGATCTGGCGGCGGCGGGCCTCGGCCGGCTGAAGCCGCTCGACGTGCCGACGATCCGCAGCGACGTGGCTTTGCCCGTCACCATCGCCACCCAGGACCCCGAAGGCTGCCCCGCTTTCTTCGGCCGTGCCGTGCTGGGCGTGACCAACGGCGCCTCGCCCGACTGGATGCAGCGCCGCCTGATCGCGGTGGGCCAGCGGCCGATCTCGGCGCTGGTCGACATCACCAATTATGTGATGCTGGATCATGGCCGCCCGCTGCACGTCTATGATCTCGCCAAGCTGTCCGGCGGCCTCGTCGCGCGCAAGGCGAAGGCGGGCGAGACGGTGCTGGCGCTGAACGGCAAGAGCTACGATCTCGACGAGACGATGACCGTCATCGCGGACGACGCCCATGTCCACGATATCGGCGGCATCATGGGCGGCGAGGAATCGGGCGTGTCGGAGACGACCACCGACGTGCTGATCGAGTGCGCCTATTTCACACCCGAGACGATCGCGCGCACCGGCGGCAAGCTGGGCCTGACCAGCGATGCGCGCGCCCGTTTCGAGCGCGGCGTGGATCCGGCCTTCCTGGGCGACGGCCTCGCCCTCGCCACCCGGCTCGTCACCGAAATCTGCGGCGGCAAGCCGACCGAGGCGATGGAAGCGGGCGAGCCCCCGCTCGGCCGCCACACGTTCAAATATGAGCCCGCCGCCACGTTGCGTCTGGCCGGGATCGAGGTGGCGCCCGATCGCCAGCGCGCGATCCTGCAGAGCTTGGGCTTCGGCGTAGACGGCAGCTGGACGGTCAGCGCGCCGAGCTGGCGTCGCGACGTGGACGGCGTGGCCGACATCGTCGAGGAAATCGTCCGCATCGAGGGGCTGGATAATGTCCCGTCGGTGGCGCTGCCCCGCTCCGAGGGCGTGGCGAAGCCGACCGCGACCGCCGAACAGAAATTGGAGCGCGGCATGCGCCGCGCCGCTGCCGCGCGCGGTCTGGACGAGGCGATCACGTGGAGCTTCCTGTCGGAGGCCGATGCGGCCGCCTTCGGTGGGTCCGCCTGGACGCTCGCCAATCCGATCAGCGCCGACATGAAGGCGATGCGCCCCTCGCTACTGCCCGGCCTGATCGCGGCCGCGCGCCGCAATCGCGCGCGCGGTGCCGCCAGCATCCGCCTGTTCGAGATTGGCCGCCGCTATCTGAAGGAGGGCGAGCGCGCGACGCTCGGCCTGCTGCTGGTGGGCGATCGCGCCGCGCGCGACTGGCGCACGGGCAAACCCGGCGGCTTCGACGCGCTGGATGCGAAGGCCGAAGTTGTGGCGTTGCTCGCCGCCGCGGGTGCTCCCGCCGATCGCCTGCAGGTGATGGAGGTGACTGGCACTATCTGGCATCCGGGCCGCTCGGCCTCGCTGCGTCTGGGGCCGAAGACGATCCTGGCCGAGCTGGGCGAGCTGCATCCCTCTTTGCTCAAGACGCTGGACCTCGACGCGCCGGCGGTGGCGGCGGAAATCTATCTCGACGCGATTCCCGCGCGCCGCGAAAGCGGGCGGATGCGGACGGCCTATGCGCCGCCGCCGCTGCAGGCGGTGACGCGCGACTTCGCCTTCCTCGCTCCGCGCACGATGGCCGCCGACAGCCTGCTCCGCGCGATCCGCGGCGCGGACAAGACCGCGATCGTGGACGTGGCCCTGTTCGATCTGTTCGAAGGCGCCGGACTGGCCGAGGGCGAGACATCGCTGGCGGTGTCGGTGACGCTGCAGCCGGGCGAGAAGAGCTTCACCGATGCGGAGCTGCAGGCGATCTCGGCGAAGATCGTGGCGGCAGCGGAGAAGGCCGGCGCGAAGCTGCGGGGGTAAAGCCCCGGTCCGTTTCGCTCTGCTCTTCTCGGGCTGCCCTACCCCAACCCGTTCGTCCTGAGCGTAGTCGAAGGACGTGCTTCAAGCGGCATCGCCCGTGGCACGTGCTTCGACTTCGCTCAGCACGAACGGAGAGAGAAGAGCATCTCTCTCGCAGCCCCCTATTTCCGCAGCAGGAACACCGCATGTTCCGCGCGCAGGTTGGCCGCCCCGCCCTTCACGGCGCGCGCGCCGGAGAGGAACCACTCCCCTTCCACCGTCACGCGGCGCTCGGCGATGAAGGCGCGGAAATCGTCGATCGTCAGCTGGTGGATATTCTCGGTCTCGTACCAGCTGACCGGCAGCGCGGGCGTCACCGGCATGCGCCCGCCGAACAGGAACGACGCGCGCACCCGCCAGAAGCCGAAATTCGGGAAGGAGACGAACGCGCGCGATCCGATCCGCAGCAGTTCGGAGAGGACGCGATCGGGCGAGCGCGCGGTCTGCAGCGTCTGGCTCAGGATCGCATAATCGAACGCATTGTCGGGATAATAAGCGAGATCGGTCTCGACATCGCCCTGCACCACCGACAGGCCTCGCCCCACCGCGAGCGAGACGTTGGCGGGATCCAGCTCCAGCCCGCGCGCATCCACGCCGCACAGATCGCGCAGGCTCGCCATCAGCTCGCCGTCGCCGCAGCCGATATCCAGCACGCGCGCGCCGCGATCGACATTGTTGGCGATGATCTGGAGATCGGGCCGCAGGCTCATGACGCGGCCTTCAGCAACGCCGCCGCCTCGGGCGACAGCCGCTCCATGTAGCGATCGGGGCGCAGCACGGCGTGGAACCCAAGCGCCTGATAGACGCCATGCGCGTCGGCGGTGACGAGGCCGACCCGGCGCATCGCCGCATAATCGGGCCGATCGAGGAACCAGCCGACCATCGCCCGGCCTACGCCCTGCCCGCGCGTGCTTTCGTCGACGAACACGTCCGCCAGCCAGGCGAAGGTGGCATGATCGGTGATCATGCGCGCGAAGCCGATCTGCGCGCCCGCCGCATCATAAGCGCCCACGCAATGCGATCCGGCGATGGCCTTTTCCACCAGTTCGCGCGCGATGCCCGGCGACCAGTAGCTGTTCGCCAGCCAGTCATGGATGCGCGCGACATCCAGCAGCATCTTGTCGTCCGAAAGGGTGAAGGTCATGCGTTGGCCCTGAGGAATCCGTCGACCACGCGGTACAGCTCCGGCACGTCGAGCAGGAAGCTGTCATGCCCATAAGGCGCGGACAGCTCGACGAAGCTGGCCGCAGCGCCTGTCGCGTTCAATGCGTGCACGATCGCGCGCGATTCGGCGGTGGGATAGAGCCAGTCCGTATCGAAGCTGACGAGGCAGAAGCGCGCCTTCGATCCCTTGAACGCATCGGCCAGCCGCCCGCCATGCTCCTCGGCCAGATCGAAATAGTCCATCGCGCGGGTGATATAGAGATAGGAGTTCGCGTCGAAGCGATCGACGAACGCCAGCCCCTGGTGGCGCAGATAGGATTCCACCTGGAAGTCCGCATCGAAACCGAACGTCTTGGCGTCACGCGCCTGCAGGCGGCGGCCGAACTTGCCGGTCAGCCCCGCTTCCGAGAGATAGGTGATGTGCGCGGCCATGCGCGCGACCGCGAGGCCGGCGGACGGCCCCTCGCCCGTCCCGTAATAATTGCCGCCGCGCCAGTTGGGATCGGCCATCACCGCCTGCCGGCCGACCTCGTGGAAGGCGATATTCTGCGCCGAATGCCGCGCGGCGCTGGCGATCACCACCGCCGAGCGGACGCGCGCCGGATAGGTCGCCGCCCATTCCAGCACCTGCATGCCGCCCATCGATCCGCCGACGACGGCCGCGAGGCTCCAGATGCCGAGATGATCGAGCAACAGCGCCTGCGCGCGCACCATGTCGCGCAGCGTGATCACCGGAAAGCGCATCGCATAGGGCGCGCCCGTCGCCGGATCGATCGCGGCCGGGCCGGACGATCCCATGCACGATCCCAGCACGTTCGAGCAGATGATGAAGTGGCGCGCCGGATCGATCGGCTTGCCATCTCCCACCATGCGCGACCACCAGCCGGGCTTGCCCGTGCGCGGATGGACCGAGGCGACATGCTGGTCCCCGGTCAGCGCATGGCAGATCAGGATCGCGTTCGACCCGTCCGCATTGAGCGTACCGTAGGTTTCGTAGGCGATATCGATCGACGTGAGGCTGGCACCGCCGTCCAGCAATAGCGGCCCGGAAAGGGTCACCAGCCGGCTGAGGCCGAAGCGCTGATCGTCCATGGCAGGTGCTGCGAGCATCGCGCGCGGCTAGGTCCGGGCCGGTCGCGTGTCAACGCGCGGGGCGGTGGAAGAGCCTCGTTATCGGACATTCCTCCCATGTCATCCCGACGAAAGTCGGGATGACGGTGTTGGCGGGGCACGGGGCCGGAAGCGCTTCCACCTCCGGCCATGACGCTCTAAGGCCCGGCCATGAACGCCCCCGTCGCCAAGCCCTGGATCGCCGAAATCGCCCCCTACGTCCCCGGTCGCTCGACCAGCGACGACGGGCGCAAGATGACCAAGCTGTCCTCGAACGAGAATCCGCTGGGCACCAGCCCCGCCGCGCGCGCCGCCTTCGCCGAGGCCGCGCAGAACCTTCAGGTGTATCCCGATGGCGCGGCGATCGCGCTGCGCGAGGCGATCGGCCGCCATTACGGGCTGGAGCCGGACCGGATCATCCACGGCACCGGATCGGACGAGGTCCTCCACTTGGCCACGGGCGCCTTCGCCGGCCTCGGCGACGAAGTGCTGTACGTGCGCTACGGCTTCTCCGTTTACCCGATCGCGGCGCGGCGCGTGGGCGCGGTGCCGGTCGAGGCGCCGGACAAGGATTATGCGACCGACGTGGACGCGCTGCTGGCGGCCGTGACGGAGAAGACGCGCGTCGTGTTCGTCGCCAATCCGAACAATCCCACCGGCACCTATACCAGCCGGGCCGAGCTGGCGCGGCTGCATGCCGGGCTGCCCAAGGATTGCCTGCTCGTGATCGACCAGGCCTATACCGAATATCTCGACGCCGAGGACGAGGATGGCGGGCTGGAGCTGGCGCGCACCCAGAGCAACGTGATCGTCACGCGCACCTTCTCCAAGATCTTCGGCCTCGCCGCCGGGCGGATCGGCTGGGGCTATGGGCCGATGCCGGTGATCGACGCGATGCAGCGCATCCGCGCGCCCTTCAACGTGGCGACCGGCGGCCTCGACGCGGCGATCGCGGCGCTGGGCGACATGGACTTCGTCGCGACCAGCAAGGCGCATAACGATCAGTGGCGCGGCTGGTTCGCACAGGAAATCGCCAGCCTCGGCAATGCCGGGCTGCGCGCCGTGCCGAGCAAGGCCAATTTCATCCTCGTCCTGTTCGAAGGCCCGCTTTCGGCCGAGACCGCCTATAAAGGATTGATGGCGCGCGGGCTCGCCACGCGCTGGCTGCCGGGGCAGGGCCTGCCCCATGCGCTGCGGATCACGATCGGCGAGGAAGAGGCGATGCGGGGCGTGATGGCGGGTCTGCGCGAGATGGTGGCGGAGGCGAAAGCCGCCTGATGCTGCCTTTCGCCCGCGTCACCATTCTCGGTCTCGGCCTGATCGGCTCCTCGATCGCGCGCGGCATCCGCGCGACGATGCCCACGGTGCGCGTGACCGGCTATGATGCAGATCCCGCCGTCCGCGCCCGAGCTCGTGAAATCGATCTGTGCGACGATATCGCCGACACCGCCGGCACCGCCGCGATCGACGCCGATCTGGTGATGCTGTGCGTGCCGGTGGGTGCGATGGGCGCGGCCGCGCAGGCGATCGCGGCCGATGTGCCCGCCGATGCGATCATCAGCGACGTGGGGGGCGCGAAGGTCTCGGTGGGGACGGCGATCCGCGAGGCGCTCCCCAACAATGTCGTCGTGCCCGGCCATCCCGTGGCCGGCACCGAGCATTGCGGGCCGGATTCGGGCTTCGCGACGCTCTTCAAGGGCCGCTGGTGCATCCTCACGCCCGAGGGCGACACGGATCCCACCGCCGTGATGCGCGTCTCGGCGCTGTGGGAAAAGCTCGGCGCGCAGGTGGAGATCATGGATGCACGCCATCACGATCTGGTGCTGGCCGTAACCAGCCATGTGCCGCACCTGATCGCTTACTCGATCGTCGGCACCGCCTCCGATCTGGAAGAAGTGACGCAGAGCGAGGTGATCAAATATTCGGCGGGCGGGTTCCGCGATTTCACGCGCATCGCCGCCTCCGATCCCACGATGTGGCGCGACGTGTTCCTGAACAATCGCGAGGCCGTGCTGGAAATCCTCCAGCGGCTGACCGAGGACGTGACGATGCTGCAGCGCGCGATCCGCTGGGGCGACGGCGATGCTCTGTTCGACCTGTTCACGCGCACGCGCGCCATCCGCCGCTCGATCATCGAGCAGGGCCAGGACGATGCGCGGCCCGATTTCGGGCGTTCGCATGAATAAGATCTCTTCCCGTTGGTCCCGAGCGCAGTCGAGGGGCCGCAGGACCGAGCGTAGCAGAGGGCCGTCCTGCACAGCCCGCATCTCGGCTTCGCTCGATGCTTCCCATCTCTCGACTTCGCTCGGGACAAACGGATTGAAGGTTCTCTGACATGACCAACCCCCTCCGCATCGCGCTCGCCGGCCTCGGCACGGTCGGCGCCGGCGTCGTCAAACTGCTCGACGCGAACGCCGCCCTGATCGAGCGCCGCGCCGGTCGCGCGATCCAGATCACCGCCGTCTCCGCGCGGGACCGGACGCGCGATCGCGGCGTCGATCTCGGTCGCTTCGCCTGGGTCGACGATGCGACGCAACTTGCGGACCGCGACGATGTGGACGTGGTGGTGGAGCTGGTCGGCGGATCGGACGGCCCGGCGCTGACGCTGGCGCGCTCGACGCTCGCCGCCGGCAAGAGCTTCGTCACCGCCAACAAGGCGATGCTCGCGCATCACGGGCTGGAGCTGGCGCAGGCTGCCGAGGCGAAAAACGTCGCGCTGAAATATGAGGCGGCCGTCGCGGGCGGCATCCCCGTCATCAAGGGCCTGCGCGAGGGCGCTGCCGCCAACGAGATCCACCACGTCTTCGGCATCCTCAACGGCACCTGCAACTATATCCTCTCGACGATGGAGAGCGCGGGCCGTGATTTCGGCGACGTCCTCGCCGAGGCGCAGGCGCTGGGCTATGCCGAGGCCGATCCCAGCTTCGACATCGACGGCGTCGATGCCGCGCACAAGCTCTCGATCCTCGCCAGCCTCGCCTTCGGCGCGACGGTGGATTTCGATGCGGTCGCGATCACCGGCATCCGCCACGTGAAGGCGGCCGACATCGCCGAGGCGGCGGCGCTCGGCTACAAGATCCGCCTCGTCGGCCTGGGCGAAGCGACCTCGAAGGGCCTGTTCCAGCGCGTCCACCCCTGCCTCGTGCCGGTCGATCATCCGCTGGCCCACGTCACCGGATCGCTGAACGCGGTGGTGGCCGAGGGCAATTATGTCGGCCGGCTGCTGTTCCAGGGTCGCGGCGCGGGCGAGGGCCCGACGGCGAGCGCGGTGGTGGCCGATCTGGTCGATATCGCGCGCGGCGAATATGGCCCGGCCTTCGGCATGCCCGTCGCCAGCCTCACCAACCTGCCAGCCGCTCCTGCGGGCGAACGGCGCGGGCGCGCCTATCTGCGCTTCACCGTGGTCGACAAGCCGGGCGTGCTGGCCGAGTTGACGGCCGCGATGCGCGATGCCGGCGTCTCGATCGAAAGCCTGATCCAGCGCGGCCCGGCGGCGGACGGCGGCGTGCTGATCGTCCTCGTCACGCATGAAGGCCCGGAGCAGTCTGTGGCGCATGCGCTGGAGAAACTGGAAGGCTCGCCCAGCGTGATCGGCCAGCCGATGCTCATGCACATTCTGGAGGCCTGAGGCCGCCCGCAGGGCCTCTCATTCTTTCTCTGCGTCTCCGCGTCTCTGCGTGAACCCATTTTTTTGTTCACGCAGAGACGCGGGACGCGGAGACGAAGAGGAGAGGCGAAAAGAAAAACCGCTTTTCCGCTTCGCGGACTGCCCGCTTACCCGCTTACTGGCCCATGCCCTTGCCGGTGATCTTGCCGTCGCCCCGCAGCGTCACCTGCGCGCCCGTCCGGGGCATGATGCCGACCGGATTGGTGTAGCGGATGCCCGCCGTGGACGGCAGTTCGCCGATCGCGGTGCGCGATCCGTCGCGGATGCTCTGATCGTTCGGCAGGGGCGCGCGGGCGCCTTCGCGCACGCCGCAGACCGTGACCGTATCGCCGCCGCCCCGGCTGCGGCAGCGCACGGGCGCGGCACGGGGCTGTTCGCTCTTCTGATAGGCCTCGATCGCCTGTTCGGCCGGGGTCGTCTTGGCGGCGACGGGGGCCGGCGGACCGGCCGTCTGCGCGAACGCCGGGGCTGCCGACACCAGCGCGATCGTCACCGCTACCATCCGCATCGCACGCGCCCTTCCGAATCCGTGGGCAGCATGGCGCAGAAAATGGGCGCTCGATAGAGCAAAGCCTTATTGCGGAGGCGCCGTCGCACGCACTTCGGCCTGATCCGCCTTGCCCTGATCGCCCGCCGCTTTGGCGGCGGCCGCCTGCTTCGCGGCGTCCTGTTCGTAGATCATCTTCAGCGTCGCATTCCGCGTCTTTGCCGTCTTGCCCATGCCGAAGCGCGCGACCGTGGTGCCCGGCCGGGGCGGGAACGGTCCCTGCCCGACATCGGCCTGCCGGATCTCGCCGGGATGGGAGCCCGGACCGCGTTCGTCCGGCAGCGGGATGCGCTCGGGCGACCGGCCGGTGACCCCGCAGACGACGATCTCGCCCGCATTGTTATGGCACGGCGTATCGGGCGGCCGCGCGCCTTCCTTCACCCCGCAGGCCGTGCTGATCGAGCCGTCAGCCTTGCGACAGGTCTGGCCGGGTGGGGACGGCGGGGGCAGCGCATCGTCCCGATGCGCGTAGGAAATCGCCTGCTCGGCCGGGCTCTGCTTCGGTTCGACCGGGACCGGCGGCCCCGCCGTCTGGGCGAAAGCCGGAGCCGTCATCAGCAGCGCGATCGTGACCCAGACCATCCGCATCGCGCACCGCCCTTTCGAAGCCATCCCCAGCATGAGGCAGAAAAGCGCGATTCGAAAGTGCGGGCCTTATCGGGGCGCGGCGGCTGCCGTGATCACGGCCTGATCCACCTCGGCCTGTTTGGCGGCACGATCGGCGGCAGCCTGTTCGGCGGCCTCCTGCGCGTAGATCATCTTCAGCGTTTCGTTGCGCATCTTCACGGCCTTGCTCATGCCGAAGGTGATCAGCGTGATGCCCGGCCTTGGCGGGAACGGCCCTTGCCCGACATCGGCCCGCGCGAACTCGCCGGGATGGTGCGCGGGCCCGCGCTCGTCGGGCAAAGGAATGCGATCCGGCGAGCGGCCGACGATCGCGCAGACGACGATCTCGCCGTCCTTGCGCCGACAGGGAATCGAGGGCGGCCGCGCGCCATCCTTCACGCCGCAGGCCGTGCTGGTCTCGCCCTTGGCATTCTTGCAGGAGACGGGCGTGGGCGCGGGCGGGATCGGATCGTCGCGATGCGCGAAGGCCACCGCCTGCTGGAACGGCGTCTGCTTCGGCACCACCGGCACGGGCGGCCCCGCCACGCTGGCCAGCGCGGGCGACGCCCCGATCAGCGCGATCAGCAGCGGGACGAACCGACTCACCTGTTGGACCTCGACATCATCGGCCGAACCCTGAACCTCCCAGGCTGAATTAGCCCGAAACATGACGTCCAAATTCCGGCGGTCCGACGTCAAAAGGGAAACGCCGGAAGATCCGGTGCGATCCAGCCGCGCCGCGCCTCCACCGAAAACAGGCGCTCCCGCGTCCAATAAGCGAGCGGCCAGTCGGATCGCCCGAGCGGGCCCGCCATCAGTGCGTCGACCGCCTCATGCAAAGGCTCGTCGTGCGGCCTCTCCACGAGGAATGCCCGCGCCGCCCGGATCGAGGCCTGCGTGATCGTTTCGTGATAGCCGGTGTGATCGTCGTTCACGCCGCCGACCGACGCATTATAGGCGCGGATCAGCGCGGGCATGTCGCGCTCGGCCACGATCTCCGGGCGGGCGGCGATCAGCCACAGGGTCGTCGCGAAATGGGCGGCGTGGGTCCATTCCGCCTTGGGCAGAGTGCGATCGAGGAAGGCGTTGCCCAGCCGCGCGATCGCGGCGTCATCGGGATAGAAATGGCTCATGTCGGTCTCCGAAAACGGGGTCCGGCGGCGCGCGCGACCGCATCCGCCGGAAAGGCGGGCGCGTCGCGGCGGGAGGGTGGCGGGAGCTTTAGGAAGAAAGCCCCGGACACAGGATCGCGCGCGCGCCCTCGAACGGGGCGGCTTGCCGTTGGGAGAAGGCGGCGATCCGGTGCATTCCGGCACTTTCCTGCGCCGCCGCGAGCCGGTCAAGCCATGACTTGCCCGCAGCCCTTCTCGACAAGGTAACATGGCCGCCCTATCCCGGTCTCATTCCGGCAGTGAGGAGTAAAAGGGTGGAAGTAACCGCTTCGAAGGCGCTCGATCGCGTTCTCGTTCTCGAAATGGTGCGCGTCACCGAAGCTGCGGCGATCGCCGCGTCCTCGCTCGTCGGTCGTGGCGACGAGAAGGCGGCCGACCATGTCGCGGTCGAGGCGATGCGCAAGGCCTTCAACGAGCTGGATTTCGACGGCACCGTCGTGATCGGCGAGGGCGAGCGCGACGAGGCGCCGATGCTCTATATCGGCGAGAAGGTGGGCAAGGCCTCGCCCGGCAGCCCCAAGATCGATATCGCGCTGGATCCGCTGGAAGGCACGACGCTGACCGCCAAGGCCTATCCGAACGCGCTGGCCGTGCTGGCGATCGCGGAAGAAGGCGGCCTCCTCAACGCACCCGACGTCTATATGGAAAAGCTCGCCATCGGGCCGGGCTATGAGAAGGGCCTCGTCAGCCTCACCAAGACGCCGACCGAGAATATCAAGGCGCTGGCCGCCGCCAAGGGCGTGGCCGCGAACGAGATCATCGCCTGCGTGCTGGATCGCCCGCGCCACGAGGCGCTGATCGCCGAGCTGCGCGCGCTGGGCGTCGGCATCATGCTGATTCCGGACGGCGACGTCGCGGGCGTGATCGCCTGCACCGATCCCGACACGACGATCGACATCTATTTCGGCTCGGGCGGCGCCCCGGAAGGCGTGCTCGCGGCGGCGGCGCTGGCCTGCGTCGGCGGCCAGTTTCAGGGCAAGCTGCTGTTCCGCAACGATGACGAGCGCGGCCGCGCCGCCAAGTGGGGCGTCACCGATCTCGACAAGATCTATGAGCTGGAAGATCTGGTGAAGGGCGACGCCATTTTCGCCGCCACCGGCGTCACCGACGGTTCGCTGCTGGAAGGCGTGAAGGTCCGCAAGGGCGTGATCACCACCGAGAGCATCGTGATGCGCGCCAGCTCCGGCACGGTCCGCCGCGTGAAGGGCGAGCATCGGCGCTAAGCTCCGATCCGCTGACGCGGATGACCGGCGCCGGCCCGCTCCCCATCCAGGAGGAGCCGGCCGCGCCGCCCCCACAGAAGACAGGCGATCGGGGTGGATCGGAACAGCCACCCCGACCTGCCGTTTCAAGGCGACGTTCCTTCCGGCTGACGATCCCGCCAGCCTTATCCTCGCTCTGAAAGGACAGGCTCATGCGCGTCGCGCTTCTCGGCATCGGCAATATGGGTGCGCCGATCGGGCGCAATATCCTGAAGGCCGGGCATGATCTGATCGTCTGGAACCGCTCTCCGGACAAGGCCGCGCCGCTCGTCGCGGAGGGCGCGACGCTGGCCGCCACGCCGGCGGCCGCCACGGTGGAAGCCGAGATCGTCTGCACGATGCTGGCCGACGATCGCGGCGTGGAGGCGGTGACGTTTGGGGAAGAGGGCCTGCTCTCGGCCGATCCCCGCAAGCTGCATGTCGGCTTCAGCACGATCAGCCTCGCCCTCGCCCGCCGGCTGGCCGAGGCGCAGGGCGACCTCTATATCTCCGCCCCGGTGTTCGGACGGCCGCCCGCCGCCGCCGCCGCGCAATTGAGCGTCGTCACCGCCGGCGCGTCCGAGAGCATCGCACGCGCGCAACCCATCTTCGACGCGATCGGGCAGAAAATCTTCGTCGTCGGCGCGGAGGCGCCCGCCGCGAACCTGGTGAAGCTGTGCGGCAATTTCATGATCATGTCCGCGATCGAGGCGATGGGCGAGGCGATGGCGCTCGCCGCCAAGAACGGGCTCGACAAGCAGGCCCTGTTCGATGTGCTGACCGGCACCCTGTTCGGTGCGCCCGTGTACAAGAATTACGGACCGGCGCTGATCGCCGGCGAATATCGGCCGGCGGGCTTCCCCGCGCCGCTCGGACTGAAGGACATGAACCTCGTGGCCGAGGCGGCGGGCGGCGCGCGCGTGCCGATGCCGCTCTTGGGCGTGATCCGCGATCACCTGCTGCAGACGATCGGGCGCGAGGGCGACGATGTCGACTGGGCCGCGATCGGCAAGGCGATCAGCGACAATGCGGGGCTGTAGGCTCAATCCCTGACGCACCCCCTCCGCTCCGATCGATGAGGCCCCGCCATATCTGACCCGTTCGTGCTGAGCCTGTCGAAGCACGGGCCTCACACGCCACGCTAGCAGCACGTTCTTCGACTTCGCTCAGAACGGACGGAGATAGGAGGATCGCCATGGCTTTTCGCTCTACCTACTCAGCGTGAGGGAAGATGGCGGTCGCAAACCAAATGGCTAGGAGAGACAGGTGAACAAGGTCGCCTTCCTCTTCCTCGGCGAGACATTGCTGATCCCGCATCTGTGGCCGATCGCGGAGGCGCTGGCGGAGGCCGCACCCGATCTGCCGATCGATCTGTGGGTGTCCACCTCGATCCACGAGGAGATGCTGAGCCGCTGGTCGCGGGCCTATCCCTCGATGCGGCTGCGGCGTGCGCCCGGCTATCGCCCCCTGCCGGGGCTGGCGGCGGGCACCAACCCGCCCCTCCCCGCCAAGATCCCGATGCTGGCCCGTCTCGCCCCGCTGCTGCTGGGCACGCGCGTGGCGGTGTGCGCCGAGCAGACCAGCCTGTGGATCCCCCGCGCGCTCTCCTTCCACCCCACCCGCTTCGTGCGGACCGCGCACGGCGCCGGATCGATCAACGCGCGCAGCGATCCCCGCCAGCGCGCCGCCACCCTGTTGTTCGAGCCGAGCGAGACCGAGCGGCAGGCCTTCATCCGCCATGGCGTGCGCCCCGAGCGCATCGTGGTGACGGGCTATATCAAGGCCAGCTTCCGTCACCGCACGCCTGCCGCCCATCTCTTCCCGGAGGCACGGCCGATCCTGCTCTATACGCCGCACTGGCAGCGGCATCGCTCCTCCTGGTGGGAGTGGGGCCGCCAGATCGTCGGGCACCTGGCCGAGCAGACGCGCTTCAACGTGATCCTCGCGCCGCATCAGCGGCTGGTGGAGCGCGACCCCGGCCTGCGCGAAGTGCTGGCGGGCGTTTCCCACCTGCCCCACATCCATGCCGATCTCGACAGCTTCGCGATGGTGGACGGCAGCTATACGGCGGCGGCCGACCTCTATCTGGGCGATACGTCGAGTCAGGTGGTGGAATATATGGTCCGACCGCGCCCGTGCCTGTTCCTCAACGCGCAGAAAATCGACTGGCGTGCGACCGACGATCACGATTTCTGGAATTGTGGCGACGTGATCGACGATCTCGCCGCTTTGCCCGCCGCGCTGGACGACGCCACGAAACGACATTCTCACTACGCGGCGCTGCAACAATCTTTCGCCGAAAATGCGCTGGGCGACACCTCCGGAAAGGCGCCGGCCATTTCCGCTAAATATCTGATTTCCTTGTTGAGTGCGTGATTGCATTTCACGCATCTCCGACGAACCGTTTCTTACTTGCGATGAATTGATCGCTCCCTATGTGGCCTGCACCGCACCATTCCTGCGGCACTAGTGGAGAAGTCTCGTGTTCAAGTTCGAAGGTGCCACCGCCCTCCTGATCGCGGTTGCCGCGCAGGCGCTGGTGGTCGGAGCGATTCTCGCCGCCTAACGGCCCCGAGAGCGGAGCGGTCGACGGCCCTCGGGACCGTCCCGCCCCGAAAGCCCCTTTCGACCCACGACCTCCCTGCACCCCCGAAATTCCGGCCCGAAGGGCCAACCTCTCCCCCTTTTTTCTCTCTCTGCGTCTCTGCGTGAACAAAAATTGGATTCACGCGGAGACGCAGAGGAGAAAGGCATAGCCGCTCCGCGGCGATCTACCGCGCACAGCAAAACGCCCGCGAACCTCTCGGCTCGCGGGCGCTTGCATATCCCGAGGGATCGGAGGCTTACGCCTCGACCGAAACCTTCTCGCGATTGTCGCGGCGCTCGGCGATGCGAGCGGCCTTGCCGGTGCGGCCACGCAGATAATAGAGCTTCGCGCGACGGACGACGCCCTTGCGGACCACGTCGATCGAATCGATGTTCGGCGAATAAAGCGGGAAAACGCGCTCGACGCCCTCGCCGAACGAGATCTTGCGGACGGTGAACGAGGAGCCCATGCCCTTGTTCGAGCGCGCGATGCACACGCCCTCATAAGACTGAACGCGGGTGCGCTCGCCTTCGACCACCTTCACGCCGACCTTCAGCGTATCGCCGGGGCGGAATTCCGGAATCGGGCGCTTGGCGGTGAGCGCGGCGATCTGCTCGGCTTCGAGCTGCTGGATGAGGTTCATCTCATTCGTCCTTCTTCTGCCGCGCACCAGAGGGCGACTGGACCCGAGCGCCGATATGGCGCTCCCAAAGATCCGGCCGCCTTAGCCGTGTATCGATCTCGGCCATGGACTGGCGCCATGCCTTGATCGCCGCATGATCCCCCGATCGCAGCACTTCGGGGATCGTGCGGCCCTCCCACATTTGCGGTCGGGTATAATGCGGATATTCGAGGAGGCCGCTTTCGAAGCTTTCCTCGTCTCCGCTCGAAGCGGCGCCCATTACTCCGGGAAGCAGTCTGACGCAAGCGTCGAGCAGCACGATCGCCGCCGTCTCCCCCCCCGACAGCACATAATCGCCGATCGAAACCTCCTCGATCTGCCGCGCCTCGAACAGGCGCTGGTCGAAGCCCTCGAATCGGCCGCAGAGAATCGCCACGCCCGGCCCCGCCGCCAGCGCCCGGACGCGGGCCTGCGTGAGCGGCGCGCCGCGTGGCGTCATGGCGAGCAGGGGCACGCCGGGCTGCGCGGTCGCATCGATCGCGGCGGCCACCACATCGGCGCGCAACACCATGCCGGAGCCGCCGCCGGCCGGCGTATCGTCCACCGAGCGATGCTTGTCCGTCGCGAAATCGCGGATCTGCACCGCATCGAGCGACCACTTCCCCTCCGAGAGCGCACGCCCGGCCAGGCTCACGCCCAGCGGGCCGGGGAACATTTCGGGGTAGAGGGTGAGGACGGTGGCGGAGAACATGGCGACGGCCTCTACCGCCCTACGTCAGGCCTGAGGAGCCCCCCGCCATACTCCGTTCGTGCTGAGCGCAGTCGAAGCACGGGCTTCGAACGGGCCGCTTGCGGCACGTCCTTCGACTTCGCTCAGGACGAACGGGGTCTTTGGTTCGTGCTAGCCCCTCACCCTCACGGCGCCTGCACCGCGAATTCCAGCGCCTGCAGCTTCACCTCGGGCGTGGGCGCGCGCTGGACGCGGCCGGCGATGCGGCCATGTTCGCAGGTCCAGACGAACTTGCCCTCCATCGCCGAGACGGGCGTGATCGCCGCGTCCGCGTCGCAGGTGCCGACCTCCTTCTTCAGCCCCTCCACCAATGTCTTCCAGCGCGGAGCGTCGCGATCCATCAGCACGTTGTTCGCGACGGGCGCGGCCTCGATCCCGCCGGTGCGCCACACGGCGCGCGCGGCCTCATAGGCGGTCGCAAGGCCGCCGCTGACCGGCATCGTGCGATCGGCGGCCAGCACGCCCGCCTTGTTCAGCGCCAGCATCGCGCGATAGGCGGGGAGCGAGGCGCCCGCATAGGTCTTGCTGGCGAAGGCGAACAGGCCGACGCCCTTGTCTGGCAGCAGCATCACGACCGAGCCATAACCGGGATAGCCACCCGTATGCGTGACGACGCGACCCAGATCGCAATCGTCGATCACCCGCCATGCCATGCCATAGGCGCTCGCCTGCCGGCAGGGCGCGCCGCCATAGGCCGCGTTCCGCATGCCCGCGCCCACGAAGTTCGCCCCGGTGACGATCTCGCGTACCGTCGCACGCTTGACCGGGCCGGTGTCGGCGCCGTCGCGGGCGGGCCAGGCCGACAGCAGGAATTCCACCCACTTGGCATAATCCTGGGCGCTGGTCTCGACGCCGCCCATCGCGCCGAACGCGCCGTCCTTCATGTCCGGCTCGCGCACATAGCCATTGTCCTGCCAGCGATAGCCGATCACGCGGCGCCCCTGCGGCCCGGCGAAGATGTCGTAGCCGGACGAGGCCATGCCGAGCGGCACCATGAAGGTCTTGCGGATATACTCCTCGTAGCGGATGCCCGACACGTTCGAGACGATCCGACCGAGCGTGGCATAGCCGAAGTTCGAATATTCCATGCCGAGGCCGGGTGCCCGCGCGAACGGCACGCCCGCCTTCAGCACGGCGGTGAACTCCGCCTCCGGCATCACCTGCTGACGATCGCCCCAGGGATTGTCCTCGACGAAGCCGGCCGAGTGGGTGAGCAGGTTGCGGACGGTGATCTTCGGACTGTCGGCGGTGGGGTATGTCCAGCCCTTCAGCTCCGGCACGTAAGTTTCGGCGGGCGCATCGAGGACGATCCTGCCCTCGTCGCGCAGCTTCAGGATCGCCAGCGCGGTGAAGGCCTTGGACATGGAGGCGATGCGGAACAGGCTGTCGGGCGTGACCGGCTTGCGCGCCACCATATCCTGCAGGCCCCCGCCGCGCACATGGACGAGCTTGCCATCGACGACGAGGCCATAGACCAGACCCGGCACATGCGCGTCGATCGCCCAGGTGTCGAAGATGCGGTCCACCTCCTCCAGCGCAGCCTTGTCGGGCCCGTTCTTTTCAGGGGCCGCCGAGGTGGCGGGGGTGACGGCGAACAGCATCATCGCGAAAAGCAGCGTGCACCGTGCCAACATATTGATTCCTTTGCCTATATGATGGCCGACAGGGCCTCGCGCCACACCGATCACGCGCCCACCCTGGGCGCGACGACTTCGACGGCGGCCGCCACGATCGCCCCCGCCACCGCCATGCCGATCACGACCGGGAGCCATGCGCGCAACAGCCCCGTATCCCCCTCCCACGCCAGCGTCCCGATCAGCACCACCGGCGGCAGCATCACCCGGATCGCCGCCGTGATGCCCCGCATGCGCGGCGCTAGTCGGCGCTTGCGGGCGCCGACCTGACCATAAGCGATCAGCACCAGATAGGTGGGCACGAGCAGCAGGAAGAAGGTGTCGAGCGTCATGCGGACGAGTCCGGGGGAAGCATCCAGTTTTCGACCTGGAGATCGGGGACGTCAGCGAAATCGCGCTCGTTGGCGGTGATCAGCGTCAAGCCGAGCGACAGCGCGTGCGCCGCGATGAGCCGATCATAGCTTCCGCGCACGAACGGCAGGCGGGCATAGGCCACGCTGGCGGCGCGATCGAACGGGAGAACCGCCACCTCCTCGACGAACGTATCCAGATAATCGAGCGCGGGTTGCTTGCCGTGCATGCAACCATGCGCGACCTCCGCATAGACCACGGCCGACGTCACGATGTCCCCCTCGTCGCACTCCGCCATGCGCGCCTGCAAGCGGGTGTCGCCCGCCATCATCGCTGCGATCAGGATGTTGCTATCGAAGAGATATTTCACGGCTCACGCTTGGTGACCGAGGCAACCCATTCGGGATCATCCCAGAGCAAGGGGCGATGCTCGAACACACGATCTTCAGGCGTGATCGGCTTCAGATCCAGATGCTTCCCGATGCCCCAGATCTTCTCAAGATTGATCTTGCGCTTGGGCTTCTCGACCGGCTCGACGATGTAGCGGCCCCGCTCCTCGCGCAGCAGCATTTCCGCACCTTCCTCCAGCCCGAGCGCCTTGGGCAGGCGGAGCGCGAGAGAATTGCCCGACTTGAAGACCTTCGCGCGATATTCTTCGCTCATCGCCGCCTCCGTATATACGGAGCGTATATACTAAGCGACGAAGGCGGCGTCCACCACGAGGCGCTCGCCGTTCCAGTCGGGCACGGCATCCGTGTTCATCGGCACCATGAAGGTGCCGCCGCCTGCGCGCGCGATCTCGATCACGTCGCCGGCGCCGAAATTCTCGACCGCGGCGACATGGCCGAGGGGCTCGCCCGCATCGGAGACGCACGGCAGGCCGATCAGATCGATATGATAATATTCGCCCGGTGGCAGCGCGGGCAGCGACGAGCGCGGCACCGACAATTCGGTGCCGCGCAGCAGCTCGGCCGCATTGCGATCCGCGACGCCGTCGAAGCGCGCGATCGCGCCATTGGCGCCGTGGCGCAGCGAGAGCAGGCGCAGATCGCGCCCGCCCGCGCGGATGCCGGGATAGGCTTTCAGATCATCGGTGAAGAGCTTCAACCGGCATTCGCCGGCGATGCCATGCGCGCCGATGATGACGGCAAGCGTCACCATCCGCTCGCCAGCAGGCGGAGCGGAAGATGCGGCCGGGGCCGAAGCCCCGGCGCCCTTGCGACCGTCCGACGCGGCGGCCACCGATCGGGGCCTCAGGCCTCGGTCGTCTCTTCGGCCGCAGCCTCTTCAGCCGGAGCTTCCGGAGCCGGCGGATTGGCGGCGGCTTCAGCGGCGGCGAGCTTCTCGGCACGCTCCTCGGCGCGCTCCTTGGCCTTCTCGCCCGGCTCGCCCTTCTTCGGGTTCGAGCGTGCGGCGCGCTCCTTCAGGCCGGCCGCATCCAGGAAGCGGGCGACGCGATCGGTGGGCTGCGCGCCGACCGACAGCCAATGCTTGGCGCGCTCGCCGTTCAGCACGACGCGCTTCTCGTCATCCTTGGCGAGGAGCGGATTGTAGGTGCCGATCTTCTCGATGAAGGCGCCGTCGCGCGGAGCACGCGAGTTGGCGACGACGATGCGGTAATAGGGGCGCTTCTTGGAGCCGCCGCGCGACAGGCGAATGGAAACGGACATGGGATCTTCCTTCTTATATTCGGTCCGTCATCCCAGCGAGGGCTGGCATCTCGTTCGGCGGTGATTCCGCTTCTTGAGATCCCAGCTTTCGCTGGGATGACGAGAGTGATCGAGTGGGTTTGGGTTGGTCGTCTAAATCAGCGCTTCTTCAGGAAATTCTGGAAGCCCGGCGGGAGCCCCTGGGGGTTTCCGCCGCCGGGCAGGCCCGGCATGTTGGGGAGGCCGCCCGGCGGAAGCCCGGCGCCCTCCATCATGGCGTTGAGGTCACCCCCGCCGCCGCCGAAGAGTTTGGCCAGCCCCTTGAGGCCGCCCATCTTCTTCATCTTCTTCATCATGCCGGCCATTTCCTGATGCATTTTCAGGAGCTTGTTGACCTCCTGCACGGTCGTGCCGGAGCCCTTGGCGATGCGGATCTTGCGCTTGGCGGCGATGATCTCCGGCTTGGCGCGCTCCTTCGCCGTCATGGAGGACATGATCGCCTCCAGCCGGACCAGATGCTTGTCGTCGGCGGCGCCCGAGGCCATCGCCTGCTTCACCTGCTTCACGCCGGGCAGCATCGAGGCGAGGCCGGAGAGGCCGCCCATCCGCTTCATCTGATTGAGCTGCGAGCGCAGATCGTTGAGATCGAACTTGCCCTCGTCCATCCGGCGGGCGAGCGCTTCGGCTTCCTCCACCTTGATGGTCTCGGCGGCGCGCTCGACGAGGCTGACCACGTCGCCCATGCCGAGGATACGGCCGGCGACGCGTTCCGGATGGAAGGCCTCAAGGCCATCGAGCTTCTCGCCCGTGCCGACGAACTTGATCGGACGGCCGGTGACGGCGCGCATCGACAGCGCCGCACCACCGCGCGCATCGCCGTCCATGCGGGTCAGCACCACGCCGGTCAGAGGCACCTGATCGGTGAAGCTCTTCGCGACGTTGACGGCGTCCTGGCCGGTCAGCGCATCGACGACGAGCAGGATTTCATGCGGGGTCGCGATGTCGGCGACCGCCTTCATCTCGTCCATCAGCGCCTGATCGACGTGGAGACGGCCCGCCGTATCGAGCATCAGCACGTCGAAGCCCTGCAGCTTCGCCGACTGGAGCGCGCGGCGCGCGATCTCGACCGGCTGCTGGCCGGCGACGATCGGCAACGTCTGCACGTCCGCCTGCGTGCCCAGCACCGCCAGCTGCTCCTGCGCGGCCGGGCGATTGACGTCGAGCGACGCCATCAGCACCTTCTTCGCGCCGCGCTCCTTCAGGCGCTTGGCGATCTTGGCGGTGGTGGTCGTCTTGCCCGAGCCCTGCAGACCGACCATCATCACGATGGCGGGCGGCGTGACCTCCAGCAGCAGCTCCGACGCTTCCGCGCCCAGCATCTCGACCAGCGCATCGTGGACGATCTTGACGACCTGCTGGCCGGGCGTGACCGACTTCAGCACATTCTGGCCGACCGCCGCCTCGGTCGCCTTGTCGACGAATTCGCGGACGACGGGCAGAGCGACATCGGCCTCGAGCAGGGCGATCCGCACTTCGCGCATCGCCTCGCGCACGTCCGTTTCGGTCAGCGCGCCACGGCCGCGCAGACGATCAAACGTCGCGGAAAGCCGATCGCTCAGACTGTCGAACATAGGCCACATCACTCCAGGGCTCCCCGAAACGCAAGAAACGCCGGCGGACGAAACCTCGTCAGCCAGCGTCCACGCCACCATCAGGAGGAGGTCGTGGGATTCTCACGTTCGTCAGGAACGGATGGCGGCCGCATAGCCGATCCGGCCCGTGGCGGCAAGCGCGCCTCTCCGCGCGGGCGGATCAAGCCCCCCGGCCCGTTCAGTCCTGCCGTGCGGGCTGGGGGCCGACATGGACGTCGATCGCCAGCGCCTCATGCCCGCCGCCGATGCGCAGGCCCGAAATCGGCGCGGCCTCGCGGTGATCCAGCCCGATCGCGACGCGGACATAGCTTTCGGTGGGGCATTGCCCCTCGAACGAATCGAAGCCGATCCAGCCATAACCATCGACCCAGATTTCCGCCCAGCCATGCGCGGCATGGCCCTCCGGCGCATCCGGCCGATAGAGATGCCCCGCCACATAGCGCGCGGGGAGGCGCAACGCGCGGGCGGCGGCGATCAGCACATGGGCATGGCCCTGCGGATCGGCGGCGCGGGCGGCGAAGCGCGCGGCGGCGCTGTGATCGGTCGCGGGATCGGCCTCGGCCGGGGCCAGCAGATCCTCGATCGCCTCGGCCAGCGCGTGCGCGCGCGCCTGCGGATCGGCCGGAAGGCCCAGCGCGGCGACATGATCGGCCAGCGCCTCGTCCCCCTTCGTAAGCGGTGTGGACTGCAGATAATAGACCGGCGGCAGCGTCTCGACCGCGCCGATCAGCATGCCGGCGCGATCGTCGGTCAGCACCTCGCCCGACACTTCGAGCGCGATCCGCTCCAGCGGGCCGTCGAGATAGAGCATCGTCGTCTCGTTGCCATAGCCGTCGCGCGACGATTTCAGCCGCGCGTCGCGATCCACATCGATCCGCCACGAGACGATCGACTGGCCGGCATGATTGCCGGGCGTGAGGCGCAATAGCTGGACGAGCCGCGCCTGCGGCTCCGAAAAGCGATATTCGCTGCGATGTTTGACGAAGAGACGCACGAGTCGCGGTGTAAGCGAGCGCGCGCGTTTTCGACAAGCGGCGGGTTTGGGCCGACGGCGACGTTGACAGAAAGATGGCGCCCATCTCCGTCACCCCGGACTTGATCCGGGGTCCCGCTACCTTCGGCGCGACGTTGCGAAGGACGAAGCGGGATCCCGGATCAAGTCCGGGATGACGTGATTTAGCCGAAGCGGAACTGCGCGGCGATGGTGCGGTCCAGCCGGGCATTCTCGACGAGGAAGGCCTCCAGATATTCGTGGAGACCCTGCTGGAAGACGCTGTCGATGCTGGTGCGTGCCAGCATCGCCTGACGCTGGCGGGCGAGACGGTCCGCCTCGCCCTGCCGGCCGAGGCGCCTGCCGATGAAGGCGAGGTGGCCCAGCACCTCGTCCGCCGAGCCTGCCAGGCTGCGCGGCAGCTCCGACTTCAGGATCAGCATGTCGGTGACGAGCCACGGCTTCAGTTCGTCATGATAGAGCCAGCGATAGGCGGTGTTGGCGGAGACGGTGTGCAGGATCGTCGTCCACTGATCGCGATCGATCACGCCGCCCACCTGCTCGCCCTCCGGCAGCAGCAGATGATATTTCACGTCGATCAGCCGCGCGGTGTTGTCCGCCCGCTCCATCGCGGCGCCAAGGCCGAGAAAGGCATAGGCCTCGTTGCGCAGCATCCGGTGGAGCGCGCCCTCGAAGCCGCGCGTCTCGGCGCGGATCTTCTCGATCACGGCGAGCGCCGACCGCAAATCGCCCATGTCCGTCACGTTGCGCAGGCCGAGCCACGCGCGGTTGATCGTCTCCCACGCATCGCGGGTGAGCGCGGTGCGCACCGACTTGGCGTTCCAGCGCGCCGCATCGAGGCAGGATCGGATCGAGCTGGGATTGTTCACCGCCAGCGTCAGATAGGCCGAGACGTTGCGCGGGTTCAGCTCGACGCCCGTGGCCGCGAAACCCTGATCGGCGGCGACGACCAGCAGCGCGCTTTCCCACGCGGTGGCGCCGGCCGGGCGCGCGGACAGCGCATCGAGGCGGACGGTCGCCTCGATCAGGCGCGCGGTGAATTCGGCACGCTCCACATAGCGGCCGATCCAGTAGAGCGAGGCGGCGGTGCGCGAGAGCATCAGCCCTGCCCTCCCTGCCCCTGCGACTGGCTCTGGCCGCCACGCGGGGGGAGGAGGCATTCGGGCGTATCGCTCAGGATCAGACTGTCCTTGGTGCCACCGCCCTGGCTGGAATTGACGACCAGCGAGCCTTCCTTGAGCGCGACGCGGGTGAGCCCGCCCGGCACGATATGCACGCCGTCCGATCCGGTCAGCACGAACGGGCGGAAATCGACATGGCGCGGGGCGATGCCTTTCTCCGTAAGCGTCGGCACGGTGGAGAGGGCCAGCGTGGGCTGCGCGATGTAGCGATGCGGCTCCGCCTTCAGCGCGGCGCGGAAATCCTCAATCTGCGCGCGCGTCGCGGTGGGGCCGACGAGCATGCCGTAGCCACCCGATCCGTCGACCAATTTCACCACCAGCTTCTCGAGATTGTCGAGCGTGTACTGGAGCGCGCCGGGCTCGCGACAGCGATAGGTTTCCACATTGGGCAGCTTCGCCTCGCCGCCCGAATAATATTTCACGATCTCCGGCATGTAGCTGTAGATCGCCTTGTCGTCGGCGATGCCGGTGCCGGGCGCGTTCACCAGCGCGACATTGCCCGCCAGATAGGCCGCGATCAGCCCCGGCACGCCCAGCAGCGAATCCGGGCGGAAGACGAGCGGATCGATATAATCGTCGTCGATGCGCCGGTAGATCACATCGACGCGCACGCGCCCGTCGATCGTGCGCATCCAGACGATATCGTCGTCCACCTCCAGATCGGCGGGCTCGACCAGCTCCACGCCCATCGAATCGGCGAGGAAGCTGTGCTCGTAGAAAGCCGAGTTGAAATGGCCGGGCGTGAGCAGCACGCACACCGGCTCCGACCCGCGCCCGCGCGGCGCGACCGAGCGCAATGTATCGCGCAGCTGATCCGGGTAACGATCGACCGGGCAGACGTTGAAGCGGTGGAACAGCTCCGGACAGAGCCGCAGCATCGCCTCGCGATTTTCCAGCATGTAGGAGACGCCGGAGGGCGTGCGGGCATTATCCTCCAGCACCCAGAATTCATCGGCGCCGGTGCGGACCAGATCGATGCCACAGATGTGCGCGAACACGCCGTGCGGCGGCTTCTGCCCGGACAGGAAACCCCGGAATTGCGGGTTGGCCAGCACCAGCTCCTGCGGCAGCACGCCATCCGCGAGGATCTTCCGCTCGCCATAAATGTCCGCGAGGAACGCGTTGATCGCCTCGACCCGCTGGACGAGGCCCTCCTTCAGCCGGCTCCATTCGGTGGCGGTGAAGATGCGCGGCACGATATCGAACGGAATGATCCGCTCGGCACTGTCGTCATTGCCGTACACCGCGAAGGTGATGCCCAACTGGCGGAAGGCCGCTTCGGCCGCCTGCTGCCGCCGATCCAGTTCGCTGTCCGGCGTTTCTTCCAGCCACGCGCCCAGCGCAGCGAATTCCGCGCGGGGCTGGTCGCCACTATTCCCGAAAATCTCGTCAAAAGCGGTCGGAACGGACATCGGGCTCCTGAGTGTCGGAGGATGACGGGCAGACTGCAACGCCGGACGGCGCTGCACAAGTGCCTAACGTTGCAGCGCCGTAAGCGTTGCCCGCCCGCTTCATCCCCACCGGGGGGAGGTCCGTCCGAAATGGCGCGAAAGAGCGCCGATCCGGAGGGGACCTCCTTCCCAATCAGAGGCCGACCACGCCCCCGTCATTCTTCGTGATCACGATCGTGGCCGAGCGCGGGCGGACGCCCGGCGCGGCCGTGCCGCTCTGGTTGGCCGGCCAGTTGCTCGTGATGTTGCTGGGCGTGCCATTCTCGCCCGGATGCTGGATGTTCACGAAGATCGAGCGGCCGTCCGGCGTCGAATCGATGCCGGTGATCTCGCACTCCTTGCAGCCGACCAGGAAGCGGCGGAGCGACGTGCCCGGCACCTTGCCGACGCGCGTGGACTGCGTGCCGGTGGTGGCGCCGATCGTGTTCGTGATCGTGCGCGTGGCGCCGTCGTTCACGCTGCCCGGCTGGGCGGCGAGCAGCATGCAGTTGGTGACGTCGGTATAGGCGCCGTCATCCGTCTCGATCCACATGACCGGGCTGACAAGGCCGGTCGGGTTCGAGGTGCGGCCGAACCACAGACCGTCCGGCGACGAGAAATCGTTGGTCGCGTCGAGCCCGGACAGGTTGATGTTGGTGGGGTTCAGATCGCTGCCCGCGCCGAAGGCGTAGATGTCCCACGCGAAGGTGGTCGCCTCGGTCGTGTCGCCCGTCTCGCGCAGGCGGATGATGTGGCCGTTGGCATTGCCGTTGGTGACGGTGCCGTTGATGCGCGGATCGGTGTAGGCGCGCGGATTGGCCGTGTCGGTATTGGCGACGGTGCGCGAGCTGTTGTTCGTCAGCGTGCAGTACATTTCGCCCGAGACCGGATTGATCGCCGTCCATTCCGGACGATCCATCCGCGTCGCGCCCAGCACGTCCGCCGCGAGGCGGGCGTTGATCAGCACATCGGCCTGATCGGCGAAGGCGTAGGTGGGGTTGGCGGCGGTGACGCCGCCCTGGCCGAAGATCAGCGGCAGCCAGGTGCCCGTGCCGTCCGCGTTGAACTTCGCGACATAGAGCGTGCCCGTGTTCAGATATTTGTCGCCCGTGGCGAGGCGGTCAGTGGGCGTCGCATCGGCGGCGACCCAGGGCGTGGCCGAGACGAACTTGTAGATATATTCGTTCTGCGCGTCGTCACCCATGTAGAAGGCCGGACGCACGCCGACGACGGTGCGGCCGACCCAGCAGCCCTCGTGATTCATGCGGCCGAGCGCGGTGCGCTTGCGCGGAACCGAGGTGTTGGTGAACGGATCGATCTCGACCACCCAGCCGAACTGGCTGGCCTCATTGCGATAGTCGCCCGTGCCGTCGGCGGCAGCACCGGCCAGCGTGGTGATGTTCCAGCGGCGATAGATGGTGCTGGTCGTGTCGGCCGGGGTGACCGTGGCCCAGCCATAATTGCCGGCGCGATTCTCGGGGATGCCGTAGCGGGCGAGGCTGACATTGGCCTTGGCGGTGGCGCCGCCGCGCGCGGCGACGTCGCCCGTGTCACGGCGGAAGTAGCCGGCCCAGTTTTCCTCGCAGGTGATGTAGGTGCCCCACGGCATATAACCGTTGGCGCAATTGTTGATCGTGCCGCGACCCGCCACGCCCGTCGGCGAGAAGGAGGTGCGCAGGCCTGCGCTGCCCGCGACGGGGCCGGTGAAGGTCATCGGCGTCAGCGGCGTGATGCGGCGGTTGAGCGCGCCCGCCTGCACATAGCTCCAGGTGCCGGTGGCCGAGCCGCGCGTGATCTCGACGACGGAGATGCCGTGGCACTCCATCTCCTTCAGCGCCTCGCCCTCGGGGCGCGCGCCGCCGACGGTGGTGGCACCGTTCGGGTGGAGATAAGGCTGGTTGATATTCTCGTGGTTCATCACGAGCAGGCCGCGCAGGTTGCTCGTGGGATCGGGCGCGCTGCCGGTGGCGGCGAGGCCGAAATAGGACATGCCGTCATGATGATCGCCGGCGCGGGCCGAATAGCCGGTGTCCGTGCCGTTGTTGGCGAAGGCGGCGGTGGCGGTGTTGATCGGATCGCCGAGGCGATAGAGGACCGTGACGCTGTAGCCTTCCGGCACCTTCACGACATCGTCGAGGCTCTTGGCGACGGCGGTGAAGCCGAGCACGGCGGGCGTGACGGTGACGGTGGTGTCGGCGGTGATCGCCCCGCTGCTGCCGGTAGCGGCATAGCGGAAGGTGAGGACCGTGGACGCCGAGACGCTGGGCGCGATGAAGGTGGCGGTGGTGCCGGTGCGCGTATCGAAGGTGACCGTCGGCCCGCTGACCTGCGTCCACGCATCGGCGCCGGCGGTGGCGTTCGCGGTCGATCCGGTGAGGGTGACGGCCTTGCCCGAGCTGGTCGTCATCGCGGCACCGGCATTGACGACCGTGCCCGCGCCGAGGCCGGGCGCATCATTGTCGCCGCCGCACGCGGTGACCATGCCGCCGAGCGTCGCCACCGTCAGCGCCGAGATGCCACCGAACAGGGTCTGCCGGCGCGAATAACGCTGGTCGACGATCTCGTGGATCGTGGGATTGGCGGTGGTGTTGGTGTCGATCAGGCCATCGTCATAATGGCCGGCGGCGGAATGGTCCGTCATGTGAATCCCCCATGAATGATATCGCGGGGCGCGGACTAACCGCGTATCGGGGACAGGCTCGTTTCGGTCCTGTGGCGGTCTTGTGACATAGACCGACGCGCGGCGCGCGAACGCGGCCACTTCCGGATGACGCGCCTCTATCGCGAACAATTCTCAATAGCAATAGAGGGCAAAAACGAACCCCACCCGCTCGACGAGAGCGGATGGGGTTCGTTTGGGTATTGGCGATACGGTGGTGCCGGGGTCAGGCGACCTGCGCGACCTCTTCGGGCTCGCGCAGCACATAGCCGCGGCCCCACACCGTCTCGATATAATTCTCGCCGCTGCAGGCGAGGCTGAGCTTCTTGCGGAGCTTGCAGATGAAGACGTCGATGATCTTCAGCTCCGGCTCGTCCATCCCGCCATAGAGATGGTTGAGGAACATTTCCTTGGTGAGCGTGGTGCCCTTGCGGAGCGAGAGCAGCTCCAGCATCGCATATTCCTTGCCGGTCAGGTGGACGCGGCTGCCATCGACCTCGACCGTCTTGGCATCGAGGTTCACGGCGAGCTTGCCCGTGCGGATCACCGACTGGCTGTGGCCCTTCGAGCGGCGCACGATCGCATGGATGCGGGCGACCAGCTCCTCGCGATGGAACGGCTTGGTGACATAATCGTCGGCACCGAAGCCGAGCGCGCGCACCTTGGCGTCCGTCTCGGACGTGCCGGAGAGGATCAGAACCGGGGTCTGCACGCGGCTGACACGCAGCTTCTTCAGAACCTCATAGCCGTTCATGTCCGGCAGATTGAGGTCGAGCGCGATCAGATCGTAATCGTACAGCTTGCCCAGATCGAGGCCTTCCTCGCCCAGGTCGGTCGTGTAGACATTAATGCCTTCCGCGCCGAGCATCAGTTCGATGCTGCGTGCCGTGGTAGGATCATCCTCGATCAGCAGAACCCGCATGTGCCTAACCCTTCGTTTCACCACCCCCGACGGAGCCCCTCCGCCTGTCGTTCATACTTATTACCGGGAAAAGTTAACGTACGTTTAAACTGGATACCAGCCCGTCAACGTTCGTAAACGCCAAAGGAGCCGAGGCGCTCCTTTTTCGCCTTCTCCCGCCTTTGTGAGCCCATTTCATGTCGCTGCCGATCATTTACGAGGACGCCGAATCGCTGGTGATCGACAAGCCGGCGGGGTTACCGGTCGATCATCCGCGCGCCGGCGGCGAGTCGCTGGAAGCGCGGCTGGACGAGCTGCGACTCGGATTCGCGCGTGCGCCCGCAGCGGTGCACCGGCTGGATCGCGACACGTCGGGCTGCCTGCTGCTCGCGCGCAATCCGAAGGCGCTGCGCCGTTTCGCCGCCGCATTCGAGGCGCGCGAGGTGGCCAAATCCTATCTCGCGATCGTGACGGGCGATGTGCCGGACGAGGGCGAGATCGATCTGCCGCTGACCAAGACGAGCAGCGCCGAGGCGGGCTGGCGGATCATTCCGTCCCGTGCCGGCAAGCCTGCGCGCACGCACTGGCAGCGGCTGGCGACGGCAGGCGACCACCGCCTGCTGCTGCTGACGCCGGAGACGGGGCGGACGCACCAGCTGCGCGTGCATCTGGCGAGCGGGCTCGATCGGCCAATCGTGGGCGATGCCGTCTATGGAGCAGCCCATCCGGGGGGCATGATGCTGCACGCGTGGCGGCTCGTGGTGCCGCGCGCGGGCAAGCCGCCGATCCGGGCCGAGGCGCCCTTGCCCGCGCGCTTCGCGGCATTCGGCTTCGGGCCGGAGTCGCTGGAGGGGATCGCGTTCGATGGCCTCGCCTGAACCGCCGCCGCTGCCCGAAAGCGCGCTGGAGGAACGCTTCCTCGCCGCGACGGGACCGGGCGGGCAGAATGTGAACAAGGTGGCGACCGCCTGCCAGCTGCGGCTGGACGTCTATGCGCTGCGGCTCGCGCCCGACGTCTATGATCGGTTGAAGACGCTGGCGGGCACGCGCTGGTCGGCCGGATCGATCCTCGTCACCGCGCGCCGCTTCCGCACGCGCGAGGCCAATCGCGAGGATGCGCGCAAACGTCTCGCGCAAATGGTGGCGGATGCCCATATCCGGCCCGAACGCCGCGTGAAGACCAAGCCCAGCAAGGCCGCCAAGGCGCGGCGCGTGGAGGCGAAATCGCAACGCGGCGCGATCAAGCAGGGCCGCGCCAGGCCCCGGATCGAATGATAGGAAGACCTTTATGTATCAGTTCGACATCGCCGCCACCGACAAGCCGGCTCTTTACCGCGAGATGGAGCAGGCGCTGGACGCGCTCGTCACCGGCGAGCCCGACGCGATCGCCAACATGGCCAATGCGGCGGCGTTGCTGTGGGAATATCTGCCCGACCTGAACTGGGCGGGCTTCTATCGCAACGTGCGCGACGAGCTGGTGCTGGGGCCGTTCCAGGGCAAGGCGGCGTGCATCCGCATCCCGTTCGGCAAGGGCGTGTGCGGTGCGGCGGCCGCAACGCGTGCGACGCAGCGCGTGGAGGATGTCCACGCCTTCCCCGGCCATATCGCGTGCGATGCGGCCTCGGCCTCCGAGCTGGTGGTGCCGATCGTTCATGACGGGCGGCTGATCGGCGTGCTGGATCTCGACAGCCCTACGCCCGGCCGCTTCGACGCCGAGGATCAGGCGGGGTGCGAGCGGCTGGTGGCGCGGCTGGCGCCGGCGCTTGCAGGTGCGCTGGCGGCGTAACAGTCCGTTACACACAGGCCGCTTCGGACCTAGTATAAGCGGGGCATGACGATGCTCCGCCCCCTCCTGCCGCTGCTGATGCTGATCCCGTTCATCGCGATCAGCGGCGCCGTGCGTGCCGCCACCCCCGCCGAGACTGCGCGGCAGGCGCCGATCCACGCCCAAGCGCCGTTCGTAGTGAGTGACGACGCCCGCGCCGGCAGCCGGACGGCCCGCTAAGTACTCACCGCGAAACAAACCCGCTCGTGCTGAGCCTGTCGAAGCACCGTCCTTCTTAAAGTCGCTCGAGAAGAACGGCACTTCGACAGGCTCAGTGCAAACGGAAGAAGGGCGGAAACCCGGTTTCCGCCTCCCTCAGAAATCCAGCTTGTCGTAATGATCGGGCGGGCCGATCACCTCCATCCGCTCGGCCAGCAAAGGCCGGAAGCTCGGGCGGCTCTTCATGCCCGAATACCAGTGGCGCGTGCGCTCATGCCCGCGCCAGTCGATCCCGCCGAGATAGTCCGCGACCGAAATGTGCGCGGCCGCCGCCAGATCGGCGAGGCTGAACAAAGGCCCCGCCATCCAGCGGCGATGATCCAGCATCCAGTCGACATAATCGAGATGGCTGTTCGCCGCGCGCATCGCCTCGCGCAGGATCTTCGCGTCGGGCGACAGCCGGTGGACCAGACGCTTCTCCATCCGCTCGAACATCAGCGGGCGGACGACCTCGTCATGGAATTTGTGATCGAACCAGGCGGTGACGCGGCGGATCTCCGCGCGATTGGCGGACGTGCCCGGCAGCATCGAGGCGCGCTCGATCGTCTCTTCCAGATATTCGCAGATGGCCGAGGAATCGATCAAAGGCAGGCCGCTGCCCTTGTCGATCAGCACCGGCGTCTGGCCGGCGGGGTTCATGTCGATGAACTCGTCGCGTTGTTCCCACGGGCTTTCCCGGATCAGCTCGCACCCCTCCCCCTTCTCGCCGAGGAGGAGCCGAACCTTGCGCGAGAACGGACAAAGGGGAAACTGATAGAGCTGCCACATGCTGACGTGACGTTATGCGTGTGTCGCGCAGGATTCCAGCACTGCCTTGCGTGGGATGCAACCTTATCTGGGGATAGACGGCGAAGCCGGGGCCGCATCGCGACCCCGGCCACGCATTTCAGGCCTTAGCGGTTGTGAGTGCCGCCCTGCTGATCGCTCCGTCCGACCTTGTCGCCATCCTTGCGATCGCGATCCGTCTGCTCGCGAGTCTGCTGGTTCTGCTGGCGATCGGCCTGCTGGTTGCGATCCTGCTGCTGGTTGCGGTCACCCTGGCCGGCATTGTTGCCGCCGCCGGTGGCATTGTTGTTCGCCATGATCGTCTCTCCTGTTATATTAACCCTCTGAAGGGCTTGAACAAAACGGACGGTCGTCGCCCGCCGTTCCGCCTTTTGCGACGAGCCGAGCGAGACCCCGCCAGGCCGATCGACGCATGTTTCCCGCATCCGCAGAAAAGTCCGCAACCGGACCTTCTCGCCTTCCGTACCTGTCGCTGCGTCCGCTTGGCCGCGCCTCCGGAGAGGATGATCCCATGAAGATCCTGCACATGACGATGATGGCGCTTGCCGCCACCGCGCTGACCCCCGCCGCGTTCGCCGCCAATCCGATGGTGGGCGGGGCCGCCATGTATCCGACCAAGACGATCGTCGATAATGCCGTCAATTCGAAGGACCACACCACGCTCGTCGCCGCGGTGAAGGCCGCCGGCCTGGTCGAGACCTTGTCCGGCCCCGGCCCCTTCACCGTCTTCGCGCCGACCAACGCCGCCTTCGCCAAGCTGCCCGCCGGCACGGTCGATACGCTGGTGAAGCCCGAGAACAAGGCGACGCTGACCGGCATCCTCACCTATCACGTCGTTTCGGGCGCGATGACCTCGAAGGATATCGCCGCCGCGATCAAGAAGGGCGGCGGCAAGGCCACGCTCACCACCGTTCAGGGCGAGCCGCTCACCGCGTGGATGAAGGGCAACATGCTGGTGCTGACCGACGCCAAGGGCGGCAATTCGACCGTGACGATCAAGGACGTGATGCAGTCCAACGGCGTGATCCACGTCGTCGATACGGTGCTGATGCCCTGAACCTTCTCCCCTCCCTGCAAGGGAGGGGCCGGGGGTGGGTGGCTCCGCTTGCGGCCACGTCGTTCGCCGATAGCGACCCACCCCTCAATCCCAGTGTCAGGTCGGTCATGCTCCCAGCATGACCTAAACAGCGCGGGGCGCTGTTTACCTGACACTCTTTCAGGGAGGGGAAGCTTTCTTAAAACTCCTGTTTCTCGCCCCCGAAATTCAGGCGGCGGGTGACGCTCACGTCCAGCACGGCCATCACGAAATAGCCGATGCTCCAGCGCAGCCGGTCGAGCAGGCTCGCCTTGCCCAGCAGGTCCGGCGTGATTGCGCGCGAATCCGCCATCTCGCCCTCGAAATAGTGACGCATGTGCGCGGCGAAGGCCGGATCCTCGATCCGCAGCATCAGCTCCAGATTGAGGAACAGGCTGCGCATGTCGAAATTGGCCGAGCCGATGTGGACGACATCGTCGATTACGTAGAGCTTCGTGTGCAGCTTCTGCGGCTGATATTCGAACACGCGCACGCCGCGCTTCAGCATCCGGCGGAACAGGTGCCGCGCCGCCGCGATCGCGACCCGGTGGTCCGCCTTCGAGGGCGTGATCACGCGCGAGACGCCGCCCCGCTCCGCCACGCGCTCGATCCGGCGCATCATCAGCGGATGCGGCGCGAAATAGGCCGAGATGATGTCGAGCCGCCGCGCGCGCTGGATTTCCTGCTTCACGGTGCGCGCCCAGGGCGAGAGCTTGCGCGTGGGGCCGCCGAGCAGCCAGCGGACGTGGCGCTTCTTGTGCTCGCTCCATTTGCCCAGCGCCGCGCGCAGATCGCGCATCCGCGCCTTGGGCTGGTGCGTCCATTCCGCCAGCGCATCGAAATAGCCGACCAGCCGCTTGGCCGCCGGCCCCTCCACCAGCAGGCCGAGATCGCGCCAGCCGGTGCGATCCTCGAAATAATCGTCCTGGATGTTGAAGCCGCCGATGATGACGCGCTCCTCGTCCGCCAGCGCCAGTTTCTGGTGGTTGCGGAGCAGGTAGCGCCGGCCGAAGCGCGGCAGGAAGCGGCAGACATCGGCGCCGTCGCGCGTCAGCTCGTCGAAGAAATGGGCGGGCACCGAACTGCCGAAGCCGTCGACGATCAGCCGCACGTCCACGCCGCGCAGCAGTGCGGCATCCATCGCCGCGCGCACCCGGCGCCCGGATTCGTCGTCGCAATAAATATAGTAGAGCAGGCGGAGCGAATGCCGGGCGCCGTCGATCAGCGCGATCAGCGCCTCCAGCCGCACGCTGCCCGCGATCAGAGGGGTCAGGCGATTGCCCTCCACCTCGAACGAGACGCCGTCCTTCACGCCGCCGGCCGATGCACCCGCCTCGCCGCCGCCTTCCACATTGACTTCGGGGGCGTCCCTCATTAAGTAGTCGGTCCTTCCGAAAGCCCGAAATTTGAAGAGCGAGGCGTTTGCATGGCGCGCGTAACGGTCGAAGATTGTGTCGACAAGATTCCCAATCGTTTTGACCTCGTGTTGCTGGCCGCACAACGCGCGCGGCAGATTTCGGGTGGCGCAGAACTGACCATCGATCGCGATCGCGATAAAAATCCGGTCGTCGCCCTGCGCGAGATCGCGGAAGAGACCGTGATCCCGACCGAACTGAAGGAACTGGTCGTCTCCGGCCTGCAGCGCGTGCAGATCGACGACGAGGATGCGCCCGACGCCGTCGGCTCGCTCACCGCCTCGGCCGAAGCGCTGCGCCTCACCGCCGCCGCCCCGCCGCGCAACCAGAGCCTGGGCGCCGATTACGAGTGACGCGGTCGCCTTCGGGCGACTCGAAGCGAGCATATTGTGGCCGGCGCGCGACGCCGCCGGCCTTTTTTGCCCCGCAACATGCTGTCACGGCTTGCCTTAGGACGCGCGCGCACCCCATCTTGCGTGGGTGCTGCGCCAATATGAACTCGTCGATCGGGTCCTGAGCTACGATCCCAACGCCGACGAGGCGTTGCTGAACCGTGCCTATGTGTTTTCCATGGCCGCCCATGGCAGCCAGGTGCGCGCATCGGGCGATCCCTATTTCAGCCACCCGATCGAGGTGGCGGGCATCCTCACCGATCTGCATCTCGACGACGAGACGATCGCCACCGCCATCCTGCACGACACGATCGAGGATACGGTCGCCACGCAGGAGGAGATCGAGGCGAAGTTCGGCGCCTCGGTCGCGCGCCTCGTCGACGGCGTGACGAAGCTCTCCAAGATCGAGGCGCAGAGCGAGAGCGAGCGCGCCGCCGAGAATTTCCGCAAATTCCTGCTGGCGATGTCGGACGACATCCGCGTGCTGCTGGTGAAGCTGGCGGACCGGCTGCACAATATGCGGACGCTCCATCACATTCCGAAGCCGGAGAAGCGCCGCCGCATCGCCCGCGAGACGATGGACATCTATGCCCCGCTCGCCGAGCGGATCGGCATGTACGGCTTCATGAGCGAGATGCAGACGCTCGCCTTCCGGGAACTGGAGCCCGAAGCCTACGCCTCGATCACGAAACGCATGGAGCAACTGCGCGAGGGCGCCGGCGACCGCATCTCGCGCATCACCTCCGGCCTGAAGCTGCTGGTGGGTCAGAAAGGCATCACCGCCGAGGTGCAGGGGCGCGAGAAGCAGCCCTTCTCGATCTGGCGCAAGCTGGCGGAACGCCATGTGAGCTTCGAGCAGCTGACCGACATCATGGCCTTCCGCCTGATCGTCGACGATATCGAGCAATGCTATCAGGCGTTGGGCATCATCCATCGCCGCTGGCCGACCATCCCCGGCCGCTTCAAGGATTATATCTCGACGCCCAAGCGCAACGGCTATCGGTCGCTGCACACGGCCGTGATCCACAGCGAGCGCGTCCGCATCGAGATCCAGATCCGCACGCACGAAATGCACGAGCAGGCCGAGAATGGCGTGGCCGCGCACTGGGCCTACAAGCAGGGCCAGCCGCTGCGGGGCGACAGCTATGGCAGCTGGGTGAAGGATCTCGTCGATCTGGTGGACAGCGCCTCCAGCCCCGAGGAGCTGCTCGAAAATGCGCGGATGGCGATGTATCAGGATCGCATCTTCGCCTTCACGCCCGCGGGCGAGCTGATCCAGCTGCCGAAGAACGCGACGCCGGTGGACTTCGCCTATGCGGTCCACACCGATCTGGGCGACCAGACGGTGGGCGCGAAGGTGAACGGCCGGGTCGTGCCGCTGCGCACCACGCTGAACAATGGCGATCAGGTGCAGATCCTGAAATCCAAGGCGCAGGAGCCGCAGGCGGCGTGGGAGAGCTTCGCCGTCACCGCCAAGGCGCGCGCCGCGATCCGCCGCTACGTGCGCCAGAAGGAGCAGGCCGACGCGATCGCGCTGGGCCGCCAATTCTACGACCAGATCGTCGCGCGCCTGCCCGCGCAGCTGGCGCCCGACGCGCTGGTGCAGGCGCTCAAGCGGCTGCGGCTGCCCGACGCGGACAAACTGATGGGCATGATCGCGCGCCGCCGCGTGACCGACGCGCAGGTGATGGAAGCGCTGATGCCCGGCTCCACCAGCGACGGGCAGATCGCGACCAAGCCGGTCGCGCAGCCCGGTACGACCATTTCGATCAAGGGCCTTACGCCCGGCGTCGCCTTCACGCTCGCGCCCTGCTGCACGCCCGTGCCGGGCGACCGGATCGTCGGCGTGCGCCTGCCCCATGCGCCGGTGGAGGTTCACGCGATCGAATGCCCGGTGCTGGCCAACGCGCCCGAGGAGGACTGGATCGATCTGGCCTGGGGCGACGGCAGCGAGGGCGGCACGGTGCGCCTGCAGGTGGTGGTGAAGAACGAGCCCGGCTCGCTCGGCGTGATGGCCGGCATCTTCGGCGCGCAGGGCGCCAATATCGTGAACTTGACCCTCGCCCAGCGCGATCAGGGCTTCCACGTCTTCCAGGTGCTGATCGAGGTGCACGATCTGCAGCATCTGACGCGGATCCTCGCGTCGCTGCGCGCCGCCGATGCGGTGGTGCGCGCCGAACGGATGGAGCCGGCGGTGGCGGCGGCGGCGGAATAGGCAGAACAAGCCGGGGAGACCTGAACCGATCCCGGCCATGCCGGAAAGATCGGCTTCGGATCCTTTTCGTCATTCGATCGGGATCTCCCGGCCGACCGGATCATTGCATCGGCTATTCCCCGATGACATCTTCGTCATCTCGAATGCCGGAGGTGAGCGATGAAAGCTCTTTTGGCCTGCATGGCGGCGTGCATCAGTGTCGGCGCATCCGCCCAGATGACCGCCATGAATGGCATCATGACCGATCCCAGCAACCATATCATCCCACAAGGGCTGGAAGGTCGTGGAACGGGCGTCGCGGAAACGCCGACGATGAGACAGCAGAAGCTGGACCGGGCCATCGCCTTGCGGGCGGAGGCTACCGCATTGCTGGCGCAGGACGGCGGCACGCTGACCCCGGCCCACACTGCCTATCTGCGCCGCAAGGCCTGCGACATATTGGCCAATCAGGCGAAGAGCGGCGGGCTTGCGCCCTCCGGCGCCTGCCGCAGCTGACGCACGCGGCAGGCGCAGCGCCGATCAGGCGCGGACCTTCCTGCCGATCTTGTCGAGGATGCCGTTGACGAAGCCGGTCTCGCGCTTCTCGTAGAAGGCGTCGGCCACGTCGACATATTCGGTGATCACGGCCGCCGTCGGCACGTCGATGCGCGCCATCAGCTCATAGGTGCCGGCGCGCAGGATCTGGCGGAGCGGGCGATCGAGCCGGGCGAGGTTCCAGCCGGCGGCCAGATGCGCCTCGACGATCGCGTCGATCTCCTCGGCGCGGGCCGAGACGCCGCGCACGATATCGTCGAAGAAGGCGACTTCGGCACGCTCGTAGCGCTCGTCATCGATCTCGGCGCCGAGGCGGTGCGTGTGGAACTCGTCGAGCAGGCGGGCGAGCGGCGTGCTCTCCATCTCCTGCTGATAGAGCGCCTGCACGGCGGCGAGACGCGCGGCCGAACGCGAGCGCGAGCGGCTGTTGTTCGCGCCGCTCACAGCCGCACCTCCACCGACGCGGCATGGGCGGGCAGCCCCTCCGCATGCGCGAGCGCGACGGCGGCGGGGCCGATCGCGCGCAGGCTCGCCTCGGTGCAGGCGATGAAAGAGGTGCGCTTCATGAAATCCAAAACAGACAGTCCCGAGGAGAAACGTGCGCGACGACCCGTCGGCAGCACATGATTGGGGCCGGCCACATAATCGCCGACAGCCTCCGGCGTGTGGCGGCCGAGGAAGACGGAGCCGGCGTGGCGGACCCGGGCGAACAGGGCATCGGGATCGGCCACGGCCAGCTCCAGATGCTCGGCGGCGAGGCGATCGACCAGCGGCATCGCTTCCTCCAGCGTGGGCACGACGAGGATCGCGCCATTGGAGTCCCACGCGGCGCGCGCGGTGGGGCCGGTCTGCAGGCGGGCGAGCTGCGCGTCCACTTCGGCCGCGACCGCATCGGCGAACGCCGCATCGTCGGTGAACAGGATCGACTGGCTGGTGGGATCATGCTCGGCCTGGCTGAGCAGATCGGCCGCGATCCAGACGGGATCGTTCGCGCCATCGGCGACGACCACGATCTCGGATGGGCCCGCCACCATATCGATGCCGACCACGCCGAACAGCTGGCGTTTGGCCTCCGCCACCCAGGCATTGCCGGGACCGACGATCACGTCGACCGGCTGGACCTTGCTGGTGCCGTAAGCGAGCGCGGCGATCGCCTGCGCGCCGCCGATGCGGAATATGTCGTCGACGCCGGCAATCTCGGCCGCCGCCAGCACGAGCGGGTTGATCTCGCCGCCGGGCGTCGGCGTCACCATCGTCAGCCGGCCGACACCCGCCGCCTTGGCGGGGATGGCGTTCATCAGCACCGAGGAAGGATAGGCCGCGCGGCCGCCGGGCACGTAGAGGCCCGCCGCATCGACGGGGCGCCAGCGCGCGCCGAGGCGCACACCGGCCGCATCCATCTCGTCGCGATCGGCGGGGCGCTGGGCGGCGTGATAGGCGGTGATGCGCTCGGCCGCGAGTTCCAGCGCGGCGCGGAGGTCCGTGTCGAGCCCGTCGAGCGCGGCGCGGCGGGTGGCGCGGTCGATCTCCCAGCCGCCCGCGTCCAGATCGTGCCGGTCGAAGCGGGCGGTGTAGTCGCGCACGGCTTCGTCGCCCTTCGCGCGCACGGCGGCGACGATCGCGGCGACATCGCGCGACACATCCTCGTCCGCCTCGCGGCGGGCGTTGACGAGCGCGTCGAACGCGGCGGCGAAATCGGGGGCGGTGGAGGTGAGGCGGATCACCGCACTACCTCGCTCAGGACGAACGGGATGGATGTGGCGAAAGATTCACGCCGCATTCTTCGTCTCCACCGCGGCGCGGAACGCCTCGATCAGCGGCAGGATCTGCGCGGCGCGCGTTTTGAAGGCGGCGCGGTTGACGATCAGGCGCGCGGAGACGTCCGCGATCCGCTCCACCTCGACCAGCCCGTTCTCCGCCAGCGTGCGCCCGCTGGAGACGAGATCGACGATCCGGTTCGACAGGCCCAGCACCGGCGCGATCTCCATCGCGCCATTCAGCTTCACGCATTCGGCCTGCACGCCGCGCGCCTCGAAATGGCGGCGCGTGACGTTGGGATACTTCGTCGCCACGCGCACGTGGCTCCAGCCGCGCGGATCGTCCTTG
This sequence comes from Sphingomonas sp. AP4-R1, assembly GCF_013113735.1. Classification (NCBI taxonomy): domain Bacteria; kingdom Pseudomonadati; phylum Pseudomonadota; class Alphaproteobacteria; order Sphingomonadales; family Sphingomonadaceae; genus Sphingomonas; species Sphingomonas sp. AP4-R1. The sequence goes on from NZ_CP053346.1 coordinate 492,401, forward strand.
GCGGCCATGTCGGCGGGCTCGGCCACCGAGAGGCGGCAATGGCCGATGTCGAGATCGACCGGCGCGTACAGCTCCGAATAATCGAACTCCATCAGCACATCCGATCCGACCACGCCGATCTGCGCCGCGCCGTGCGCGACGAAGGTGGCGACATCGAAGGCGCGCACGCGGATCAGGCCGATATCGGCGCGATCGGTGGCGAAGCGCAAAGCGCGGCTGCCCTCGTCGCTGAAGGCGGGTTCGGGGCGGATGCCGGCCTGCGCGAACAGCGGCATGACCTCTGAGAGGATACGGCCCTTCGGCACGGCGATGATGAGCGGAGCGGACATGGGAGCGCGCGCTTTACTTGGCCTGCCCGCGAGGAGCAATGCTGGGCGATGGCCGACGAAGCACGCAATCGCGAGTCGTTCCGCTGGCAGGCGGATTTCTGTGCCAAAAGCGGGATGACGATCATCACCCGCGTCTGCCAGGGGCTGGCCGACGCGCTCGACCGGACGAGCCGCACGGGCGCGCGCGTGCTCGACTGGCCCGGCGAGCCGATCGCGGATGCGCTGCCGCTCCGCCTCGTCGGCGGCCTGCACGCCCTGCATCGCGCCCGCAGCGCTCCCGCCCTGGCGCCGGTGTTCGAGGGGGTCGCCACGGAGCCCGCCGCGATCGCCGCGATGATCGGCGCGACTTTGGCCACGCATGACGACGAACTGCACGGCTGGCTCGACGGCCCGCCGCAGACCAACGAGGCGGCACGCTCCGGCGTGCTGATGACGGGCCTGCTCTCGCTGGCCCAGCGGTTTCGCGAAGGGCTGGGCACGCCCGTACCGTTCGAACTGCTCGAGATCGGCTCCAGCGCGGGCCTCAACCTGATGATCGATCGCTATGGTTTCGATCTGGGCGCGGTGCGCGTCGGCCCGGAGGACGCGCCGATCCGGATCGCGCCCGAATGGCGCGGCGCCTCCCCGCCCGACGTGAAGCTGGCCATCACCAGCGTGCGCGGGGTCGACAAGGCGCCGATCGACCTTTCCAGCGAGGAATCGGTCGAGCGGCTGGTGGCCTATGTGTGGATCGACCAGCAGGACCGGGTGGAGCGCACGGGCAAGGCGATCGCCATGGCGCAGGCCGATCCGCCCCGGCTGGGCGAGGGCGACGCGGCGGACTGGGTCGAGGCGCGGCTGGCCGAGCCGCAACCGGAGGGCACGGCGCGCGTGCTGATGCACAGCATCGTCTGGCAATATCTGACGCCCGAGGGGCAGGACCGAATCACGGCCGCGATGGCGGCGGCGGGCGCGCGCGCCACGCCCGATCGCCCGCTCGGCTGGATCGCTTATGAAGGCGACCGCGCGCACAAGACGCACCGGCTGACGATCCGCTCCTGGCCGGGCGAGGGCGTGACCGAAGACCTTGGCGGCGCGCATCCCCATGGCGCGTGGATTTCGTGGGAGCGGGATTAGGGAGGAGTGCGCCCTGCTGTCGTGAGCGCTGAGCTGGAAAGCGGGCGCTCCCAACCCTCGACCGGTTCGTGCTGAGCGAAGTCGAAGCACCTGCCCCAAGCGATCCGCCCGCAGCCCGTGCTTCGACTTCGCTCAGCACGAACGGAGATTGGGGGATCCGGCAGCCCTATCGGTCAGCTCCAGCCGTCACCACCGATTCGCGTGCCCTTCACCACACGCCATGTTCGGCCAGCATCTCCGGCAGGTCTTCGGGAAAATAGGGCTCGCCCAGCGCCGCCAGCGTGGCGCGATCGAACCAGCGCCATTCGCGCATCACCGCCTGCTCCAGCGCGGTATGGCCGTCGGTCGCGACATGCGTCTGCTCGGTGCGGACGAGGAAATAGCGTTCGTCGGCCGAGACGGGCACGCCCTCGATCGTGACGAACTCCACCTGCCGGCGCGCGATCTGCTCGCCGCATTCCAACACCAGCCCCGTCTCCTCGCGCAGTTCGCGCGCGGCGGCCTGCTCATAGCTTTCGCCGGGATCGACCGCGCCGCCGGGCGTGCACCAGAAAGGCGGGCGGTCCCACGGCACGAAGCGGAACAGCAGGGCCCGCCCCTCCGGATCGGCCAGCAGGATGCGCGCGGCCGGACGGAGGGCGCGGGCGCCGGTCATTCCCCGTCCAGCTCGGGATAGTGGCGGAAGATACCCTCGCCGAACGGCTGGCGCCGCTCGCTCGCCAGATAGTCGGCCAGCTCCGGCAACTTCGCCACCTCCGCGTGCAGCGCCATCACCTTGGGAACATCGCGCGCCACCGTCGCCATCCGGCGCGGGAAGGCGAACAGCAGCCCCTCGACCAGATGGAATAGCGAGAGATCGGCATAGCTCCACGCCGCGCCGTTGAGCCATGGGCCGCGCCCGGCCAGCGCGCGCTCGAACCATTTCAGGAATTTGGGGATGCGATTCGCCCGGAAATCGGCGGCGCGGCGCAGCGCCTCCTCCTTCTGGTCCTCGTAATAAGACCCCATCTCGACCGGATGATGCGTGTCGTGTGCCTCCGCCACCATGTCCGCGATCGTGAGCTGGCACTGGTTGGTCCACAGCCAGCCCGCTTTGTCCGCCGGCGCCAGACCATGTTCGGTGCCGAGGAAGGCGAGGATGTTCGCGACCTGCGCGATCACCAGCCCGTCGACGAGGATGTAGGGCGGCGCGAAGGGCGGCGTCTCGCGCGGCGCATCGAGATCGCGCGACAGGAGCGCCATGCCCTCGTCGCCCGCCTCGATCGCGACGTCGCGATAGGGGATCTTGCCCGCTTCCAGCGCGAGCCGGACGAACTCGCCGCGACCGGGAATGCCCGGCCAGTAATAGAGATCGATCGGCGCGATGGGCGCGCTTTCTTCCTCTTCCACAATTTCGACCGGCTGCGCGCGGTGGCGGCTGGGCTTGTCCGCGCCCTTCTTCTTCTTGAGGGCGGACATGGGCGGGTGGGATCGGCTGCTCATGCTTCCTCGGGGGCCTTCGCCTTGATCGCCAGCGCATGGACGCGCTCGGCCAGAAGCGTGGCCAACGCCTGATTGACCAGCCGGTGCCGATCGACGCGCGACTTGCCGGCGAAGGCCTCCGCCACGATCTCCACCGTGAAATGGCTCTCGCCGCGCGCATCGTGGCCGGCATGGCCGCGATGCTTCTCGCTATCGTCGATCACGGCGAGGCGCATGGGTGACAGGGCGGAGCGCAGGCTCCGTTCGATCTCGGCCGCGACCGGCCCGGTTTTCTGCTCGTTCATCCGCCCTATATACGCCGTTTGCCCAGGGAGATCGCAAGTTGGCAGACGGTGCACGGAACACGCGCTTTCACGGCAGGGTGCCGGGCGAGCGTATCTGTTCGGAACCGGGCTGCACCGAGCCGGGCGAATTCCGTGCGCCCGTGGAGCATGGCCACCGCTCGGGATTCGACGGACCGGGCGACTGGCGCTTCCTGTGCCTGGAGCATGTGCGGGCGTTCAACCAGCGCTACAATTTCTTCTCCGGCATGAGCGCGGAGGAGATCGCCGCCCAGCAGCGTCCCTATGCGGGCTGGGAGCGGGAGACGCGCGCTTTCTCCAGCGCGGGCGCGGACCAGCCGCCGCGCTGGGCCGATTTCCACGATCCGCTGGATGCGATCCAGGCCCGCTTCCGCGCCACCCGCCCGGCCGAGCGGCAGGACGGCCGCCCTCTTTCGGGCGATGATCGCAAGGCGCTGAAGGTGCTGGGGCTGGAGGTGGATGCCGATCGCCGCGCGCTGCGCGAGCGCTATTCGGAGCTGGTGCGCCGCTATCATCCCGACCGCAACGGCGGCGACCGCAGCCACGAAGGCGCGCTGCAGAAGGTGATCGAGGCCTATCAGGCGCTGCGGAAGGCGCCGGCGTTCGCCTGAGGCTCAACCGCACACCAAATATCAACGCGGCTCGACAGTCAGACGCCCAACCCAAAATCGTTCGTGCTGAGCCTGTCGAAGCACCGTCCTTTCTCTTTCCAGAAGGGGAAGAAAGAACGGCACCCTTCGACTGCCTGCCAAGGCAGGCGCTCAGGACAGGCTTCGACAAGCTCAGTGCAAACGGGGAGAAGGTCGAAGGTTAGGGCGGATCGACATTCGGCGATTGGAAACGGCGGCTTTGGAGAAATCGTCACCCTGAACTCGTTTCAGGGTCCATGACCCGACCGTTGAACCAAGCCGACCCTTCAGGTCATGGATGCTGAAACGAGTTCAGCATGACAGTCTGGAATGAAGCTCGGCACATTCTTTCAAGCTATCCGAATGTCGATCCGTCCTAATCCCTCCTACTCCGTCACCCCAGCGTAGGCTGGGGTCGCTTGAGGCGTAATGCGGCGCTCGCCTCCGGGCGATGCCAGCCTTCGCTGGCATGACGGGAAAGAAACCCCTCACACCAGCCGCTTGGCCACCGCCTCCCACTGTTCGGCCACCTTGGCCCAGCCCTCCGCGAAGCCCATCGCCTTGTGCTGCTCATAGGCCTCGGCGGTCCAATGGCGCGCGCGGCCGCGATAGAGCGTGCGATCGCCCTGCGGCTCGAATTCGAAGGAGCCGACCATGAAGGGCCCGGCCGGTTGCCAGCCCGCCCGGAACGCATCGGTGAACACGATCAGCCGCTCGGGCACCACCTCCAGATAGACGCCCTCATTGGGCATCACCTCGCCATTGGGGCCGTACATCGTGACGGCCGACCGGCCACCCGCGCGCAGATCCATCACCTGCACTTCGGCGCGCCACGGCGGCGGGCAGAACCAGTCGTTCAGATGATCGGTATAGGCTTTCCAGAGCGCGGCGACGGGCACGTCCATCAGCCGCTCGATCGACAGTTCCAGATCCTCGCTCATGCCTCTTCTCCCCGGAACGCGCGTTCGATCGTGGCGACATCGATCTTCCGCATCGTCATCATCGCTTCCATCGCACGCCTGGCGGCGGCGCGATCGGGCGAGGCCATCGCCTCGTTCAGGACGCGCGGCGTGATCTGCCAGGAGAAACTCCAGCGATCCTTGCACCAGCCGCACGCGCTTTCCGCCCCGCCATTCGCGACGATCGCATCGTAATAGAGATCCGTCTCCGCCTGATCGGCGGTTTCGATCATGAAGCTCACCGCCTCGTTGGGCGTGAACATCGGCCCGCCATTCAGGCCGAGGAAGCGCCGCCCCAGCACGGTGAAGTCCACCGTCAGCTCCATGCCGGCCGCCCCGCCCGGAAAGTCGGCGGCGGCCGCCTGCGCCGCGCCGACATGGCTATCGGGAAAGAGGCCCGCATAGAAGGAGGCGGCCTCGCGCGCCTGGCCGTGATCGAACCAGAGGCAGGTGATGAACCGGTCCATCGCCACCCCCTCAGCCCTGCTCGCCCGAGGCGAAGCCGACGGCCGCGCCCTGGGGATCGATCGCGAGGATCACGCGCTCGCCGCCCGGCACCTCCATCGGCCCCATCACGACCGTGCCGCCCTCGGCCTTGATCGTCTCGGCAGCCGCATCCACGTCCGCCACGCGGAAATAGAAGACCCAGGCGGGCACGGGCTGGTTCGGCTGCTGCCGCATCACCGCGCCGAACGGCTCCGTGCCATGGGCCGTCCGCAGAAAGCTGTAGTCGCCCATCTCGCCCATCGGCATCGCCCCATCCTTCACGAAGCCGAAGAGGGTGCCGTAGAAATGGAGCGCGGCGGCATCGTCCGGCGCGATCAGCTCGCACCACGAACAATGGCCCGGCGCGCGGCGATCATAGGCCTCGCTGCGCGCGTCGACCGAGCCGCGCATCACATAGAAATTCACGCCCTGCGGATCGGCGAGGAACGCGAAGCGGCCGACGCCCTCCAGTTCCATCGCCGGCATGTGCAGGCGGCCGCCATCATGCTCCACAGCCGACACCGCCGCATCGACATCGTTCACGCCGATATAGCCGAGCCACACGGGCGGCATCGGCGCGCCTTCGGGCAGCTTCATCAGGCCACCCGCATTCTTCCCGTCCGGCGCGGTCATGATGCGATAGTCCATCGGCGAGGGCTCGCCGTTGAGTTCGCCGCGCGCGATGGTCCAGCCGACGACCTTTTCGTAGAAAGCCTGCGCCGCATCGGCGTCGCTCGTCAGCAGTTCGTACCAGACCCATTCGCCATGCTGGTTCGCCATCACCCTTCTCCCTGCGTATCGAGAATCGGCACGAAGCCGCCGAAGATCATCCTCTTGCCATCGAACGGCATCGGCGCCTCCGCCATGCGCGGATCGTCCATCGCGGCGCGGAAGCCCGCATCGCGCGCCCGCCTGTCCGGCCATTCGATCCAGGCGAAGACGGGCACCTCGCCCTCCTCCACCTTCACGGCCCTGTGGAAATCGGTGGTGTGTCCGTGGGCCACGTCGTCCGGCCAGCATTCCACCACGCGCAGCGCGCCAAACTCGCGGAACAGGGCGGCCGCCTTCGTCGCCACGTCCAGATAGGCGGCCCGGTCGGACGCCTTCACCGGGATCACGAACCCTTCGACATAGGCCATGGCGTGTCTCCCCTGCCGCCGGATCAGGCCGCGACCGGCGCGTCCGCGAGATCGGCGAGGTGATCGGCCATCGCCTTGCGATGCGCAGGCCGATCCTCGCCGCGCGCGACATAAGCGGCCAGCTGCGGGAAGCCGTCCAGCACCCCCGTCCCGCGCAGCCCGCCCAGCACCGAGATCAGCATCAGATCGCCCACGGTGAAATCGCCGCCGTCGATCCACGTCCGCTCGCCCAGCGCCTGCTGCAGATCGGCCAGCCGTTCCTCCAGATCCGCGATCACCTGCGGCCGCCGCTCCGCCGACCAGGGCCGGTCCGCCTCGAACACATCGACCACGGCGAGCTGCATCACATAGGGCTCGACCGAATTGAGCGCGGCGATCACCCACTGGATCGCGCGCATCCGGCCCTCGGGATCGTCGGGCAGCAGCCCGCCCCCTTCCTCCGCGATGCGCAGCGCGATCGCGCCCGATTCGAAGATCGCCACCCCATCGTCGCGATAGGTGGGGATCTGGCCGAACGGCTGGAAACGCCGATGCGCGGGCAGCTTGATGCTCTTCCCGTCGACCAGATCGACCGCATAGGGCCGGCCGATCTCCTCGAACGCCCAGCGCGCGCGGATGTCGCGGACGAAACCGCGCGCGAAATCGGGCACCCAGTTGAAGGCGGTGATCGTGGGGGTCATGCGCCCGGCTCCTCGGCCGCCGTTTCCTGCGCCGCCTGAAAGCCCGCCATGTCCATCGTGAAGGGGCCGTAGCCGTGGCCGTCGAGATCCTCGAACGCGCGCGAATACATGAAGCCCAGATCCTCGGGATCGTGCAGCTCGCGCCCGCCCGCGGCCAAAGCCGCCCCGGTGAAGGCGTCCACGCCTGCGCGATCGTCGAACGAGAGAGCGATCAGCGCGCCGCTCTGCGTCTTCGCGTCGATGATCTGTTTGTCGGTGAAGGTGGCGTAAAAATCATGGGCCAGCAGCATCACGTGGATCGCCTCCGACCAGACCATCGCGGAGCCGCGATCGTTGGAGAATGTCTCGTTCTTCTCGAAGCCGATCGCCGCGTAGAAAGCGGTGGCCTTGGCCACATCCGCCACGGGCAGGTTCACGAAGATCATCTTCGCCATCGCCACTCTCCTGTTCAACGGCCGCCCCTGTTCAGCAGGGTGTGCGCCGATTCGGTTTGCGCACGATGACGACACGAGTTATTAAAAACAACCATGAAGTTAGAAAAAGTGACCGAAGGAGAAAAGAGGACGCCGAAGCGCTGGTATGACGATGCCTGCGGCACCGCGCTGGCGCTGGAACTGGTGGGCGAGCGCTGGTCGATGCTGATCGTGCGCGAGCTGATGTACGGACCCCGCCGCTTCGGCGAATTGAAGACCGGCCTGCCCGGCATCAGCGCCAACGTGCTCACCCAGCGGCTGGAGAGCCTGGAGGAGGCCGCGATCCTCGTGCGCCGCAAGCTGGCGCCGCCCGCCAACGTGCAGGTCTATGATCTGACCCCCTGGGGCCGCGAGAGCGAAGGCGCGATCATGGCGCTGGGCCGCTGGGCCGCGCGATCCCCGCTGCATGATCCCACCGCCTTCATGAGCGGCGCATCGCTGATGATGTCGATGCGGACGATGCTGGTGTCGGGCCGGATGGGCGATCTCGCGTGCCGGATCGGCGTGCGGCTGGGCGCCGACCATTTCGTGGCGGAGGTGGCCGGCGAAGACATCGTCGTGCAGCGCGGTTTCGCCGAGGCGCCCGACGTGACGGTGGAGGCCGACACCGCCTTCCCGATCCTCGCCTGGATCTACGGCAAGCGCGATCCCGCGCCGATGGAGGCCGAGGGTGCGCTTCGCATCACCGGCGATCGCCCCCTCGCCACACGCTTCGCCGCCCTTTTCGCATTGCCGCCCAAAATCTGAGCCCCATATCGCACCGCGATATCTCAAGCATTGCGATCACCGCCCCGCCTGCTTAGGCACCGAGCCGTGGCCCGCATGTTTGGCGCCCTGAGAAACGTCCCGAGGATCGCATGACCGATATTCCCAACGTCCAGCCCGACAGTCGCGATGCGACGATCCTCGACGCGCCGGATCGTATGGTGAAAGTGCGCGAGGCGTTCGGGATCGACAGCGACATGGAAGTGCCCGCTTTCTCCGAAGCGGACGAGCGCGTGCCCGATCTGGACCCGGCCTATGTGTTCGATCCGGAAACCACGCTGGCCATCTGCGCGGGCTTCGCGTTCAACCGGCGCGTGATGGTGCAGGGCTATCACGGCACCGGCAAATCCAGCCATATCGAGCAGGTGGCCGCGCGCCTCAACTGGCCGTGCATCCGCATCAATCTCGACGCGCACATCAGCCGCATCGATCTGGTCGGCCGCGACGCGATCGTGCTGCGCGACGGCCAGCAGGTCACCGAGTTTCGCGAAGGCCTGCTGCCGTGGGCGCTGCAGACGCCCTCCGCGCTCGTATTCGACGAATATGATGCGGGCCGGCCGGACGTGATGTTCGTGATCCAGCGCGTGCTGGAAACCGAGGGCAAGCTGACGTTGCTCGACCAGAATCGCGTGATCCGCCCGAATCCGTGGTTCCGCCTGTTCGCCACCGCCAACACGGTGGGTCTGGGCGACACGACGGGCCTCTATCACGGCACCCAGCAGATCAATCAGGGCCAGATGGATCGCTGGAACATCGTGATCACGCTCAACTATCTGCCGGCCGCGACCGAGGCGCGGATCGTGCTCGCCAAGAGCGGCGAATATGACAAGCCCGAGGGCAAGAAGACCGTCGACAACATGGTGAAGGTGGCCGAACTGAGCCGCCAGGGCTTCATGGCGGGCGACATCTCCACCGTGATGAGCCCGCGCACCGTGATCTCGTGGGCGCAGAACGCGCTGATCTTCAACGATATCGGCTTGGCCTTCCGCCTCTCCTTCCTGAACAAGTGCGACGAGGCGGAGCGCCCGCTGGTGGCCGAATATTATCAGCGCGTGTTCGGCAAGGATCTGCCCGAAAGCGTCGTGGCCAAGAAATAGGCATGGCGGAGCGCACGCCCATCGAAGCCTTTCGCGAGGTGCTGGCCGGCACCGCGCGGGCGATGGCGCACGAGCCGGAGCTGGAGCTGAGCTTCACCTCCGAGGCGCCGTCCTCCTCGTTCAAGCAAGTGCGCGTGCCGATGCCGGCGCGTGGGCTTCCGGCCGAGCAGGTGGCCGAGGCACGCGGCTTCGCCGATGGCTTCGCGCTGCGCGAGCGGCATCACAATCCCGCCGTCCACGCGCGCAACGCCCCTCACGAGGCCGTCGCCCGCTCCGTCTTCGATGCGGTCGAGCAGGCGCGCGTCGAGGCGTTGGGCGCGCGCGAGATGGCGGGCGTGCGCGCCAATTTGACGCACGCGCTGGACGTGCGGCTGCGCTCCGATCCGCTGACGCGCGCGCGCACTCAGGCGGAGGTGCCGCTGGGCACCGCCGTGGCCTTGATGGTGCGCGAGCGGCTGACCGGTGACGCCCCGCCCGCCTCCGCGAAGGCGGGGCTGGGGCTGGTGCGCGACTGGATCGAGGACAAGGCCGGCAGCGGGCTGGACGCGCTGGGCCTCGCGCTCGACGATCAGGCCGCCTTCGCCGCGCTCGCCAGCCGCCTGCTGCAGGATCTGGAGCTGATCGAGGCCGAGGCGGCGCCGAACGAGCCCGAGGATGCGAACGAATCCGACGGCGAGGACGAATCGAACGAATCCGGCGAGAGCGAGCAGGATCAGGACCAGCCCGGCGATTCGGACCAGATGCAGAGCGAGCAGCGCTCCGAGCAGGGTCAGGACAGCGAGCAAGAAGCCGACGGCCAGGAAGAGCGCGAAGGCGATTTCGACGGCGACAGCGAGATGGGCGAGGACGGGCAGGACGGCATGCTGCCGAGCCGCCCGAACCGGCCGAGCGGCGATATGCCGGGCCATCTCGACTATCAGAGCTACACGACGCGCTTCGACGAGATCGTCGAGGCGGGCGAACTCTGCACCGAAGAAGAGCTGACGCGGCTGCGCGCCTATCTGGATCAGCAGCTCACGCATCTGCAGGGCGCGGTCACCAAGCTCGCCAACCGGCTCCAGCGCCGCCTGATGGCGCAGCAGAATCGCAGCTGGGATTTCGATCAGGAAGAGGGCCTGCTGGACGCCGCGCGCCTCGCCCGGATCGTCACCAGCCCCGGCCATTCGCTCTCCTACAAGATCGAGCGCGAGACCAATTTCCGCGACACCACCGTCAGCCTGCTGATCGACAATTCGGGATCGATGCGCGGCCGCCCGATCTCGATCGCGGCGATCTCGGCCGACATCATGGCGCGCACGCTGGAGCGCTGCGGCGTGAAGGTGGAGATACTGGGCTTCACCACGCGTGCCTGGAAGGGCGGGCAATCGCGCGAGGCGTGGCTGGCGGCGGGCCGTCCGTCTGCGCCCGGCCGCCTCAACGATCTGCGCCACATCGTCTACAAGCGCGCGGACGAGCCCTATCGGCGCGCGCGCAAGAATCTCGGCCTGATGATGCGCGAAGGGCTGCTGAAGGAGAATATCGACGGCGAGGCGCTGCTCTGGGCCCACGCGCGCCTGATGGCGCGGCCCGAGGAGCGCAAGATCCTGATGGTGATCTCGGACGGCGCGCCGGTCGACGATTCGACGCTGTCGGTGAATTCGGGAAGCTATCTGGAGCGCCATCTGCGCCAGGTGATCGGCTGGATCGAGGCGCGCTCGCCGGCGCAGCTGGTGGCGATCGGCATCGGCCACGACGTGACGCGCTATTATGCGCGCGCGGTGACGATCATGGATGCGGAGCAACTGGGCGGCACGATGATCGAGCAGCTGGCGGGGCTGTTCGACGACGCCTGAGGGGGAGTTTTACCCCCAATCCCGTTTGGTTCGAGCTTGTCGAGAACTGGCCTAGGCTTCGAGCGAAGTCGAGAAGCCGGGACGCGGAGCACGGGCTCTCGGCTAAGCTCGAACCAAACGGATTTGGGTTGGGGAAAATCAGCAATCCCGATCGATCGCGCGGCCCGCCAGCGCGCCGACGCCGGCGCCCACGATCGTGCCGACGCCGCGATCGCCCCGGCCCGCTACCGAATTGCCGAGCAGGCCGCCCGCGATCGCGCCGATGATGGTGCCGCCGGTGCCCTTGTCGCAGCGGCCCCGGCCGCGATAGCCGCGCCGGTCATAGCCCGGCCCCGGACCACGCCCATAGCCGCGATCGTCATAGCCGCGATCATAGCCGCCACGGTCGTAGCCACGGCGATCATAATCGCGCTGATCGATCTGCTGATAATAGCCGCGCTCGCCTTGCCAGCGCTGGGCATCGGCCGCTCCGGGCACGGAGACGGACGCCGCAAGCATCGCTGCGGCAAAGCCGATCTGCTTGAACATCGCCACTCTCCTCGCACCACGGCACGGATGCCGGGGACGGGACACTTCCCATCCACGAATCGCTGTCTAGCGATTCGCGGCTGAGTGGCGTCTGAATGGAGCCGTTAGCGGAGGTTCAGCCTCCGCCGACGCCCCTTCAGGCTGCGATCTTGGACTTCTCGATCTCGCGCTTCAGGCGACGCGCGCGAAGCGACAGCTTCTCGGACGAGGTCTTCAGCAGCCAGTTGTCGAGGCCGCCGACATGCTCGACCGAACGCAGGCCGTGCGTGGACACGCGCAGGCGCACGCCCTTGCCGAGCGAATCGGAGATCAGCGTCACGTTCTGCAGGTTCGGCAGGAACGTCCGCTTGGTCTTGTTGTTGGCGTGAGACACGTTGTGACCCACCTGCCGGCCCTTGCCGGTCAGCTCGCAAATACGCGACATGCGCTTAAATCCCGTTTGATCGGTTGATACCGGAAGGTCGCGGCCCTTAAGGAAGGAAGGGCGCCCCGTCAAGTTCGGGAGGCCATTCCCGCGGATATCACACGCAACCGGAACGGGTCCGAACCGTTGTCCGGCCAGATATTCGAGAGGATTAGCCTGTCATGCGTGCGATTGTCACCCTGCTCGTGATCGTGGTCATCGTCGGGATCGTCGGAGTCGCGACCGGATTCTTCAAATTCTCCGGCACGCCGGGCGAGTTGCCGAAGGTCGCCATCTCCGGCGGATCGCTGCCCAAGGTGAATGCGGATACGGGCTCGATCTCGCTCGGCACGAAGAAGGAGGCCGTCTCCGTCCCCGACGTGAAGGTGGAGCAGAAGCAGACCTCGGTCGACGTGCCGACCATCGCCGTGAAGAAGCCCGAGTGATGGCCCGCCCCGCCCCCTCGATCGGCGCGCTGATCGCCGCCGTCCTGCTGCCCCCGCTGGCCGTGTATCTGGCGCGCGGACTCGGCCCCTCCTTCTGGATCGGCGTGCTGCTCACCCTCTTCTGGTGGGTGCCGGGCGTGATCTACGCGCTGGCGATCCTGTTCGCGCCCATGCCCGTCGCGACGAGCGTGCGACCGCGCTGACGCCGGAATATCGTCGCGCGGCGCCCGCTTGTGCCGCGCGACGACCGGAATCCGCGATCGAATCGGACAAAAGCGGCCATTTCGTGCTGAAATCGCCGCGCCGCCCCAGACCATTGCCGCCCCACAGCGAACCCGTCACATTTCCCCTCGGGGATAGGGCAAGGGGGGCCTGAATGACGGATCTGGGGACATCGCCGACTCGGCGCGAGCTGCTGACCGCGATCGGCATGATCGGGGGCACCGCTGCGCTCTATCAGGCCATGACGACCATGGCGCATGCGGCCGAAACCCAGTTCGCCGGGCCTCCCAATCTCTCCGGCGCGCGCAAGGGCGCGACCGTGCTGGTGCTGGGCGCCGGGCTGGCGGGAATGCTCGCCGCCTATGAGCTGACCAAGGCGGGCTATACCGTCCGCATCCTGGAATATCAGGATCGCGCGGGCGGGCGGAACTGGTCGCTCTACGGCGGCGACACGTACACCGAACTCGGCGGCGCCACGCAGACGGTGCAGTTCGCGCCGGGCAATTATCTGAACCCCGGCCCGTGGCGCATCCCGCACCATCACCGCACCCTGCTCCATTATTGCAAGGCGTTCGGGGTGAAGCTGGAGCCGTTCATCCAGTTCAACCACAATGCCTATGTCCACAGCGACGCGTTCGGCGGCAGGCCGCAGCGCTTCAAGGCGCTGGCCGCCGATTTCGAAGGCAATGTCGCCGAGCTGCTGAACAAGTCGATCGACCAGAAGGCGCTCGATTCGACGCTGACGGCCGAGGATCGCGATCGCCTGAAGGAAGCGCTGCGCGACTGGGGCATGCTCGACAAGGACATGCGCTACGCGAAGAACCTGCGCTCGTCCGAGCATCGCGGCTTCGATCGGCCGCCCGGCGGCGGCGTCAACGGCGCGCCGATCCCGTCCGAGCCCTTCGCGTTCAAGGATGTACTCGATTCGCGCATCTGGACGCAGATGGCCTTCTTCATGAACTACGAGTTCCAGACGACCATGTTCCAGCCGGTCGGCGGCATGGGCATGATCGGCAAGGCCTTCGCCCGGCAGGTCCAGCCGATGATCACGCACCATGCGAAGGTGACGAAGATCCTGCAGGACAAGAAGGGCGTCACCGTCTCCTACACGGATACGGCGAAGGGGCAGGCGCAGACGGCGCGCGCCGATTATGTCGTCTGCACGATCCCGCTCGGCATCCTCAACCAGATCGAATCGAACCTGTCCGATCCGATGAAAGCGGCGGTGTCGGCCGTGCCCTATACCAATTCGGTGAAGATCGGGCTCGAGATGGGCCGCCGATTCTGGGAGGAAGATCAGGCCATCTATGGCGGCCACAGCTTCACCAATCAGGAGATCAGCCTGATCTCCTATCCCAATTTCGATTATCTGAAGGATGGCCCGGCCGTGCTGCTGGGCGCCTTCGCCAGCGGCATGGGCGCCTATCGCCTCGGCGGCATGACGCCCGAGGAGCGGATCGAGGCGGCATTGGCACAGGGATCGGTGTTCCACCCGCAGCAATATCGCAAGGAGTATCGCAACGGCGCGTCGGTGGCGTGGAGCCGCGTGCCGTGGACGATGGGCTGCTGCGCGCGCTGGAACGAGGAGACGCGCAAGCAGCATTACCAGACTTTGGTGGGGATCGACGACCGCGTCGTGCTGGCGGGCGAGCATGCCTCCTATGTCGGCTGCTGGATGGAGGGGGCCCTGCTCTCCTCGCTCGACGCCATCACCCGTCTGCACAAGCGCGCGCTGGAGGCCTGATCCGATGCCGAAGACGATCCTCCGCACCGCCCTGCGCGCCACCACGCCCCTGCTGGCGATCACGGCCGCCCTGCTGGTCGCCCGCGCGGCACACGCCGACGAGCCCGGCCCCGGCGGCACCAAGGCGCCCGTGCCCGTCACGGGCGAGCAGGTCTACAAGACGGTCTGCCAATCCTGCCACATGGCCGACGGCAAGGGCGCCGAGGGCGCGGGCCGCATGCCCGCGCTGGCGGGCAATCCCCGCCTCGCCGCCGCCGCGTATCCGATCGTGACGGTGGCCAGAGGCCGCGGCGCGATGCCCGGCTTCGTCGGCACGCTGAGCCCCGCGCAGGCCGCCAACGTGGTGGGCTATATCCGCACCCATTTCGGCAATGCCTATGCCGCGCCGGTCACGGAAGCGGAGGTGACGAAGCTCTACGGCACGCCGCCTACGCCGGAGCGGTAGTCCCCTGTCCCGTTTGCGCTGAGCCTGTCGAAGGGCCGTTCTTCTTGGATCGCTCCAGAAGAAGGACGGTGCTTCGACAGGCTCAGCACGAACGGAGAGAACAGTTCAGGCCAGCATTTCCCGCACCTTGGCCGCGAGCGAATCCATCGCGAAGGGCTTGGTGAGCAGGGCCATGTTCGGATCGAGCTGGCGATTGCCGATCACGGCATTCTCGGCATAGCCGGTGATGAACAGCACGCGCAGATCGGGCAGGAGAGCCAGCGCGCCATCCGCCACCTGACGGCCGTTCATCATCCCCGGCAGCCCGACATCGGTGATGAGCAGATCGACGCGCGCACCCGATTGCAGGACGCGGAGCGCGGACGCGCCATCCCCCGCTTCCAGCGCGGAATGGCCCATCTCGCCCAGCACCTCCATCACCAGCATCCGCACGGTGGGCTCGTCGTCCACGATCAGCACGGTGCGCGAATCGGGATCGCGCGTCTGCGCTTCGAGGCTGGTCTGCGCACCTTCCTCGTCGGGGCCCGCCTCGCCATGATGGCGCGGCAGATAGATGCACACCGTCGTGCCCATCTCCACCTCGGTATAGATGCGCACCTGCCCGCCGGACTGGCGCGCGAAGCCATAGATCATCGACAGGCCCAGCCCCGTGCCCTCGCCGATCGGCTTGGTGGTGTAGAAGGGATCGAAGGCGCGCGCCTGCACTTCGGGCGTCATGCCCGTGCCGGTATCCGTCACGCACAGCGACAGATATTGGCCCGGCTCCAGATCGCGCTCGCGCGCGGCGCGCTGGTCGAGCCATTTGTTCGCCGTCTCGATCGTGATCCGGCCGCCGTTCGGCATCGCGTCGCGCGCGTTGATGCACAGGTTCAGGATCGCATTTTCCAGCTGGTTGGGATCCACCATCGCCGGCCACAGTCCGGCCGCGCCCACCACCTCGACATGCAGATCCGGCCCCACCGTGCGCCGCACCAGATCCTCGATGCCCGAAACCAGCCGGTTGACGTCGAC
The DNA here is from genome assembly GCF_013113735.1 of Sphingomonas sp. AP4-R1. NCBI lineage: Bacteria > Pseudomonadati > Pseudomonadota > Alphaproteobacteria > Sphingomonadales > Sphingomonadaceae > Sphingomonas > Sphingomonas sp. AP4-R1. Next base: position 508,489 of record NZ_CP053346.1, read on the forward strand.
GGGCTTGGGATCGAGCGTCTGGCGGCGCGAGAAAGCGAGCAGCCGGTGCGTGAGCGCCGCCGCCCGGCGCGCGGCGCCCTGCGCGGCCGAGACGTAGCGATCCAGCTCGCCCAGCCGCCCCTGCGCGATCCGCACCTGCATCATCTCGATCGCGCCGGAGATGCCGGTCAGCAGATTGTTGAAATCATGCGCGAGGCCGCCGGTCAGCTGCCCCACCGCCTCCATCTTCTGCGACTGGCGCAGGCTTTCCTCGACCACGATCAGTTCGCGCGTGCGCGCGCTGACCTGCTCTTCCAGCGAGGCGTTGAGCGCCTCCAGCGCCCATTCCACCCGCCGCCGCTCCACCGCCGCGCGCGTGCGCTCGGCCACTTCGCGGATGAAGGCGATCTCCTCCGGGGTCCAGTCGCGCGGCCGATCCTGGTTGACGAACAGGAGCGCGACGAACTTGCCATGCTCGATCAGCGGCAGGTTGACGAGCGCATGGACGTCCAGCGCCTTGGCCATCTCCGCCAGATCGCGCGTGCGCGGATCGACATCGACATTGGTGATCGCCACCGTCTCGCCGGCCTTCAGATCATCGATGAAGCTGCCATAGTCACGGAAATGGAGCGTGGGCGGATAAGGCCCGATGCCCGGCGCACACCATTGCCGCTCCGATGAAATCGTCTCGGCGACCGGATCGATCAGTCCGTAGCCGACGCGGATCGATCCCAGTGTGCGTCCGAGGATCTCCGACGCCGCATGGGCAAGCTCCGCTGCGTCGCCCGACGCGCTCAGGCGGTCGCCCAGCTGCAGCAGAGCCGCCATCCGCAGTTCCGCCGTCTTGCGCGCGTGGATATCGAAGCTGATCCCCGGAAAGCGCAGCGGCGTGCCGTCCGCCGCCATCTCGCAGCGCCCCTGCGCCAGCATCCAGCGCCAGTTGCCGTCGGGCCCGCGCAGCCGATATTCGATCGTGAAGGGATCGCCCGTCGTCATCGCGGCCTGCACGCCCAGCCGCGTCTGCTCGACGTCGTCGGGATGGATGCCGTCGAAATATTCGGCGATCGGCGCGCCCTTCGCCGCACGCTCCGGATCCACGCCGAACAAGGTCGCGGCGCCCACGTCCGCCACGACCCGATCGTTCGGGACGTCCCAGTCCCACACGCCGATGCTGCGTGCGGACGACGGGTCCGCCGCGCTCCGCCGCGCGCCCGCGCCGCGCTCGATCTCCAGCGCGGTCTGCCGGGCGAGCGCCTCCAGCGCCAGCGCCTGCCGCTCCGTCAGCCCCCCGGGCCGGGGCGCGGTATCGATCGCGCACAGGCTGCCGAATGCATGGCCGCCGCGCCCGACCAGGGGAAAGCCCGCATAGAAGCGGATATGCGGCGGATCGGTGACGAGGCTGAAGTCGCGCGTGCGCGGATCGGTGGCGAGATCGGGGATCACGAACAGATCGTCCTGCCGGATCGCCAGCGCGCACACCGACGTCTCGATCGGCGTCTCGTCGACATCGACGCCGCATTTGGCCTTGAACCATTGCCGATCGCGATCGACGAGGCTGACGAGCGCGATCGGCGTGTCGCAGATGGCCGCGACCATCGCCACGATATCGTCGAAGCGCTGCTCCGCCGGCGTATCCAGAATGTTCGCGTCGGCCAGAGCGGCCAGTCTCTGATCTTCCGAGGCGTGCGCCGCCTTGCTCACCCAGTCTTCCATATGAGGCGCATAACGAAGCTCAGGCCCTTCGGCTGCATCAAACTCTGTAAAGAGCCGCACCTCCGTTGAACGCGCGGGAGCATCGCCATAAGCTCGGTTTGGCGGCAGGACGGAGACAGAGATGGCGCTGGAGCTTCGGCCCAATTGTGAATTTTGCGACCGCGATCTGCCGCCGGATGCCACCGAAGCGCGCATCTGCACCTATGAATGCACGTTCTGCGCGGAGTGCGTGGAGACGCGCCTGTTCAACGTCTGCCCCAATTGCGGCGGCGGCTTCGCGCCGCGCCCGATCCGTCCCGCCACCGAATGGCGGCCCGGCCTCTCGGTCGCGCAGCGTCCTCCGTCCACGCAGCGTCGCTCGCTCAACTATTCTCCGGCCGAGATCGAGGCGCTCTCGCTCCGGCTGCGCGATATTCCGCCGGAAAAGCGATAGGCCCCGCGCGCTTCACAAGCGCGGCCCGCTATGCGAGCCATGCGGCATGGATGAGACGGACGAGCAGAAGGCCCGCGCCGCGGCGGCCACGGTGGGGATCGATCTGCCCGAGGCCTGCGTGCCGGGCGTGATCGACAATCTGGCGCTGCTGGCCGCGCACGCCGCCTTGCTCGATCGCTTCCTTGCCGAGCATCCCGACCTGTGAGCCGCCCCGCCGCGAGCATCGCCGCGATCGCCGCCGATGTGCGGGCAGGGAAGCGCAAGGCGGTCGACATCGCCCGCGAGGCGCTCGATCGTCTGCGCGCCGATCCTTGCGTGGCCGTCACCCGCATCCTGTCCGAACGCGCCTTGGCCGAGGCGGAAGCGGTGGATGCGACCGTCGCGGGCGGGGGCGATCCGGGGCCGCTGGCGGGCGTGCCATATGGCGTGAAGGATCTGTTCGACGTGGCGGGCCTGCCGACCACGGCGGGCAATGCGGCGCGGCTGGAGGCGGAGCCCGCCACGCGCGATGCCGAGGCGATCCACCGCCTGCACGCGGCGGGCGCGGTGCTGACCGCCACCCTCAACATGGACGAATTCGCCTACGGCTTCGCCACGATCAACGCCCATTTCGGCACGACCCGCAATCCGCACGATCCCGCGCGGCTGGCCGGTGGCTCCTCCGGCGGATCGGCGGCGGTGGTGGCGGGCGGTCTGCTCCCGCTGGCGCTGGGATCGGACACGAACGGATCGATCCGGATCCCGGCGGCGCTCTGCGGCGTCTACGGACTGAAGCCGACGCATGAGGCGCTGCCGCTGGAGGGCGTCTATCCCTTCGTCGACAGCTTCGACGATATCGGCCCCTTCGCCGCCGACATCGAGGGCCTGCGCCTTGCGACCGAGACGCTGCGTGGCGCCCCGCTCCAGGCCGCCATGCCGCGCAGCATCGCCCTGCTGGGTGGCTGGTTCGCCAGCAATCTCTCGCCCGACATGATCGCCGCGCGGGCCCGCATCGCCGCGCATCTCGGCGCCGGCGAGGCGGAGCTTCCCGCCGTGGATGTCGCGCGCTCTTCCGCCTTCCTGATCACCGCATCCGAGGGCGGGCGCTTCCACGCGCCGATGCTGGCCGATCGCGCGCTGACCTATGATCCGGCCACGCGCGATCGGCTGATCGCGGGCGCCACCCTCTCCTCCGCCATCGTCGCGGATGCGCGGCGCTTCCGCCGGTGGTTTGCGGCGCAGGCCGATGCGCTGTTCGCGGAGTGGGACGTGCTGATCGCGCCCGCCACGCCCTGCGCGGCGCCCCCGATCGCGGACCCGATGATCGCGGTGGGCGGCCAGCGCGTGCCGGCGCGCGCGCATCTCGGCATCCACACCCAGCCGCTCAGCTTCATCGGCCTGCCCTCGCTCGTCGTGCCGCTCCGCGACTGCGGCGCGCTCCCGCTCGGCCTGCAGCTGGTGGGGCCGCCGGGCGGCGAGGCGCGGCTGTTCGCGCTGGCCGCCCGGCTGGAGGCGGACGGGCTCGTCGGCGGGTGGCCAGCGTGCGGCGCGTAAGGGCGGCTTGTAAGGGCAAGGCCGTGTGCTAGACCTTCCCGACAAGGGACGAGAGCCCGGCCGGGAGAGGCGGAGATTGCGATCGGGGGACGGAATTTGGCGACATCGTCGGGGAGTGACCTGGGCTTTACGGGCTGGCTGGAGCGCCGCTTTGGTCTCGCCGAACGCGGCACCGACCTTCGCACCGAGATCGCCGCCGGCACCACCACCTTCCTGACGATGGCCTATATCGTGCTGGTGAACCCGGCGATCCTGGGACAGGCGGGATTGCCCGTCGCCGCCGTCGCCGCCGCCACCTGCTTCGCCGCCGCCTTCGCCAGCATCCTGATGGGCTTCGTCGCCAACGTGCCGCTCGCGCTGGCGCCGGGCATGGGGCTCAACGCCTATTTCAGCTTCACCGTGGTGCAGGGCATGGGCGTGCCCTGGCCGGTGGCGCTGGCCTGCGTGTTCATCTCCGGGCTTTGTTTCCTCGCGCTGACTTTGGGCGGCGTGCGGCAGGCGATCGTGCGTGCGCTGCCGCCGCATCTGCTGGCGGCGACGGCGGGCGGCATCGGCCTGTTCATCGGCTTCATCGGCCTGAAGAATGCGGGCATCGTCGCCTCCTCGCCCGCCACCGCCGTCACGCTGGGCAACCTCCACGCGCCGGGCGCGTGGCTCGCCATCCTCGGTCTGCTCATCATCGCCGGCCTGAGCATCTGGGGCGTGCGCGGCGCGATCCTGATCGGCATCGTCGTCACCACGATCGTCGCCTGGGCTTTGGGCGAAGTCTCGATGACGCCCGCGCCGTATGATCTGGGCGCGATCGCGGGCACCGCCTTCAAGCTGGATTTCGCGGGCGTGCTGGGCTTTGGCGGCAAGGCGGGCCTCGGCGTGTTCGAGATCCTGTTCGTGTTCCTGTTCGTCGATCTGCTCGACAATATCGGCACGCTGGTGGGCGTCACGCGCCGCGCGGGGCTGATCGGCGCGGACGGGGAGATTCCCCGGCTCAACCGCATCCTCGTCGCGGATTCGGTCGCGACGATGGTGGGCGCGGTGGCGGGCACCTCCACCGTCACCTCCTATGTCGAGAGCGCCGCCGGCGTGGAGGCGGGCGGCCGCACCGGGCTCACCGCGATCGTCACCGGCCTGCTCTTCTTCCTCACCATGTTCGTCGCACCCTATGCGCAATTGGTGCCGCTCGCCGCGACGGCCCCCGCACTGATCCTGGTCGGCGCGCTGATGATGGCGCCTTTGGTCGATATCGAGTGGGACGATCCGATGGCGGCGATCCCCGCCTTCCTCACCGTCGCCCTGATCCCGCTGACCTTCTCGATCGCCAACGGCCTCGCCTTCGGCATCACCGCCCATGCCGCGCTCCGCATCCTGCGCGGGCAGGCCGGGCGCAAGGATGCGGCGCTGCTGATCCTCGCCGGCCTGTTCGTGGTTCGCTTCGTCTGGCTCTCGGCCGGCTGATGCTGGAAACGCCGCGCAGCCTTAGGGGGATGGTGACGTCGCCCCACCATCTCGCCAGCCAGGCGGGGCTCGACATATTGAAGGAGGGCGGCAGCGCGATGGAGGTGGCGGTGGCGATGGCCGCGTGTCTGGCGGTCGTCTATCCGCACATGACCGGGATCGGCGGCGACGGCTTCTGGCTGATCGCGGAGCCCGGCGGCGCGGTGCGGGGGATCGACGCCTGCGGCCGCGCGGCATCGGCTGCCGATCTCCCGCTCTACGCCGGGTATGAGACGATCCCCACGCGCGGTCCGCTCGCTGCCAATACGGTCGCCGGCACCGTCTCGGGCTGGCAGGCCGCGCTCACACTGTCCGGCTCGACCCTGCCGCTCGACCGCCTGCTGCGCGATGCGATCCATCATGCCGAGCAGGGCGCGCCCGTCACGCGCAGCTTCACCGAGACGCTCGCCACCAAGCGGCCCGAGCTGGAAGCCCTGCCCGGCTTCCTCGACAGCTACACGGCCGAGGGCACCCGCCTGCGCCAGCCGCGCCTTGCCGAGACACTGCGCCGTATCGCCGCCGAAGGCTGCGAGAGCTTCTATCGAGGCAGTCTCGCCGCCGACATCGCCGCCGATCTGGCCGCCATCGGCAGCCCCGTCGTCGCCGCCGATCTCGCCGCGCACCGCGCGCTGGAGGTGACGCCGCTCTCGGTCGAGGCATTCGGCGCCACCCTGTACAACATGACCCCGCCGACGCAGGGCCTCGCCTCGCTGCTGATCCTCGCCGTGCTGGACCGGCTGGGCGACCTCGGCCCCGAAGACGGCTTTAGCCATCTCCATGCTCTGGTGGAGGCGACCAAGCAGGCCTTCCTGATCCGCGACAAACATGTCGGCGATCCCGATCATATGACGATCGATCCGCAGGCCTTGCTCGACGATGCCGCCGCGCTGGATGCGATCGCCGCGCGGATCGATCCCGCCCGCGCGCTGCCCTGGCCACAACCGCCCTCGGCGGGTGACACGACATGGTTCGGCGCGATCGATGGCGAGGGCCGCGTCGTCAGCGTGATCCAGAGCATCTTCTTCGAATTCGGATCGGGCATGGTGCTGCCGAAGACCGGCATCGTCTGGCAGAACAGAGGCTCCAGCTTCCGGCTGGCCGAAGGCGGCTGGAACCCGCTGCGTCCCGGCGCCAAGCCCTTCCACACGCTCAATCCCGCGCTGGCGCGCTTCGCGGACGGGCGGACGATGGCCTACGGCACGATGGGCGGCGAGGGCCAGCCGCAGACGCAGGCGCAGATCTTCGCGCGCCATGTGATCTACGGCGCGTCGCTGCAGCAGGCGGTGACGGCCCCGCGCTTCCTGCTCGGCCGCACCTGGGGCGAGCAGAGCGTGACGCTGAAGCTGGAGGATCGCTTTCCGGCCGGGACGGTGGCGGCGTTGCGCGCGGCGGGCCACGATGTCGAGATGCTGCCGCCCTTCACCTCGACGATGGGCCACGCCGGGGCGCTGATCCGCCACCCGGACGGCCTGCTGGAAGGCGCGACCGATCCGCGCAGCGACGGTCAGGTGGCGGCATGGTGAGCGCAGCTTCCGGCGCGCGGGCCAAGGCGCGCTGCGATGCGCTGGGCGTGGCCCCCTATAGCGACAGCGAAACCGGCCTGTTCCGCGCTTATCTGACGCCCGCCCATGCCCGCGCGCAGGAAGCGATCGGCGCATGGATGGTCGAGGCCGGGATGAGCGTTCGGCTCGACCCGGCCGCCAATCTGGTCGGCCGCTACGAGGGGAGCGATCCCGCCGCGCCCGCTCTGCTGTTCGGCAGCCATATCGACAGCGTGCGCGATGCCGGCCGCTATGACGGGCCGCTGGGCGTGATGCTCGCGATCGAGCTGGTCGCGCGGCTGAACGAGGCCGGGCGGCGCCTGCCCTTCCCGATCGAGGTGATCGCGTTCGGAGACGAGGAAGGCTCGCGCTTCCCCGCCTCGATGCTGACCAGCCGCGCCGTGGCGGGCACGCTGGAACCCGGAGCGCTGGCCGTGGCGGATCGGAATGGGGTGACGATTGCGGATGCTCTTCGTGCCTTCAATCCTGACGAGGCTAACGACGAAACTGCGATTACTCCGTGGCCCGATCGGCTAGGCATCAGCACCTTCTTTAAAGCCGCCCGTCCCCCCGGCTCGATCCTAGCCTACGTAGAACCCCATATCGAGCAAGGCCCCGTCCTCGAATCCGAAGGACGGGCGGTCGGGACCGTCACCGGCATCGCCGCCCAACTCCGCTATCAGGCGACCATCACCGGCACGGCGGGCCATGCCGGCACCACCGCGATGGGTCTGCGCCGCGACGCGCTGACCGCCGCCGCCGAGATGGTGCTGGCCATCGAGAGCGTGGCGCGCGGCGCGGGCGGCGATGTCGTCGCCACGGTCGGGCGGATGCAGGTCGGCCCCGGTGCGGTCAACGTGATCCCCGGCAAGGTGGACTTTTCGATCGACGTCCGCTCGGGCGACCCCGAGGCGCGCAACGAGGCGGCCGAGCGCATCGTCGACACGATCGCCGACATCGCCGACCGGCGCGGCGTCGATTTCCTGGTGGAGCGCGTGCAGGATCTGCCCGCCGCCCCCTGCGATACCGGGCTGATGGACCTGATGGATCGCGCGATCGCGGCGACCGGCCAGCCGCCGCGCCGTCTGGTTTCGGGCGCGGGGCATGATACGATGGTGATGGCCGCGCTCGCGCCCACGGCGATGCTCTTCATCCGCTGCGAAGGCGGCATCAGCCATAATCCGGCCGAGAGCGTGACGGGCGAGGATTGCGAGGTCGCGCTGGCTGTCCTCACCGCCTTCGTCGACCTGCTGGGAGAAGACTTCGTTGCCTAATTCCTTGGGGCCTGACCTGTTTCGTGAGATCGATCCGCCGCAGCGCCTGCTGATGGGCCCCGGCCCGATCAACGCGCACCCGCGCGTGCTGCGCGCGATGGCGGCCGATCTGCTCGGCCAGTTCGATCCCGAAATGACCGCGTACATGAACGAGGTGATGGCGCTCTATCGCCCGATCTTCGGCACCGACAATCGCTGGACCTTCCTGGTCGACGGCACGGCGCGCGCGGGGATCGAGGCGGCGCTCGTCTCGATGGTGACGCCGGGCTCCAAGGTGCTGGTCGTCCATTTCGGCCGCTTCGGGCTGCTGCTGACCGAGATTCTGGATCGCATCGGTGCGATCGTCGAGATCGTCGAGGCGCCGTGGGGCGAGGTGGTGCCGCTCGACCAGATCGCCCACACGATCGAGCGCTTCGGCCCCAAGGTGGTCGCCACCGTCCACGGCGACACCTCGACCACGATGGCGCAGCCGCTGGAGGGGCTGGGCGACCTCTGCCGCGCGGCGGGCGCGCTGTCCTATGTGGATGCCACCGCCACGATCGGCGGCATGGAGATCGCCGCCGATCGCTGGGGCGTGGACGTGGTGACGGGCGGCCTGCAGAAATGCCTCGGCGGCCCCTCCGGCTCGGCCCCGATCACGATTTCGGAGGCGGCGGCCGAGAAGATCTTCTCCCGCCGCCATGTCGAGCTGGGCCTGCAGACCCCCGGTGGCGCCAGCGAAAATCGCGGGCGGCGGATCGGCTCCAACTATTTCGATCTGGCGATGATCATGGATTACTGGTCGGACAAGCGCCTGAACCATCATACCGAGGCGACGACCATGCTCTACGGCGCGCGCGAATGCGCCCGGATCGTGCTGGGCGAGGGGCTGGAGACGCGCTTCGCCCGCCATGCGAGCGCGGGGCGCGCGATGACGGCGGGCCTGCGCGCGATGGGCCTCACCGTCTATGGCGACGATCGCTATCGCATGACCAACGTGACCGGCGTGCTCATCCCGGAGGGCGTGGACGGCGAGGCCGTGCGCCGCCGGATGCGCGAAGATTTCGAGATCGAGATCGGCACCGCCTTCGGGCCGCTCGCCGGCAGGATCTGGCGGATCGGCGCGATGGGCTACAATGCGATGAAGCATAAGGTGCTGATCACGCTGGGCGCGCTGGAGGCGGCGCTGCGCGCGGAGGGGCATAAGGTGCCGCCGGGTGCGGGCGTGGATGCCGCGCTGGCGGCGTGGGAGGCGTGAGGGGGATGCGGCCCCCTTATTATCCGTTCGTCCTGAGCGTAGTCGAAGGACGGGCTTCAAGCGCCGTCCTTTGCAGCACGTCCTTCGACTGCGCTCAGGACGAACGGGAGTTGGGGTGCGCGCGCCTCCCGCAAGCGGGAGGCGCTTAAGTGACCCGCGACTTGGTCGGTTACGGCGCCACCCCGCCCGCCGCGCACTGGCCGGACGGGGCGCGCATCGCCGTCCAGTTCGTGATCAATTATGAGGAAGGCGCGGAGAACAGCGTCCTCAACGGCGACGAACGCTCCGAGGCCTTCCTCTCCGAAATGGTCGGCGCCGCTGCGCACCCGGCGCGCGCGATGGCGATGGAGAGCCTCTACGAATATGGCAGCCGCACCGGCTTCTGGCGGCTCCACCGGCTCTTCACCGAACGCGCCACGCCCGTCACCGTCTTCGGCGTGGCCAAGGCGCTGGAGACGAACCCCGAAGCCGTCGCCGCGATGCAGGCGGCCGACTGGGAAATCGCCAGCCACGGGCTGCGCTGGATCGATTACCAATATGTCCCCGAGGAGGTGGAACGCGCGCATATCGCCGAGGCGATCGCGCTGCACACCCGCGTCACAGGTGCCCGCCCGCTCGGCTGGTATCAGGGCCGCACCTCGCCCAACACCGCGCGTCTCGTCGCGGAGGAAGGCGGCTTCCTCTACGACGCGGACAGCTATGCGGACGATGTGCCTTATTGGGACCGCCAGCATGGCCGCGCGCAATTGATCGTGCCCTACACGCTCGACGTGAACGACATGAAGTTCGTCGCGCTCAACGGCTTCACCGCACCCGATCAGTTCTTCGCCTACCTGCGCGACACGTTCGAACAGCTCCGCGCCGAGGGCGGTCGCATGATGTCGATCGGCCTGCACGGCCGCATCGCCGGCAAGCCCGCGCGCGCCGCCGCCGTGGTGCGCTTCCTCGATCATGTGATCGCCAGCGGCGACGCCTGGATCGCCCGCCGCATCGACATCGCCCGCCACTGGATGGAGGTTCACCCGGCATGATCTACAACGATCCCGATACCGTCGCCGCCGTCCGCAAGGCGTTCGACGCCTATGAGGCGGCCTTGATGGCGGACGATGTCGCCGCGATGGACGCGCTGTTCCACCATGCCGACACCACCGTCCGCTACGGCGTGGGCGAGGTGCTGTATGGCATCGACGAGATACGCGCCTTCCGCAAAGGCCGCGGCGGCTCCCCCCAGCGCGTGCTGGAACGCGTGGAGATCGCGACCTTCGACACCGACCTCGCCATCGCCAATGCCGAATTCCGGCGCAGGGACGATCCCCGGCGCGGCCGCCAGAGCCAGACCTGGGTGCGCTTCGAGGATGGCTGGAAGGTCGTCTCCGCGCACATCTCGATGGAAGGAGGCCATTCGTGAGGATCGAGGAGATCAACGCGCTCCCGCCCGACGCCTTCGTCGCCAGGTTCGGCTTCCTGTTCGAACATAGCCCGTGGATCGTGCGCGAGGCCGCTGCCCGCCGCCCCTTCGCGCATATCGTGGATATGGAAAATGCGATGGCGGCGGTGGTGGCCGGGGCCGCGCATATCGATCAGCTGAAATTGCTGCGCGCCCACCCGGAACTGGCCGGCAAGGCCGCGATCGACAAGACGCTGACCCACGCCTCCAACGAGGAACAGGCCTCAGCCGGGCTCGACCGACTGACGGAGGCGGAGTTCGACCGCTTCCACGATCTGAACCGCCGCTATCGCGACCGCTTCGGTTTCCCCTTCATCATCTGCGTGCGGCTGACCGACAAGGCCGGGATCCTTGGCCAGATGGAGGCGCGGCTGGGCCATACGGAAACCGAGGAGATCGCGACGGCACTCGCGGAGATCGGCAAGATCGTCCATCTCCGCCTGCGGGACGCGCTGGCGTGAGCAAGTCCTACACCCCACCCGTTCGTGCTGAGCGAAGTCGAAGCACGGGCTCCGAACGGTGCCGCCTGAAGCCCGTCCTTCGACTTCGCTCAGGACGAACGGTTTATGACGTGAGGACGGAGGCATGAGCCTCGCCGCGCTGGAGCAGCGCGTGCGCGAGGATCTCGCCGCGCTCGATCATGGCAAGCCTACGTGGGTGAGCCCGCGCGACGGCGTGCAGGATGTCGTGATCGTCGGCGGCGGCCAGTCCGGGCTCGGCGCGGCCTTCGGGCTGATGCGCGAGCGCATCTCCAACATCCTCGTGATCGACGAGAATCCGGCGGGCTATGAAGGCCCGTGGGACACCTATGCGCGCATGATCACGCTGCGCACGCCCAAGTGGATCACCTCGATCGACCTCGGCGTGCCGAGCCTCACCTTCCGCTCTTATTGGGAGGCGCGCGCGGGCAAGGCGGCGTGGGAGGCGATCGACAAGATCCCCCGTCGCGACTGGATGGACTATCTGCGCTGGTATCGCGCCGTGCTGGACCTGCCGGTGCGCAACGAGACGAAGCTGACCCGGATCGAGCCGCTGGAAGGCGGCGTGCATCGGCTGCATGTCGAGGGTGCCGGCGCGCCCGAAGGCGGCGTGATCCTCGCGCGCAAGGTGGTGCTGGCGACGGGCATTCAGGGCGGCGGCGAATGGCATGTGCCGGGCTTCATCCGCGCGAGCCTGCCCGCCGAGCGTTACGCCCACACATCGGAAGCGATCGATTTCGAGGCCCTTCAGGGCGCGCGCATCGCGATCCTGGGCGGCGGCGCCTCGGCGTTCGACAATGCCCAGCATGCGCTGGCCGAGGGCGCGGCCGAGGCGCATGTGTTCCTGCGCCGGAAGGAGATGCCGCGCGTCAATCCGATCCGCTTCATGGAAGGCTCAGGGCTGATCGGCCGCTTCGCCGCGCTGGACGACGCCGGCAAATATGAGGTGATGGAGAGCTTCTTCCGCCGCAACCAGCCCCCCACCAACGACACGTTCGGCCGCGCCGCCGCGTATCCGGGCTTCGCGCTGCACCTGGGCGAGCCGTGGGAGAGCGTGCGCGAGGAAGGCGACGCCGTGATCGTCGAGACGCCCAAGGGCGCCTATCCGTTCGATTTCCTGATCCTCTCCACCGGCCTGATGACCGATCCGAAATTGCGCCCGGAACTGGCCGATCTGGCGGACGACATCCTCCGCTGGCGCGACCGCCATGTGCCGCCGGCCGATCTCGCCAATCCGCTGATCGACGCGCACCCCTATCTGGGCTCCGGCTTCGAGATGCAGGGGCGCGACGCCGAGGCGCAGGCGCGCGTCCACGGCCTGTTCGCGTTCAACTATTCGGCGCTGATCAGCCTCGGCCTTTCGGCCGCCGCTCTGTCCGGCCTCAAATATGCAATCCCGCGCCTCGTGGAAGGGATCGCCCGACAGATCTTCCTGGATGACCGGGAGCAGATATTGGGCGATTATCATGCCTATGCGGAGGTGGAATTCGGGGGCGACCTCTCCGCCGGGGAGGTGCTGCCATGAGCCTTTCGACCCATGTGCTGGACACCACCCACGGCCGGCCGGCGGCGGGCGTCGCCTTCTTCCTCGTGCTGGCCGACGAGATCATCTTCCGGGGCTATACGGATGCGGACGGCCGCTGCCCCGACCTGAAGGGAATGAGCTTCCAGCGCGGCCGCTATACGTTGAGCTTCGCGGTGGCGGACTATTTCCGGGGGCTGGGGCTCGATCTGCCCGATCCGCCCTTCCTCGACCGCGTCCGCATCGATTTCGGCATTTCCGACGAGGCGGCGCATTATCACGTGCCCCTGCTCGTCTCGCCCTACAGTTACTCCACCTATCGGGGGAGTTGAGGGCTTGGGGCCGGTTTGCGAAATGCGAGGAAGATCGCATTTCGAGGCGGCACCGGCCCGCACCCCCACCCGGCCGCCCAAACAGAGTATCCTGGATGGGCGGTCGGGTGGGGGTGCGGGCCGGCCGTAAGGCGCATCCTCACGAAATGAAGAAGCGGCTCAGCCCCATTTCGCGCAGGCCACGCCGGTAGATCATCGAGCTCATGTCGGCCGGGATGTGCGCCTCCATCGTCGGATCGAGCGGCAGGCATTCGGGCATCTGCGCCTCGACGATCGCCTTGTCCTCCTCGAACACGCGCAGGTTGAAATCATAGACGTCCTGCACCGGCAGATCGGTGTCGAAATTGCGCGCCATCGGCGCGAACAGGCGCGTCACCCGCGCGGAGACGGGCGAGGCCGCGTTCATGATGACGAGCCGATCCGTGCCGGGGAAATGGATTTCCAGCGTCGCGGTGAAGGGCAGATGGCAGCGGAAATGGCGCAGCCAGTTGAAGCCCGGCACGCCGCGCCCCTCCACCCCGATCGGATAATTGCCGACCGTGCTCCAATATTCCGCCTCGAAGCCGGTATCGGTGCGCTTGGGCGTATAGTTGGGTACCTCGGCATTGTTCGCATCGCCGAACGTGGCGGTGTGGACGAAGGCGAAGTGGGCGACGTCGAGGAAGCCCTCCATCTGCCGCCCGGCAAAGCCGAAGATATCGATCCACGGGCACACGATCTGCTGGAATGCGGGCTCGTCCCAATGCGGCATGTCGACGACCTCGCCCGGCTGCGGCGCCGAGGCCGACGGGCGCAGGCAGGTCCAGATCAGGCCGTAGCGCTCGACATGCGGGAAGGTGGCGAGGTGCATGCGCTGGGGAATGTCCCGCGTCGGATGCGCGGGCACATGGGTGCAGCGCCCGCCCGCCCCGAATTTCAGGCCGTGATAGGCGCAGACGACGCCGCTTTCGGTCTGCGTCCCCATGCTCAGCGGAACGCCGCGATGCGGGCAGATGTCGGGCGCCACCACGGTCTCGCCATTCGCGCGATAGATGACGAGCGGCTGATCGAGCAATTTCGTGCGCACGGGCGCCTCGCCCACCTCGCGTACCAGCGCGATCGGATACCAGTGGCGGGCGAGGATCGCCCAATCCTCGGGCTCGAACGTGCAGTTGCGCGGCAGCACGATGTCGTTCGTCGAGTCCAGTGCGGTCGCCAATGCTGATCTCCGGTTCGGGTCTTTCCACCCTGCGGCGCTTGACATGCGGGATCAAACGCATTGATTTCCACGGAGCGTTGCAAAAAAGAGAGCGGTCATGCCGGTCTTCTCCCGTTTCCTTCGATATTTCGTCGCCGTGGGCCGCTCGGGCTCGATCCGCCGCGCGTCCGAGGAACTGAACGTCTCCGCCTCCGCCATCGATCGGCAGATTCTGGCGGCCGAGCAGGAACTGGGCGTGGCCCTGTTCGAACGCCTGCCGACCGGGCTGCGGCTGACGAGCGCGGGCGAGATGATGATGGCCTCCGCCAGCGGCTGGCAGAAGGGGCTCGGCGATCTGCGCGCACGGATCGAGGATATGCGCGGCCTGCGTCGCGGCCATGTCACCGTCGCCGTGATCGATGCGCTCGCGCGGGGAACGGTGCCCGCGCTGATCCGGCGGGTGCAGGCCGATTATCCGGGCATCAGCATCGATCTGCGCGTGCTGGACAATCGCGACGTCGCCGACGCCATCCGATCGGGCGCGGTCGATTTCGGCATCCTGCTGGATCCCCGCTTCTCGCGCGATCTCACCGTCTGCGCGCATGCCGACGTGATGCTGGGGTTCGTCACCCTGCCCGGCCATCCCCTCACCGAGGCGCCGCGCCGGCGTTTCTCGGCCTCCGCCGGGCACCGCCTGATCGTGCCCGCGCCGCCGCTGGCCCTCGCGGAGCAACTGGCCGTGCTTCAGGGCGTGACCGGCGTGGCGATCGATCCGGTGGTGACGGTGGACAATGTGCAGATGATCAAGTCGCTGGTGCAGGAGGGTGCCGGGGTCGGCATCCTCACCTCGCTCGACGTGCATGACGAGGTGGCGGCGGGCGACCTCGCCTTCACGCTGATCGGGGACGCGATCGCGCGGCCGATGACGCTGGCGCTCTGTGTCGGCTCGCCCCGCCAGCTGTCGGCCGCCGCGCAATTGCTGCTGGAGTCGTTCGGCACGATCTTCGCCGGGTTCGGCGGCCGCCTGCCCGCTTCGCCCGCCGCCCAGGCGGCACTGGAGCCGACAGCGTGAGCGCATGGGCCATTCGCGCCGAATTGCTGGCCGTGCGCGCCGATCCGGCGATCGCGGGGACGGAGGCGATCGTCCACCATGCGGATGGCATGCTGCTGATCGAGGACGGCATCGTCGCCGCCTTCGGCGATCATGCCACGCTGGCCGAACGGCATCTGGACGTGCCGGTCGAGGATCGGCGCGGGCTGCTGCTGGTGCCCGGCTTCGTCGACTGCCACGTCCATTATCCGCAGACCGAGCGGATCGCCGCCCACGGCGCGCAATTGCTCGACTGGCTGGAGCGGCACATCTTCCCGGCCGAACAGGCCTTCGCCGATCGCCCGCATGCCGATGCGGTCGCCGCCTTCTTCCTCGACGAGATGCTACGCAACGGCACGACCAGCGCGCTCGTCTTCGCCACCGTCCACGCGCAATCCGTGGACGCCCTGTTCGACGCGGCGCTCGCCCGCGACATGCGCATCATCTCCGGCAAGACCCTGATGGACCGGCAGGCGCCCGAGGCGCTGTGCGACACGCCGGAGAGCGGCAGGGCCGAGAGCGAGGCGCTGATCGCACGGTGGCGGGGGCGCGGGCGGCTGGGCTATGCGGTGACACCGCGTTTCGCGCTCACCTCCACGCCAGCGCAACTGGCGAGCGCGGGCGACCTGCTCGCCGCCCATCCGGACGCCCTGCTCCACACGCATCTGTCCGAAAATCTCGGCGAGATCGCCGCCGTGGGCGAGGCTTTTCCCGAGGCGGCCGATTATCTGGATGTCTATGCCCGCCACGGGCTGGTCGGCCCGCGCTCCGTCTTCGCGCACGGCATCCATCTGGACGACGGCGCGATGGGGCGGCTCGCCACCGCCGGCGCCGCCATCGCCTTCTGCCCCACGTCGAACCTGTTCCTCGGCTCCGGCCTGTTCGATCTGGCGCGCGCGGACGCGCATGGCGTGTGCGTCGGCATGGGGACGGATGTAGGCGCGGGCACCAGCTTCTCGATCCTCCACACCTTGGGCGAGGCCTACAAGGTCTGCCAGATGCGGGGGAGCAGCCTCGATCCCTTCCGCGCGCTCTGGCTGGCGACGGGCGCGGGCGCGGCCGCGCTCTCGATCGCGGATCGCGTCGGCGGGCTCGCGGTCGGCCAGGAGGCCGATTTCATCCTGCTGGATTCCGCCGCCACGCCCTTGCTCGCGCGGCGCACGGCGGCCCGCCCGCTGGCCGAACGCCTGTTCGCGCTGCAGATATTGGGCGACGATCGCGCGGTGGCGGAAACATGGCTGGCCGGGCGCCCGGCGCATCGGCGAGGCTGAACGCCCCCCTCCCTTCCTCGTCGTCACCCTGAACTTGTTTCAGGGTCCATCGACCGACCGGTGCGCCAAGCGGAACCGTCAGGTCATGGATGCTGAAACACGTTCAGCATGACCGGCCCTCTGCAGAAGGCCAGGCCGCATGATCCAAACCTAAACGCTCGCCACGGCCTCCGCCGTCATCATCGCCGCAGCCACCGCCGCCGAAAGCCCCGCCAGCGTGTAGGGCTTGCGCAGCACCTCATGGCCCGCGAAGCTCTCCGTTTCGCCCGCCTCGCCGACATAGCCGGTCACGAACAGCACCGAGACATGCGGGAAGCGCGGCCGCATGATGCGGACCAGTTCGGGCCCGGTCATGCCCGGCATCAGCACGTCCGTGATCATCAGGCGGATATCGTCGCGATCGTCGAGCAGGATCATCGCCTCGTCGCCCGATCCACACAGCAAGGGATGATAGCCCAGCTCGGTCAAAGCCTCGCCCGTGGCCGATCGCACGCGCACGTCATCCTCGACGACGAGGATCGTCTCGCGCGCCACCGGGTCGAACGCGGCGAAGGGCGTCGCCAGCGGCGTCGTTTCGGCCACCGTCGTCACCTCGCCCTTGTGGCGCGGCAGATAGAGCGAGACGGTGGTGCCCACGCCCTCGCGGCTCTGCAGGATCACGTCGCCGCCCGACTGGCGCGCGAAGCCGAAGATCTGGCTGAGGCCGAGGCCCGTTCCCTCGCCCACCGGCTTGGTGGTGAAGAAGGGCTCGAACACGCGCTCCAGCACGGCCTGGCTCATGCCCTTGCCATTGTCCGTCACGGCGATGCGGACATAGTCACCACCCGCCAGCACGCCGATCGCGCCCTCGCGCAGCCGCGCATTGGCCGCCGACATTTCGAGGATGCCCGCCCCCGCCATCGCGTCACGCGCATTCACGCACAGGTTCAGGATCGCATTTTCCAGCTGATAGGGATCGATCCACACCGGCCACAGATCGGGCTCGGCCTTGATCCGCACCTCGATCCGCTCGCCGATCGTGCGATCGATCAGATCCTGCATCCCGTGGATCAGCTGCCCCGCGTCGGTGGCGTGCGGCATCAGCGGCTCGGCGCGCGCGAAGGTGAGCAGGCGGCGCGTGAGCGCGGCGGCGCGCGTCGCCCCGTCCATCGCGCTTTCGATATGGCGCGAGGCTTCGGCCGCCTGCTCCACCACGCGCTTGCGCGCCAGCTCCAGCCCGCCGATCACCACCGCGAGCATATTGTTGAAATCGTGCGCGATGCCGCCCGTCAGCTGGCCCACCGCCTCCATCTTCTGGATCTGGCGGAGCTTGGTTTCGGCCTCCTCGCGCGTGGCCGCCTCCTCGACCAGCGCGCGGTTGGCGGCGCTCAGTTCCTCGGTCCGCTCGGCGACCGCGCGCTCCAGCGCGAAGGCGCGGTCCAGCTCCTGCATCGTCTCCTCATTGGCGATGCGCCGCTCGTTCATCGCGGTCACCAGCATCCAGCCCGCGGCGATCGCCGACAGCATCAGCACCGCGCCCGTGATCGACATCATCTGCGTGAGCCGGTTCGAGCGATAGGTGGAGGCGGCCGCCTGGCTGTCGCGCTTGTCGAGCTGGGCGCGCTCGGTGTCGACGATCTGGCGCTGGAGCAGAGCGATATCCAGCACGTCGTCCGATCGCGCGGCGCGGCCGAAGATCGCGAGCGAGGCGCTGTTCTGCTTGTAGTTCAGCCGCGTGGCGGAGGCGCGCAATTCCTCGCCGCGCTGATTGTAGAGCGCCTGCAGCGCATCGACGCGCGCCAGTTGCGGCGGATCATCCCGCACCTGATCGCGCAGCGCGGAGAGCTTGCTGCCCGCCGCCTGCCACTCGTCGTAGAACAAGGTTCCCTTCGCGCGATCCGTATTGATGATCGCGCGGCCCAGCGCCGCCTCCGCGCGCGCCATCGCGCCGTCCACCTCGCCGGTGAGCAGGATCACGTTGAAGCTGTGCTGCTTGCGCGCCTGCGCCGCCTCGCGCTCCTCGGCCGAGCGCTGGACCACGATGATCAGCGCCGCCAGCAGGAACGCGGCCAGCAGCGTGAACAGCCCGGCGAGGATGCGCGCGCGCAACGGTCCGCTATCGGACCTGGAAAAATCGCCCCTGTCCGTCATTTCACTATCCTTACGCCCCGCCCCTATCCGGCGAAAGCGGAAGTGTTAGTTAATATGACCGATCGCGCGCCCGGCGGCTGCGAAGATGTCGAGGATCTCGCCCACCTGATCGTCGCTATGCTCGGCGCAGAGCGAGCAGCGCAGCAGATAGGTGCCCGCCGGCGTCGCCGGGGGCCGCGCGAGATTCACGTAGAGCCCGCCTTCCAGCAGCGCCTGCCACAAAGCCACGGCGGTTTCCTGATCCTTCAGCACCACGGCGATGATCGCGGACTGCGCAGTCTCGGTCGCGATGTGGAAGCCCAGCTCGCGCAGGCCGGAATGAAGCCGGCGGCTGTTCTTCCACAGATGCGCGCGCTTGTCCGACGCGTGCATCAGCTTGCGGATCGAGGCGGCGGCGGTAGCGACCACCGACGGCGGCAGCGAGGCCGTGAACACATAAGGCCGGCAGACGAGGCGCAGCACCTCGAAATCGGGATGGTTGGACACGCAGAAGCCGCCGACCGTGCCGACCGACTTGGAGAAGGTGCCGACGACGAAGTCGATATCCTTCTCGACGCCCATCTCCTCATAGACACCGCGCCCGTTAGGCCCGAAGAAGCCCATGCCGTGCGCCTCGTCGCACAGGATCATCGCGCCGTGCTTCTTGGCGACGGCGACCATCTCCGGCAGCGGCGCCACGTCGCCGAACATCGAATAGACGCCTTCCAGCACGACGAGCTTGCCCGCCTCGGCCGGCAGGCGGCCTAGGCGCTTGTCGAGATCCTCGACGCTGTTGTGACGGAAGCGCACGATCTCGGCATTGCCCAGCCAGCAGCCGTCATAGATCGACGCATGGCTGTCGGCATCGAGGATGATGTAATCCCCCTTGCCCGCGAGCGTGGAGATGATGCCGAGATTGGCCTGATAGCCGGTCGAGAACACGATCGCGTGATCGGTCCCGTAAAATTCCTTGAGCGCGTCCTCGCACTCGCGATGGCCCTGATAGGTGCCGTTCAGGACGCGGCTGCCGGTCGTGCCCGCGCCAAACTCGTCCAGCGCCTTCTTGCCGGCGGCGACGACGTCCGGATCGAACGTCATGCCCATATAATTGTAGGTGCCGAGCAGGATCGTCTTGCGGCCCTGGATGATCGCCTCGGTCGGCGAGGTCACCTTTTCCATCACGATCGCGAAGGGATCGCGCACGCCGGTGGCCAGCAGCGCCTCGCGCTCCTCGATCAGCGGGCGGAACTTCGCCATCAGGTCGCGCCCGCCGGGGGCGACGCGGTCGGTGGCGGCAATGGCGTCGGGCGTTTCCACGGAATCCGTCACTTGGCGGCCTTCAGTTTCTCGACCGCATCGACCAGCTGGCCGACCGTTTCGATCTCGGCCTGCATGTTCATCGTGATCAGGATATCGAACTCGTCCTCGATCGCCGCCACGAAATCCATGACGGTCAGGCTGTCCCACTCGAGATCGCCCGCGAAAGTCGTACCTTCGGTCAGCGCCGCGCGCTTCTTGTTGAAAGGCTCGATCTGCTCTGCAATCTGGGCGAATATGTTGTCGCGCTCGCTCATCGGGTTCCTTTAGGAATGACGGTCCCGATTGCCAAGCGATTGCGGCGGCGATGTGACGCGTCCTGACCTCGCCTTCCGGAACCCCGATGACCGACGATCCCGCCAACGATCCGCGCGCGCCGAAGCCACCGGCCACGCCCGCGAATGCCATCCACCTGATCCGCACCACCCAGCAGGCGCATTATACGCTGAGCCAGATGGCGGACCAGAAGGCCTCGATCCTGATGGCCGCCACCTTCGTGATCTTCACGATCACGATCGGCCAGGCCAAGCCGGGCGGGCATCCGCCGCTGGCGCTGGTGGTGCTGGGCGGCTTCGCGTTCGTCTCCGCGATCCTGGCGATGCTGGCGGTGCTGCCCGCGATCGGCGGCAAGCCCGGGGGCAAGCCCAACCTGCTCTTCTTCGGCTCCTTCACCCAGCTGGACGAGGAGGATTATGTGCGGCGGATGCTGATCGCGATGGAGACGGACGAGTCCATCTTCCGCACGATGGCGACCGATATCTACCAGAACGGCACCGTGCTGGCCCGGAAGAAATATCGCCTGCTGGGCTATGCCTACCGCGTGTTCCTGGTGGGGCTGACGGCGAGCCTGCTCACCTTCATCGCCCATTATCTGTAGGACATCGCCCGAAACCGTTTGTGCTGATCCTGTCGAAGCACCGCCTCTCTTTTTCAGTCGAGGATAAGAAGGACGGCACCCTTCGACTGCCTGCCAAGACAGGCGCTCAGGACAGGCTTCGACAAGCTCGGTGCAAACGGAGGAAATGGTTCCCCTCCATCCCCCGCATTTCCGCCACCGGCCCGCCTCATCTCGCTATTGCCGCCTTGCCGCACTGCACCATGGCCGGTAGCGATAGCGGCGGGAGCATCGCGGGGACGGGTGGCATGGCCGCACATGGTTGGATGGCCGACGATGGACAGCGCGCCTCGTCCGCGCGCATCTTCCCTGCATCCCTCACACAGATCGATCCGTCCGGGAGTAGCGAATGAGTATGCCTGACAAGCCCTTCCCCGTGCTCGTCACCGGCGGCGCCGGCTATATCGGCAGCCATGCCGTGCTGGCCCTGCTGGATGCCGGCTGGCCGGTGGTGGTGCTGGACGATCTTTCGACCGGCTTCCGCTGGGCCGTGCCCGACGCGGTGACCTTCGTGGAGGGCAATGTCGCCGACATGGACCTCGTCGGCCGTACGCTGGCCGATCACGGGATCGGCGCGATCCTCCATTTCGCGGGATCGATCGTGGTGCCCGAATCGGTGGTCGATCCGCTCAAATATTATCGCAACAACACCGCCGCGAGCCGCGCTTTGATCGAGGCGGCGGTGACGGCGGGCGTGCCGCATTTCATCTTCTCCTCTACCGCCGCCACCTATGGCATTCCGGACGAGGTGCCGATTCGCGAGGACATGCCGAACCGGCCGATCAATCCCTACGGCACGTCCAAGCTGATGACGGAGCATATGCTGCGCGACGTGGCGGCGGCGCATCCGCTGAACTTCTGCGCGCTGCGCTATTTCAACGTGGCGGGCGCCGATCCCGAGGGCCGCTCCGGCCAGTCGACCGCGGGCGCCACCCACCTCATCAAGATCGCGGTGGAGGCCGTCACCGGCAAGCGTGCGCATGTCGGCGTGTTCGGCACCGATTATGACACGCCCGATGGCACCGGCGTGCGCGACTATATCCACGTCTCCGATCTGGCCGACGCGCATGTCGCAGCCCTCGAATGGCTGATCGAAAATCCCGCCGAAAGCCGCATCATGAATTGCGGCTATGGCCGCGGCTATTCGGTGATGGAGGTTCTGGACACGGTCGACCGCGTCACCAACACGCCTATCGTCCGCAAGCTGGAAGCGCGGCGCGCGGGCGACCCCGATCTGCTGACGGCGGACAACAGCCTGATCCTCGAAACCCTGCCCTGGCGCCCGAAGCGCGACGACCTCTCGCTGATCGTGCAGCATGCGCTGCAGTGGGAGCATAAGCTGGCGGAGCGGCGCGGGGAGAGCTGAGGCCGCGCGCCTACGGCCGTTCGGTTCGAGCCTGTCGCGCCCCTCCTCCCCGTCATTCCCGCGAAAGCGGGAATCCATGGACGGCGCAACGATCGCGGGAGCGCATCAACAGCAGCAAAACGCTTCCATGGATTCCCGCTTTCGCGGGAATGACGGATGTAGTGGTTAGCTGCCGCCCATTTGGCGCGCAGCACCCGTCTTCCGCACCCGCCCGGCGCACGATCGCAACCAGCCCCCCGGTTCAATCCGCGCCGCTTTGGCGCTAGGCACGCGCCATGACCCATCACGCCGCTTATCCCGCCCTCCGCCTTCGCCGCACCCGCCGCCATGCCTGGAGCCGGGCGATGGTGGCCGAAAACGTGCTGACGCCCGCCGATCTGATCTGGCCGCTGTTCGTCACGGAAGGCGCGCAGACCGAGGAGCCGATTGCCACGCTCCCCGGCGTCTCGCGCTGGTCGATCGATCTCATCGTCGAGCGCGCGAAGGACGCGGCAGCGCTCGGCATTCCCTGCCTTGCCCTCTTCCCGAACACGCCCGCCGGGCTCCGCTCGGAGCGGGGCGAGGAAGCGCTCAATCCCGACAATCTGATGTGCCGCGCCTCGCGCGCCATCAAGGAAGCGGGTGTTCCGATCGGCATCCTCACCGATGTCGCGCTCGATCCCTATACCGCGCACGGCCATGACGGCCTGCTCGACGCCGAAGGCCGCGTCCTCAACGACGAGACGATGGAGATCCTCGTCGAGCAATCGCTCAACCAGGCGCGGGGCGGCGCCGACATCATCGCCCCCAGCGACATGATGGACGGGCGGGTCGGCCTGATCCGCGAAGCGCTGGAGCGCGAGGGTTTCGCCCATGTCCAGATCATGGCCTATGCCGCCAAATATGCCTCGGCTTTCTATGGTCCGTTCCGCGACGCGGTCAGCTCGCGCGGGCTGCTGAAGGGCGACAAGAAGAATTACCAGATGGACAGCGCCAATGCCGAGGAGGCGCTGCGCGAAGTCGCGCTCGATCTGGCCGAGGGCGCGGATACGGTGATGGTGAAGCCGGGCCTGCCCTATCTCGATATCGTCCGCCTCGTGAAGGAGCGGTTCGAGGTGCCGGTGTTCGCCTATCAGGTGTCCGGCGAATATGCGATGATCGAGGCTGCGGTCGCGGCCGGCGCGGGCGAGCGCGACGGCCTCGTCATGGAAACCCTGATGGCGTTCAAGCGCGCCGGAGCCTCTGGCGTGCTGACCTATCATGCGCTCCACGCCGCCCGCCTGATGGCGGGATGATCCAGACCGGTCGTCTTCTGCTGCGGCCGATCGGCCCGCAGGATCGGGAGGCGATCGCGGCCCTGCTCGGCTCGTCCGTGGTGCGCCACTATCTCGGCGGCGCGCGCTTCGGCGATGCGGCCGAGCGGCGGATCGAGGAGTCGATGCGCTATCAGGCCGATCACGGCATGTCGCGCTGGGGCATGGAGCGCCGCACCGATGGGCGGCTGATCGGCCAGTGCGGGCTCGTCCCCTATCTCCATCCCGATACGCCGATCACCGGCGACATCGAGATGGGCTGGCAGCTGGCCGAGGACTGCTGGGGGCAGGGCTATGCACGCGAGGCGGCCGAGGCTTCGCTGGCATGGGGCTGGGCCAACCTCACGGCGCCCCGCATCGTCGCGATCACCGTGCCCGCCAACCGCGCGAGCGTGGCATTGATGGAGCGGATCGGCATGACGCCGCGCCCCGATCTCGATTTCGATCACCCGCTCTATCCGCCCGGCGACGCACTCCGCCGCCACATCGCCTATGAGGTTCTGCGTCCATGATCGAAACCGAACGCCTGATCCTGCGTGGCTGGCGGGATGCGGACATCGCCCCCTTCGCCGCGATGTGCGCCGATCCCGAGGTGATGGCGCATCTCGGCGGCCCGCAATCGCTGGCCGAAGTGGAAGCCGCCGTCGCCCGCCAGCGCGATTTTAAGGAACGGCTCGGCCATTGCTTCTGGGCGATCGCGCGGCGCGAGGATGGCGCCTTCCTCGGCTTCTGCGGGATCAAGCCGGGCGGCCATCCGGGCACGCCGGTATCGGACGAACTGGAAATAGGCTGGCGCCTGCGCCGCGACGCCTGGGGCCGGGGCTATGCACGCGAAGCCGCCGAAGCCGCGCTGGCGTGGGGCTGGGCGCATACGGATCGCCCGCGAATCGCCGCCTGGACGATCCCGCCCAACCGCGCCTCCTGGACGCTGATGGAGCGGCTCGGCATGGCCCGCCGCCCCGATCTGGATTTCGCCCACCCGTCCTTCCCGGCCGATCATCCGCTGTCGGCCCACATCGTCTATGCGGCGGAGCGGACGTGCTGAGGGTGCCTGTCCTTGCTCAATTCCCCGTTCGCACTGAGCTTGTCGAAGCCTGTCCTGAGCGCCTGCCTCGGCAGGCAGTCGAAGGGTGCCGTTCTTCGTTCACCACGCGCGAGAGAAGAAGGACGGTGCTTCGACAAGCTCAGCACAAACGGGTTGGGGGAAAATGCGGAAGGCGAATCGGCTAACCGCCGACCTTGTCGACCGCCGCCGCCTCGTCGCGGGCGAACCCCGCCACCTTCGCCGCCGCCGCATCGATCGCCGCACGATCGCCGGTGCCGGCATAAGCGGGATCGACCCGCAGCGTATCGATGGCCCCCGCCGCGTCGCGCACCTGCGCCCGCGCCGCATCCAGCGCACTCAGCGCCTGCTGGCCCGCAATCCACGCCTCGCTGCCCTCGGCCGCGTTCCGCGCCTGCTCCAGCACCGTCGCATTGCCGCTGCGCTCCTTCTCGAACGCGGCATGCCCGGCCGTCGCATCGCCGACGAGCTTGGCCAGCTGCTGCTCGAGAGCGGAGGTCACGGGCGTCTGCGGCTCGCTGGCCGGATCGGGCGGGAGAATCGGGCGATGCTCGATCGGCCGGGGCTTGAGGCTCGGCACGTCGGCCAGATTCGCGCTGCACCCGGCCAGCACCAGCCCGAGGGCGACGGAAAAAGAGGCGGATCGCATGGGCCGCCTTTATCGGCCCGCACCCGCGCCGACAATCTCGGCGATAATCCGTTCGAGAGGGGTTGCGTCCCCTGAAACCTTCCCCTAGTGGAGCGCCTCCCAAGCGCCCGTAGCTCAGCTGGATAGAGCATCAGACTACGAATCTGAGGGTCGGACGTTCGAATCGTTCCGGGCGCGCCATTTTCTTCTCGGTGTTACAAACACTTAGGAGGCGATGGGTATGATGGTGGAAATCTCGGCTTGAGATTGAATCGCCACCGAGTCGCCACTGCGATCCGATCGTCCACACAGCTCTAAGTGTTCAGCGTGGTGGCGCCCAGGCAGGCAGCGACGCAGCATACTCCCGAAGAGACTCCAGCGGTATCAGCGTCCGCTTTCCGCTTTTGACGGCACGAACCTCTCCGGCGCTCAGCAACTTGTAGAAAGTGGCACGGCTCAGGCCGAGCATCGCCGCCGCTTCCGTGACGCTCACTAAGATCGTTCCGGGAACGCTCACGGCTTAGATGCTCGCCGAAGAAAATCGCGAGCCGGGCTCCACATACACTCCGAAGAAGATCGCCTTGGCGAACCCGTCCGTCAGCTCGTCGCGAGCCGGCGCGGCCACGATCTGAAGGGCTTCATAGGTTCTCTTTATCAGCGCCTGTTCGCCCGTAGCGCGAACGCGATCGAGGGTGGCGGCGCCGAGCAGTCGGCCAGCGCCAAACCGGTCGCTCGCTTGGAATGCGGCGCCAACCATGTCGAAAATCTCTCTCGAAACTGCATCCGCAACCATACTTCGCTCCCTGTCTAAGCGCGTCAAATAGCGTGCGCGGGCGTCTGCCTAGCAGAGATGCGAACACACACAAGATTGCCAATAGTTGACGAACTTTCGCATAAATAGTGAATGCTCTTCTACATCATGAGTTTGAGCTATAAATCGGAGAGGTGATCAATTTTTTATGCTATAGAGCCCGCATACATTCTAAGGATGATTCCATATGGCGCAGCACCGTCCTCTCAGCGAGCATGATGTGAGCGACATAGCCCATGAGTATGCAGAACTGTTCGGCTACATGCTCGACAATGTTCCTTGCGGCTACAATCTAAACTACAGTGATGCGGTGGCGGCGGCTGCGCGAATGATGGTTGTGGATGTGCCGTCCGCGTTTCGTCAGATCGTCGCCCGCGGAACAGGGGCATCGCAGGAAGAGGTGCAGGCCATGCCCTGGCCTACCGTCGTCAAGACGGGATGCGCGATTATCGAAGCAACTCGCGATGCTTGGCCCGATGGCACGCTACAGCCCATCATTGCGGACGCTATCCGGCCGTACAGCACCTTACTGAATCAGGCGCGTCAGTGATGGGCGGCGGCTGGGCAATGCTGCTTAAGGTATCCGCCGCATGAGCAGCCGATCGACTGATGTGAACTTGATTGTTCGCGCTCGCACTGAAGGCGAGAAGGCGATATCGGCTCTCGGCGACGCGATCGAGACGCTGCTGAACAATGCCAATGGCGGCTCCGCAGATATCGCGGAACTCGGCAAGACGCTTGCTTCCTTGGACAAGGCTGCCGCGACGATCGTCGGCTCAGTCGACAAGGCCGGCGCCGCGCTTGATCGGCAGAAGACCAGCATCACCCAGAATAAGGCGGCCCTCGGCGCCCTGGTCGCACAGCAGCAGGCGGCCTCGTCAGCGCTGGATCGCATCCAATCCACGATCGTGGATCGCCTCTTGGGCGGACACGATACGACGCAGCAGGTCGCCCAGCTCCGGGCTTTGGGCGAAGAGCAGCAGCGCCTTGGCGGGCAGGTCGATCGGCTCCGCGAGTCCATCCGACGCCAGGAGGCCGAACTCACCGGCGCCCAGTCGTCGTTGATCCAGCTGTCGTCGACCAGCCGTGCCATCTCCGAAGGACAGGCTGCGGCCGAGGCGCAGATCGAACTGACCACGCAGGCACTGCGGGAGCAGGCGGCGGCGGGCGAGCGCGTCACTGACGTTCAGCGGCGGATCAACCAGATCACGGGCGTCGATCGTCCGAATGCCACCGGCAGTGCCGCCTCTGTCGCACAGATCCTTGCCACCGCAGACGCCGAATATCGCGTCGTCGAAGCGCGCGCGGCCGAGATTGCCAAGCTCCGCGAACAGGAAGCTGCTACGACCGCACTGGCCGTGGCCGAGGAGCGCCAGCGCGCATTCACCGCGTCGCAGGGCATCGGTAGCGATCCGCGGGGCGCGCAGGCGCGAGAGTCCGCCCGCATATTCACCGAAGCGGCCGAAGCCGAAGATCAGATGGCGCGGGAGGCGGCACATCTGCGTGCTCAGCTCGATCCCTTGGCGACGATTCAAAACCGAGTGAACGATCAGCTCGCGCGCCTTCACGAGCTGGCGGCGGCCGGAAAGCTCAGCGTTACCGAACTGGCGGCGGCCGAGGCTCATCTCGCTCGGGAGGCTGAGCAGGCGCGACAGGCGCTGGTGGTCGGCGGCGGAAAACCGTCCGCCAGCCTCGGATTATTCGGTCTGAAGCCGTACGAACTCCAAAATCTCGGCTATCAGGTCAACGACATCATCACCCAGTTGATGTCAGGCACGAGCTTAACACAGACGCTCGGTCAGCAGGGCGGCCAGATCCTGCAGCTGTTCCCTCGCGTCACCAGCCTGCTCGTTGATGCGCTGACTAACCCCGCCGTGCTGGCCGGTGTCGCCACAATCGGTGTGTTGGCGCTCAGCCTGAAAGAGGCTGCCGATCAGGCGGCGCGGCTGCGCGACTTCAGCACCACCCTGACGTTCAAGGCGGACGGCGGCAGCTATAACGCCAAGGATCTGACGGACCAGGCGGATGCGCTGGAGCGCATGGGCGCGAAGGCCACCGAAGCCACCGCCGCCGTCAAGACGTTCGTGGACGACGGCATCAACCCGGACGCTATCGCGCAGTTCGGCCGCGCCGCGCTCGAAACCTCGAAAATCCTCGGCGTCGATCTGGCACAGGCGGCGAAGGATGTCGGGTCCGCCTTCACCGGCGGCTTCGACGGCATCGCGAAGTTCGACGACAAGCTGAACTTCCTGACCGCGTCCGAGCGCGACCATATCCGCGAGCTGTTCGCTGAGGGCAATGCGCAGGCCGCGCGCACCGAGGCGCTGAACGCCTACACCCGGCAGGCCGATGCGGCGGCCGAGAAGCAGCGCGGTCCGTGGGGCAATGCAGCCCGTTCGCTCGGGAACGCTTGGGATGCCCTGATAAAGTACATCGCGGATTCGGTGCCGATCAAGGCAACGATCTACGTGCTGGGCGAACTCGCCGGTGCCGTGCAGGCCGTGGGCGACGCGATCACGAGCGCGCTGGGCGGCAGCACGGGCGCTGGCGCGCCGAACCAGGCGTCGAAGATCGCCGAGGTGCAGAACCAGATCCGGTCGCTGCAGGACGACATCGACAAATACGAAACGGCGATCAAGAACAAGTCGCGATCGCGAGCACGCTGCAGCGCCTGCTTGATGAGTCGAAGCGCCAGCTGGCGTCGGCACAATCCGCGCTCACCGCGCTCGAAAAGGGCGCGCCCGATACCCTGAACGACGACCCGAACGGCACCGCCGCGAAGCAGCGAGCGGATCGCCTGTCGCAGATCGATCTGGAGCAGCAGCTGGGCGCGCTTCGCAATCGCGCGCAGGCAGGTCTCAACGCCGCAGATAGCAAGCGCCGTGAGCAGCTGGCCGGCGAGCTTGCCTATCGGCAGGAAATGGCTGCGACCGGCGACGCGATCGTCGCCAACCGGCTCCGCGAAATCGCGGTGGCCAAGGAGACGGCCGAAACCGACAAGGCCAATGACACCGCTCGCAAGGCCGCCCTGGCAGAGCGCGAACGCGAGATCCGGCAGTTCGAGAGCCGTGTCGTCGGTGCCGAGGGCGGGGCGGGGAAGAACCCCTATGGCAGCGCCAGTGGCTAC
The DNA here is from genome assembly GCF_013113735.1 of Sphingomonas sp. AP4-R1. NCBI lineage: Bacteria > Pseudomonadati > Pseudomonadota > Alphaproteobacteria > Sphingomonadales > Sphingomonadaceae > Sphingomonas > Sphingomonas sp. AP4-R1. The sequence goes on from NZ_CP053346.1 coordinate 537,616, forward strand.
GGCCAGTTCACGAAGGAGACGTTTCTCAATCAGTTCGCCACGGTCTTCCCGGAGCAGGCGCGCACGCTGTCCGAGCAGCAGATCCTCGCGCTCCGGCAGAACGAGCAGGTCGCACGCGCGATCATCGACAATTACTCGCGCGAGAACGCCAAATTTCTAGAGTCGTTCGGCGCGAAGGTCACGGCCGGGAACCTGTATCTCGCGCATTTCCTCGGTGCCGGTGGCGCGAAGGCGGTGTTGACGGCGGCCAGCGACACTCCGGTCGACCAGGTGATCGCGAAGCTGCCGCGTGCCGGCCAGATCCTGAGCGGGAATCAGGGCTATCTTCGCACCGATGGCGGCAAAGGCCGGTATCGCACGGCGGGCGAACTGCAGTCGTTTCTGGCCAACCGCGTTGGCGATACAGGACAGGCGCAGACGCAGGGGCAGGTGGCGATCAACTCGCTGCTCGAAGATTCCAAGCGCAAGCAGGACGCCTTCAATCTCGCCGTACAGCACGGCAACGAGGACCGCGCCGACGCCATCAAATATCTGGAGAAGGAGGGCGGGCTTCGCAGCACCGCGCTCATCGCCGCTCAGCGGGAAAAGGCCGTCGCGGATGCGGAGCGTGAACTGCGCCAGAAGGCCGAGGACGCCAACCGGAATCTCAAGCCCGGCGAAACCCCCGTGGTCGTTGACCCGGCAGATGTCGAGCGCGCCAAGGACCTCGCTGGTGCGCTGTTCGACGTGCAGCACGCTCGCGAGGCACTCAGCGCCAGACTGGATGATCTGGAGCGTCCGCTCGACATCCAGAAGCAGCAGATCGACCTACTCGTGCAGGAGCGCGACCTGCTCACGTCGATGGGCGAGTTCAAGGCCGCCGGGCAGGTCCAGAAGCAGATCGACGATGTTGGCAGCCATATCGGCGATGCCTACGATAAGGTGATCGCATTCTATAAGGCCCTGAGCCCGGAAGATCAGGTGCGGCTCGGGATCGACGGCGGTCAGATCGATGTGATCATCGATAAGCTGGAGCGTGCTAAGGACGCGGCCGTCGCGTTCAACAAAACTCTTCTGGGCGGAACGGTGAGCTACCGTCAGTTCGTGGATGCCTTCACATCCAGCGCCTCGGAAGCGTTCACAAGCTTCATCCAGCATGTCGCGGCCGGCAAGAACGTCTTCAAGTCCTTCGGTCAGGCGATCGTGCAGTTCGCGGCATCGTTCATCACGGCACTTGGGCAGATGATCATCAAGGCGCTCGCGTTCACGGCGGCGCTCTACGCCTTGGCCGCGATTACGCACATCCCCATCCAGGTGCTCGCGGCAGCAGTGACGGCGAGCGCGGGAGTGCATCACACCGGCGGCATTGTGGGCTCGGCTGGCGGCACACAGCGGCAAGTGGACCCGGCAATCTTTGGCGCTGCGATGCGCTATCACACGGGCGGCATCGTCGGCTTCATGCCCAACGAAGTGCCGATCATCGCGAAGCGCGGCGAGGAGGTGCTAACCGAGGGTGATCCCCGTCACAGGGCAAACGGCGGCATGTCGAACAGGACTGCCCCGTCTAGCGGCGACATCAAGATCGTGAACGTTCAGGACCCTGCCGCAGCCTTGTCTGCCGCGCTTGAAACGAAGGCCGGCGAGCGTGTTCTGATCAATTACGTGACGAAGAACAGCCGCGCGTTCAAGGCTGCCCTAGGATGATAGATCGTCGTACCGACAGCATCCTCCGTCTCGGGGAAGTGCGCGCACGCACGGGCCTATCGACCGCCACCATATATCGCCGGGAGGGTGCAGGAACGTTCCCGAACCGTATCAGACTCGGCGCGAAGATGGTCGGTTGGTACGCATCGGATATAGGGGAATGGATCGCTGACCCGTTCGGCTATCGGAATCCCGCCCGCGTGGTGAGTGACGATTGATGAAAGATCGCCGGACCGACAGCTTCCTTCGTCAGGAGGAGGTGATTGCACGCACCACGCTATCGGAATCGACCATTCGGCGGAGGGAGCGCGCCGGCACTTTCCCGCGCAGAGTTATGCTCGGCGCTAACTCGGTGGCTTGGTACGCGTCCGACATTGACGACTGGATCGCCGATCCGATGGGATATCGAGTTTCAGGGGCAGCGTAATTGCATGCAGGCTGATTTAAGATGCGATGAGTGCTGCTAAGGCCGGAAGCATCGGCGCGAAGACACCGATGTGATCCGCTGTTAGCCCGATAAATCTCTGATAAGCCGACAAAAGATTCGTCTTATCGCTTGCCCCCTCCATCTCCTTTACACTGTCTATAATAGATCTAACCAAAACTCCATCCGGAACGCCGCTTCGGGCAGCATTTTCGATATCGCGAAACACTGACTTACTGGAAACATTGTTATGCGATCGATCTTCAGATCCATGATTCACTCTCGCATTATTTCCAACAACATCGCCCGAACTAAAACTACCGTTTAGCTGACCAATGTGGATGTGCGCCCCGGCAGCCCTGCTCCGCTCCTCCATTGTAAAACTCAGCCCCTCTCCGGTTATTCCAGCGCGCGCCAATTCGAGCGACCAGTCTAATATCATGTTACGAACTTGCTCGATGACGTTTCCAATAACTCCTCGCGGAAATTCTATCGCCGCCTTAGGTATATCCCATCCCGTCACGCTATTCATCTGAGTTACTATAGATGGGTTTATTGGTTTCAGCAAAGAGCCCGACGTACTTTCATCGAATAGACTTTCATACACTCCAATCGGGTCAAACAAAGTCACTTCACTTAGCATTTCGTTAATCTGATCGTCGCCAAACATCAATGGCTGCCACCCGTGGTAAGGGTTCCAAGCTACCGGATTACCTCGCGCCTCACGATACGACGGCAAATCTGAACGATCTTTATAGCCGTCCAACTCTCGCTGCACCCATTCAAGAGCGTCGGGGAGCGACAGCTTGACGGCCGCAATCTTTACTTTCCGTAACAGAGCGCTGATCGATGATTTTGGATCGAGTGAATCAGCCTGCAGTTGGTCTACCAAGCCGCTCATTCGAAGACCCGTTCGCTGTTTGTCCCATCCCGTCTTAGGCGAGTGCCCGGCAGTATGTCATGCAGTTTCGCACGGTCGTCATCACGGCAATATACTCTTCACGGCCGCGTCGATTTTCTCGCGATCAGCCAAATATGCGAATACGGGGCCACTGATCGCAGCTAACGCCAAGGCAAGGTTCCAGAGCTTAAATATCACCGATGCCCGCGCGGCTTCGGCCCGGCTCGGCTTCAACAGGCCGAACGCAGCCAGAATCGATAGCGGGAGGGATGAGACTGCGGACCACCCCCTGGCAATACAGGTCCCGAGTTTGCCCGCCTTCTCGTTTAACGCTTCGCTCCGCTCAAGACGCCGCCCAAGGTGCCGGAACAGTACGGTCTGAGCGGCGTCCGCAATTTCGCCTCCGCGATCACGCCAGCCGATGCCGTCGCCATACTCACGTCGCATCTCCTGAAGCGCGAGCGGGAATAGACGGGCACCGTTCAGCATGTACATGCCGATCCGGACCCCGCTTACGATGTTATCCCAGCCTAATGCAGCCTCTAGTGCGGTTGATTGCATGCTCAGCCGCCGAAAGGCCGCCTGATCGGCACCCTGCGAGTTAGCGTAAATTACCAGCTCGCTATGAAAGTCTGCGACTGTCTGCGCGCGCCGCTCGTTCTCCGCTATCGCCCGCACGAAGCTGATCCTGCCTATAAAGGCCAGGGCCAGGAGCACGAACGCAAGCGCGACGGTGGCCGCCATCACGGTTAGTATCATGATGCGAACCTACCCATCTTTGCCAGGTCCACAATCGCGTTTTCCCGGCAACGGGTCCCTCCTGCAGATCTACGTACGGGCGGTGGGCGCTGAGCCGCACAACTTATGGCAGTCCGAATCTGCCTAAGAGGCAAATAGGCAATTTCAGGACCAGGCATGGCGACCGGACACTGGACACACCCTATAGGGATGTGTCCGTGTCTGTCCGGTTCGCACGACGTTATGCCGATCGGACATCTCACCGGACATTTCCGGACATTTCCGGACATCGCCGCTGGGACAAATAGCAGTTTCAATATCTTAGCAGGTTGGTAGTTTGTCTGGCCAATGTCCGGCGGCAGGCGGGGCGATCAGCGCTTCCATGGGAGAGCCGCGCGTCCGGCAAAGCAAAATGTCCGGTTTTTATACGCCGATAATCATGCGTGATGATGGATCGCAGCGCTTTTCGGTAATTCGGGTATTTGTCCCACGGAGCGGCCAAATTAGGCGCGCCGCCCCTCGTGCTGGATCAATGCGCGTCAGTCGACTTCTTCCTGGTCGAACGCATTTTCCAGGCTAGTGGGCCGCCGCACCAATCCTCCTTCCATTAGGACGGCGCCTTTCCGAGCTAGGCCTTCGAACGCTCGTTTGGCAGCCTTGCGCCTGCTGTCCGCATCCGCTGATGCTGATACCGTCGCCGACGCGACACACGCCTTTCGCCAGGCATCCTCCGTAACCGCGCCGGCCGTGCTTAGCGCTTCGAAGATCTGCAGCGCCGCCCGCTCGCTCGGCGTTAGCTTCTCGCGCTTCGGCGCGGCGCCGGGCGCCAGCTCGTCGACAAGAGCCGTGGTGATCGCGTCGCCATCTTCATCTTCACCCAGACATTCGGTCGCGATCCGAAATGCGATGTCCCGATCACACGAGCCGTTGCGATTCTTGGTGAGCTTCCCCCGAACAATGCCGGCCTCGTCCCGCGCAAAAAGCTGCAGTCCAACATCAAGCGCGCCGTTCAACAAGCTATGGCCGCGCGGCGTCGCACCCTGCGCTTTCGTATCGTGATGAATCAGGACCACCGCCGCTCCGTGGCCGGTCAGGCTCCGCGCAATGGCGACCACACGCCCCATGTCCTCCGCCGTATTCTCCTCCAAACCGGGAAAGCTCATCGCGAGCGTATCGAGGAAGATTAGGGAGGGGCGCTGTTCGGCAACCGCGCTCCGCAGCGCGGCGAGATCAGGACTACCGCTCGCCAGCAAATCCGATACCCCCTCCACCAGGATGAAATCAGGCGCATCTCCGTGGCGACGGCGCAGACCGGTCACACGACCGCGCATGCCGTGAGGGTCTTCGGCGGCGACATAGAAGACGCAGCCAGGCTTGGTCCGCATTCCGAAGGCGGTGCGGCCTAGTGCCGCTTGGTAGCCGATGTGGGGCGCGATCAGAGATTTTCCGGCGCCCGGCGCACCGAAGATGCACGCTAGATCGCGTGGAGCAAACAGCCCCTTCACGACATATCCCCGCGACGGCGTGTCCGCGCACGCAGATGGCGGGAGGAAGCGAAGCGCCGTTGGCGCGGTTGCTGCCGCCTGCTCCGACGCAGCGAAGCCAATCTGGTCGATCACGTCAGGCTCGCCCGGTGCTGACGACTGACTCCAACCGTAGCGCTTCGCGAGATCGAACAGCGTGCCGATGCGAACGCGCTTCCCGTCTCGGCGTCCTAGCGATTTCCAAGTGCGCTCCTGGTCGCGACGATTGTATTTCTCACCATCCTTGGACCACGCATCCCATCGATCGAAGCCGTCATCACTGCCGCCGCTCACTTGGTGCAATGCTTGGCCGATCCTCAGCCATAGATCGCGACCCCCCGTATCCTGGTGATCAGCATCCTTCACCGGAATCGCGCTCAACGCGCTTTCAATGCGATCCCAGTCGGGCGCGGGCTGCCAGTCCAGTTCGTCATCATCGCCATCTGGCGCGCTGACAGCGGTAACCAGCGGGGCGGGAGAAGGCGAATAAGGGGTGCCGTGCCGTCCGATCGCAGCGGCGTCCAGATCGTTAGCGGCGTCCAGTGGCCGCCCCTCGACGATCGCGACCTCCGGTGCAGAGGCCCCTTTTACGTGCCCAAAATAGTAGGACTGGGAAAGCGTGAAGGACTCGCCGGATAGGATGCCACCGAGAGCGCCGTTCAGCCGCGCGCACAGGCGCTCACGTTGTTCGGGCGCAGTACTGCTGCCAAGGGGGCATACCACGCGAAATCGCGGCTTGTCGGGCGTATGTGATGGACTGGAATAGATGAGGGCGGCGATGTTCGCATTCCGCAACCATGCTGCAGCGTCGGCTACACCGACGAGTCCACCATCATAATCGCCTTCGATGCCTTCGATTTCGAGCACGTTGTCATTGTTGCGAAGTGATCCCTTGGTAGTCGACACGTTGCCGAACCGCGCAAGTTTCATCAGGGGAAGATCTGCTTTCGCCCTAGCGCTCGGATCGTGCACTTCCTGTGCGAATTGCCTCAGTGAAATTTGTCGCTCAGATTTTCGCTGTGCAAGTTCATCTGCGAATATCGTGATGGTGACGCTTCGATCCAGAGGTGAATCTCCGCCTAGAAGGTCATCGAAACTGCTTACGGCTTGGGAGACCATAGACATAATTCGGGCATGTCCTTGAATCGTGTCCCGAACGACGCTATGTCAATTCTGACCTGTGATGGGGTCGTCCAGGAAAGTTGTAAACGGCGCGCCGGGATCCCCTCCAGCGCGCCGTTCTTGCTTATGCTGCTCCGGCTGGAGTCAGCATCGACAAGCTCGCATTTAGCTTTTCAATCTGCTGTTCACTTAGACCCGCCGATTCCCCGACCAGCGCAAACGACAGCGCACCGTCACGGTTGACGCATCTCAGATCAGCCCCAAGAGCTCGATCTTCGCCGATAACTGAGGCGGCATGCTGTCGTGCACGCGCCTCGGCATTCGCAATGCGCCAAGGCCACGGAACCGGGATGCCGCTTGCCATCAGCGTTCCGTGACGCTCTTGGCGCCAACGTATCCAGCGGCTGGATAGTTTGAGCCTCTTCACGGTGCGGTTCGGTAGCCGGGAACGCCTGCCGACCGGACGAGAGCTAGCGTGGACTGCAGATCATGCTCCTCTTTTTCGGCCGCAGATAAGGCTCGGCCGGAAGCGCTGAGCAACCCCCTTGCCTCGGTGAGCGACATGTTGGTGTTGAAAGCGATATGGTTTGCCTGAGCCTCGCGGCCTTTGGCTTCGGCGCATCCTAGGATCGCATCGATGCGGGTGCGATCGGCGCTCATGCGTTCACCGCCGCGCGCAGTTCTTCCTGAAGCTCCCGCCGCCGATCAATGACCCCCGCAAACCTTTCCGGATGCCATTGGCCGTGCTCCAAAAGCCAGGCAGGTTTGACGGAATACGGGTATGTCTCAAATGCTGTGTGATGCAGGGCGCCGATAAATTCGGCGGCAGGACCGTACGGTTCCAAGGCATTATAATAACCCCTGGTACTTCGGTAGCTCTCCTCTGCCACCCTGTGAGCTGCCATGAGATTGATCAGCGCCCATGCGAGCGTGTTCCATGCGTTATGCACTTCATCTAAGGCCGGGGTGATTGTATGCTCATGGATGTAGTCGGAAGTCGCTTTCCCAAATTCCTCTTTTTTCTTTTTCTCTTCAGCCTCTGCCGCCTCGATTTTCGATTTGAGCCTTTCGAGTACCGGGCCGTCGATCTCGACTTCCCTTTTGAGCTTAGCAAGATCGTCCCCGCTCGGCGGCAGTGCCGCCAGCACATCCCCCGCCCCGAGGGATATCTCATATTCCATCACAAGCTGCGTGTCGGCGGCCAGCTGTGCCTTGCGCTTATCGGCAGCGCTCCGCCTGCTGGAGATCTGGATTCTCAGATCGCGGACATCTGCCTGGCACTGCTTCAGCTTGGCGTCGGCGGCTTTCATTGCCGCGAGCGCGCTCATCGTGCGCCTCCCATCGCAGCGGTGGTGCGCGCCTCAGCCCAAGCACGCAAGCCAGCGACAGGGTAAAGCACCCTCCCGCCGCACCGGAACCACGGAGGGGAGTCGGGACTCCTTTGCGCCCGGTGCCGCCATAGGGTCGCGAGCGAAAGCCCGGTTATGCGAGCGGCATCATGCGCGCTAGCGCACTCACCCAGATTATCGAGCACGGTAGGTTTGGAAAGTTCCTGATGCATGCTGCACCTCCTTATTTCAGGAGGCTTCAAATAAACTCAAATATAATCAAAGTCAAAAATGACTATTTTTCAGATTTAATCTGAGAAAGTTTCACATCTTATATGAAAATCATTCATTTAGTTGAATCTGTATTAGACAAACGAACCGCTAGCGCAGAAGCAATCGCGCCCGAGATCCGATCCGTAGCGTTTCGCAGGGGCGTTGCAGCAAGGTGGGCATATCTCGCCGTAGTTTGTGGCGTGGAATGTCCAAGAAGCTTACCGATCACCGGTAAACCAAGATCCGCAGCAGCGCCTACGCTGGCGAAACTATGCCGAAGGTCGTGGATACGCAGCCCTACCAAGCCTGCTTCGCGCGTAAGCATCGACCATGGCCGCTTCAAATCAGCCTTCGGCGCCAGAAGATCTCGACTAGGAAAAACAAATGGTGAAAGCGGCTTATTAAGCGGCGGCGCACCAGGCTCCCGTTGAATGGCGCGCTCCCAAAGATGATCGAGGGTTTCCACAGCGGATCGCCCGAGGACAACGGTTTTGCGACCAGTCTTGGAATCCGGCAGAAGCAACAATGCTCTCTGTCGATCATAATGATCCCATTCCAAGCGGAGGATTTCTCGCAATCTCGCCCCGGTGAACAGGAGTAGACGGATCGCATCAGCCGCGTTCGAATCAATCTTGGTTCGGCGGTTCGCATCTTGTTTGGGAGCATGCTTCGACAGTTGGCCGGCCGCTTCACGGCCCCAGATGATGCCTTCACTCTCGGCTCGTTCGAGCGCCGCACCTAAACGTCCCAATTCCTCTTCGGATAAGTACCGCTCCCTCCCGGCCTCTCCGAACTTTTTAACTCCCTCACAGGGGTTGCATCCTGTCGGCACATAATCAGATTCAGCGGCCCAGCCGTAGAAATGGGATAGAAGCGTGACGACGCGGTTGGCGGTAGTCTTGTGTGTTTTACCGATGTTGCGGTGAAGCTTTATGATGTCTTGTCGGGAAACATTTCGTGCGACGAGGTTGCCCAACGCTGGGATAATGTGGCTGTCCCAATAGCCCCGATAAAGCTGCACTGTACGGGGCTTACGGACTGGATCAACTTCAGCCGCATAAAGGTCGCGCAGGTCGCGGACGCTCTTGGCAGCTCGCTCCCTTGCTCGATCGGAATTGGGATCTCCTCCCATCCGCACATTTGCCAGCATGGTCTTTGCAATATCGCGCGCTTTCTCGGGAGACAGCGTCTCAGTCGACCCAAGAGAGATCCTGCTCTTCGCAACGCCACGCCCGCCCGCTCCCGGTCGATATTCCACAATCCAAGTGCGGCATCCCTTTGGGTTTCGTCCACTGGGTGGGCTCAGGCGCAGCCCGAACCCCTTCAGCTCGGTATCATAGAAGACAGTTGGTTTAACTACTTCCGGAAGGGCAGAAAGTGCCCGTCTGCCAAGCTTAACTTTTCCCATATCGCCACCGAATCGCCACTGAGAATGATCTCAGATGAAGTCGCGTTAATTCGCATGATGCGATTATGTCAATTTTTTCCTTTACTTTCAGTTACATTGAAGTCGCTTGATGTCTGGTGAAGTCAGATGATGTTTTATTATCTCAGACTACGAATCTGAGGGTCGGACGTTCGAATCGTTCCGGGCGCGCCATTTTCTTCGAGAATGGCTTGATAGTGGGTTTGAGGTTCTGATTTCGTTGCCGGTCCTGATAGGTACGATCACCTAACAGACGAGCGATTCGGTAGCACGCCTGAAGTCCGATCTTCGTGCCGTGCCTTGATCCCCAGAGTTAACGCTCCATACTTGAATGCATCCATCATTGGGTAGCAAAGCCGTCGGAGCATTGCTGCGGCAGCTCTTACACTTGGTTGAAAGCTGGCGCCGCTCTTCCAGAACGATAACCTCACGATCACAAGCTTCCCTGCTGACAATCGCGCGCTATGGTATTGGCTCGCCAGCGAGCAGCTGACCATGTCGCGAGGAGGGCTTAATGCGAAATCTTCTTTGTTTGACTGCTATCGCTATTACCATCCTTATTACCGGCCCCGCTGATGCCGCGCTAATAACAAGATCGTATATCGCTAGATTTAGATACTCACAAGGTCCCGTTTTAGAGGTAACCCAGTATTTTACGCTGACATATGATCCAAATGGACCTACTTTCTACGATAAATCTGTAGACTCTTATTATTCTGACTCCGATATTTCTTCATTCAATCCTACAGGCGGTGTACTGTTTACATATCTCAGCTACGGATCGGACGGGATAATATTTATGGGAGGAGCGCCATCCGGGGCAGTGGCCTCAACGCCCGCAGAGCCGGATTTCTATACATATTTCCGAACTAATGGTTATGGCGAGGGCCACATAGGAACGGATGCGCCCGTGGGCTACAACACACTCACGAACAGTTACTATGCGGACGTTCAATATTTTACCAACTTAGCGCCATCGGCAGTTCCTGAGCCAGAAAGTTGGGCAACGTTCATCAGCGGCATTGGCTTGATTGGCATGACAATTAGGCGTCGTAAGAAACTGAACATTCGCTTCGCTTGATTCACCGCAGTAGCGGAGTGATTCTGGAAGCCGCTGGCCCGACGAGCGGGCGGCTACCTTAAACGCTCCATATTCCGATGACGGTCAGTTAAGCGAAAGCTTTGCTGCTGCTGCCGATAAGACATGCTCGATGATAGCAAGGCCCAGTCGAACAAAAATATGGGGGATAAAAGTTGACGCCGGGGCCGCTCGCGCCGGATCGGGTCTGACTGCCAGCCCTTATCCTGAAGGTTTTTTGGGGGGGGAAGACACTGAAGTCGATCGGCGTCCCACCTTCCCCCTTACTAGCCTTTATCACCCGATCATCATCAGGCTCGCATTGCCGCCAGCTGCCGTCGTGTTGATCGAGGTGGAGCACTCCTCCAGCAGCCAATCCAGCGGATAGCGGCCATCGGGGCCCGCGACATGGACGGGCACGATCATGCCCTCGCGCGCGGCCATCTCCGTCACCGCCGCGCGGATCGTCGCGGCATTGCCTTCCACCAGAGCGGCCGCGATCGGGCCGTCGGCCGTGTCGCTCAGCCGCTCGGCGATCGGGCGCGGCAGGCTGGGCGGCACGAGCATCCCCTCCAGCACGCCGCGATTGCCCGTCGCCAGCAACGCCGCCAACTGGTGAAGGAAGCCCGAGCGCGTCCTGGGGCGCAGCAGCACGCGGCCGCGCGGATGCAGCGCATAGAGATTGCGCTCGCCCACAGGGCCGGCCAATTCCTCCTCCACGCCCAGCGCGGACGCATCGCCCGTCCGGCGCACCATCGTCGCGGACTCCGCATCGCCCTGATCCTCCAGCCAGCGGGCCAGATCGTCGAGCAGAGGCGGCGGGCTGGCGGCGCGGCCGGCGAAGACGGGCGCCATGCCCACCAGCCGGCCGAGATAGAGCGGGCCGCCCGCCTTGGGCCCGGTGCCCGAAAGGCCGCGCCCGCCGAAAGGCTGCACGCCGACCACCGCGCCGATCACGTTGCGGTTCACATAGAGATTGCCCGCCTCAATCCGGCCGGTCACGTCCGCCACGGTCTGGTCCAGCCGCGTGTGCAGCCCGAAGGTGAGCCCGTAGCCCGAGCCGTTGATCGCATCGACCAGCGCGCCCAGTCGCTCGCGCCGATAGCGCAGCACATGGAGGACGGGGCCGAACACCTCGCACTCCACGTCCGCGATCCGATCGATCTCGATGATCGTGGGCGCGACGAACGTACCGCGCGCCGCCTCCGGCGGAAGGGGCGATCGCTCCACCTTGTGGCCACGCGCGCGCATCGTGGCGACATGCGCCTCGATCCCATCGCGCGCCTCGGCCGTGATGACCGGGCCGATATCGATCGCGAGCGCCCCCGTGTTGCCGATGCGAAGCTCCGCCAGCGCGCCCTTCAGCATCGCCAGCGTGCGATCGGCGACATCCTCCTGCAGGCACAGGATACGGAGCGCCGAGCAGCGCTGGCCCGCGCTATCGAAGGCGGAGGCGATCACGTCCGCCACCACCTGTTCGGCCAGCGCGGAGGAATCGACGATCATCGCATTCTGTCCGCCCGTCTCGGCGATCAGCGGAATGGGCCTGCCCTCCGCCGACAGCCGCGTGGAAAGCTGGCGCTGGATCAGGCGGGCGACCTCGGTGGAGCCGGTGAACATCACGCCGGCCGTTTCGGGCGCCGCCACCAAAGCCGCGCCGATCGATCCGTCGCCGGGCAGGAATTGCAGCGCATCGGCGGGCACGCCCGCTTCGTGCAGCAGGCGCACCGCCTCGGCGGCGATCAGGGGCGTCTCCTCGGCGGGCTTGGCCAGCACCGGATTGCCGGCGACGAGCGCGGCGGCGACCTGCCCGGTGAAGATGGCGAGCGGGAAATTCCAGGGCGAGATGCAGACGATCGGCCCCAGCGGCGCCTGCGCAGGGCCGAAGGTGGCGCGCGCCTGCGCCGCATAATAACGCAGGAAATCCACCGCCTCGCGCACTTCGGCGATGGCGTTGGCGGCGGATTTGCCCGCCTCGCGCATCGCCAATCCCATCAGCATGCCAATGCGCGCCTGCATCGCATCGGCCGCCCGATCGAGGATCGCGGCGCGCTCGGCCACCGGCGTATCGCCCCACGCAGAACCGGCGGCGCGCGCCACGGCGGCGGCGGCCTGCTCGGGCGAGGCCTCGATCACGGTGCCGACGATATCGTGATGATCGGCCGGGTTGAGGACGGGCGACGAGACGCCGCCGGGGCCTTCCGCCTGCGCTCGCCAAGGCTGCGCGGCGCTCTCCTGCAGCGCCGCCGACAAAGCGGCGAGCGCCGCCTCGTCGCTCAGATCGATCCCCGACGAGTTGGCGCGGTCGGGATAAAGACCGGCCGGCGCCGCGATCGCATCGTGGCGCGCGCCGGGCCGGGGCATCGCCTTCGCCACCTCGGCCGGATCCGCGACCAATTCGTCGATCGAGACGGACGGATCGCCGATCCGGTTCACGAACGAGGAATTGGCGCCATTTTCCAGCAGACGGCGGACCAGATAGGCAAGCAACGTCTCGTGGGTACCGACCGGCGCATAGACGCGGCAGGGGCGACCCATACCGGATGCCGCCACGACCTGCTCGTACAAGGGCTCGCCCATGCCGTGCAGGCACTGATATTCATAATCGCCGACAGTGAAGTCCGGCCCGGCCAGCGTGGCGATCGTTGCCACCGTCTGGGCATTGTGCGTCGCGAATTGCGGGAAGACCGCGTCGCGCGCCGCCAACAGCTTGCGCGCGCAGGCGATGTAGGCGACGTCGGTGTGAACCTTGCGGGTATAGACCGGGAAATCGGCCAGCCCCTCCACCTGCGCGCGCTTGATCTCGGCATCCCAATAGGCGCCCTTCACCAGCCGCATCATCATCCGCCGCTTGGTGTCGCGCGCCAGCCCCACGATCCAATCGATCACGAACGGGCAGCGCTTGCCATAGGCCTGCACGACGAAGCCGAGCCCGTCCCATCCGGCCAGATCGGGATCGCGGGCGAGGCTTTCCAGCAGGTCCAGCGACAGCTCCAGCCGATCCGCTTCCTCGGCATCGATGTTGAGGCCGATGTCATAGCTCCTGGCCAGCCTGGCGAGCGACTGCACACGGGGCAGCAATTCGCCCATCACGCGATCGACCTGAGAGCGGGCGTAGCGCGGGTGAAGCGCGGACAGCTTGATCGAGATTCCGGGGCCCGCATAAACGCCGCGCCCGGCCGAGGCCTTGCCGATCTCATGGATCGCGGCATCATAATCGGCCAGATAGCGCGCGGCATCGGCCGCCGTCGTCGCCGCCTCGCCCAGCATGTCGTAACTGTAGCGAAAGCCCTTGGCCTCCATCTCCTTCGCGCGGCCGAGCGCCTCGGCGATCGTCTCGCCGGTGACGAATTGCTCGCCCATCATCCGCATCGCCAGATCCACCGCGCGACGGATCACCGGCTCGCCCGCCCGCGCCACCAATCGGGTGAGCGCCGCCGCCAGCCCGCGATCGTCGACGCTGCCGACGAGCTTGCCCGTCACCACCAGACCCCAGGTGGCGGCATTGACGAACAAGGGCTTGTTGCCGCCCAGATGCGCGACCCAGTCGCCATCCGCGATCTTGTCGCGGATCAGCGCGTCACGCGTCGCATCGTCGGGGATGCGGAGCAGGGCTTCGGCGAGACACATCAGCGCCACGCCTTCCTGGCTGGACAGCGCATATTCGCGCACCAGCCCGTCGACGCCCGAACCGCGCGGGCGCGTGCGCAGCGCCGTGACCAGAGCCTTCGCCCGATTGCGGATCACCTCACGGGTGGGTCCATCGAAGCTCGCGGCGGAGATCAGCGGCGCCAGCGCTTCCGCCTCGTCCCGGCGATAGGCGGCGGTGATGGCGCGACGCTCCGGCGTCGGCTGGCGAAGCGGCGGGGCGAAAGCGCGGAAATGGTCCATGCGCCCAATATAAAGACTTGGCGCGCGGCGATCTTCCTTCGTTGCGGCAGTCTTCTTGCCGTTTCGACTTATTTGCGGTCGCCTGATAGAGTGATCACATGGAAAATGCCCCTTCGACAGTCCAGCTGGACGAATGGGATCGCAGGATCGTCGCGCTGCTGCGCGAGGACGGGCGGATGAGCGTCACCGATCTGGCCCGCGCGATCGGCCTGTCCAAGACGCCCTGTCAGGTCCGCCTGCGCCGCCTGATCGACAGCGGGGTGATCCGGGGCTTCCGCGCCGTGGTCGATCCGGCGCGGCTGGGGCTGGATCACGTCGCCTTCGCCGAGGTGAAATTGTCCGACACGCGCGAACGGGCGCTGAGCGAGTTCAACGCCGCCGTGCAGCGGATCCGCGAGGTGGAGGAATGCCACATGATCGCCAGCAGCTTCGATTATCTGCTCAAGGTCCGCACCGCCGATATCCGCCGCTACCGGATCGTGCTGGGCGAGAAGATATCGAGCCTGCCCCATGTCGCCAGCACCTCCACCTTCGTCGCGATGGAGACGGTGAAGGAGCAGAGCTGATCGTTTCGGGGCCCTGCATTTTCTCTGCCTTCGGCGCCATTTCCGCTGATATATGGAGGGCATGAGCCTGCACCGCTTCGCCCGCGCCCTGCTCCCGCTGGCGCTCGCCACCGCCGCCACGCCCGCCTTCGCGCAGGGCGCCACCGTCACCTCCGCACCGGAACTGGCGCGCGTGTCCGAAACGCTGAAGCCCGGCCAATGGGTGTGGGCGCCGCAGGTTTCTCCGGCCGGACCCTTGCTCGTCTATGTCGATCTCTCGCGCCAGCGGGCGACCGTCTATCGCAACGGCGTCCGCATCGCCGTCTCCACCATCTCGTCCGGCAAGCCCGGCTTCGAGACTCCGACGGGCGTGTTCACCATCCTGCAGAAGGATGCCGACCACCGATCGAACCTCTATAATAACGCCCCGATGTTCTATCAGCAGAGGCTGACCTGGGACGGGATCGCGCTGCATGCGGGCGGCCTGCCCGGCTATCCCGAAAGCCATGGCTGCGTGCACCTGCCGCTAAGCTTCGCCAAGGCCTTGTTCGGCATCACCAAGCTGGGCGCGACCGTGGTGGTGCAGGACGGCAAGCTCGATCATGTCCGCGCCTCCCCCGCCGGCCTGCTCCAGCCGGTGCTGCCGAGCGGCGCGCCGGCCGAGCAGAAGGCGCTCGACCGGAAAGGCTATCGCTGGAACCCCAGCCTGTCTCCCACCGGGCCGCTCACGATCATCGTCTCCAAGCATGATCAGGCGATCGTGGTGCTGCGCAACGGCGTGGAGATCGGCCGCAGCGACGCGATCATCAAGGATGACGATCCGGGCAGCCATGTGATCAGCTACACGGTGGGCAAGGACGGCCAGCCGCGCTGGATCTATGTCGGCCTGCCCGGCCACACCGAGGATGAGGGCCGCCCGCTGGACGAGGCCACGATCAACCGGGTGCGGATGCCGGCGGGTTTCTACGCGGCGGTGAAGGCGGTGCTGGTGCCGGGCAGCACGATCCTCGTCACCCAATCCAGCGTGGGCGAGGATACGGGCCGCAAGATCACGATCATGGACGCCGTCGCGCCGACGCTGTGAGGTGCCCTGGGAAGGCATCCACACAGCAGGGCTCGCGCGCGCGGAGAGAGCGGCTCCGGTCGGGCGCGGCGTCGTGACGCATGGCTTGCCTTTTTCTGTACAGGACAGGGGAATCCATTTCCGCAAAGGCATTGGCACAGGCCGAACGGTCGAGTGCGGAAGCAGATCGGGGCTTTAGATCCATTTTCGATCGTTTCCGGCAAGTCACGATATCCGGATGGAAGTCGCGATGCCCGGCCCCACCTTCGATTCCACGAATATGATGCGATCAAAATCGGTAAGAGCGGCTCCGCTTCCGAAGAGATATCCGCCAAATCAATAATCTCTTCTCATCGCGCGAGGCTGCTGATATCGCGCCTCACAACACGGGGGAAATCGATTGATGCGGCGTGGTTTGATGTGCCTGACGGGCGCAATGTTTCTTGCTGGGTGCGGTGGTTCGGGAAGTCAGGTCCAGACAACTCCACCGCCGCCCGTGGTGACGACACCCACGCCCCCACCGACCAAAACACCGATTTCGCAGGAAGCGGCACCGGCTGAATTGCCGGCGATCACCAGCGGCACACTGATCGATGCCGTAAAAGGCAATGCGGACTTCCGGACCGGATCGACCGAAGTCAGCTACGATGTTTCCGCGCAAACGGTCCAGAGCCGCAACAAGGCCTATGGCTCGTCGGGCAGCATCCGAGTGTATTTCGAGGCGACCAGTGGCAAATATATCGTTTCGAACATCATCGGCACCGCCCACCGCTTTCCGGACGGATACAGTTCCGGCGGCAATCCCGGCCTGACGAGTTACGGGCAGAACGCCGTGGACGGCACGCGCCGCCTCAATATTCTGACGCCGTCCGCGACCAATCCCAAGCTCGCGCTCACATACACCTCGTACGGCGTGTGGCAGTTCGATTCTTCGGACCGGAGCAATATCGATCCCCAGATCAACGATTATCATTTCTTCTATTTCGGCATACCGACGCCTGCGGATGCGATGCCGCGGACCGGATCCGCCAGCTATTCCGGGCTCGCGCAGGGCATCCTGTTCGATCCCACCGCCACCTATGCGCTCGACGGCACGATGACGCTGAATGCCGACTTCGCCGCCGCGACGGTCAATACCGGGCTGTCGCTGCGTGGCACCAATACGAGCAACGGCCTGCTGATCATCATTCCCGCGATCAGCGGCACGGCGACCATCGGCGCCGGAACCAACGGCTTTCGCGGCGAGCTGACCTCGGCGGACAACAGCCTCGTGGGATCGGTGCAGGGCGCCTTCTTCGGGCCTGCTGCGCAGGAGGTAGGCCTCAGTTTCGGGATCAACAGCCCCGACCTGACGCGGATCGGAGGCGGAGCCGCCGTCGGCAAACGCTGAACACGCATTGCTGATCGACGATGCGTATCAGCGTCGCCCTGATTCTGCTGGCGACGCAGTTGCCTGCCACGGCCGCCCTGGCGATCGGTCAGGAGGCCCCGTCCGCCACGGCGCTCTCGGCGGAACAGGCATTCGCCACGGCCGATCAACTGCTGACGGCCGGCAGGACCGCCGATGCCGAAGAGCTTTTGCGCGCGCTGGCCAACGATCCGTCCCGGCCGTTGCGATCCGAGGCGCGGTTCCGCCTGGGGCGGATCCGTGCGGCGGCCGGCGATTATCGCGGGGCGGTCCGCTGGTATCAGGCGCTGCTCGACGAGGAACCGGGTGCCGCCGCCGTCCGGCTTGAGCTGGCCCGCGTTTATGCGCGCCTCGGCGAAGCGACGGCGGCCGCCCGCGAACTCCGCCGCGCGCAGGCAAGCCGACTGCCGATCGACGTGGCGCGGCAGGTGGACCGGATCAGCGCCGCCCTGCGCAGCAGCGCGCCGCGCGGCCTCGATCTGTCCGTGGGCATCGCTCCGGATACGAATATCAATCGCGCGACGGGATCGCGCACGATCGACGCGCAGGGAATCACCTTGGTGATCAACCGCGATGGTCGCGCGACGTCGGGCGTCGGCCTGCAGATGGGCGCGCGCGGATATTCCAGGCTGCCCCTGACATCCTCGGTCAACTGGCTTTTCGAGGCATCGGGCACGGGGCTGGTCTATCCTTCGGGCCGCTACGACGATGTGTCGGGCACGCTGGCGGCGGGGCCGGAATTTCGGAGCGCGACCGAGCAATTCCATCCGGCCCTGCTGATCGGCCGGCGCTATTTCGACGGGCATCGTCTGCTGGACCAGGCCGGCTTCTCGCTGGAGGGGCGGCACGCCATTGGCCGGACGACACAGATCGCCGGGACGGCCAACGCCATCTACGCCTCTTATCCCGGACGCCCTTATCTGGAGGGCTTCGGCTATGGCACATCGCTGGATCTGGAAAAGGCGATCACGCCGCGTCTGTTCGGTCTGGCAGGGCTTTCGGGATCGCGATCGGATGCGCGGGATCCCGCTTATGCGACGACGAGCGTCGGCGGGCGCATGTTCGTCAGCCGCGATGCCGGGCGCTTCACCCTGTTCGGCGGCATCAGTTACCAGCACCTCTTCGCCGATGCCGTGTTCACGTTATTCCAGCGGCGCCGACGTGAAGACTATCGGGAGTTGCAGCTCGGCACGAGCGCGCGCCTCTTTTCCATTCACGGACTGATCCCGTCGGCACGCGTCACGATCTCGCGCAACAGCAGCACGATCCCATTCTACAGCTTCCATCGCAACCGCCTCGAACTGGCACTGACCCGGCAATTTTAGGCGAAATCCGGATCGTACCGCGCCGGATTTCGCCAGATCGCAGCGCCTGCCTGCGCGCCCGCCCAGCCTCAGCGGGGCAGGCCGACCTCCAGCACTTCGATCGCGTCCTCGCGGCCGGCAAAGGCCAGGATATCTCCCTCCGCAGCGCCCATCAGCGCGCGGGCGAGGGGCGCGTCCTGCGAGACGGTGCCGTCGGCGCGATCGGCCTCGTCATAGCCGACGATCACGATCTCCTGCTCGCGCGCATTGAGGCGGAAGCGGACGCGCGATCCGAACACCGCCTCCTCGCTCTCGCGCGGGGGCACGATCTCGGCCGAGGCGAGGCGGCTGCGCCAGTAGCGCAGCTCGCGCACCACCTTCTTGCGCGCCTCCTCTTCGGTGATGCCCTGAACGGTGGCTTCCAGCGCCACCACCTTGTCCTCGATCAGCCGATGGCCGCGCGCCGTCACCGGATTGGGGCCGGGCGGGATGGGCAGCTCGAACTTCGGCTCCAGATGTTCCTCGTCGCTCTCGCGACGGAAGGCCACGCTCACGTCATTCTCTCCTTGTGCCCGAACGCCGGGCGCGAACGGCGCCGCTCACGCCTTGGCGAGCAGCTCCGCCACGCGCTCCATCTCGGCGCGGCTGTTGTAGATATGGGGGGAGAAGCGGATCAGCGCATCCCCGCCCGCCACCGCCTGCGCGGTGGCCAGCTTATGCTCCTTCCAGAGCTTCGCCCGCATGGCCGTAATATCGCGGCCGGGAAAGGCCACCGTGATGATCGCGCCCGAAAGCGCCGGATCGCCGCTGCCCACGATCCGCGCGCGCGGCACCCCTGCGAGAATGCCGCGCATCTCGGCCGCCTTCGCGCGCGTCTCCGTCTCGATCCACGCCTCGCCCAGCGCATCGAGCCGATCGAGCGTCGCCTCCACCGCCTCCAGCTTGGGATCGTCGCGCTGGCCCAATATCTCGTAGCGCTGCGCCGTTTGCAGGTTGCGCGTGTCGGTGAGCCAGTAGCCGTGGCTCAGCATCGTGGGGTTGAGCCGGTCCTGCCGATCGCGCCGCACATAGAGCAGCCCCGCCTCCAGCGGCCCCATCATCCATTTATGCGTGCTGCCCGCATAGGAATCGACGCCGAGCGCCGGCAGGTTGAGCCGCATCCAGCCGAAGGTCTGCGCACCATCGACATGCAGCCACGCGCCCGAGCTGCGCGCGATCTGGGCGATGGCGGCGACGGGATAAGCGAGGCCGGTGACGTTGGTGACGTGGCTGAGGAAGATGGCGCGCGTGCGCGTGGTGACGGCGCCCGCGATGTCATCGGCCACCTGCTGTGGCGAAGTGGCGGCGAACGGCGTGGGCAGCACCTTCACAACCAGTCCCTCGCGCCTGGCCCTGAGCTTCCAGCTGTCGAGCGTGGACTGGTGGTTATGCTCGGCCACGATCACTTCGTCGCCGGGCTTCAGATCGAGGCCGAGGACCGCGACCGTATTCGCCTCGCTGCTGTTGCGCAGCAAAGCGATCTCCTCGCCCGTCACGCCGAGCCTTTTGCCCAGCCGGGCGCGGAGGCGATCGGCGGCGACCGGATATTTCTCGCGATATTCGCGCGAGGGATTGGCCTGGAAGGCGCGCAGCTCCTTCTCCTGCGTGTCGATCACGCTGCGGAAGGTGGGCGCGATGTTGGCGGCGTTGAAATAGAGCAGATCGGGATCGAGCAGCAGTTCGCGGCGAAGATCGACGCCGGGCGCCGCCGCCGCGGCGCCCGCCAGCGGGGACGCGGCCGCCGCCAGCGCCGCGCCCTGCAGCAAAGCGCGCCGCGTCACGCCCGTCATGTCGTCCCGATCCGTCATCTTTGCCCCCTCGTCGCCCGAACAGAGGCTAGCAGGGCGACGTCGGCTCACAAGCCCGGCGGATCGAAATCGTTGGGCGGCCGGGGCAACGGCCGCTGTCCGGCGAGGGAGAGTATCCCCCTCGATGTGTATCCGTCACCCGGACCTGGTTCGGGGCCCGCCGGGCGGCACGAACCGCAGGCCGTGGCGCGCACAGGGGGGTGGATGCCGGAACAAGTCCGGCATGACGGGGATTGTCCCAGTGCCTTATCTTGATAACACACAGTATCATGCCCATATTCGGGGCATGAACCTGCTGTCCCTGCTCATCGGGCTGATCACGCTGCCGGCGGCGCTGCTCGCCTTCCTGCCTTTTCTGGGCTGGATGTACTGGCTGATCGTGCCGGTGGCGCTGGTCGGCCTCGTGCTAGGGCTGCTCTCCAGCCACACGACCGGACGGTGGCTCAATCTGGCGGTGGTCCTTGTCGGACTCGTCCGCCTGTGGATGGGCTTCGGTATTATCTAGACGCGCCGTGCTCCGGCGAAGGCCGGAGCCCAGAGGCGCAGGCGTCGCGCCTGACGCTCTGGGCTCCCGCATTCACAGGAGTACGGACCCGCTTCAGACGAAGCGCACTCTCACCGAGCGGCGGCGCATCGCTCCCCCGACCAGCCCGAAGCCCGCGATCATCATCATCCAGCTGGCGGGCTCGGGCACATCCGAGGGCGATGCGGCGGCTGCGACCACCACACGCTGCAGCGAGACGCGGGCAGCGACGCGCGCATAGCTTTCGAACGTCGAATTGCTGAGGTTGGTCACGTAACTGATATAGTCGAACGTCGAGCCAGAGGTATCGCTCGGCTGCAGCAGATAATCCATCGGCTGACGAAAATCGGTGATCGTATAGGGACCGTTCACGGGTGCGATGAAATCGTCGATCGCCCGCACACTGGAATAGATGTGCCGGTCGTCGATGAAATCGTTGATGCGATTGGCCACGTCCGCGTTGATGCTGTCGCCGATGTCCGACCAATCGTTGCTGGTGCTGATCGCGCCACCGCCATTGCCCGCAATCGCATAGCTGCCGACGCCGGCCAGCGTGACGAGCCCGGTAAGGCCGCCCGCACTTTCGAAATAGCTCTGGCTCGGCGAACTGTAGATCGTGCCCTTGGTGTCATCGATCGTGTAGACCGACGTGTAGGCCACGTTGGTCAGCACCTGCGACACCACATCCTGCCGCTCGTAGAGCTGCACCTCGCTTGCCGTGCCGTAAAAAGTCATCGTGAAGATCGTCGCGCCGGCCGGCGCGACCGCCCCACCTGCGATCACACCGGCCGCTATCATCTTACGCCACATCACTGGTCTCCCTCTCTCACAATCCGAACCTTGATCGGTCGCACCGTCAGGAGGGGCGCACGGCACGGCCACCTTGCAGCGGCAGCGCGATATGGGGCCCCCACCCGGTCCGCCGCAGCGATCCGCACCCACATCGTTTCGTTAACCGTCCCGATTTCGCTCGTAATCCACCAAATGATGGATGCGCGCGCGGGATCACTGGCCGCTTCGGCCCCATCCCCTTGATCCGGCGGAGTAGGCGCTTCACGCTTCGTTATCCCGCCAAGGCCGTCCGATGGGGAATGGATGACCGACCGCCTGCCTCTGGCGACCTTGTCCGCGCTGATCGGGCGGATCTACGATTGTGCGATCGATCCGACCCTGTGGCCGGAGACGCTCACCGAGCTGCGCCATGATCTGGGCTTCTCGCAGGCGATCCTGACGCTGCAGGCGATGCCCACCGGCCGCGTCCTGCTGAACGTGGCGAGCGGCATCCCGGACGAATGGCTGGTGCGGATCGGCGACTATTCGGCGGACATCGTCGCGCTCTGGGGCGGCGCGGCCGCGATCGCCGCGACCCCGCTGGAGCGACCCGTACTGCTGTCGGAGGTGAACCCCGAGACGGCGAACGGCACCTGCCGCAATCCTTATTATCTCGAATGGCGCCAGCCGCAGGGGATCACCGATACGCTGGCGCTGGGGCTGGGCCGCGATGCGACCAGCCTCGCCACCGCCAGCTTCGTCCGCCACGAGAGCCAGGGCCCGATCGGCGCGATGGAGCGGGAGACGGCCGCGTTGCTCGCCCCCCATCTCCGCCGCGCCGTGACGATCAGCCGCCTGCTCGACGTGCAGACCGTGACGGCAGCGACGTTCGATGCCGTGCTGGGCCTGCTGGCGACGCCGGTGCTGCTGGTGGATACGGCCCTGGGGCTGGTCCACGCCAATCCGGCGGGCGCGGCTTTGCTGGACCGGCGGCGACCGCTGGAGCTGCGCGGCGGACGGATTTCGGGGATCGGCCCCGGTGTCCACCGCGCGATCATGGCCGCGATCGGCGCCGCCGCGACGGGCGAGGCGCGGATCGAGCGCAAGGGCTTCGGCATTCCGGCGACGGACGGACAGGGCGCCTGCGCGATCCATGTGCTGCCGCTGGCCCCCACGATCGCGCGCGGAGGGATCGCGCCGAGCGCGGTGGCCGCGATCTTCGTGGCGGAGGGCCTGTTGCCCGCGCGCGAGACGGGCGCGCTGCTGGCCGGCCTGTTCGGCTTCACCGAGGCGGAGCGGCGCGTATGCGAGCGGATCGTGGCAGGCGCGACGGTGGCGGAGGCGAGCGTGGCGCTGGGCATCGGCGTGGCGACGGTGCGCACGCATCTGCTGCGCATCTTCCAGAAAGCGGGAGTGGGCCGGCAGGCGGAGCTGGTGGCGCTGGCGGCGGCGCTGCGCGCGCCCGTATCGGGCGACTGAACACTGATCTTACGCGCCTCATGGCGCGTTACGGGAGCGGGCCGGTGCCGCAGGATTTGGCGGAGGCCAAATCCGCCACTCCAAAAAATAAGCCCCCGGCGCCGAGGGGAGGGAGCGCCGGGGGCCTGGTTTGCCCGAAGGAAGGTCGGGACTTAGCGCAGCAGGGTCATCACGTTCTGACCGCTCTGGTTGGCCTGGGCCAGCATCGCCGTGGCAGCCTGCGAAAGGATCTGCGACTTGGCGAGGTTGGTCGTTTCCGCCGAGAAGTCCGCATCCTCGATCCGCGAACGGGCGTCTTCGAGGTTGGTGGACGTCGTGGTCAGGTTGTTGACGGTGACTTCCAGACGGTTCTGGATCGCGCCGAGATCGCCGCGGCTCTGCGACACCTTGTCGAGGGCCTTGTCGATCACCTTCATCGCGCTGGAGGCCGAGGCCTGCGTCGCGATCGAGAGCGAACCGGAGACGAAGTCGCTGGAGCCGCCCTGGTTGGCGATGCCCACCTTGGTGAGCGACGCCGCCGAACCTTCGACCTTGATGTCGGCGCCGGCATCGGACTTCAGCGAGATCTGGCCGTGGGCGACCGCGCCGGCAGCGAAGCCGGTGAGAGCCGTACCGTCGGCCGTGCTGGCCGCCGCAACCGCAGCGCTGCCGTTCTTGATCGTGATGTCGTTGCCGCCATCCGAGGTCAGGATCAGGTTACCCTTGTCGTCGGTCGAGGCGACCACGCCGGAAATGCCCGCCGCGTTGATGTTCTGAACCAGATCCGAGAGCGACATGCCGGCGGTGCCGTCCGTGTCGGCCATCGTGACGGTCGCGCCGTTGATCTGCAGATCGTTGCCGACCACCAGTTCCGATGCCGCGACCTGCGCCGTCACCACCGTCTTGGCGCTCGCCGAGACGCCGGTCTGGCCCTTGACCGCGTTGATCGCCGCCGCCTTCGAAGCCGCCGAGGCATCGCTCGACGCGCCCACCGTGACGCCGTTGATCTTGACGTCGTCGGTCGAGGTCAGGGCGCCGGCGCCGGTCGCGCCGCCGGTGACCGTCGTGCCGTCGGTCATCTCGTTCAGGCCCACCGCCACGAAGTCGGCGTGCGTGCCGGCCGTGCCGCGGGTGATCTTGACGTCGCTGCCGTCGGCGCTGTTCAGAGCCACGAAGCCGCCATAGGTGCCGGTCGAGAGACCCGCGACGCCCGGAGCCGTA
Source organism: Sphingomonas sp. AP4-R1 (assembly GCF_013113735.1). NCBI lineage: Bacteria > Pseudomonadati > Pseudomonadota > Alphaproteobacteria > Sphingomonadales > Sphingomonadaceae > Sphingomonas > Sphingomonas sp. AP4-R1. The sequence continues at coordinate 562,143 of NZ_CP053346.1, forward strand.
CCACCGATCGCGATGTCCGAACCGGTGTCGTTCGAGAGCGTGAAGGTGCCGTCGCCGTTCAGCTTGGCGGTAACGCCCGCCACGTCACGGTTGATGTGATCGACCAGTTCCTGGGCGTTCGTACCGGTCACCGCGACGCTGTTGATCGTCAGCTGGCCGGTCGACACGCCGCTCGAGGAGAGCGTGCCGCTCGTCAGCGTGTTGTAGGCGGTCGCCGAAACGCCGGTCTGGCCGGTGTTCGTGTTGATCGCCGCGGCGAGATCCTTCGCGGTGTTGCCGGCCGGAGCCGTCACGAAGGCATCCTTGCCGTTCAGCTGGATGTCGCTGGCGCCGAGCGTGGTCAGGCCGGTGCTGCCGACGCGGCCGGTGGTGACCTGACCGTCGACCTTGTACCCGTTCAGGCCCAGCGAGTCGGCCGAAGCGTTGACCATCTTGATCGAGACCTGATCCGACGCGTTCGTGCCGGTCTGCAGGTTGATCGCCTTCGACGAGCCGTCCAGCAGCGCGATGCCGTTGAAGTTGGTCGTCTTGGAGATGTTGTCGACTTCCGAGACGAGCTGCGTCAGCTCGTTCTGCAGGCTGCCGCGATCGGTGTCGGAGAGCGTGCCGTTGGCGCTCTGGACAGCCAGTTCCTTCATGCGCTGAAGCATGTTGGTGACCTGGCCGAGCGCGCCTTCCGCCGTCTGCGCCATCGAGATGCCGTCATTCGCGTTGCGGACCGCAACCGCCAGGCCACGGACCGTCGAGGTCATGCGGCTGGAAATTGCGAGACCGGCCGCGTCGTCCTTGGCCGAGTTGATGCGCTTGCCGGTCGACAGGCGCTCCATTGCAGTCTGGGTCGCCTTCTGGGCAGTGTTCGTGCCCGCCTGGGCCCGGAGCGCCGCGATGTTGGTGTTGATCACAGTCACAGGTTGGTTCCTTTCCCCGCTTAATCCCAGGCGTCGGACAGGGGAGTGTCCTTGCCGCCTCGAAACCGGATAACGACCGTCCTCGCCGGTGCTTTAACCAGGTTTTTTTCGGGACCCCGTCGAAAGGGTGGAAAGGGGCGGATTTCTCGCGCTCCCGCATGTCCACACGGGACGCGCACGCCCCACGCGTACGGATCACACGCGGGTGCCTTTAAGGATTTGATAGTTAATTCGGGCGTAACCAGCCTTCACGGACGGCGAATGGGCCGCCCGGATGTAAGTTTCGAGGGCTGTTGCGGATGACCGAGACAGGATTGAGCGAAGGCGCGGCGAAGGCCAATCCGATGCTGGCAGCGTGGCTGTCGGGCGTGGGGCTTCCCGTCCTCCGGATCGATGCGGCGGCGCCCGCCGCCCGCGACGCGATCCGCATTCTGGACGCCGGCGAGCGCGCTCACGCCCGCTATCGCGACCTGATCGTCACGATCGCCGACGGCGAGCCCAGCTACAAGCCCGCCGCCAACGGCCACCCGGCCGAGATCCGGTTCGGCATGACGGACGCCGCTTTCGGCCATGCGCTGATCGCCGAACTGATTCGCCCGACCGACCGCCCCGCCGCGGGCGAGCCGGAAAGCGCCGCCTTCCTCACCCTCGCCGCGCGAATCGCCAAGAGCGACGCGACCGTCCTCGTCCTCGGCGAGACCGGCACCGGCAAGGAGGGCATCGCCCGCTTCATCCACGCTTCTTCCAAGCGCTCCGACGGCCCGTTCGTCGCGGTCAATTGCGCGGCGCTTCCCGAGACGATGCTGGAAGCGATGCTGTTCGGCCACGCCAAGGGGAGCTTCACCGGCGCCGGCAACGCATCCGACGGCCTGTTCCGCGCGGCCGACGGCGGCACGCTGCTGCTCGACGAGATCGCCGAACTGCCGCTGCCGCTGCAGGCCAAGCTGCTGCGCGCGCTGCAGGAGCGCGAGGTTCTCCCCGTCGGCGCGACCAAGCCCGTGCCGATCAACGTGCGCGTGATCGCCGCCGCCAACCGCGAGCTGGCCGAGGAAGTCGCCGAGGGCCGCTTCCGCGCCGATCTCTACTGGCGCCTCAACGTGATGCCGCTGATGCTGAAGCCGCTGGCGCAGCGCCGCCTGGACGTGCGCGCGATCACCGCGACCTTGCTGCTGCGCCACATGGATGCGGACGAAACCTTCCCCTGGCCGACCAACGCCGCGCTCGATCGCCTGATGGCGCATGGCTGGCCCGGCAATGTCCGCGAGCTGGAGAACGTGCTGCAGCGCGCGATGCTGTTCCGCCGGGGCGACCGGATCGAGGCCGACGACCTGACGATCGAGGCCGGCACGCTCGCCGCCGCGCAGCAGGTCCGCTCGATGCCGAAGTCGGCCCGCGCGACGGCCGCCAACAATACCTCGCCGGTGCGCCTGGCCGATGCCGCCCGCTCGTCGGAAGCGGTCGCGATCGAGGAAGCGCTGGAAGCCTGCGGCGGCCACCGCCTGCGCGCCGCCGAGCGGCTGGGGATCAGCGAGCGCACGCTCCGCTATCGCCTCGCCGATCTGCGCCGGCAGGCCGCATGAGGACTGACCGATGACCAGCATCACCCCCTCCAGCCTGCTCGCGATGCGCGCGGCGATCCTGCAGCAGAACAGCGCGCTGCAGAAGGCGTCCGGTTCGGCCGGCGTCGGCGGTATCGGCGGCGCGGCGCCCATCGGCGGCGTGGCCCCGGCGACCGACTCGACGAACGCCACCAGCTTCACCGGCGCGATGAAGAACGCGCTGGAAAGCGTGAACGGCCTCCAGTCCAAGGCGGAAGCCGTCACCAATTCCTACGAGCGTGGCGAGACCACGGACATCGCCCAGGTCATGCTCTCCCGCGAGCATGCCTCGGTCGGCTTCCAGGCGACGCTGCAAGTCAGAAATAAACTTCTGTCCGCGTACAAGGACATCATGAGCATGCCGGTCTGATATGAGCGACGCAGCCCTCCCCGTCGCGGCCTCGCCGCGCCTTCCCACCGCCATTCCCTCGGGCAACGTGCTGGAGCGCATCCGAGACTTCGCGCGCCAGCCGGCCGTGGCCAAGAGCCTGCCGATGGTGGGCATCATCGGCGCGCTGGCGATCGCCTTCGCGGCGTGGATGACCTTCGCCACCGGCCCGCAGCGCGATCTGTTCGCGGGGCTGGGCGATGCGGACAAGGCCGCCGTCGCCGATCAGCTGACCAGCGGCGGGATCAAGTATCAGATCGATCGCAGCACGGGCGCCGTCACGGTGTCCGAAAACGATTATTACCGCGCCAAGATGCTGCTGGCCCAGGCCGGCCTGCCCAAGAGCGCGCCCGACGGCGACAGCGTGATCTCCTCGCTGCCGATGGGCGCGAGCCGCGCCGTGGAAGGCGAGCGTCTGCGTGGCGCCCGCGAAGTGGATCTGGCCCGCACGATCGAGGCGATCGACGCCGTGGACAATGCCAAGGTCCACCTCGCCGTGGAGCAGCCGAGCGTGTTCGTGCGCGATCAGACGCCCGCCGCCGCTTCGGTGATGCTGCGCCTGCGCCAGGGCCGCGCGCTCTCCGACGGACAGGTGCAGGCGATCGTCAATCTGGTCGCGGCTTCGGTGCCGGGCCTGTCGCCCGATCATGTCTCGGTCGTCGATCAGACCGGCCACCTGCTCTCGCGCCAGGGCGGCGACCCGGCCGGCGATCGCCAGCTGGAGCTGCAGCAGCGCACCGAGCAGCGCTATATCGATGCGATCACCAAGCTGCTGACGCCGCTGGTGGGCGCGGACGGCTTCACCACCGAAGTCCACACCGATCTGGACTTCGCCGAGGTGCAGGCCACGCGCGAAAGCTACCCCAAGGACACCGGCGGCCTGAAGGCCGAAGCCGGCGGCTGGAACAAGGACCAGGCCGGCAACACGCAGGCCGGCGGCATCCCCGGCGCCATCGCCAACCAGCCGCCGACGACGGCGCAGGTGACGCCGACTCCCCCGGCGCAGGTGCAGCCCGGTGCCGCCCCCGGCACCCCCGGTGCGGCGCAGGCCGGCACCACCGCGGCGGCCGACGGCGGCAAGACCAGCGAGACCTACAACCGCACGTTCGAGCTGGGCCGCGAGGTTTCGGTGACGCGCAATCCGGTCGGCACGATCCGGCGCCTGTCCGTGGCGGTCGCCCTGAAGCAGGGCGCCAAGCCCCGCAGCGTGGCGGAACTCGCCCAGATCGAGCAGCTCGTGAAGGGCGCGGTCGGCTTCGACCAGCAGCGCGGCGACCAGTTCGCGCTCTCCAGCCGGACCTTCGCCGACGTGGCCGCCAACGACAATGCGCCGAAATGGTACGATGCCTCGTGGGTTTCGATCGCTGCGCGCAACGGTTCGGCCCTGCTGATCGCGCTGCTCGTCTTCTTCGGCATCGCCAAGCCGCTGATGAAGCGCGGCGGCGTGGGTGGCGGCAAGGCGGCCAAGGGTGCGAAGGCCGCCAAGGGCGCGGCCGGCTCTGCAGCCGGTGCCGGCGGCACGCTCGACACGTCGACGCCGCCGAGCCCCGAAATCCAGCGCGAGATCGCCGCCGCCATCGCCTCCGAGGCGGCCGGCGACCCCAGCCGCCCGGTGACGCTCGACATGATCGAATCGGCCCCCGGTTACTCGGATCGCGCCGCCCTGATCCGCAACTTCGTCCGCCAGGATCCGGCGCGCGCCGCGCTCGTTGTTCGTGATCTCATCCGCGCCGACATGCCCGGCGCCGCGCAGAACGGATAAGAACGATGGCCGAACCCCAGGGACAGCCGCTCGCCTTCGGCTCCGACAAAGGCACGGGCCCCGCGCCGGCCAACACGCCGACCGGCAGCCAGGCCGCCGCGATCCTGCTGATGCTGCTGGGCGAGCAGGAAGCCGCCGAAGTTCTCGGCCGGCTCGATCCGCCCGAGGTGGAGCATCTGGGCGGGGCGATGTTCCACGTCGCCGACGTCTCCGAGCGCGAAGTGAACGGCGTGCTCGACGAATTCGTGAACCGCGCCAAATCGCGCACCACGATCGGCTATGCCGCCGACACGCAAATCAAGGCGATGATGGAGCGCGCACTCGGCCCCGAGCGCGCCGGCACCATCCTCGACCGCATCACGCCGCCGACGCGCGGGCCTTCGCTCGACGCGCTGAAGTGGATGGATCCGATGACGATCGCCGCTCTGATCGACGGCGAGCATCCGCAGCTGATCGCGGTGGTGCTGGCGCATCTGGAGCCGCCGATCGCGGCCGACGTGCTGCAGCAGATGCCGGAAGACATCCAGCCGCAGCTGATCCACCGCGTCGCCACGCTGGGGCCGATCAGCTCGGAAGCATTGGAAGATGTCGAGCGCCTGCTGCTGCGCCCCGTCTCGCAGCCCAAGTCCGGCGCCGCCACGCGCCGCGGCGGCACCAGCGAGGCCGCGCAGATCGTCAACAACAGCCGCAAGGCCGCCGAGAGCCGCATCCTGAAGGCGCTGCAGAAGCTGGACAAGAATCTGGCGCGCGTGATCGAGGACGAGATGTTCGTCTTCGACAATCTCAACGCGCTGGACGACAAGAGCCTCGGCACGCTGCTGCGCTCGGTCGACAGCGACATCCTCGTCGTCGCGCTCAAGGGAGCCGAGGAGCGGCTCAAGGCCAAGATGTTCGGCTGCATGTCCAGCCGCGCGGCGCAGTCGATCCAGGATTCGATCGCGGATCGCGGCCCGATGCGTCTGGCCGAAGTGCAGGAAGCGCAAAAGGAAATGCTCTCCATCGCCCGCCGCCTCGCCAGCGACGGCACGATCAACCTGGGCGGCAAGGACGACGATTATGTCTGATCTGGCCGGTCTGTCCGATCTGTCCGGGGCCTTCGGCGCCTCCTTCTTCGCCGACGCGCAGGCCGTGCCGGTGTGGACCAAGCCCAAGGCGACGCAGTTCGTCGCGCGGCCGACGGCGATGGGCGGCACCTTCTCCGCCTGGGCCAGCGAACCGGCGGCGCCGTCGCAGACGCCCGAGCCGCAGGCGGGCAGCGACATCGACGAAATCGAGGCGATGCGCGCGGAAGCCTATGCGGCAGGCTTCGAGGAAGGCCATCGCACCGCGCTGACCGCGTATGAGAGCGAGCATGCCGCGTTCGATCGTCTGGCGGCCGCGCTCGCCGGTATCCAGCCCGAGGCGCCCGCCGATCTGGCGGCTCTGCTTTCCGAAACCGTCTCCCGCCTCGTGCGGCAGGTGGTGGGCGAAGCGGCCGCAATCGACGGCGAGCTGCTGCTGGAGCGCACCCATGCGGTCGCCGCGCTCGTCACCGAGGATAGCGGCCCCGCGCGCCTGCGCCTGAACCCTGCCGACGCGGCGCGCATCGACGGCCTGCGCCCGGACCTGAAGCTGATCGCAGACCCCGCCATCGCCGAGGGATCCGTCGTGGCGGAGACCGCCAGCGGCTGGATCGAGGACGGCCCCGCCATCCGCATGGAAAAGCTGCGCACCCTGCTGGATGCGATGAGCAGCCGCCGCTGAGTGCATCGGTGCGGCCCGGTTCGAGCAAAACACCGGACGGTTCGTGGCGATGCCCCCACATTTTTCATCCTATAATAGGCTCACGTTAACCGCCTACTAGTCAGGAGCGGGGTAATCTGGTTCGCGCTGGGATCGTCAGCCTGCCTTGGATTATCGCCCAAAATGTTGCCGCAAGCCGTTTTGCCCCTGCTGATGAACACATTGCTCGGGGCGATGTTCGCGGCGAGCTTCCTGGTGATCGCCTATCTGAACCCTTCGGTCCGCGGCACCCGGTGGATGGCGCTCAGCTACGGCTTCGGCATCATGGAGCCGGTGTCGCATCTGGCGGTGGTGCTGGGCGCCGATGTCGCGACGATGAAGATCGTGGCACCCTGCACCTTCCTGACCGGCCTGGCCTTGATGGCGCCGGCCTTGTCCATCTTCCATCGCAAGCGGCCGATGTGGCGGATGTGCGCCGCGATCATCCTGTGCGGCCTGTTTTACTACGGCTTCGTCCCGAGGGGGCCGACGGACTCGTTCTGGCATGAGCTCTCGTTCCAGTCGTTTTGCGCGGCCAGCATGTTTCTGTGCGCCGCCACGGTGCGACGCGACGCGCCCGGAACCCGGATGAACAAGGCCCTGACGATCGTGTTCATCGTCGCCGGGCTCCATTTCCTCGTGAAGCCGGCCGTTGCCGCCACCGTGGGAACAGACGGGATTGACGAAAATTACGCCGCGTCGCTCTACGCCGTCTTCTCGCAGTCGAGCGGCGGCGTCTTGCTGGTGGCGGCCGGATTGCTCATCCTGATCTCCGTGCTGCAATCGGTCGTGCAGGCGAACCATGCTCAGGCGCACACCGATCCATTGACCGGACTGCCCAATCGCCGGGCGCTCTACGAAGCGTTCCAGTCGCTGAGCGGAAAACCCGATGTGCCAGCTCTTTCGATCGCGATCGTCGACATCGATCGCTTCAAGGCGATCAACGATCAGCTGGGCCATGATCGGGGCGATGAAGTGCTGCGATCGGTTGCGGACTGCCTTCAGAGGACCTGCCTTTCGCCGGCCATCCCGGCCCGGCTCGGCGGCGAGGAATTCGTGGTGCTGCTGCCCGGCTGCGATGGGGAGAAGGCCATGCTGGTCTGCGAATGCATCCGCCTGTCCATCTTCCGCCTGTCCATCCACGATCTGGCGGCCATCTCCGTCAGCATCGGCCTGACGGGCGTGTTGAAGGGCGAGGATCTGACGGACGCCCTGCGCCGGGCCGATCGGGCCCTGTACGACGCGAAACATTCAGGCCGGAACCGGTGTGTCTCCGTGCCGATGGAAGAGAAAGACGGGGATCGCATGCCCCCCGCCCTCCGGAAGACCCTGCGACCGGTGTGACGCGCTTTCGCATTCCGGGTCCCGAACGCTCGGAAAACCAGCCTTAATTCGCCTTAACCCTCTTTTTAAGGATTTGCCGTCACAAGCGAATCCGCATGCAAAGCTCCCTCGCCCCCACCGGCCCCGCCCTCACCGGCATCGCCGCCAAAGCCGCCCAGATCCTGGAAGGGATCGACATCGGCCATATGAGCCCGCGCCGGATCGGCCGGCTGGCTTCCTATGACGGGCTGATGCTGGAGGCGACGGGCTTTCAGGAGCCGGTCGGCTCCAACGCCCGCGTGATCGATGCGGACGGCCGCGCGGCTCTGGCCGAAGTGGTCGGCTTCCGGGGCGACCGCACCCTGCTGATGGCGCTCGACGCCGACGCCCCCCATTCGGCCGGCGCACGCGTGGAGCCCGATCGGCGCGGCACGACGGTGGACGTGGGCGAAGGCTTGCTCGGCCGCGTCGTCGATGCGCTCGGCAATCCGCTCGACGGGATGGGCCCGATCATCACCAAGGGCCGCTGGCCGCTGGCGGGCACGCGCGCCAATCCGCTCGACCGCGCGCGCGTGACCGAGCCGTTCGACACCGGCGTGCGCGCGATCAACGCCTTGCTCACGGCGGGCGTGGGCCAGCGTATCGCGATCGTCGCGGGCTCGGGCGTCGGCAAGTCCGTGCTGATGGGCCAGATCCTCGCCGGCGCCGAAGCCGACGTGATCGTCGTCGGCCTGGTCGGCGAGCGCAGCCGCGAAGTCTCCGACTTTCTCGAAACCAAGCTGGGTGGCGAAGTCCGCAAGAAGACCGCCGTGGTCGCGGTGCCCGCCGATCATCCGCCGATCCTGCGCCTGCGCGCCGCGATGCGCGCCACCGCCATCGCCGAATATTTCCGCGATCAGGGCAAGCGCGTGCTGCTGCTGATCGATTCGCTCACGCGCGTCGCCCATGCCCAGCGCGAGATCGGCCTGTCGCTGGGCGAGCCGCCGACGATGAAGGGCTATCCGCCCTCCGCGCTCGGCCTGATCCCGCGCCTGTGCGAACGCGCCGGCGCGGATTCGCGCACCGGCGGATCGATCACCGCGCTTTACACCGTGCTGGCCGATGGCGACGACACAACCGACGATCCCATCGTCGATACCGCGCGCGCGATCGTGGACGGGCATATCGTGCTGGCCCGCAGCCTGGCGGAGCAGGGCGTGTTTCCGGCCATTCATGTCGGCAAGTCACTGTCGCGCGTGATGTCCGACATCACCCCGACCGAACAGCAGGAGGCCGCGCGCACGCTGCGCCGGCTGTGGTCCACCTATGACGAGAATCGCGACCTGATCCTGATGGGCGCCTATCGCCAAGGATCCGATCCGATGATCGACGCGGCGATCGCGCACATGCCGCTGATCCTGGAATTCATCCGGCAGGGGCAAAAAGAACTCATTACGCTTAACGACTCGGTTACTACATTGACGGCAAACTTCGGCTCATGAGCTCCCTAGCCGATCGCCGCGCCCGAATCGCCCGAGTCCGTCGCGTCCAGCACCTCCAGGCCGTCGGCGCCGCCGCCACCGCCGAGAGCAAGCTCGTGCAGCTGGAGGGCAATGCCCAGCGCCTGCAGGGCCTGCGGAACAGTCTGTCCGGCCAATCCGGCCACACCAGCGGCGCCGCGCTCAGCAATGCGGGCGAGCTGGCGATGCGGCTGGATGATGTGCGCCACGGCCTCGATCGCGCGATCGGATCGGCCAAGGAAGCGGTTGAGTTGCGTAGCCGGGAGCGGATCGGCGCCCACATCGCGCGTGAAAGCGCCGAACGGCTGCAGGTGCGCGCCGTCGCCGAAATGCACAAGATGATCGAGGAGCGGATGGCCGCGAGCTTCCGCCCCCGCCGCAAGGAAGCCGACAATGCCTGATATCGCCGCCGCCCTCGCTTTGCCGACCGCTGCCACGACCGCCGCCGCCAAGCCCGGTGCGATCGCCGGCGTTCTGGGAGCCGCCGCCGCGAAGACGGAAAGCGACGCCGCCGCCTCCGATCCGTTCGCGGCGCTGCTGGCCGCGATGACGCCCGGCAAGGATGCGGAGACGACGACGACGCCCGTGCCGACCGTCGTCAATCCGGCTGCAGCCGCCGCTGCGGCCGCAGGCGCCCTCGCCACGAATGCCGCCGCCCCCACCGAGGAAACGGCCGTTGCCGAACAGGATGGTGACGGGACGGGGGACGCGCCCAAGGACGAGGACGGCGGCGATACGGACAAGAGCGAGGATCCCGTTCTGGCGATTATGCTCGCGCTCGCCCCGCCGCCGGCCCTGCCGACGCCGGTCGCGCTGACGGCGACCGCCGCTTTGCCTTCCGATCCCAAAACGGCTGACGCGCCGGTCGCGGCCGTCGGCACGGGTACGGTCGCTCGGCGCGCCGCCAACGCGGCCGCTCCCACCGAGGCGCAGGAGCCCGAAGCCGCTGCCAGACAAGCCGGCGACGCCGCGCAGGCCACACAGGCCGCCCCCGTCTCATCCCGCTTCGCCTCGCTGGCCGCGCGCCTGTTCGGCAGCGCATCCCCGGCCACGCCCGCAACCACCGACGCGGCCACGGCCAAGCCCGCGCCCGATGCGACACAGGGCACCGCCACGGTGATCCCGCAGCATCTCGCCGCGCTCCGCAATGCGGCGCAGCGCGAGGCGACGGCGGCACCCGCCGCGCCGTCGCTGCAGGAGGCCGCGATTGCGATCGATCGCCCGCGCGCCCGCACCGAATCGACCGATCCGATCGCCTCGCTGCTCGCCACGCCGGCCACGCAGCACGCGGCGCAGACCCAGGATGCGACGGCGGCCACCGCCACCGCCACCGCTCCTGCCGCCGACGCGCACGTGACGCGCGAGCTTTCGATGGCGCACGACGGCCAGTGGCTCGACACGCTGGCGCGCGACATCGCCGCCACCGCCGGCAAGGACGGGCAGCTGAGCTTCCGCCTCGATCCGCAGCATCTCGGCAGCCTCACCGTCCATATCAGCCACTCGGCCGAGGGCGCCTCGATCCGCATGACCGCGGACACCGAGTCGGCGCGCGCGATGCTGGCCGACGCACAGCCGCGACTCGCCGCCGAAGCGCGCGCCCAGGGCCTTACCCTGCGCGATTCGAGCGTGGACATGAGCGGCTCCAACACCGGATCGCAGCAGCAGCAGGCGCAGTCTTTCGCGGGTCTGGCCCAGGGCCAGTCGCAGCATCGCAATCCGGCGCCGGATCAGACATTTGTTAACCTTAATGCGCGAGAAGCGGAGGATGCGGCGCGCGGCCCGGAGGCCGACGCCAGGTCCGATCTTTACGCGTAAGGGGTTGATCGATGAGCGATGCGGCGGCTGAGCCCGCGCCCAAGAAGAAGGGCGGTCTCGTCAAGAAGCTGGTGTTGTTCGGCGTGTTGCCGCTCCTCCTGATCGGCGGCGGCGCCGGGGCGGGCCTGTGGGCCGCCGGGCGCGGCATGGCCGGCAGCGCGCACGAAAAGAAGGAAGATCCGAATCGCCCGAAGCTGATGCTGAAGAGCGAGGACGGCCATGGCGAAGCCGCGGCCGAAGGCGGCCACGAAGGCGGCGGCGAGAAGAGCAACATCTCCGGCGGCGGCGGCACGCCCGATACGGGTCCCGAGCCGTCCAATCCCGATCCGTCGCAATATCAGGCCACCTATTACGCAATGGAGCAGCCGTTCACGTCCAATCTGGTCGATACGGACGGCTTCCTTCAGGTCGGCATCGGCGTTTCCACCTTCTATGACATGAAGGTGATCAACAATCTGAAGGCGGCGGACATGCCCGTCCGCTCGGCCATCCTGCAGGTGCTTTCGCAGCAGCAGGCGGAAGTGCTGAACACGCCGCAGGGCAAGACCGAGCTGCGCAAGCAGCTGCGCGACGCGATCAACACCTCGCTGAAGCAGAATCAGGGCTTTGGCGGCGTCGGCGACGTCTTCTTCACGAGCTTCATCATCCAATGACGGGAGCCGACGCCGGCGATCCTTCGGGACTCGAAAGCGGCGACATCCTGAGCGAAGGCCTGGAGCAGGCGATCGCGGCGGCCACGGCGGCGCGTCCGGCGGCGGAGGTTCGCGCCTTCGCACTCGGCAGCGACAGCTTCCGCCCGGCCGAGCGCCTGACCGGACTGGAGCGGATGGGCGAGAAGATCGCCCGCTCGCTCCGCACCGTGATCGAGCCGTTCGTGCAGGTCCGCACGCAGGTGACGGCGGTGCCGCTCTCGACGCGCTCGTTCGACGACTGGCTGGAGGCGCAGCCCAACCTCATCAGCCTCAGCCATTATCGGCTGCAGCCGATGAAGGGCGGCATGCTGATCGCCGTGCCCGCCGATTTCGTGGCGGCGCTGATCGAGCGTTTCTATGGTGGCCAGAGCGGCCCGCAGCCCAATGCCGGCAAGCGGCTGGAATTTTCGGCGAGCGAGGAATTGCTGCTCGCCCGCCTGCTGGAGAAGGTCTCCTCGATCATGGTCGAGGCATGGCGCGACGTGATGCCGGTGGAAGCCAATCTCGCCCAGCGCGAGACGAGCCGCTTCCACATCCGCTTCGTGCGGCCGGACGATCAGGTGGTCATCCAGAATTTCACGATCACACCGACCGAGGGCACGCCCGCCACGATCACCGTCCTCTATCCGCTCGCCATGCTGCGCCCGATCGAGGAACAGATGTCGAAGCGCGTGGTGGACGAGGCGCCTTCGGGCAACAGCGCGTGGAAATCGATGCTGGCGGCCTCGCTGGCCGAGGTGCAGCTGCCCGTCCGCAGCATCCTCGCGCGGCCGGAAATCTCGCTCGCGCAGCTGATGAGCCTGAAGGCCGGCGACGTGATCCCGATCCAGATCCTGCCGCGCACGCCCCTGCTGATCGCGTCGCGCACCGTCGCGGAAGGCCAGATCGGCGAACAGGACGGCCGTGCGGCCATGTTGATTGAAAGAGTAGGCTGAACCCGATGAGCGACATGATGGAAGCCCCGATGCTGAGCAGCGACACCAATCTCGCGGGCCGCAACTATCGGCTGCTGGCCGATATTCCGCTGCGCCTGTCGGTGGAGGTCGGTTCGACCAGCCTGAAGCTGGCCGAGCTGATGGATCTGGCCGAGGGCTCCGTGGTGGAGCTGGACCGCGCCGCCAACGAGCTGCTCGACATCCTCGTCAACGGCACGCTCGTCGCGCGCGGCGAGGTGGTGACTGTGGGTGGCAAGTTCGGCATAAGGGTCGTCGATGTCGTGGCCGCCGAGGCGCGACTGGGAGGACTCGAACGCCGGAAATGATGCTGGAATACCTGGCCCGGCTGTTGCTGCTGGTGCCTCTGGTCGGCGGTCTCGCCTTCCTTTCCTTGTGGCTTTACCGCCGTTTCCAGCCGGGCCTGCCCTTCGGCCAGCGCGAACGCGCGATCCGCGTGGTGGATGCGATGCCGATGGGGCCGATGAGCCGGCTGGCGGTCGTCGAATTCGCCGGCAAGCGCTATCTCCTCGCCGTGTCGCGCGGCCGCGTCGACAAGATCGCGGAAGTCGAGGCGCCCACCTTCGTGGTGCCGGATGGGGAATAGAACCCTCCGCTGGGTTCGAGCAGCATCGAGCGAAGTCGAGATGCGACCGTCGAGAACTCTTCTCGACTACGATCTCGACAAGCTCGATCTCCGCTCGAAGCGAACGGTTCGATACTGTATCGGGATCGCCCTCGCCTTCCTTCTCGCGCTGATCCTCGCGCACCCCGCCTTCGCGCAGGCCGCGCCGGCCGCCGCGCCCGTGCCCCCGCCAACCCCTCGGGCGGGCTCGATCGCGCGATGCGGACGATCGGCGGAACGGGCCAGCCGCTGTCGCTGAGCCTCCAGATCCTGCTGCTGATGAGCCTGCTGACGGTGCTGCCGTCGCTGGTTCTGATGATGACGAGCTTCACGCGCATCATCATCGTGCTTTCGATCCTACGCCAGGCGCTGGGCCTGCAGCAGACGCCGCCCAATCAGGTGCTGGTCGGCCTCGCCCTCTTCCTCTCGCTCTTCGTGATGCGGCCGGCGGTCGATCAGATCACGGCGACCGCCTATCGCCCCTATGGCGCGGGCCAGATCCCGATCGAGGAGGCGATCGCGCGGAGCGCCAACGTGTTGCACGGCTTCATGATCAAGCAGACCCGCCAGACCGATCTCAAGCTGTTCGCCGACATGGCGGCCGCCGGCGATCGCCGCGCGGGCGCGCCGGCGGGCCCCGTGAAGTTCAACCGGCCGGAGGACGTGCCCTTCTCGATCCTGCTGCCCGCCTTCGTCACGTCCGAGCTGAAGACGGCGTTCCAGATCGGCTTCATGATCTTCCTGCCCTTCCTGATCATCGATCTGGTGGTGGCGTCCACGCTGATGGCGCTGGGCATGATGATGCTGTCGCCCTCGATCATCTCGATGCCGTTCAAGCTTCTCCTGTTCGTGCTGGTGGATGGCTGGGCGCTGACGATGGGCAGTCTGGCCGCGAGTTTCCAGACGTGATTGTTGGCCTCTTCTCCCCTCCCGCATGCGGGAGGGGTCGGGGGTGGGCTTCCGCGCTCGCCCCTTGGATGTTGCCCTCGTTTGCACGGTCGCTGGCCCACCCCCAGCCCCTCCCGCAAGCGGGAGGGGAGCAAGGCTGATGGAATCCGCATCGCCCGATTATTTCATCGGCGTGGCCCAGCAGGCCCTGTGGATCCTTGCGCTCGCGGCCTCGCCGATCCTGATCCCGGCGTTGGCGGCGGGGCTGATTCTCGGCATGATCCAGGCCGCCACCTCGATCAACGAGCAGACCCTGTCCTTCGTCCCCAAGCTGATCGTGGTGGGCGTGTGCCTCACGCTGTTCGGGGGGGCGATCCTCTATCTGATCGCGGACTTCACCCGCGACATCTTCGCCCGCATCCCCGATCTGGTGCGATGAGGGCGCTCGGCTCCCTTTCCTCTGTGCGCCTCATATACCCGTTCGTCCTGAGCGAAGTCGAAGGACGTGTTTCACGCGCTCGGCTCGCCTCCCGTCCTTCGACTTCGCTCAGGACGAACGGGGAAATTGACTATCCCGCGCGCGGCTCCCGCTAGCCATGTTCCCCGCAGGCTTCGAACATGTCGAGGATCAGCTCTGGCTGTGGCTGGTGGCGATGATCCGGCCGGGCGCGGCCTTCTTCGCGGCGCCGATCTTCGGCATGGCGGCCGTGCCGGTGCAGTTGCGCCTGATCGTCAGCCTCGCGGTGGGCATGGCGGGGCTCTCCGCCGTGCCGTTCCAGTTGCCGCCGGACGGCGTCACCTCCGTGGCCGGCATCGTGCTGGTGCTGGGCGAGGTGATGGCCGGGATTGCGCTGGGCTTCGCCGTCCAGATCGGCTTCTCTTCGGCGCTGCTGGCGGGCGAGACGATCGGCAACACGATGGGCCTCGGCTTCGCGCAGATGATCGATCCGCACTCGGGATCGTCCAGCCCGGCGCTCGGCCAGTTCCTCTCGATCATCGCCACCTTCCTGTTCCTCTCGATCGGCGGGCATCTGAGCCTCGCCACGATCATCGTCGACAGCTATCGCGCGCTGCCCGTGGGCGCGGCGATGCCCGCTTCGTCCAGCATCCGGGGCCTCGTGATGTTCGGGGGCGATCTGTTCGCGGCGGGGCTCGCCATCGCGCTGCCGGTGGGATTCGCGCTGATCCTCGTGCAGATCGTGATGGGGATGCTCTCCCGATCGGCGCCGGCGATGAACCTGTTCGCGGTCGGCCTGCCCGCCACATTGCTCGCGGGCCTCGTCCTGATGGCGATCGCCTCTCCCAGCATGGGCGACGGCATCGTCGCGTCGATCAATGCGGGTCTGGACGAAGCGCGGCGGATCGCGGCGGGGAAATAGACGCTCCGTTTCTTACAGAGCCCTTTAGCCCAAAGGCCCGTAATACTCGCCGTTCGTCCTGAGCGAAGTCGAAGGACGGGCTTCAGGCGCAGCGCTTGCCTCCCGTCCTTCGACTTCGCTCAGGACGAACGGGGCCTTTTGGATAGTCCTCAGGATGAACAGGCCGGGACACAAAAAAGGGGCGGCCCGGAAGCCGCCCCCTCTTCTGTTTCCATCGGCCAGCCGATCAGGCGTCGACGGTCGCCGTCTCGGCCTTGGGCTTGCGCGGCGCGCGGGTGCGGCGCGGGCGGGGTGCCTCGACCTCGCCGGTCTCACCCTGCTCCGCGACGGCGGGCTCGGCCGGAATGGTCGAGAAGCCCAGCGGCAGGCGATCCGCCTCGATCCGCTCCGCAACCTCCTCGGCCGCTTCGGCGCGCGGGGTGCGGGCGCCACGGCCCTCCCCGGCAGCGGCACCGCTGGTGCGCTCGCGACGCGGGCGACGCTCGGCGCGGGGCGCGGCGTCTTCGGTCGCGGCGGCGGACTGGTCCGCGCCCTCGGCCTGCGGCGCCTGCTCGGCGCGCTCCTGACGCTCGAAGCGACGGGGGCGCTCCTGCCGGTCTTCGCGGCGCGGGCGCTCCTGGCGCTCCTCGCGGCGGCTTTCCTGGCGGGGCTGCTCGTCCTCGCCTTCGTTCCAATTGCCCTGGCTCTCGCCGCGCGGATCGAAGCCGTTCTGGCCGTCCTGCTCGTCGTCGCCATCCTGGCCGAATTCGTCGCGGAAATCGTCGCGGCGCGCCGGCTGCGGGCGCTGCTCCTCGAAGCGGCTGCGGCTCTCGGCCAGAACGCGGAAATAATGATCCGCGAACTGGAGATAATATTCGGTGTTCACGCGGTCGCCCGCCATCTGCGCGTCCCGCGCAAGGCTCTTATACTTCTCCAGAAGCTGGGCGGCGTTGCCGCGCGCGCGATTGTCGATGCGATTGCCGCGATCCTGGCTACCCGGCTGACCATTGCGCGTCTGCTGACCGCCACGGCCGCGCCGGCGACCGTTCTGACGATTATTCATCAACTTGGTCTGATCCTTCAGTCACTGGTGATTGATCACCACTCCACTCCGGGCCCTTCCCGGACGATCGGAACCGGGCATCCCGCCCGGATTGAAACCCCAAAACCCAACCGGTGGCGAACCCAGAGGCCACCACGATCTCTCATACTGCCGAGACGCCGGTATGACGGCCTAGCCTGAGGTTTGGGGTTGAGGAGAGCGGCGCTGCACGCTGCCAGCTCACCTATGTCCTGCCCTTCCATGTAGTGGCTCATAACAGCTCTGCCAAGGGGAAACAGGGTTAACGCTGCGTAATGTGCAACGATTCGCCGCAATGCGGCAGGAATGGATCAGCGCGTGACCACCAGACAGCGATTTCGCCCCTCCAGATCACACCGCACCGCAACGATGAAGCCACAATCCCGAAAAAGAGCCGCTGCCGATTCGCCCTGCCCCATGCCGATTTCGATCACGGCGACGCCGCCGGGCGCGAAATCCAGCAGCGGCGCGATCGCGCGATACGCGTCCAACCCGTCCGCTCCGGCCCAGAGCGCGCCCGCCGGTTCATAATCGGTGACGCCCACGGGAAGCACTTCGTCCGTGCCGATATAGGGCGGATTGCACAGGATCAGATCCGCCTGAGGATCCCCGCGCCAGCCGCCCTCGACGAAGGACGCGCGCGCGCCGAGCCCCAGAGACTCGGCATTGCCCCGCGCCACCGCCAGCGCGGCGGGCGAGATGTCGACGCCCACGCCCTCCGCCTCCGGCCATTCGGACAGGGCCGCCAGCAACAGCGCGCCCGATCCGGTGCCGAGATCGAGGATATGCTTCGGCGCATCACGGCCCGCGAAGTGATCCAGCGCCGCCTCGATCAATGTCTCGCTGTCCGGCCGGGGAATCAGGACATCGGGTGTCACGCCGAGCGTGATCGTCCAGAAATCGCGCTCGCCGGTGATGTAGGCGACGGGCTCCTGCGCGAGCCTGCGGTCGACCAGCGCGGCGAAGCCTTCGGGCGGGGGCCCGCGCCGATCGCCCAGCAGCAGGGCTTCGCGCCCGACGCCCAGCGCGTGCGCCATCAGCATCTCGGCATCCAGCCGCGCGGTCGGGCTCATGCCGCTTAGTCGGGTGGCGGCGGCGCGCAGCGCCTCGTCGACGGTGAGAGGCGGCGTCACCGGCCGGACGCGTCGGCTTCCGCCGCCTCGCGCAGCGCCCGCTGGCGGCGCTTCCAGTCCCCCCAGGCGCGATAGTCGCGCATCGCACAGCCCGTGCCCGCGCCGATACCGACCGCGCTGCACGATCCGAAGCCCCCGTCGCCCGTGCCCTCGAACGCGTCGGCGGGCTTGCGGAGCTTCGGATCCGATTGGGCGAAGCGCGGATCGAGCTTGGGCAGGCGAAAAGATTCGGCGATGCCGCGATCCTTGGAGCAGACCACGATCTCGTCGCCCTTGGTTTCTGGGCAGTTGCGGATCGCGGTGACCACCTTCTGGTGGATATCGGCCGCCCCGGCGGCGGCGGCGGCCTCCGCACTGGGCGGTTGCTCCGCCGGAGGCTCCGCCAGCGCCAGCGCGAGGATCAGGAAAAGAGACACGGTCCCGTCGCTTTCACGCCACCGTGTTCCCGCGAACGCGGGAGCCCAGAGCTGCGGAGCGAACCGCATGCGGCCCTGGATTCCTGCGTCCGCAGGAATACGGAAACACGCTCACGCTCATTCCGACAGCAAAGCCAGCCGCTCGGCCTCGTCCTCCGCGATCAGCGCGGAGACGAGTTCCTCCAGCCCGCCGCCCTCGAGGATTTCGGGCAGGCGATGCAGCGTCAGGTTGATGCGATGATCGGTCACGCGGCCCTGCGGGAAATTGTAGGTGCGGATACGTTCGCTGCGATCGCCTGAACCCACCATGGATTTGCGGGCCCCCGATCGCTCGTTCGCCAGCCGCTCGCGCTCCGCCTCATACAGGCGGGCGCGCAGCACCTTCATCGCCTTTTCCTTGTTCTTGTGCTGCGATTTCTCGTCCTGCTGGATCACGACCGTGCCGGTGGGCAGATGGGTGATCCGCACCGCGCTGTCGGTGGTGTTGACCGACTGGCCACCGGGACCGGACGAGCGATAGACGTCGATCCGCAGATCCTTGTCGGCGATCTGCACATCGACCTCCTCGGCCTCCGGCAGCACGGCGACAGTGGCGGCGGAGGTGTGGATGCGCCCGCCGCTTTCGGTGACGGGTACGCGCTGCACGCGGTGCACGCCGCTTTCGAACTTCAGCTTGGCGAACACGCCCGCACCCGTGATCGCGGCGACCACTTCCTTGTAGCCGCCCATTTCGGCGGCGGAGGCGGACATCAGTTCCACCCGCCAGCCGCGATCGTCGGCATAACGCTGATACATGCGGAACAGGTCGCCCGCGAACAAAGCCGCCTCGTCCCCGCCCGTGCCGGCGCGGATTTCGAGGATGGCGGAACGCTCGTCGGCCGCATCCTTGGGCAGCAGCGCCAGCGCCAGCCTGCGGTCGGCGGCGACGAGCTTGTCGCGCAGATCGGCCAGTTCCTCGCCCGCCATCGATTTCAGCTCGGGATCGGCTTCCTCATCCTCGATCATGTAGGAGAGGGCATCCAGCTCCTGCCGATAGCGCCGCACTTCGCCGGCGGCCTGCGCCACCGGCTCCAGCTCGGCATAATCCTTGGAGAGCTTCACGAACTGATCGGCCGCGAGATCGCCGCGCGACATCTGCGCCGCGAGTTCGTCGCGCCGCGCCTCGATCTGGCGGATGCGTTCGAGTGGGATGGTCGGCGTGCTGCTCATCCGGCCACGACGCCGTTCAAAAGAACTTCGTCATCCCGGCGAAAGCCGGGATCCATGGAGGCGACGCAGCCAGTGGCGCACGCACCCTCCAACGAATCGAAACCATGGATCCCGGCTTTCGCCGGGATGACGGGAGAGGGTGTCATGCGTTGCTCCCGCTCGCAGCGAAGGGAAATGCACCGCGGAAGGCAGCAATAACAGCAGAACGAACTTCGTCCTGCGCTGAAGGGTCGGTATCGAAATACGAAACGTGCGTACCGCCATCCGCTTCGGGCTCACCACGCACAATCACTGCGGCACGAAGGCCTCGCTTTCTAGCAAGCTCGACCTGCCGCTTGGCATTCCCCTTGTAGGCATTGTCGATAGCGATGCCAAAAGCGCGCAGCCGCTGCGTCACCCGTACGGCGGCGTCAGCCAGTTCTGGCTTATCAGGCACGACAGCCAGCACGAGCGGCTGCACCGGCGCCTCGATCAGCATCGCCAGCCGCTCGATCCCGGCCGCCCAGCCGACGGCCGGCGTGTGCGGGCCACCCAGCGTCTCGATCAGCCCGTCATAGCGGCCGCCGCCCAGCACGGTGCCCTGCGCGCCCAGCCGATCCGTCACGAACTCGAACGCGGTGTGGCGATAATAATCGAGCCCGCGCACCAGCCGCGCATTGCGCTGGAACGTCACGCCGGCCGCATCCAACCCCTTCGTCACCGCCTCGAAGAAGGCGCCCGCCTCGCTCGACATATAGGCGTCGATCTCGGGCGCCGCGTCCGCCACGGGGCGGTCGCGCGGATCCTTGCTGTCGAGGATGCGCAGCGGATTCTTCTCCAGCCGGGCGACGCTCTCTTCGGACAGCGCATCCTTCGCGCCCTCGAAATGCGCGACCAAAGCCTGGCGCCACGCATCGCGCGTCGCCGAATCGCCCAGGGTGTTGAGCTGCAGCGTCACGCCGTCCGCCACGCCCAGCTCGTGCAGAAGCTGGTCCGCGAAGGCGAGCAGTTCGACATCGGCGGCGGGCTCGGCCGCGCCGATCACTTCGGCGTCGAGCTGGTGGAACTGGCGGAAGCGCCCCTTTTGCGGGCGCTCGTAGCGGAACAGGGGGCCGTGTGTGGCCACCTTCAGCGGCGCATATTGCTGCCAGCCCTCGGTGAGGAAGGCGCGCGAGATGCCCGCCGTGAATTCCGGCCGCAGCGTCAGCGAATCGCCGCCGCGATCCTCGAACGTGTACATCTCCTTGGAGACGACATCGGTGGTTTCGCCGAGGCTGCGCGAGAAGACGGCGGTCGCCTCGAACACGGGCACTTCGACCCGGCCGAAGCCATACAGCCGGCGCACGCGCTCGAACGTCTCCACCACTTTGGTGAAGCGCTGCGCCTCTTCGCCCAACATGCTCTGGGTGCCGCGAACGGCCTTGGGTGTCTCGATCTTCGCCATAAACGCGCGCGCTCTAATGGATACGGGGGCGAGCGTCACCTGCCCAGCCGCAAACATGGTTACCAGCCCGCAACAGAAGCGGCTTGCTCCTGTTGCGGCGCACCATTACGACCCGGTCTGCTATGAACATCGATCTCATCCCCACCGGGGCCAATCCGCCACACGAACTCAACGTCGTGATCGAAGTGCCCACCGGGGGCGAGCCGATCAAGTATGAGTTCGACAAGAAATCCGGCGCCCTGTTCGTCGATCGCATCCTGCACACGCCGATGCGCTATCCGGCGAATTACGGCTTCGTGCCCCACACGCTGTCGCCCGATGGCGATCCGCTGGACGCGCTCGTCATCTCGCGCTCGCCCTTCATTCCGGGCTGCGTCGTCCGCGCGCGCCCGATCGCGGTGCTGAAGCTGGAAGACGAGGCCGGCGGCGACGAGAAGCTCGTCTGCGTGCCCACCGATTCCACCTTCCCTTATTATCACGACGTCGAGGAAAAGGGCGATCTGCCCGAGATCGTGATGCAGCAGATCGAGCACTTCTTCACCCATTACAAGGACTTGGAGAAGAAGAAGTGGGTCCGCATCGGCGCCTGGGGTGATACGGCCGAAGCCAAGCAGATCATTCTCGAGGCGATCGAGCTCGCCGCGAAGAAGAAGGCCGAGACCGGCACCGACGCCGGCGCCAAGCAGCTTTGATCCGGCATCCCCGTTCGCGCTGAGCCTGTCGAAGGGCGGTCCTTCTTCGATACCTTGGGGTGAGGAGTAAGGGCCGTGCTTCGACGGGCTCAGCACGAACGGAAATGGGGGCTCTCGGCGGCGGTCGCCGCGCTCCTGTTGTCCGGTCCGGTTTCTTCGGCCGCTCCTCCTCCCGGCCCGGCCGAACGCGCAACCGGAGAGGCTCTCGCCGGCATCACGCGCGATAACTCCCAAACCAACGCCGTCCTGGCGACGAACCCTGACGCGATCATGCAGGCCCGTGCGCTCGATCGCATGCGGCGCGCCCGCGGACCGCTGTTCGGCCGCCCGATCCTGATCAAGGACAATATCGAGACCGCCGACCAGCCGACCACGGCGGGCAGCCTCGCTCTGGCCGACAACGCCACCGGCCGCGACGCGCCGATCGTGCGGGGCCTGCGCGCTGCGGGCGCCGTGATCCTCGGCAAGACCAATCTCAGCGAATGGGCGAATATCCGTTCGACCGCGTCCATCTCCGGCTGGAGCGCGGTGGGCGGGCAGACGCGCAATCCGCACGATCCCGCGCGCAGTCCCGGCGGCTCATCCGCCGGAAGCGGCGCGGCCGTCGCGGCGGGGCTCGTCGATCTGGCGATCGGCACCGAGACGGACGGATCGATCACCGGCCCGGCCGCCTTCAACGGCGTGGTCGGCTTGAAGCCCACGGTCGGCCTCGTCAGCCGCGCCCATATCGTGCCGATCAGCCATTCGCAGGACACGGCCGGACCGATGACGCGCACGGTGCGCGATGCGGCGCTGGTGCTGTCTGCCATCGCCGGCAACGACCCCGCCGATCCCGCCACCGCACAGGCCGATGCGCACCGCAGCGATTATGCCGCCACGCTCGATCCGAACGCGCTGCAAGGCGTCCGCATCGGCGTGATGCGCTTCGACACAGGCTTCTCGGCGGGCACCGATGCGGTGTTCGAAAAGGCCCTGGCGGCGCTGCGCGCGCACGGCGCGATCCTTGTCGAGATCCCCAAGAGCGACTTCGATCCCACGATCGGCGCGGACGAGCATATCGTGCTGATGACCGAGCTGAAGGCCGATCTCGCCACCTATCTCGCCAGCGCCGCGCCCGCCGTCTCCGCCCGCACGCTGGCGGACCTGATCGCGTTCAACACCGCGCATGCGGACAGGGAAATGCCGCTGTTCGGACAGGAAAGCTTCGTCGAAGCCGAGAAGACCAAGGGGCTCGACGATCCCGCCTACATCGCCGCGCGCGATCGGGCGAAGCGGCATGCCGGGCCCGAGGGAATCGACCGGCTGCTGCGCGAAAACGACGTTGCCGTGCTGATCGGCCCCACGCGCAACCCGCCCCGCTGATCGACAGCATCAACGGCGACAGCGCCCGGCGCGGCCCCGGTACGGGCAGCATCGCGGCGGTGGCGGGCTATCCGCACCTCACCGTGCCGATGGGAGACGTGAAGGGGTTGCCCGTGGGCCTCAGCTTCATCGGCCCGGCCTGGAGCGAGGCGAAATTGCTCGCGCTGGGCGCCGCCTATGAAGCCGCGCGCGGGCCGATTCGCTGATCGAAAACGGCGTGGATCGGGGTTAAAAGAGCCCCTTCGAACACGGTTACCAACTCTTAACTTTCCTGAACGACAATAGACGCGAAGCCATGTGGAGCCTTCGCGTACCGTGTCGATCAGCCGTCTGCCCTCCAGTATCGAAAGCGCGCGCGATGACGTGCGTTCCGCGATCGGCGCAGCGGCGCAGCGCACGGGCGTCGATTTCTCGTACCTGCTCGCACAGGCTAAGAGCGAGAGCGGGCTGAACCCCACCGCCAAGGCGGGCAACAGCAGCGCCACCGGCCTCTATCAGTTTCTCGACCAGAGCTGGCTCGCAGTGGTGAAGCGCCACGGCACGGAGCATGGCTTCGGCTGGGCGGCGGATGCGATCACCCCGAAAGCCGGCGGCGGCTTCACCGTCGCCCCGCAATATCGTCAGGCCGTGATGAATTTGCGCGAGCAGGCGGGCCCGGCGGCGCTGATGGCCGCCTCCTATGCCAGCGACAATGCGCAGAGCCTGAACCGCTCGATCGGCCGCGATGCCACGTCGACCGATCTCTACATGTGCCATTTTCTGGGCCTCGGCGGCGCGACGCGCTTCCTGCAGGCCTGCAACTCCGCGCCCAATGCGAGCGCGGCATCGCTCTTCCCGCGCGAGGCGCAGGCGAATCGCTCGATCTTCTACGATCGTTCGGGCGGGGCGCGCAGCCTCTCCGAAGTCTATTCGCTGATGGGACAGAAGCTCGCCAACAATGGCGCCGACACGGTCGGCGGCGCGGCGGCGGCCGGCGGCGCATCGTCCTTCGGCGTGGAAGCGGGCGATCTCGTCAGCGCGCCGCCGACGACCGGCACCAACGGCTTCCGCCTCGCGGTGGACGACACGATCGCGACCGATCCCTCCACCTCCGGCGATATCGCCCAGACGCTCGCCGCGCTGGAACAGGGCCGGATGAACGTGCTGCGCCCGACGCCGGCGCAGGCGAAGCTCGCCTATCTGATGCTTTCGATGCCGCTCACCTGAGCGGGTTTCTTCCTTTACCCCTCTCCGTTTGGTTCGAGCTTGTCGAGAACGCTCAGGGATCGAGCGGAGCCGAGCGCCCGTGCTCCGTATCCCGGCTTCTCGACTTCGCTCGAAGCCTCGCCAGTTCTCGACAAGCTCGAACCAAACGGGATTAGGAAAGAGCGGGAGAGCAAAGCGGCATCCTCATCGCCCGCCCCCCCCTTCACGCTCAATGCGCCGGCACCGCCTCGGGCTTCGGCGCGCCCGCCGTCATCGGCACGTCCGCGCCGGTCGCATTGTCCTCGCCGCCCTCGGGCTTGTCCGGATTGCCGCCGTCCATATAGGCCAGCGTGATCGACATGCGGCGGTTGCGCGGATCGTAGCGGTCGCCCGGAATATAGGGCTCGCGATCGGCGACGCCCTCGATCCGGTAGAAGCGGCCCTGCGGCACGCCCGCCAGAGCGAGCGCCTGGCGCGTCGCATCGGCGCGGCCGCTGGACAAGGTCCAGTTGTTCACCGTGCGATCCCGCGCATACGGCAAGGCATCGGTATGGCCGCGCACGATCACCGGGTTGGGCGCCGCCATCACCAGCTCCGCCACCTGCGCCATCAGGGCGCGCGCATCCGGATTGAGCATCGTGGTGCCCACCGCGAACATCGAGAAATCGGACTTGTCGACCAGATCGATCCGCAGCCCTTCGCGCGTATCGGTGAAGCGGATGTTCTGCGCGAATTTCTTCAGCGCCGGATCCTTCTGGATCTTCTCCATCAGCATCTTCACGAGAACGCCGAAGCGGCGCTTCTCCTTGACGCGCTCCGCCTCGGAGGGGCCGCCGATCGCGCTCTTGGGCACGGTCAGGCTCTTGCTGCCGGTCTGCCCTGCACGGTGCGGATAATGGTCCACCGACGTGATCGAATCGCCGCCCATGAAGCCGTTGGCACCCGCGCTCTTCTGCTTGAGCGTGATCATCGTCGGCGCGAAATAATCGGCGATGCCCTTGCGCTGCTTCTCGGTGGTGGCGCCGAGGATCCACATCAGCAGGAAGAAGGCCATCATCGCCGTCACGAAATCGGCATAGGCCACCTTCCAGGCGCCGCCATGATGGCCGCCATGCCCTTCCGCGATGATCTTCTTGACGATGATCGGCCGGGGTTCGGGTTCGTTCTTCCCCCTTTTCGCTGGTGCCGGCATGAGTGGTTATCCTTCGTTCTTTGTTTCGCTGGCGCGAAACCCGCACCGGCCCACACCCCCACCCGACCGCCCATCTAGGATATTCTGCATGGGCGGCCGGGTGGGGGTGTGGGCCGGTGCGGAATTCCAGAACAATTACCGTCCGCGCATGCCGTCGAACACGTCGGCGAAGGCCGGCTGGTTCGCATGGGTGATGCCGGAGCGCGCCGCCTCGATCACCAGCGGCAGCGGGTGGCCATGGAGCGAGGCGATGATGATCTGCTTGACCACGCCGTAGATGGCGGCATCCCCCTCGATCACCTGCTTGCAGCGGTTCGCGAAGGGACCGACGACACCATAAGCGAGCAGAATGCCCATGAAGGTGCCGACGAGCGCCGAGCCGATCATCGCGCCCAGGATGGCGGGCGGCTTGTCGATCGAGCCCATCGTCTTCACCACGCCGAGCACGGCGGCGACGATGCCCAGCGCCGGCAGCGCGTCGGCCAGATTCTGCAGCATGTCCGCCGGGCGGATGTCGTCGTGGTGGTGCGTCTTCAGCGCATTGTCCATCACGTCCTCGACCGCCATCGGATCCAGCGTGCCGGACGAGATGACGACCAGGCGCAGCGTATCCGTGATCATGTGGATCAGCGTGCTGTCCTTCAGCAGCTTCGGATATTCGCCGAACACCGCCGAGGACTTCGGATCCTCGATGTGGGGCTCCAGTGCGACCGGGCCGTCCGTGCGCAGCATCTTCATCAGCTTCGACACAAGGAAGATCGTGTCGAGATAATCCTGCTTCTTGTATTTCGGGCCTTTGAAGACCTTCGCGAAGCCGCCGCCGAACTGCTTCAGTTCCTTCATGGAATTGCCCGCGACGATGGCGCCGATCGCGGCGCCGCCGATGATGATCATCTCGTGCGGGATCGCTTCCATCACGGGGCCCAGGGAGCCGCCGGTGAAAGCGAAACCGCCGAACACCATGGCGAGGAGGACGACCAGGCCGATTCCTGCGAACATGTAAAGCTTCCCCCGGCGTTGGATCGACAGATGCGGGATTGTCCCGCCTGTTATGATTAACGTCCCGGAATCCCTGCCTTTATGGTTGATGCGGCATTAACCGCAATTTCAACCGAGCAGATCGAACAGGGTGCTCTTGTGCGTTTGCGCGAACATCGTCTGCGCCGCCTGCAGCGCCAGCTGCTTCGCCTGGAAGCTGGTGACGGCGGCGGTGGTGTCCGTATCCTCCAGCGAGGAACGCTCGATCTTCAGATCGTCATTGCCGCTGTCGATCAGCGATTTGGCGTCGTCGAACCGCTGCGCGCGCAGGCCCTGCTCGGTTCGGGCGGTGCCGATATGATCGTCGGCCGCATTGATCGAGGAGACGCTGAAGGTCAGCGCCTCGGCGCGCGTCATCGTCAGCGGATTGCCGTCGACGTCCGTCGTTTCGCCATTCGCGTCGGTATAGGGAATCTTGTCGTCGACCTTCGCCTCCAGCGCCGTGGCCGCGAAATTGATCACGTCCGTGATCGATTGCGTGCCATGCTCGGTCGTGACCGATCCGAAGATGTCCTTCGCGGACGAGGTCGCGGCGATGCTCTGGCCGTTGGCGACCGGGATCAGCAGGGGGCTGCCGGTCGGGAAGAGCGGCTGCCCGTTCGGATCCTTGGCATTGCTGAGCGTGGTGATCTCGTCCGCGATCGAGCGCAGTTCGGCCGCGATCTGCGTGCGATCGACATTGGCGTTCGTGTCGTTCGCGCCCGCAATGATCAGCTCCTTGGCGCGCTGGATCGTGGTGGACAGCGTCGACAGCGCCGTATCGGCGGTCGCGGCGATGCCGGCGCCGGTGGTGATGTTCTTCAGCCAGGTCGCATTGTTCGACTGGATCTGGCGGATATCGGACACGCGCGCGGCCGCCGCCGGATCGTCCGACGCCGCCGACATGCGCTGATTGGTGGAGATGCTCGTCTGAAGCTTCGAAATCTCCGCAGCGAGATTGCTCTGCCGCTGGATCTCGAGGCTGGACTGATAGCGGGTCGCGCCGATCATCGATCAAATCCTCAGAACAGGTCGAGAATGGATTGCATGGTTTCGCGCGCCGTCTGGATCACCTTGGCGGACGCGGAATAGGCCTGCTGGAAGCGCAGCAATTCGGCCGCCTCATTGTCCAGGCTCACGCCCGTCGTCGCGTCGAGCGCGCTGTAGGCGGTGTCCTTGCTGGTCGAGGCCGCGCTGTCCTGCAGCTTGGCGGACGACACCTGCAGCGCCTGATCCGTGACCATCGATTTCCAGCGCTGCTCCAGCCCGTCCGAACCGCGCGAATTCGCGACGAGCGAGAGCAGATTGCCGTTGGCCACGCCGATCTGCACCGGCGTGGGCGTCACCGGCGCGTTCGGATCGGGAGCCGGCGCATTGGGATCGGGCGCGGGCGCGTTCGGATCGGCCGGGATCGCGGCGCCCGGCGTCGCCGCGGCGATGTCCGCCACGGTGATCGGCGGATCGGTCACGGCCATGCCGATCGAGGCCGCATCCGTGCCCGTCACCAGATCCCGGCCCGGAATCCCCGCATCGGTGACGCCGTTGGTCTGGAAATCGTGCAGCATGGTGACGAAGTCGGTCGCCATGCCGTTCAGCTGCCGCGTGCGATCGGCGGCGGTCGTCGCCGCGCCGACCAGACCCGCGAGCGTGCCGCCCGTGGGGATCGCCGTCTGGACGAGATTGTCCTCGCCACGCACCGAAATCTGCAGCTGCCCGTCGCTCGCCGACTGCAGCTGGACCTGCGACGGGATCGTGGACTTGCTGGAGACGAGGACCGGCCCCGTCGAATTGTTCATGCGCACCGTGACGGACCCGTCCGCCTCGAAGCTCGTGTCGATCGCCATCGAGCCGGAGAGCGTGCCCAGGATATTGTCGCGCTGATCCTCCAGCTGCGCGCGCGCCGGCGAATTGACGGCGGCCAGCTTCAGCGAGAGGTTCACCTTCGCCAGCGCATCCAGCGCATTGTTGGTCTGATCGACCTGCACCCGCGCCTGCGTGCCGATCGTGTTCGAAAGGCTGCTCAGGTTAGACGCGGTGGTGCGGAAGGCGGTGGTGACGTCGTTGATCGCGCCCAGGAAAGCCTGGCGCAGGCTGGGATCTGCCGGGTTGGCCGAAAGCTGCGTGGCCGCGGTGAACACCGCCGTCAGCCGCGTGCCGACACCATTGTTGGTGTCGTTCATCATCGTCTCCATCGTGGAGAGATACTGAAGGCGCGTGCTGGCGTTGCTGGAATCGCTGTTCGTGGCCCAGGCGTTGGCGGCCTTGTACTGATCCCACACGCGCTGGACGCCGGCAGCCTGCACGCCGCCGAACGCGCTCGCCGAACGATTGAGGCTGAATGCGCCCGAATAGGTCGACTGCTCCTTGAGCACGACCGAGCGGCGCGAATAGCCCGCCGTATCCGCGTTGGTGACGTTCTCGCCGATCGTCTGCAGCGCGCCCTGATAGGCGAGCACGCCCGACCGGCCGATCGAAAGAAGATCGCTCATTCGCTCTCACCCTTCGTTGATGCGGCAGCCGCCCCCGGCAAGGCATTGCCGGTTGCCGGAGCGGCATTGCCGGCGGCGGTGGCGGAGGTGGCGGCGCTGCCGGACAGCGTCGCGCCGAACTGCTTCACCAGCAGCTCGGCCACGTGCAGCACGCTCTTGTCGGCCATGCTGTCGGCCAGCTTGGAGTCGCTCATGTCGCGAAACTGCTGCGTCGCGCTCGAATCGAACATGCCGTCGCTCAGCGAAGCGGATCGCATCGATCCGATCATCTGGCGCAGGAACACCGCCTCGAACTGCTTGGCGACGGTCTTCAGCTTCGCGTCCGCCTTGCTGGCAGCGGTCGAGGCGCCCGTCGCCGCCGACGAGACCGGCGAGGAGAAGGAGGAGAGAGGATCGGTCACAGGACCACCAGATCCGCCTTCATCGCGCCCGCCTGCTTCAGGGCCTCGAGGATGGCGACCAGATCGGCCGGCGACGCGCCGATGGCGTTCACGGCCTTGACGATATCGGCCAGGCTCGCGCCGGGGGCGAAGCGGAACATCGGCTTCTTCTCCTCGTCCACGGTGATGCCGCTCTTGGGCACCACGGCGGTCTGGCCCTGGCTGAAGGGCTCGGGCTGCGAGACGCGGTAATTCTCGTTGACCTTCACGGTTAGCTTGCCGTGGCTGACGGCGGCCGGCGCGATCCGGACGGCGCCGTTGATCACGACCGTGCCGGTGCGGGCATTGACGATCACGCGCGCCGGGGCGTCGGCCGGATCGACCAGCAGATCCTCGATCTCGCCCATCAGCGCGGTGCGGATCTCGGCACCCTGCGGCGCCTGGATCGCGACCGTGGCGGCATCGATCGCGCGCGCCCGGCCCATGCCGAACTTCGTGTTGATCGAGGCGGCGACGCGACCCACCGTGGTGAGATCGGCTTCGGACAGGTTGAACAGGATTTCGGGCGTGGTGGCGAAGCCCGCGTCCACCGCGCGCTCTACCGTCGCCCCGCCGGGAATACGGCCGGCAGTCGGCACGTTGACGGTCACCTTCGATCCGTCGGCCGCATCGATGCCGAGGCCGCCGACGGCGAGATTGCCCTGCGCCATCGCATAGACCTGGCCGTCGGCGCCCTGCATCGGCGCCATCAGCAGGGTGCCGCCGCGCAGCGACTTGGCCTTGCCCAGCGCCGAAACGGTGATGTCCAGCTTCTGGCCGGGCTTCGCGAAGGCGGGCAGATCGGCGGTGACGATCACGGCGGCCGCATTCTTCAGCGCCGGATTGATGTTCGCCGGCATCGTCAGGCCGAAGCGCGAGGCGACGCCCTTCATCCCCTGCACCGCATAATCCAGGCTGTCGTCGCCCGTGCCGGCGAGGCCGACGACGATGCCGTAGCCGGTCAGCTGGTTGGTACGCAGCCCCTGGAAGGTGCCGAGATCCTTGATGCGCTCGGCCTGCGCGGGCGCGAACCCGGCGAGCGCCGCGGCGACGAGGAGGATCAGGATGCGGATCGGGCGAAACATCATCATCGGTCCTAGAAAGGGCTCAGCATCGAGAAGAACTTGTTGAGCCAGCCCTGGCGGCTGGCACGGGCGATCTCGCCCTTGCCGGTGTAGGTGATGCGGGCATCGGCCACGCGCGTGGAGAGCACGCGATTGTCGAAGCTGATGTCGGCCGGGCGGATGATGCCGGAAATCTGGATCATCTCGTCGCCGCGGTTGAGCGTGAGCATCTTCTGCCCGCGCACCAGCATCGTGCCGTTCGGATAGACCTGCGCGATCGTCACGCTGATCTCGCCCGAAAGCGCGTTGGACTGCGCGGCATTGCCCTTGCCGGCAAACGTGCTGCCGCCGGAAATGTCGATGTCGGTCTTCTTGATGAAGTCCAGCGGGCCGGTCGGCGGCGGCGTGATGCTGATCGATCCGTTGCGGTCGGTCGACGCGCTGTTGGCCTTCACGGCCTGCGTCTTCTCGACCAGCGTGATCGTCACGACATCGCCCACCTGCGCGGCGCGCATGCCGGCGATCAGCGGCGCATAGCCGTAAGCCGCGTGATAGATCGCGCCGTCGGCGACGGGCGCGGCCGTGCTGGGCGCATAAGCCGGGGCATAGGCCGCGGCCCTTTCCGCTTTCTGCTGTTTGCTGGGGCCGAGCAGACCCGCACTGGCCGGCGCAGAAAGCGCGAGGATCGCGGTGCCGGCGGCGAGGCCGGCGATGAGGGCGAGGGTGATGCGCATGGCGATCAGAGCTGCTGGTTCGCGGTCTGGAGCATTTCGTCCGTCGCCTTGATCAGCTTCGAATTCACTTCGTAGCCGCGCTGGGTCTCGATCATGTCGACCAGCTCTTCCACGACGTTGACGTTCGAGGATTCGAGGTTGCCGGAGCGCACGGTGCCGCGCCCGTCGACGCCGGGATTGCCCACCTGCGGCGCGCCCGAGGCGGGCGTTTCCACCAGCATATTGCTGCCCACGGCCTGCAGGCCGGCGGGGTTCATGAAGCGCGCGGTCTGGATCTGGCCCAGCACGGTCGGCGCGGTCGCGCCCTGCATCGTGGCGGAGACGGTGCCGTCGGCGCCCACGGTGATCTGCGTGGCGCCGTCCGGCACCTGGATCTGCGGGGTCAGCGGCATGCCGTCCGACGTGACGATCGTGCCCTGATCGGACAGCTGGAAGCTGCCGTCGCGGGTATAGGCCATCGTGCCGTCCGGGCGCGTGATCTGGAAGAAGCCGCCGCCCTCGATCGCCATGTCGAGCGCATTGTCCGTCTGCTGGAGCGAGCCCTGCGAGTCGCTGCGCGAGGTGGCGGCGATCGAGACGCCCGATCCCAGATTGAGGCCGGTCGCGTACTTGTTGTCGGCCGACGATGGCGCGCCGGGCGCCGTGATCGACTGATAGGCGAGCGTCTCGAACTGGGCGCGCTCGCGCTTGAAGCCGGTCGTGTTCACGTTCGCCAGATTGTTGGCGATCACGCGCATGCGCTCGTTCTGCGCATCGAGCCCGGTGCGGGCGACGTGGAGGGCGGCGTTGGTCATCTCTGTCTATCCTTCGGGTGCCGGCTCAATCGGGCAGGCGCATGAGGTCGGCGGCGGACTTGTCCATGTCCTGGGCGGTCGTGATCATCTTCACCTGCGTCTCCCAGGACCGGCTGGCGTCGATCATGTCGATCAGCGCCGAAGAGGCGTTGACGTTGGATCCTTCCAGAGCCCCGCCGCGCACCTTCGCATCGGGATCTGCAGGAAGCGTGCCACCTGAAGTTTCCCGGAAAAGTCCGTCCAATCCCTTGGCGATCTGCGATCCGGCGGGGCTGACCAGCTTCAGCCGGTCGACCACCTGCACGTCGTTCGGATTGCCGCCGGCGGGCACGATCGAGATCGTGCCGTCCTTGGCGATCGAGAGCTTGTCGTAGGGCGGCAGCGTGATCGGGCCGCCCTCACCGACGACGGGCTTGCCGTCGCCGGTGGTGAGCAGGCCGGTGTCGCTCATCATCAGGTCGCCGCGGCGGGTATAGGCCTCCGATCCGTCGGCGGCCTGCACCGTCAGCATCGCATCGCCATCCACCGCCACGTCCAGGCTGCGGCCGGTTTCGGAGACGGTGCCGGCACTCATGTCCGCGCCTGACACCTCGCCCGAAACCGTGGCGCGCGTATCGAGCCCCTTGCCGGAGAGCCACATCGCCTGGGCGTGCGTCATCTCGCCACGGAAACCCGTGGTGTTCACGTTGGCGAGATTGTTGCCGATCGTCGCCTGTCGCGACATCGCGCCCCGCATCGCCGCCAGCGATGAATAGATGAGCCGATCCATGGCCTAGCTCCCCGTGACCGCGCTTACGACCGCAGGTTCACGATCGTCTGCGTCATGTTGTTCGCAGTTTCGATCGCCTTGGAATTGGCCGAGAAGTTGCGCTGCGCGGTGATGAGCGCGACCAGCTCCTCGGTGATGTCCACATTCGCCTGCTCCAGCGCGCCGGACTGGATGAGCCCGGCCGAGCCCGAGCCCGCCTCGCTGACGATCGCCTCGCCCGAAAGTCCGGTCGATCCCCAGCGCGCGTCGCCCAGCTGGCGCAGGCCATTGGGGTTGGCGAAGTTGGCGATCATGATCTTGCCGAGCTTGCTGGTCGTGCCGTCCGAGAAGGTGGCGGTGATCAGACCGTCCGAGCCGACCGCGACATTGTTCAGCTGGCCGGCGGCCTTGCCGTCCTGGTGGAAGGCGCCGGGCGTGAAGGTGGAGGCGGCCTGACGCGTCGAGGTGTTGTAGCTCAGGTTGATGCCGATCGGCTCCGACGCGCCCGAAGGCAGCACCGACGAGAACTGGATCGCCGCCGAAGGCGAGGTCAGCGAGCCGTCCGCCGCGAAAGTCAGCTCCAGCGGCGCGGGCGGATCGGTGATGGGGAGGCCGTCGGCGCTCGCCTGCTGATCGCCGACGAACAGGCGGGCTTCCCACTTGCTGGTGGTATCAGTCGCGGTCGGCGCCGAGACTCGCGTGTAATAGATCGTCGCCTGCTGCGGGTTGCCGGCGCTGTCATAGACCGTGGTCGCGCTGGAATAATTGTAGCTCTGCGAGTCGTAGCGATCGAACTTGTAGGGGAAGGTCGCGGTATAGGCGCTGCGATTGGCCGGCAGGTCCGCGTCGCTGGGGAAGGTCGCGGACAGGTCCAGCGCGCTGGTCGCCTTCGGGCGGCCGGCGGAGAGCGGCACCTGCAGATTCTGCGCGGACGAGATGCCCGTCGCGGTCACGGCACCCGACGTATCGACCGGCAGCACCTGCACATAGGCGCCGTTGCTGTCGACCAGATAGCGGTTCTCGTCGACCGAAAAGGAGCCGTTGCGCGTGAAGCTCATCTGCGAGCCGGTCTGCGTCACGAAGAAGCCCTGGCCCGAAATGGCGAGATCGAGCGCGCGATCGGAGGTCTGGAAGCCGCCCTGCGTGAACTGCTGGCTGATCGACTTCAGGCGCGTGCCCTGGCCGGCGACGTTGCCGGACTGCAGCGGCGAGGCCGAGATCAGATCGCCGAATTCCGCGCGGCTCTTCTTGAAGCCGATCGACGCGACGTTCGCGACGTTGTTCGAAATGACCGCGAGGTCCGACTGGGCGCCCTTGAGCCCCGAAAGCGACGTGAAGAAGGACATGGGTTACTCCTGGAAAACTGGGTTCGGGGAAGGGTTCAGGAAACGGCCTTGATGTCGGACGGCGCGTAATTGCCGAGCGCGGTGATCAGCTTGGTCGATCCGCTCACCGGCGACTGGACCGAGGCGATCTCGGTCCACACGGAATTGGTGGCGGTGACGCTGCCGGTGCCGGTGGCCGCCTTCGCGGTGGTGATCAGCTGCACGGGGCCGGCGACGGCGTTGCCGCTGTCGTCCTTGCCGTCCCAGCTCCAGTTCACGGCGCCGGCCGAGTGCGCGCCCAGATTGGCGCTGTGCACCACCTGGCCGCTGCTATCGACGAGCGTGAGCTGCAGCGCGCTGGCATCGGACGGCAACGTGATCTCGCCGGCATAGGCGCCGTTCGAGGCGGCCGCCGCGATATCGGACGAGACGAGCGCGGCATGGCCGACCCAGCTGGAGGCGCTGCCGAAGCGGCTGGCGGCGATGTCCGACGCCATCGAGGTCAGCGTCTGGTTCATCTGGGTCGTGCCGGCGACCTGGCTGAAGGTCGCCATCTGCTGGACCATCTGGTTGTTGTCCATCGGCGCGGTCGGGTCCTGATTGGCCATCTGCGCGGTCAGCAGCTTGATGAAGCCGGACTGGTCGATCGTCTGGTTCGATTTGGTCGCGGCCGCGCCCGCCGAGGACGAGGCGTTCGTGAGCGAGTCCAGATAGGAGTTGCCGGAGGATATGGTCATTTCTCGAGCCTCAGAGTGTCGAGGGTCAGCGACTTCGCGGTCTGCAGAACCTGGACGTTGTTTTGATACTGGCGGGACGTCTCCATCATCTCGACGAGCTCGGCCGCGCTATCGACGCCGGCTTCCCAGACGTTGCCGTCCTTGTCGGCGAGAGGATTGTTCGGATCGTGCCGCTGCGTCGGCTCGGTCTGGCTGGCGACCACCTGCGTGACGCCCACCGTGGCCGTGCCCTGCTCGCCGCCGATCGTCTTGAAGACGGGCTTCAGCGCGCGGAAGGCATCGGCCTTGTTGGTCGCGACCGAGCCGGCATTGGCGAGGTTCGACGCGCTCGTCGAAAGCCGCACGAGCTGCGCCGACATGGCGCGACCCGAAATGTCGAAGACGGAAAAGTTGTTGGCCATGCCTTATTCTCCCTTCAGCGCCGTCATGACGGTGCCGATCCGGCCCTGGAGAAAGGAGAGCGTCGCCCGATACTGGACGGCATTCTCGGCGAAGAGCGTCTGCTCGGTGGAAAGCTCCACCGTATTGCCGTCCAGGCTGGCCTGCAGCGGCACGCGGTAGCCCGTCGCGCCATCCACGGCGCTGTCGAGGCTGGCGCCCGTGTCGCCGCTCGTATTGTCGGCACTGGCGGCGGCGAGGGCCTTCTGGAAATCGAAGTCCTTCGCCTTGTAGTTCGGCGTCGCGGCGTTCGCGATATTGGACGCCAGCATCGCCATACGCTGCGAGCGGAGCGCCAGTGCGTTTCCGTGGACGCCGAAAAGCGGATCATCGGCCATCTTTGTCCCTTCCTTCGCTAAAGACCGGCGCCAACCGGTCGTGAATAACAGTGGCCAAAGCGGCCCCGCAGACAGCGATGCAAACGGCGTGCCAGTTTGGCGACGGAGGCTTCCATCTCTCTTTGCGGGCGCCAATTCGGGCCGGCCGGCAAGATTTTGCCGCTGCCGGCAAAGTTTTGCCGGGCGGGAGCGAGCGGTGCGTAAAGGGATGGTGCGTTGACGATCCTGGCCTGGCTGGACCCGCTCGCCTTCGCGCTCGTGGTGGGCGGCGCGCTGCTCGTCGCGAGCCTGCGCGCGACCCGTCGCGAGATCGAGGGCGCGTTCGCCGCGCTCCGCCCGCTTCTGCGCGCCGATCCGGAGGCCGATGCCGCCGTCGCGCGCGCCGCCGTTTCGCGCGTGCATGCGATCGTGGAGACCAAGAGCATCGTCTGCGTCGATCGCGTCGCCACCACCGGCCGCTTCCTGGCCGAGGCGATCCGCCGCCTGTCCGATGCGCGCTCCAGCCTGGAATTCACCGAATGGGCCGATGAAGCGCTGGACGCGCGTCGCCGCCGCCATGCCGGCGTGGTCGCCTTCTGGCGCGCCATGGCCGATACCGCGCCCGCCATGGGCATGATCGCCACCGTGATCGGTCTGATCCGCATGTTCCGCCAGATGGCCGACGCCACGCAGATCGGAGCGCCGATGGCGAGCGCGCTCGTCGCCACGTTGCTGGGCCTGATCGTCGCCAATCTCTTCGCGGGCCCGATCGCCGATCGGCTGGAGCGCCTGTCGGAAGCCGAACTGGCCTGGCAGGAGCGCACCCTCATCCATTTCAAGAGCCTCGCGCGCGCCGAGCTGGATCAGGCGATCGGCCTGCAGCGCAGTCTCGCGCGCAGCCTGTCCCGATGAGGGCGGTCCGCGCCCGCTGGGCCATCAGCTTCGCCGATCTCTGCCTGCTGATGCTGGGCTTCCTGATCCTTGCGCAGGCGAAGCCGGACAAGACGAAGCTCGCCGCCGGCCTTCCCGATGCGCCCCAAGAGCATGCGCCCGAAATCGCCTCCCAGCTCGTCGCCGCCCGCCTGTTCGAGCCGGGCGAGGCCGTGCTGACGGGGGATGGCCGGCGCCAGATCGCCGCCTTCGCCGCGCGCGTGCCCGCCGGACGCGGGCGCATCCGCCTCGAAAGCCTGGGCGCGGATCGCGCGACCAGCCGCCTCGATGCGTGGGAGCTGGCCGCCGCGCGCGCCGCGTCCGTCGCACGCGCGCTCGTGGCGCAGGGTATCTCCGAAGATCGCGTCCTGCTCGCGATCGATCGGACCGAGGGCCGCCCGCAGCGCCTGTCGCTGGTGGCCGAATAACCGCTCCTTCTCCTGCTTTGTCATGCTGAACTCGTTTCAGTACCCATGAACCGCCCTCTACGCTTGGTGCGACGGTCGGGCCCTGGACCCTGAAACAAGTTCAGGGTGGCAAGTCTGGGATAAACCATTCCGAAGTCGCTTCGACCTCTTCCACATCGAGCCCAGCTCGCCGACAGGTTACCAAATTGTTGGCACATCTGTTGCATGGCGGCGGATATGAAACCTGTAACGCTTCTCCTTCCGCTTCTGGCGATGGCATCGCCGGCTGCAGCTGCGCCCTTCCAGAATCTGGATGCGCTGGAGGCTCGTCTGATCAACGCGCTCGGCGCGGGCATCGGTGAGCCGGGTGGCCCCGCCAGCCCGATCGATCGTCGCATGAAGCTGGCCACCTGCCAGCAGCCGGTGACGATCGATCCGCCCGCACTGGGCGCGGTGGCGCTGCGCTGCCCGTCGATCGGCTGGCGCATCCGCGTGCCGATCCAGCGACTGCAGACCACGTCGACCGTTTCCGCCGCCGCCTATAGCGCGGCCGCGCCGATGCCGATGAAGGTGGAGCCGGTCGTGCGGCGCGGCGATCCCGTGGATCTGGTCGCCGATACCGGCGGTTTCAGCGTCAGCGTGTCTGCGACCGCACAGGAAGACGGCGCGCCGGGAAAAAGAATTCGCGTGAAAACTGAACAGGATGGCAAGCCGCAGGGCCAGATCGTGTTCGCCGAAGTGGTCGAAGCGGGTCGTGTGAGATTACCAGGATTTAACTGATTGCGTTTGGTGCCGTTATCCTGATCGTAGAGTAGAGAGCGGTCGGGCTGGCGATGCGAAAGGAAGTGACGATGATTTCTGCGATCGGCCCCACGGGCACGCAGCGTATGATCGACATGGTCCGCACCACCGGCGCGAAGTCGGGGGCGCCGATCAGCTCGACCGCCGCCGCCGAAGAGACCGTGCCCGCCAGCCCGGCAGCGATGCTGGCCGCCCAGGGCGCGCCGATCGATACCGACAAGGTCGCCTCGATCAAGGCGGCGCTGGCCGCCGGCACCTATCAGATCAATCCGCAGGCGATCGCCGATCGCATGATCGCGATCGATCTGCCCGGCACCTCCAAGTGACCGCCGAAGCCCTCGACGCGCTGATCGAACGCGAAGCGGCTCTGGTCGCCGCGCTCGATGCCGGCGATCT